>CAZBLT010000012.1:0-70594 GCA_964492745.1 uncultured Anaerolineaceae bacterium
GCCCGACCAGGGATCTACGATGTTGGGCGAGACGATCGGCAGGACAACCGCCACGGCCAGCACCGCTGCGGAAATCCACTGCAGAGTCTTCACCCTGCCACGCCCTGCTTCCGTCAGGTACATACCGGCCAGGCCGGGCACCAGGCCCATCAGGCCATTGCCGATATCCCAGACAGGGAAGACACCCCAGCCCGTCAGCGCATCACCCAACACGTTGCCGAAGGCCCCGACGAAGAACCCAACGGTCGGGCCGAATGCGAAGCCGAAGAAGATCGGAATGGCCACCACCGGCCGCATCGAGACCAGGCTCACCGAGGGCACGGGCACAATGTTGAATACCCATGAGAGAACCCCATAGAGACCGGCGCCGATGGCCATCATGACCACCTCGCGCGTGCCGATCTTGAACATCTCGGCCTCGGCGAACAGTATGTAGATGATGTACAAGACCACGCCACCGATCAGCAGCCAAGTCAGCCACCCGCCGGGCCCCCAGGCTCCCTGAAGGGCCAGGCCATAGGCTTCGTCGCTGGAGGCGTTGGCAATCAGCTCGCCAAGCCACAGCAGGACACCAAGGCCGATGACGCTCCCCAGAGCGACAACCAGCCCACGAACATATTTGCTCTGCATCATTCCCTCCCGTTTATAATATGATCGATCTCGTCACACAGACGAGGCGCTCCCTTCGCCAAGCCTTACGCAGCCCGCAAGGCCATCCCCAAGGCCTCCGCGCGCATGAAGGCTCCAGTCTTGTCAAGATGTTCGAGGTTGGCCTGGAGCAGTGAGGTGGGCACCACCCGGCAACGTTCCAGCAGGCCAAAATCCGCCAGCACCTGCTCCGGCGGCCCATCGGCCACAATACGGCCCTCGCTCATTAAGAGCACGCGATTGGCGTAACTAACCGCCAGGTCCACATCGTGCGTGATGAATACGATAGCCGAGAAGCTATATTCTCTGCCGTTCTCCGACCGCAACCCCATGACGGAGTCCATGAAGCTCATGTAGTTCGCCAGGTCCTGGCCAGCGGTAGGCTCGTCCATGATTAAGATGCCGCTGCGCATGGCCAGCACCGAGGCGATCGTGACGCGCTTCTGCTGGCCAAAGCTCAGCGCCAGCGGCGATTGCTCCATCTCGTGGAGCAAGTGAACCACGCTCAGCGCCTGGCGCACATTTTCCTCGATCTCCTGCTCTCCAAAGCCGAGGTTCCGCGGCCCGAAAGCCAGCTCTTCCCGGACCGAGGGGGCAAAGAGCATGTGGCGAGGGCTTTGGAAAACATAGCCCACGGTATGCGCCATTTCAGCGATGGTCATCTCGTGACTGTCCTTGCCCTCCAGCAGCACGCGCCCTTCGGCCGGCTTCAACAAACCGATAGCGTGTTTGATGAGGGTGGTCTTGCCGGCCCCATTCGGACCCAACAGTCCAATGATGTCGCCTTCACGGATCGCCAGGCTCACGTCTTGGATCACGGGCGGGCCGCCGGGATAATGGAAGGATACACCCTCGAACTCGACCAATGGCCTGCCCTCGGGGTTGGCCTTCGGTGGCCGGGAGCGGGCGGCGGCGTCCACCTCCTCCGGAACCACACGATCGATGACCACCGGCGCCGGCAACTTCACCGCCCGGTAGTCCGCCACCTGGAGCAGCCCTTCAACCGATCCTTGATAGGTGACCCTCCCCTCCTCCATCAGCATGACCTGATCGGGGCGGATGCCCAGCACGTCCTCTACCCGGTGTTCGATGATGAGAATCGTCTTGCCCTCATCGGCCATCCTGCGTATAAGCGCCAGCGCCTCCCTGGCACTGGCTGGATCCAGGTTTGCCAATGGCTCGTCCAGGGCCACGATGTCTGGCCTCATGACCATGACGCCCGCAAGTGCGACCTTCTGCTTCTCACCGCCGGAGAGTGTGAAGGTTTCGCGGTCTTTCAAATCCTCGATGCCGAGATAGGCCAGGGTCTCGTCGATGCGGGCGATGATCTCCTCGCGCGGCACTCCCAGGTTTTCCAGGCCGAAGGCGACTTCATTTCGCACATAGGCGCCCAGGATCTGCCTCTCAGGATCTTGCAGAACCGTGCCGACAACCTGCGAGATTTGCGCAAGGGGTCTATCGCTGTAATCCTGGCCTTTCAGCAGGATGCTCCCGGAGAGCTCAGCTTTATAACTGCGTGGGATGAGCCCGTTGATGCACCGCAGCAGGGTGGTCTTGCCGCTCCCACTTGTGCCCGCGATGAGGACGATCTCGCCTGCCTGCGCGGTGAAGCTGACGTCACGCAACGCCGGCTCCTCGCGGGTCTCGTAACGACAGGTCAGGTTTTCAACCAGCAGTGGGGGATGAGTCTTGTTTGAGGGCATGCGCCTCCCAAGTACATAGACCGTTGTGGGACTCCAGTTGTTGAAACACCCGGATCGCAGACAAGTTACTCGCCGTCCTGGACACCTTCGTCCGCTCTTGCGGTTCTCTCCGGCATTGTCGCTTCAAGCGCCTCCAGAAGCCTCTCCCTGAGTGTGGAGCGGCCCGGCCGCCTCCTTCCCATCGTTCCGAGCCACTCAATCAAGGTCTTCGAAACGTCCCGCGCCATCCGCTGCAGGGCATCTTTTGGAAGGCGTTCCCCGCGGTCGAACCACATCAGTGCGCCATACCCGATGGCGACGGTAGTGCCCGCGGCCACCGCGGCTGCTAAGGCCCATCCTGGTGGACCCCCCAGCTTGCTCAACTCGTAGAATATCGTTCTTCCCATCCACCCCGCGCCGAAAACTGCGAGCAATTCCCTCGCCCTGGCCAGGGTTATGTGCTGGCCGAAAATTCGGCCGATGCCAAGTACGAGCCCTGCCTGAATGCCCACCAGCGGGATGAAATCCAGAAACGGCAGCGGGGTCATGGCAATGAACGCCGCCGAAGACGCGGCTTGGCCGATCTGAACCTGCGCAAGCGACCATCGATACGCTGGCAGCGCCTGGCCCAAAGCCGCCACGATCTCGGGTTCGCTCTTGGCGACCGCTCGCAGGATATCGGCGATCCCCTCTCCTTTCTTTGCGCTGAGCGGCAGCACCTCGTCGCTCTCCAGCCCCAATGCCGCGGCCGCCTTGCCAAGGACGGTGGCCCGCTCTTTGCCAATAAGGTCTATCTTATTGAGCGCCACGATAGTTGGTTTGCCCAGGGCCTGTATCGACTCAAAGAGGTCGATCTCAGGCTGTCGAATTCCATGTGTGGCATCGAAGAGAGCGACGAGCACATCGCCTTGTTGCGCCAATTCCAGGGCGATCTCTCGTTCTCTCTCTCCCACAGCACCCACAGCATCGGCCCCGGGCGTATCCACCAGGACGAAGACGCCGGCGTCCGAGGCCTGGGCCTCCCGGGTCGTGCCAGGAACTGCGCTCACGGCCGCTCTCGCCTCTCCGGGCTGAATGAGCTGATTATGGAGTGTGGATTTTCCTGCATTTGCAGGCCCCAGGATGACTACGGTGTGGCGCCTGCCGGTTGCGAATTTCCATTGCTGGCTTGCGTGGCGGATGAGCCTCCTCCAGCCCCGCCGGTCGCCAGGTAGTTCACCAAGCGTTTCGCGGAGCTGCTGTCTCATCTCTTTCGGCAAATCTTCCCAAAGAGCCTGCAGATCGTGTCTCCAGCGACCGGCGAACTCGGCGAATCCCATAACCTTCTCTTCGGGCATCTCGACCCTTTGGCTTCCTTGTGGATAACCCGCCTCGAACTGTGGATAAAGTCCACTTTCTGGGGAAAACTATCTCCCCATCCATGGATTATGCCCCCATATCTGGGGATAGATTTTCATCATACCCCAAGAAACGAGCTTCGTGGCCCCCTGCCTTTCGGAAGGGGCTGCTTCTCACCCAGCCATCCACGCTGGGCCTGTGGACAGGCAGCCGTGTCTCCGGCCCCTCATTTAGGGGTATTGAAGCCTTCACCCCCCATATCTTGGCCACGTTGGCCATTCTTCGACGCGTCTCTTGACTTGTTCACATTTCCACAGGCCCTACGGCTACTACGAATCATACATATATATTGCAAAGGATGTTGATGATTCGGGAATATAGAAAAGGGAATCCCAGGAAGAACAGGGCAACTGGGATTCCCAAGCTCATTAGCTTTGCTTATATCCAGCCGCGGAACTGCATTGCTTTCACGACCCTGTCAATCGCCACGATATAAGCGGCGTCGCGCATATTCACGTCGTGGTCCTTCGAAGTCTGCAAAACCGCATTGAAGGCCGATGTCATCTTCTGGTCCAGCTTGCTTAGGACCTCCTCGCTGCTCCAGTAGTAATTCATATCATTCTGGACGCCCTCGAAATACGAGACGGTGACACCGCCGGCGTTACACAGAAAATCGGGAATAAGGAACACACCCCGGTCTTCGAGGGCGGCCTCAGCCTCGAGTGTAGTCGGGCCATTGGCCCCCTCCGCGACAATCCGGACTCGCTCACTGACCCTGGATACATTATCGGCCGTGAGCTGGGCCTCCAGAGCGGAAGGGATCAATATGTCGACATCCTTAGAGAGCCAGGCGTCGCCATCCTCGATGATGTAGCCGGCTTCCTGGGCCTTCTGGCGATCGATGGTGCCGTAGATGTCGGTGATGCTTTGCAAGAAGCGCGGATCTATCCCATCGGGCTTGTAGTAGGTGAAGGGTTGCTTGGACGCATGGTCCCAACATGAGACGGCAACCACCGTGCCTGCCAACATCTCCACGAAGCCGATGGCGGCATACTGAGCCACGTTGCCGAAGCCCTGGATGGATGCAGTCGATTTGGTGGCGTCCATCTTGAGGTGCTTCAAGGCCTCGCGCAGGGTGTAGATCACGCCGAAGCCGGTGGCCTCTGTGCGGCCGGCCGAGCCTCCCGCGCCGACGGGTTTGCCCGTAATCACTCCGGGCTGATAGGAGCCGATGAGCTTGTTGTACTCATCCATCATCCATCCCATCATCTGCGGCGTGGTGCCGACATCGGGTGCGGGGACGTCGAGGCGTGGACCGATATTCTTCCAGATTTGGTCGATCCAACCGCGGCAAAGACGTTCCTTCTCGCCGGTTGTTAGGGTGGCGGGGTCGATGGCCACGCCGCCCTTGCCGCCGCCAAGGGGAATATCCGCCACGGCGCACTTCCAGGTCATCCACATCGCCAGCGCCCGGATGGTGTCCATCGTCTCGCTGGGGTGGAATCGGATACCTCCCTTGGAGGGACCGCGGGCGTCGTTGTGCTGCACGCGGTAGCCGAAATAGACATGGATGCTGCCGTCGTCCATGCGGACGGGGATCTGGAATCGGAACTCCCGCATGGGCCAGCGCAGTACCGAGGCGACGCCGGCGTCGAGGTTGATGGCCTTGGCGGCCTTATCGAATTGAGCTTGTGCCATTTCAAAAGCGTTCATGGTTCATCCCTTTTTGCTGCGGTATAGTGTGATGGTCTCCCGGGTGGTGCACCGATGCGGCATGGCGACATGCCGCCAGGCAGCGGCATCATGTCTTCGCTGCACCGTTTGGATTCTTAGATCGGCCGGAGGCCAAGTTATCGAGCGCGGCCTGCAGCACTTCTTGCAATAGGGAGGGGTCTGCGCGGCCTTGGCTAGCGCGCATCACCTGCCCGAATAACCAGCGGAAAATGCTTTGTCTCCCGGCCAGGTAGCTTTCAAGCTGGGCAGGGTTCGACTCGAGCACCTGCTGGACGAGCTGTTCGATCGCTTGGCGGTCGCGCATGATCGAAAGCCCCATCGCTTGCACCAGGGACTGTGGATCGCCGCCTGAGTGGAACATCTTCTGGAGCACGATCTTGGCGCTCGGGGCATTGATCTGGCCCGACTCGACCAATTGGACCAGGCGGGCCAGTGCACCGGGCTCGAGCCGGGTCTGCGCGATTTCAAGGTTCGCCTGATTAAGGAGGCCAAAGACTTCGCCGGTGATCCAGTTGGCAAGCTTGTCGGCAGGCACCTTGGGAGCGGCCTGGAGGGTGATCTCGAAGAACTCGGCCATGGAGCGATCTGAGGCAAGCAACCCGGCGCTGTAGGGGGTGAGGCCGTACGCCTTGACGTAGCGGGCCTTCTTGGCTTCTGGGAGTTCGGGGATCTGCTGGCGTATGGTTTCGATCCATTGAGGATCAATATGAAGCGGTGGCAGGTCAGGCTCCGGGAAGTAGCGGTAGTCGTGGGCCTCCTCTTTGCTGCGCTGCAAAAGGGTGACCTCCCGCTCCTCGTTCCATCCCAGAGTCTCCTGGGTTACTTCGCCCCCGCTGCGCAGGATCTGCTCCTGCCGGGCGATTTCATATTCGATGGAGCGCGACAATGAGCGGAACGAGTTGAGGTTCTTGATTTCGGTGCGCGTGCCCATCTGAACGCTGCCGACAGTGCGCAGTGAAACGTTGGCCTCGAAGCGGATCACGCCCTTTTCCATGTCGCCGCTGTTCACTTCCAGGTAGCGCAAGATGGAGCGCAAGCCCTGCGCGTAGGCGCGGGCTTCTGCGGCTGAACGCAAGTCGGGTTCGCTTACGATCTCCAGCAAAGGTACGCCCGAACGGTTGTAGTCAACGAGAGAGTAGCCATTGCGGTGGAATAGCTTTCCGGTGTCCTCCTCGAGGTGTACCCGGCGGATCCGCACGCGCCGTTCGCCCTCGGGCATGAACACATCCAGCCAGCCGTCCACGGCGAGCGGGAGCTCATATTGGGAAATCTGATAGCCCTTGGGAAGATCTGGGTAGAAGTAATTCTTGCGGGCGAATAGGCTGGTGGGCAGGATTCGGCAATGGAGCGCCAGAGCGACTCGCAAGGCGTATTCCACGGCCTTCTGGTTGATGACAGGGAGAGTGCCGGGCATTCCGGTACAGATTTCGCAGACCGCGGTATTGGGCTCAGCTTGGGTGGAATCGACGACCGCACATCCGCAGAACATCTTCGAACGAGTGAGAAGTTCTGCGTGGACTTCAAGTCCGATGGTGGGCTCGAATTGGACGTCGGGCATGGGCGGATCAGAACCCTAACGGAGAGGAGAATCGAAGGTCGTCAGCCATAACGCTCCATGAAGCGCCGCATGCGCTCCAGCGCCTCTTCGATCTTCTCGTAGGCGGTGGCATAGGAGCAGCGGACGTACTGGCCCTCGGCGCCGAAGGCGTTGCCGGGTACGACGGCCACCTTCTGCTCCTCCAGCAGGCGGGAGGCGAAGGACTCATCGTCCATGCCGCTTGCCTCGATCGAGGGGAAGGCATAGAAGGCGCCGCGAGGCTCGAAAGTCTTCAAGCCCAACTCGTTGAGTCCATCCACAATCAGCCTGCGCCGCCGGTTGTATTCAGCCACCATCATCTGGACATGCTCCTCGCCATGCAGGATCGCCTCTAGAGCGGCCTGCTGGGAGGGCGTGGGAGCGGACATGATGGTGTACTGGTGGATCTTGCGCATGGCGCTTAGGATGGGGGCCGGCGCGGCGGCATAGCCGATGCGCCAGCCCGTCATGGCGTAATCCTTCGAGAAGCCGCCTAAGGTGACCGTGCGCTCGCGCATGCCGGGCAAGGAAGCGAAGCAAACATGCGTGTGGTCGTAGACCAGGCGGTCGTAGATCTCGTCTGAGATGACAAGCAGGTCATGCTTCTCGGCTAGACGACCGATGGCCATCAAGCGCTCGCGGCTCATGACGGCGCCGGTTGGGTTGTTGGGGTAACCGATCAGCAGCGCCTTTGTCTTGGGCGTGATATATCCCTCGAGATCGGCGGCCTCGACCTGGAAATCGTCCTCCACGCGGGTGGGGAAGGCGACAGGCGTGCCCCCGGCAAACAAGACTTCGGGCTGGTAGGAGACGAAGCAAGGGGTGGGGACAATCACCTCGTCCCCTGGATCGATGATCGCCGTCAGCGCCAGATAGAGCGCCTCCGAGACGCCCACCGTGATCAGAATTTCACTATCCGGATCATAGCTCACGCCATAGAGGCGCTCGAGATGGGCTGCGAGCGCCTCGCGCAACTCGTAGATGCCAGAATTCGAGGTGTAATGAGTCTGGCCGCGCTGGAGTGACTCGACGCCGGCTTTGAGAATCGGCTCGGGAGTGATGAAGTCAGGTTCTCCGATACCTAAGGATATGACGTCATCCATGGTAGCGGCGATATCGAAGAAGCGCCGGATTCCGGAGGGTGGGATGGCGGCAATCCGGCGGGCGATGAATTCACGCATATCTGCTCCTTGTCTCTGCCGCATGGCGGTGAAGCGGCTCAGCGCGGGTTGACCATCCAGCGGTCGACGGCTTCCTCGTATGCCAATTCGAAGATGCGGCCCGCGGTCACCAGGACGCGAAATACACGCCCTCTTGGGGTCCGCCATTGAGCGAGGATTTCCTCCACCTCCAGGCGATCACCCTCCCAATAGAGAGCGGTCGGGCGCTCTGCATAAGTTGTCCCCGAGTGACATTCCACCTGTATCTCGGTCATAGGTCTCAGGGATCTCGCCCCTCCGAATCCTCCGGCAAATGCCTTTCGCGGGCCAGTGGAGGTTGGTCCATGGGCCGCAGGATGAACGTCCCGTTTGAAGGACGCTTCGCTTGGCCCGGATCCATCTGCTCCGAGGCCTCGCTATGCCTCCGGCGCATCGACGACGCAATCGTCCCCAATATTCAGACGATTACGGCAGTCGGAAACCCGCGCGTTCCGGCCGATCAGGGAGCCGACGAGATGGCTGTTCTCGATCTGGCTGCCAGCCTCGAGGATGCTGTCCCGAATCGTGGAGCCATGAATCGCGCACCCGGCGCCGATGGAGGCATAGGGCCCAATTTCAGAGTTCGTCACCAGGGCGTCCGCTGCAATATAGACCGGGGGCACCACGGTCACGCCCTCCCGCAGCTGGGCTTCTTCGCTATTGTCCCGGCCATGGGAAAGAAGGTAGCGGTTGGTCTCTAGGAGCGCATCAGGCTTGCCGCAATCCTGCCAGACATCCACGCGCTCCACCCGCATGCGCAGGCCATCCTCGAGCATGATGTTGATGGCATCCGCCAGGTAATACTCGCCGCCGAGTTGTGTTCCCTGGTCCATCTGAGTTTCAATGGCCTGAATCAAGCGCTCGGCCTGCTTGAAATAATATAGACCCACCACAGCCAGATTATGTTGAATATCCTGCGGCTTCTCAACCAGGCGTTGCACATAGCCGTCCTCGGCGAGGTGAACGACCCCAAAACGGCGGGGGTCGTCGACCTCTTTGACCCAGGCAACGGCATCGGCTTGCTCGGTAGCCAGACCCGACAGGTCGGCCTCTACGATCGTATCCACGAACACCATGCACATGGGGCCCATGAGACCCTCGCGTGCAAGCCAGATGGCGTGGGATTGCCCGAGCATCTCCTCCTGCACCACGTAGCGGGCCTTCAGCTGGGGATAGGTGGCTTCCACGAATTCCCGGATCTGCTGCCCGAGATAGCCGACGATGAATACCGCCTCTTCGAGGCTGGGCAACGAGGCGAGCATATCCATCACGTGCCCGAGCACGGGCTTGCCAGCGATGCTGACCAGAGGCTTGGGCTTCGACCACGTATGGGGCCGCAGTCGGGTTCCAAGCCCGGCCATAGGGACTACGATCTTCATGCTGGATCCTCCCATGACAGCTCCGGCCGCCTCCGGTGCCATTCGGTTACGCTCTGGTAGGCATGGGTCGCTTGGAAAAGGCGCTCCTCGGCCAGGTGAGGGGCGTTGAGTTGCATTCCAATCGGGAGCCCATCCCTGTCGAAGCCCACCGGGAAAGCCATACCCGGCAAGCCGGCGAGATTGGCGGGCAGAGTGAAGACATCCTCCAGGTACATCGAGAGCGGGTCATCTCCATGCTCGCCAATGCGAAACGCTGTTGTTGGGGCCACGGGGCAGGCGATTAAGTCGACCTGTTCGAATGCTTGCTCGAAGTCCTGCCGAATGAGGGTGCGCACCTTCTGGGCCTGACCGTAGTAGGCGTCGTAGTAGCCTGCAGAAAGGGCGTAGGTTCCCAGCATGATTCTGCGCTTGACTTCGGGACCGAATAGCTGCCCGCGTGTGAGTAAGTACTGCTCGATCAAATCCTGCCCCTCGACGCGTGGGCCGAAGCGGACGGCATCGTAGCGCGCCAGGTTGGCGGAGGCCTCCGCGGGTGCAATCAAGTAGTAGACCGGCAAGGCCAGGTCTGTATGGGGCAGGCTGATCTCATGGATTTCGGCCCCATTGGCCTCGAACACACCGATGGCGGCCCGCACTGCGTGTTCGACATCTTCTTGCATACCCTCGATGAAATATTCCTTGGGCACGCCGATCTTCAAACCCTTGATCGAGATGCCCTCCAACGAGATTGGCGGTACCGGGTCAGGCAGGCTGGTGGAGTCCAACGGGTCACGGCCAGCCATCGTCAGGAAGATGGGCAGCAAGTCCTGGGCCGACCTCGCCAGGGCTCCGACCGTGTCGAGGGAGGAGCCATAGGCGATCAGGCCGTAGCGGGAAACCCGGCCGTAGGAGGTCTTCAGACCTGTCAGGCCGCAAAAGGAGGCCGGCTGGCGCACCGAGCCGCCTGTGTCGGTGCCCAGGGCGGCCGGGCACATTCGTGCTGCGACCGCCGCTGCGGAGCCACCGGAGGAGCCGCCCGGGACGCGTGCAAGATCCCAGGGGTTATGGGTTGGGCCATAGGCGGAGTTTTCGGTGGAGGAGCCCATGGCGAATTCATCGGTGTTAGTCTTGCCCAAGACGATCGCACCGGCTTGCAGCAGGCGCGCTACGCTTGTTGCCGTATAAGGCGGCCGGAATCCTTCCAGGATGCGGGACCCACAAGTGGTGGGCACGCCCTCGATGCAAAGGACGTCCTTGATCGCCATGGGAATGCCTATGAGGGGAGGGAGAGGGCTGTCTGGCGACTTCCTCCAGGCCCTTAGGCGGTCGTCCGCCGCGCGCGCCTGGTTCAGGGATAGATTGGGCGTGAGGGCTAGGAAGGCGTGGATATGCTGATCCAGCGCCTCAATACGCTCGAGGCAGGCCCGGGTCAGATCCTCCGCCGAGAAGTCGCCGCGACGTAATGCCTGAGCAGCTTCATGCAGGGAGAATTCGGTGAGATCGGTCATAGGCAGGGATGTATTCTCAAGGCGGCGCGTTGTGCTTGGCGGGCCTCATTCGAGCACGGGCGGCACCCGGAACATCCCCTCCTCCACCTGGGGCGCGTTTTCGAGCAGCTTCTCCCGCGGCGGGTTTGGCCGGGGCTCGTCTCGCCGGAGCGGGGCGTGCAGGGGCAGGACGGTGGCTGTGGGTGGAATCCCGGAGGTGTCCACAGCGAGCAGCCGTGCTGCGTAGTCCAGGATCGCCGAGAGCTGCTCGGTGTAGCGTTGCTCCTCCTCCGCAGACAGGCGCAACCGGGCCAGGGAGGCGATGTGCCGCACTTCTTCGATGGTTAGGGCCATGGCAAGCGAATTATAGCAGAGCGAGCCTCTCTGGGGCTTCAACCGCCGGGGGCTAGGGCGATGCTTCGAGCACCCCCTCGAGGAGCTTATCGAAGGCGGGAAGAGCGACGCCATCGTGGAAGGCGGTTTCGAAGGCCCGCCGGGCCCTTTCACCTAAGGAGTCGCGATTGGAGCGATCCTGCCGCAGACCCCGAAGGAAAGATACGACCCCATCCACATCACCATGGCGCAGGCTCAACCCGCATTCATAGCGCTCGATGGCGAGGTCCACGTTGCTGCCGGGCGGACCGATATAGAGCACCGGCAGGCCCATCGCGAGGTAGGCGTGCAACTTGCTGGGGCTGATGACTCCCAAGGCTTCATCTTTGAGGGTGATCAATCCGCAATCGCCGGTGGCGAGAACCGGAAGACGCAACGTTTCTGGTACGTAGGGATACAGGTGCAGGTTGGATAAGTTTCGGACAGAGCGCTGTTCTTGAAGCCAGTCCCACTTGGTGCCACCTCCCACGAACGCGAAGGCGATAGGCTCATCCCTCAGCCGCTCGGCCGCCGACAGGACACTCTCGAAATCGTGACCCATGCCCGCATTCCCCATGTAGAGCACCACAAACCTTCCCTCGAGCTCGGGCGGTCGCCAGGGCTTGCTGTGGGCGGTGGGCAAGAAGGTCTCCCCCGGCTCCCAGTTGGGGATGACCGCCGCAAACTCTCCGAGATGGGCGGAGGGGTACTGTCCCGTCAAAAGAGATTTCATGGCCGGGTCAGGGCAGACCAAGCCATCCAAGTGCTGGAACAGCCAGCGGTTCAGGTTGCGCATCATCCGGCTGATCCATCCGGCGGGGCGGATGATGCCCGTGCGCTCGAGCATCTCCGGGTAGCAATCCATGCTCCAGAGAACAACCTTTGTGTGCGGGTGGAGCAATTTATATAAGGCGGCCGCCAGCGCTATGAAGGGAGGGGTCGTGAGTGACAACAAGAGATCCTGCCTGGGCAAAAGCAGAACGCGAAGCGTGGCCAGCAGATAAAAGGCGCCGTAGTCGGCCACTCTCGTAAGAAAATTAGCCTTGCCGAGCCCTGGGGTCCAGATTTGGCGTATACGTAGGCCGGCTCTCTGGGTTTGGCGGCCTGGCGAACGTGCACCGACATAGCCGCCGGAGCCTGTGACAACGGTGACCTCGTCGCCGAGGGCCGCGCGGTGCTCTGCCAATTGGGCAGCAAGCTGCCCAGTGGGAGCGAGATCAGGAGCGAAGAATTGATTGATGATCGTCAGGCGCACACCGAATCCTAGGCGACTGGAGCGCTCAGGCTCGAGATCAAGACGGCTCAAGTTTACTGTATTCTCAGGAACATGGGGTTCGGGATATTGCGCCGGCAGCCAAGCGACTGATTGCTAAGGCCGAGCTGAATGTGTGCGCCTTCTTTGGGAGGATGATTCCTGCCGGTGGAGCGGCCAGGCTTCCACGATCTGGGCTCCCAGCTCACACAAGGCGTAATCGACCATCCCGCCAGCAAGGATGCATGTGATCCATCCGTCCCGCAGTCGGTATGGACGCAGTGCTAGCCCTGAACCACCCGACCGGGTCCTGGAGTGAGGGGTACGCCGAGGCCGCTTTCTGGGCCTGAACGTCTTCGTTGTGCTTGAATCTGCCATATCTGAATTGTACTCGGCGGGCCTTAAGTGATTGTTAGCGCTGGTGCCAGCCGCCGGTACTAACGGGGCCAGCTTGCGAGGTTGGTTCCCTGGCCTGGGGCGGGAGCGGCGGCTTGGGGCAGAAGAGCCAGCCGGAGCAACGCCAGCGGGGGAACAGAGAAGGAAGCCGGGCGATGCGGGGCAGCCGTAGTCCATACGGAGGGCGCTCCTGGCAAGTCGCGCCGCTCAGGAGCGGTGGCTTGGGAAGAGTCTCTACGAACAGCCGGTTAGGGGCATAGGGGGTTGGCCACAATCCGTAGTATAGGCCGCCTGAACCATCGGGCAGGCGGCCAAACGATAGGTTATAGGCCCGCACCCGTAGATACTGGATCTGGTCCACAACCCGGCCATCGGGCGCCAGGAGCCGGACGGTGTCGCCGGTATCATTCAGGGCGATGCGGGTGCGGGAGCGGAAGAAGACGGCGTAGCTTCCCGGGCGCAGGACGCGGGGAGGGAGTTCGTAAGGGGAGGAGCCACCTGCTTCGACATCGTCCAGGGCCCAGCCGCTCAGGTCAACAGCTCTCGGGCCGATGTTATAGAGCTCGATAAACTCGTCGCCGGTCGTGACGCCGCCCTTCCCCTCCCAGTCGTAGTGGGGCCGAATTAGAACCTCGTTGATGACGACCTTTCCCGGAAACCATGTCGGCACAGGTGTGGGGAAGTGGATCGAGTTGGGGCCTCCAGGCGTCCCCGGGATAGAATTTCCGGCCGTGTCGTGGCCGCGGCCACGATATTCGTTGAAGGTGGCCCAATTGCCGCCCCGATCCTCGCCGCCGCGCCGTTCCATGCTGGCCCGGGAGACGGGGTCCCCCGCAGGCCAGCCGCCACCATCTGCATTCGCCGTGTCCACAAGGGCTCCACGGGCATCACGAAGCTCGAGGCACTCCCCGCTGTTGCGGAGCGAGCCATGATAGATGAGATCGGCAGGGAGATCGGCGATTGTATGGTCGTCCGTGCGCTCGAGGAGGAAGAAGCCCCGTGCGGGAATTGTCCCCGTGAGCAGAATGTGCAGGTCGTCCCCGTCGCTCAGCGTCCAACCCTGAAGAGGGAGGGGCTCAGGCCCGGGGTTGTGCAGCTCGATCCATTCGTCGTTGGCGGAGGCCAGCGTCCCTGCCCAGGCCACCTCGTTGATCAGAACGGAGCGCGGCCGCACGGCCGTTGGCCGGGGGCTTGGCTGTGCAGAGGGCGGAGTGGGGGTGGAGGAGGGGGTGGGGCTGGCGCTGGGGCTGGGTGTGAACGTTCCTGTTGCGGAGGGAGTCGCCGCGACAGCGGTGGTGGGGGCTGGGGTGGGGTACCAGATGGCGTTTGGCTGGCGGGGAGTACCCAGTATCGGATTGCCGCCCGCGTCGTGTCCATTGCCGCCGGTGCCAGGGAACGTGGCCCAATTTCCCGGCCGGTCGTCCCCGCCTCGTCGTTCCATGCTGGCTCTTGAGGAGGAATAGCCGGCGGGCCAGCCGCCGCCACCGGCATTGGCCGAATCGATGCGGTTCCCGACGGGGTCCAGGAGCAGGAGCGTCTCGCCGCCATTGCTCAAGCTTCCGGTGTAGATCTGATCGGCGGCGATATCCGCCACAGTCGTGTCATCGGTTCGCTCGAGCAAGAAGAATCCATAAGGGCCAAGGACACCTCCCAACGTGACCTGCAGGCCGCCGTCCTGGGATATGAGCCTCCACCCCTCGAGATGAATGCGCTCGGGCCCGGGATTGTGCAGTTCGATCCACTCGTCGTAGGCGGAGGCCAGCGTGCCAGCCCAGGCCACTTCGCTGATCAGAACCGACCCTGGTAGGACAGCCGTGGGGCGAGGGGAAGGCGCTGCCGGAGGGGTCGGCGTGGGCGTGGGCGTCGGGGTTCGAGATGGAGTTGGGGATGTGGTTTGCGTACCGGCTATGGTGGGTGTTGCGGTGAGAGATGGGGCTTGTGTCGATGCGGGTGGGGGACTGGGTGTTTGAGTCTCTGAAGCGGCGGGATAAGAGATCTCCGTGGCTGTTCCAGTTTCTGTCCAGGATGGCGCTTGTGTGGGGGTCTGGCTATGGTGGTGAGTGGGTGAAGGTGTCGCCTGAGCTTGCAAACGCGGGGCACCGGCGTCCCACATGCCGATGGTGGCGAGGGATAGAATGAAGAACCCGGCAAACAGCGAAGGCCGTGCCGGGGCGTGGAGAGGACGTGGTTGGGCCATGGTCGCCCCCTATGACCCGTAGGCTGTACGTATTTAATCCTATGATGAGAGCGGAGTAGAGTCAAATCGCGGCGAGGGCATCCGTGGGGAGTTATTCGGCGGCACCCAGGCCCTCATCGCTGACCCAGCCGGCAAGCCCTCCGAAATCGACCCGCCACCAATAGCTACCCTTGGCATACACGCCGTTGAGACGGTTGAGATGAAAGGCAATCATGCCCGGCGATCCCTCCTCCACCGATGCGATGGCGGCGAACTGTGTTCCGGGGCCCAGGTAGACGTTGGTTGCTTGCTTGGTGATCACGCGCGAGCCGGGCAAGAAGCGCTCAGAGCGCTCGATGGGATGGAGGGCGACCATCATGAGCGCATTGGCGACGGCGCGAGGGTTGCCGTCGGAGGGCTGGTTCTTCACCTGCCCCTTGACCCAAAGGGTCGATGACCCCCCGCCATCCAGGTTGACGCCCCAGCTTGCCTCGAGCCGGTCCTTGCAGAAGGAGGCCAGCTGTGGCAGGGTCATGCCGCGGCTGTAGGCGTCATCGCGCCCGTCGACTACGACGAAGAAGACCCACTCGTCGTTGAAACAGACCGCCGTGCGCGGATGCCGGGTCGTCGGGCCGAGGCCGTCCCAAGATGGGATCTTGCCATCCCGCAGCAAGATGTCCCCGGCGCTGAGCGCAGCGTAGGCGCGGGGCCAGCCCTGCTCTAATGGGTGTCGGCAGGCCTCGTCGTAGGAACGGACCGAGAGGCTCAAGCCAACGATATCATCGACCTGCAAGGACTGGGCAATGGCCTGAGCTGCCTCTCCGCGCCCCGTGACAACGACGTGATCGAAGGGGATGGGGATGCCCCCTTCGGCTTGGCGAACCTGACGGACGATTCCCAGCACATACCCTTCTTCTGTCTGCAGACCGACGGGACGAGTCACTTCGATGAGGGCTTCTATGCGGCTACTGCCTCCCGGACTGAAGGGGTCGAATTGCGGCGTGAGTAGCAGGACTTCATTCCCGCCGCGGCGGTTCAACCCATCCAAGTGAAGGCTGGTGCCTCGCGTAAGGTTGAGCAGGCGCTGGCTTTCCTCAGGGGTCGAGAGGCAGCCGCCTAGAAAGATCTGGCGGTCGCGTGTCCACACCAAACCGCTGGCCCCGCCGAGGGGGTCGTACTGACGCAGATACCAGCCGGACTGGATCAAGCCGCCGAACGGCCGCGCCGTCTCAGGATCGTGGAAGGAGCCGTTGATGGCCACCAGCACTTCGTTCCTGGCGTCCCAGGTGCCGTCCCATGCGCTCAGGCTGTCATCGTATCGGACGGCCATCTGGGCCACGGTTTCCGGGCCATCCAGCAGGCTGCCGCGGGCGATGGCTGTGTCGAGGGTAAGGGTGGAGTCGGCGCGGGCCATGCGGGCGACGAAGGCCCGCACTGGCCCCGGAAGTTTGAAGGCACGATAATCCACGCCCTTGGCCACCGGCTCCCAGCCACCGTCAGCCAGATCCGCGCTCAGCGAGGCGAGCGCCAGCAGGACCGACAGCAGGCATAGCAGGCCGGGCTGGTGGGGTTTACGCAACATGGGCAACGAGCCTCCAAGGTCTGCCTTTGATCATACTGTCAACGAGGGGCGCTGTCGACAGGACACAGAGGCCAGAGACCTGAACATGGTGCGGAAGGCGAGGTACCGTCTAGGCGTGGGAGAGAGGGAAGCCTGGTGGATCAGGCCTTAGGTAGATGCAGGAGGGAAAGTGCCGTTGAGCAGGGATGCTAGTGTCGAATCGTCCTCGGCGCTGGCGGCTTGCTCCCGGATATGTGGGTCCGAGATGGCGCGAGCCAGACTGGCCAGCGCGGAGATATGGGCTTGATGGTCCTTGGCCGCGAACGCAATGACAAGGGAGACGGGGTCGTTGTCTGGATTACCAAAAGGGATGGGAGGGTCCAGGCTGATGGCAGCGAAGCCTGTGCGGAGACAGCCTTGTTCGGGCCGGGCATGCGGTAAGGCGACGCCCGGGGCGATGACAATGTAGGGCCCCAATTCCTTGGCGGTTCTGATCATGGCCTCGATGTAGTGCGGATCGGCGATGCCAGCCGATACAAGCAAATTGCCCGCTGCCCGGACCGCGGCCTGCCAATCCGGGGCGTTTACCTGCGCTCGCACGCAGCGCTCCTCCACCCAAGGTGTGATCCCGCGGGGAGATTCCGGCCTGGACGATTCCATCGGCTAGAAGGCCTTTAGTCTGGATGGATACTGGGCGGCCATACGGAGGTTGTGTTCATCGCCACTCTCAACATTTGAGCTGACCCAGATGGGTGGCTCAAACCCGCGCTCAACGAGAAGCCCCGCCACTTCGGCGACGATCGACTGAAGGATGGTGGCGCCAATAATGGTGGAGAGAGGCGCTACACGGGGCAGGTCTGGTCGCAGCTCAATGGCCGCGTCGCCTATGGGAACATGGCTATCGATGACCAGGTCCGCGATCTCAAAGAGACGCTTGCCGCTGCTATGCCGGCTGGGGAGACTCTTGGATTGGGAGACGGAGGTGACGGCGATCACCGTCAAACCGCGCGCTTTGGCATACAATGCAGCGCCCACAGGGCCGGGGTTGCGCCCAGATTGAGACATAACGATGAATACCTCGCCCGGGCGCAGGTCATAGCCGTCGAGCACCGATTCGACATATCCTTCAAGGCGTTCCAGGCGAGTGCTGCGCGAGGGAGGGCCCCCAATCAGTGTGTAGCCGATGTCCAAGATAGGGTTGACTGGCGCCAGGCCTCCGGCGCGGAAGGCGAGCTCCTCGGCAAAGAGGTGCGAGTGACCGGCGCCGAAGACGTGCAGGACGCCTCCCTGTGCAATGCTATCAGCGAGTAGCTGGGCGGCCTTGGCCAGATTCCCAGCCTCATCCCGTAAGATCAAATCCTGGATCTCGTGAACGGCGGAGAATAGCTGCTTCCCAAAGGTCAGCGTTAGCATGGCATCTTTCCAGTGGTGTGAGGAGGATCACCGGCCGGCATTCCCGGCCGGTGATCCTGCCAGTGGTCAGGCCTAGAACAGGCCTGAAAACAGGCTGAAGATGGGCTTGAAGATCCAGATGATGAGGTACCAGTCGGGATCTGCAAGCTGAGCCAACTCCGGCGAGGTGGTGCTCAGCATGGGCGTGGTGATGGCTTGACCGAAGGCCAGGAACAAGCCCAGGATCGCTCCACCTAGGATGGCGCCGCGCACGCCGCCGGTGGCGTTGCCGAACACACCGCAGGTGCCTCCGGGGAAGAAGAGCATGATCATCGGCGGAACGATGACCGCCCAGCCGATGGCCCCGAAGATCACCATGCAGATGATGAAGACGACGAACGCCGAGAGGAAGCCCACCAACACTGCGGTGGGAGCGAAGTCGAAGACGATAGGGCAGTCCAGGGCCGGAACCGCACCGGGAACGATCCGCATGGCGATGCCGCGGAAGGCGGGGATGATCTCGCCCAATACCATGCGCACGCCCTGGAGCAGCACGGCGATTCCGACGGCGAAGGTCAGGCCCTGCAAGGCTGCGAAGACGAGATAGTTCAGGCTGCCCGAGTCAACGGCGCCTGGACCTGCGAACAGAGCGGCGATGACCACAACGATGCCAATGACCACAGCGGTTGCGACGGTGACATCACGGAAGAAGCTCAGCCAGGCCGGCAGCTTGAGGTCCTCGGTGCTGTCCTCGGACTTGCCGACGTAGCGCCCGATAAGACCCGAGAGCCATGCAGTGGAAGCCGAGGTGTGGCCGAGTGCAAGCTCGTTGCCGCCGGTGATCTTGCGCATGAAGCCCTGGGTGAGCGCCGGCTGCAGGGACCAGTAGATGGCGATGATGATAGAGCCGGCCACGACCATCTGGGTCGTGCTGGCCGCCGGGTTGACTTCCAGCTGGACAGCGACCAGCACCAGCGCGATCCAGAACATCAGGTGGCCGGTGAGGTAGATGTACTTAAGGCGCGTGAAGCGAGCGATGATCACGTGCAGCAGGAAGCCAAACGTCATGATCAAAGCGGCTGTTCCACCATGGTTGGACATCAACTCGCCGAGGCCTGCGCCGCCGAAGGCCGCCAGGAGGCTTTGTTCCATGCCAAAAGCGCTTTGAAGAATGGGGGTGAATTGAAGAAGCGCATCGACGACGATGTCGGCGCCTTTCGCCATGATGAGGAATCCAACCGCGGTTTTCAGCGATCCAGTGACGACATCGCTGAAGGATTTGCGTTGAGCCACCAATCCTACTAGCGCGATTAGACCTACCAACAACGCGGGCTGGCTGAAGATGTTATCGGCCAACCATTTCGTAATTGCCAGCAAGGTCTCCATGTTGCCTCTCTCTTTTGGGTGATTTATGCCGTTGGGGCCCGAAGGGCCCGCTTGTACTAGATCTTGCTGCTTCGCCCTGAGGTTCGTTCTCTCTCGATTGGCCCTCCTTTCTGAGCGCGCGTGCAGGCCGGATAAGCGGGCATCACCGCTGGGCAAGAAACTCTTCTAGGACCCGGCGTATCTCCGCTTTATCCAGGAAGCTCTTGATTGCCCGCACTTCCGCCTGACCGCCCGAGCATGTTTCTACAAGGGCTGGTGAGGTGAGGATGAGATCGGCGCGCGCGCCCCTTGCCTGGGAGGCGTCGATTGCCTCCACTTTGGCCTCCACACCCATCTCTTTCAACACGTCCTCGGTGTGCATCCTAAGGAGCAGGCTTGAGCCCATGCCCACCCCACAGGCGGTCAGTATTTTCAGCATATTGGACCTCTCCTGGTCTCGTCCATAGAGCGGCAATCTACTCCGCGCTCAGGCGCACACGCAGATTATAGAGATCGCCGCGGTATACGGATTCCACATATTCGGCGATGAGATTCCGGTCCGTCCATGTACGGCGTTTCATGCGAAGCACCGCAGCGGGATGTTTGATCTTGAAAAGGCGGCGCTCTCTTTCGTCAGCGAGCGTGGCCACAATCGTCTGCTGCGCGTTGATCAATCGGAGCCCGTACTTACTACGCAGGACCTCATAGAGCGATTCATGGGAGAAATCATGTGCTTCCAAGCCCGGGCAAAGGCTCTGGGGGATGTGAGCTGTCTCTAGGGCCATAGGGATGCCATTGGCAAAACGAACGCGCTTCAGCCGGTAGAGAGCGGCTCCAGGAGAGACGCCGAGTTCCTCGTCCAGGTGATTGGCAGCTGGGATGATGATGAATTCCAGCACCTGGCTTGAGACATCCTGTCTGAGGCGCTGCATTTCCTCGGTGAAGCCAGTAAGAACGTGGTTCTGCTCAAAGTGGACGTTACTGACAAATGTGCCCTTGCCCACTCGGGTGTATAGAATCCCCTCCTGGACCAAGTCCTGCAGGGTGCGCCGGACGGTCATGCGGCTGATGCCAAATTGTTGGACCAACTCGCGTTCAGAGGGGAGGCGCTCGTGCGGTGACAGCTCGCCTGTATTAATGCGCTTGAGAAGAATATTCCGCAATTGGAGGTATAGAGGAACCGAGCTTCGGGCATTAAGGCGCATGCGGGCTCACCTTAAGTAAATACTGGTCTATACCATTATAGGCCAATTTGCCGTGAGCGCAACTGCCGGTTCGGGGCCTTTGCACAGGGCTGCCAGATCCCGGGCGGCAGCCCCGGGTATAATCACCGCCGTGGGCGGTGCGCCGACGGGTCAGGATATCCAGTGAAAGCACCCGTTGTCCTCATCGGCATAGGCCAACTGGGGGGCGTCTTTGCGCGCGGCTTCCTGCGCCTGGGCCACCCTGTGGTTCCCATCACTCGGGGGGTCGAGATGGGCGAGGTGGAGCAAGAACTGCCAGAGCCAATCCTGGCGCTGGTCGCCGTGGGGGAGGACGACCTGCACCCCGTGCTCGAGAACATGCCACCCTCCTGGAAGCGGTGTGTGGGACTCCTCCAGAATGAATTGCTTCCGCGCGACTGGGAGACCCACGCAATCTCCGATCCCACCGTGGCCGTGGTCTGGTTCGAGAAGAAGCACCGTCAGCCCGTGAAAGCCCCAATCCCCTCGCCCGTGTACGGCCCGCAGGCGGAGCTCATCGTGCGGGCCCTCGACACGCTGGAAATCCCCGCCCGCCTCCTCACCAGCGCGGAGGCACTCCACTACGAGTTGGCGTTGAAGTACGCTTACATCCTGACCATGAACCTCGCCGGCCTGCTTGGGGGCGAGAGAATCGCCGATTTGCTAGATCGTCACGCGGACACCACGGAAGCAATCGCCAACGAAGTGGTTGAGCTTGTGGAACGACTCGCAAGGGAGACGCTGCCGCGCGAGGACCTGCTGCATGAGGTCTTCGCCCACCTTGAAAAGGCCAGAGCCCACAAGGCCGGGGGACGCAGCGCACCGCAACGGCTACGACGGGCGCTGGCCCGTGCCGATCGGCTGAGATTGGAAGTGCCGCACCTGCGAAGACTCCAGGCCCACCTGGGCGATCTGGGCGGCGTCACACAGTAGGGGCAAGTGCAAGGTGGAGGGGAGACGCATCGTGCGCCCTCGCAAGCGACCATTGAGAATCGATCGCCTTTGCCTCGCTCCCCTTCTAGCGCTGCTTAGTGCGGCCCCGCTTGTGGCAGCCTGTGGGAAGCCACCGCTCTCGGATGAGGCCTCCGCAGCCACGCAAACCGCCGCGGCGCTCGATGCCGTAGCCGAGGCCACGCTTGTCCGCCTGCGCGAGACGGCGGATGAGGCCACTGCGCTGGCATCCACTCCTTCCGCCACGCTCAAACCGGCACCACCCACGGCCACGGCCACCGTCACGCAAACGCCCACCGCCGAACCACCAACGATCGAAGTGAGCGTGGACACTAATTGCCGGAGCGGGCCCGGGCGGGCCTATGCGTATCTGGGGGCCTTGCTCGTGGGCGAGCGCACCGAGATCGTTGCCCGCAGCAGCATCCCCGGATACTGGCTTGTGGCGAATCCGGACCGACCCGGCGGTGTCTGCTGGCTTTGGGCGCGATATGCCAAAGTGAGCGGCTCGACGGACCATTTGCCCATGCAAACGCCGCCGCCCAGCCCGACTCCCGAGCCAGGCGAGATCAACGGATGGGTCTTCGTGGACGCCGACGACGATGGAACCTGGGATAAGCCAGGTGAGAGCCCGCTCCCGGGGCAGCGCTTCTTCTTGAAGATCGGGCGCTGTCCGGGTGGAGCGACGCTGTGGGAGGGCTCGAGCCAGAGTGATGGAAGCTTCCGGATTCGCCGCGTGCCCCCCGGCCGCTATTGTTTGGTGCACGATCCCGGCCAGCCCGCCCTCGAACCGCAGCATATCCCCATCTCCCTTGCGGAGGGAGAGCGCCTGGACGGTCTGACATTCCGGCGCTGGCCCTGACTCCCCCCACCGGATAAGAAAAACCCTCCGAGGCCTGCAAGGCCTCGGAGGGCTGGCTTCGCAACTTGGCTGCGATCTACGGCGTGGGCGTGAGCGCCGGTTCGGTGGGTGTTTCTGCGGGAGCGGCGGGGGCGGGGGTTGGCAAGTCCTCGGGCGTCTCCGGCATTCCTGCCAGAACCCAGCGCTCCCAAACCTCGATCCACTCCTCGCGCAGCGGCTTGGAGGGCGGCATGGGGCCGCCGGCGTCGATCTCCTCACGGTGCAACATGCGGATGAGATTGCTGCCCAGATCGCCAGCGATCAGATTGGGCGCGTTGTCCCCGCTTTTGATGATCTCGTCGTAATCGCGCATCAGATAGTTGTTGTTCTTCTTGCCCGGACGGTGGCAGGAGAGACAGGTGCGGCGGACGATGGACTCGATATGGACGGTGTAGGTGGGAATCTCGTCCGGACCCAGCTCCGGCACGGCGCCGGCCGCGAGCGCTTCCTCAGGAATCTCGACCCGGTCGTCCCAGGTATAGCGCATGAAGGTCACGATCCACTCGATCTCGCCGCGCTGCAGTTCGCCCCCATAGGCCAATCCGAAGGGGGGCATGCCCAAATCTTGCTGGCCATAGTCGATGACGTTGAAGATGGTCTCATCCGTGCGGGTATAGATGAAATCGGGGGCGTTGAGCGGCGCCACCACGACGCCCTCCAGGCCCTCCACGGTGGTGATCTCCCCGCCCTCACCCTCGGCCCCGTGACATTCGACGCAGTGCAGGCCGTACAGATCCTGCCCCAGCACAATCTGTTCGCTGATCGAGTCGGCCAAGGTGAACTCCTCCTGGGGAGGCGTGGTGACCGCAGCCAGGATGGTGAGCACGACAATGCCAATCACGCTGACCCCCATGAGGCTGATGGCGACTTTCCTGCGGCTCCAATGGCGGAAGGGGCTGCGGTCGTAGAACGGCAGCAGCAGCAAAGCCAGGACGGCCACAAAGGGGACGATCGTGGTGCCGACCCACTCGATCGCGCCCGGGAAGTATTTCAAGAGCTGGAACAGGAAGAGGAAGTACCATTCGGGCCGGGGGATATAACTGGTGTCGTTGGGATCAGCCGGCGGTTCGGGCTTCACGCCCACGAAGGTCGCCAGGCCGAGCAGCAGGATGAAGATCCCAAACGAGACGATCAGGTCCTTATAGATGATCTCGGGGAAGAACTTCACGCCGTGCTGCTTGGCGCGCTCGTAGCGCTCCTTGTATTGCTCTTTGGGATCCGCTTCCACGATGGCGCTCCTATTCGTCCTGGCTGGGGACATGGCTGATACCCAGCCGGATGACCAGGTAGATATGCACGCCGACAAGGCCGATTAGGGCCGCGGGCAGCATCCAGATATGGGCGCTGAAGAACCGCACCAGCGTGAGCGTAGTGAGGTCGGTGCCGCCGCGTAGAGCCCGGTTGATGAAAGGGCCAATGAAGGGAATCGTTTCGGTGATCGAGGTACCTACAGTGGTCGCCCAGTAGGCACGCTGGTTCCAGGGCAGCAGATAGCCGGTGAACCCCATGCCCAGGGTCCCCAGCAGCAGCAGCACGCCGGTGATCCAGGTGACCTCGCGTGGGTATTTGTAGGCGCCGTAGAAGAAGGTGCGCAGCATATGCAGGAAGACGGTGATCACCATCAGAGTGGCACCCCAATGGTGGATGCCCCGGATCAGCCATCCGAAGGCGACCTCATTCATGATGTAGTTGATGCTCTCGTAGGCCTGCTCGGGGTGGGGAACATAGTAGACGGTGAGGAATATTCCTGTCGCTCCCTGAACAAGCGCCAGGAAGAGAGTGGAGCTTCCCAGCGTGAAGAGCCAGTTGACCTTGGGGACTTTACGGTCCAGAATTACGTCGTAGATGGCCTTGAGCCCCAGGCGTTCGTCCAGCCAGGCGAACCATCGAGCAGCCACGTCAGGCCTCCGTGAGGTGAATCATCAGCGTGCCATCCTCGACCTTGTATTCAAAGCGGTCTAGCGGCCGTGGTTGGGGACCGGAGATAATCGAGCCGTCCTTGGCGAAACGTCCGTCATGACAAGGACATTGGAAGATACCCATGTCCTCCTTCCAACTCACGCGGCAGCTGAGATGGGTGCAGATGTTGGAGAAGACATCCAGGGAGCCGTCCGATTTCTTGATGACATAGATGCCGTAACTCTGAGCGGTGCGTTCCCAGCCAACCTGTTTTGTGCGTGTGAAGGAGAACAGCTTGGGCTCCCCTGGCGTCAGGTCCTCAACCAGCCCCAGCGGCACCCATTCGTCCCGTGTGGCCCGGAAGGATTTAAGCCCCGGCGCCAGCCAGTAGCCGATGGCCGGGATGCCGATAAGCACCGAGATGATGCCGCCCAGGAACCCCACCATGCCTGCCACGAAGCCACGCCGGCTGAGGCCATGATCGTGAGAGTCGCCGGCCATGTACAACCTCCAGGATGCGCGAGGGGGCGACTCACGCCGCCCCCCCACCAAGGACATCGCTGATGCTGCCTATTCTACCGCATGCTGAAGCGAGGCAAGAAGTGATGAATAGCATACAGCCGCCCAGCCAGAGGATAGGAAATCTGGCTCCAGAAACATGGATAGGCGTCGCTGGTGATATGGCCCAGCAAACCGCTATAATGGGCGATGTTCGAGGCGATCACCCTATCGCATGGGAGGCAATATGGCCCTCAGTCGACGTGTGAGCCTTGGGGCGGCGCTGCGCTACAAGGGCAAGGAGGGCATGCTCAACTGGCTCTTGCATCGCATCTCCGGCCTGGGCATCCTACTCTTCGCCGGAACGCATGTCGTCGTCTCGTTCTTTGGCCAGCAGTTCGGCTCGGATGTGGCCTTTGCCATCAATACCATCTACGAGTCATGGTCGTTCCAGATATTCGTCTATTTTTGCGTGCTTTTCCACGCCCTGAACGGGTCGCGGCTGGCCGTGATGGACCTGTTCCCGGCGCTCATCCGCTTTGAGCGCGAGCTGGTCTGGCTGCAGTGGATCCTCTTCTTTCCAGCCTACGGCTTGCCGGTCTACTTCATGGTGCAGAACACCCTGGCCGGGGTGTGAGACGGGAGGGGAGGTTGCTAATGCGATCACCAAGGCCAGTGCGCTCCGCAGGTGCCTTTGAATACGGCATGTGGCTCTTCACCCGCATCTCAGGGCTAGTATTGATGATCTTCGGTGCTATAAGCATGGGGATGGCATTCTCGTTGGGCGGGAGGCGTTACCTAGACATGCCTTCCTTCCTGCGCTGGAGCTTCTTCCCCAACCCTAACCACGTGGTCAACAGTGATATCCCGGATGTAAGCCTGGGCTGGTCGAACGCCTTTTGGCAAATCTACAGCATGGTGATGATCTTCTTGGCCGCCGTGCACGCAGTGAACGGGCTGCGCAGGGTGCTCGAGGACTACATCCAAAACTCATTGTTGATAGCCGTGTTACGCTTCCTGCTGCTCGTGATACTCGTGGGGGCCTTAATCGTCGCCATCTATGTCATCCTGGCTTCATAAATCCGCCGGGCACTGTACGGGAGAGATCTATCCATGCAGCATGAATATGAAGTCGTGATCGTGGGCGGGGGCGGGGCCGGGCTGATGGCCGCCATCTATGCCTCAAAGGGTGCCAAGACGGCGGTGCTGAGCAAGCTCTACCCGGTTCGCTCTCACACCGGGACGGCACAGGGCGGCGTGGGGGCCGCCTTGGGCAGCGAAGAGGATGACCGCCCCGAATGGCATACCTTCGATACCGTAAAGGGCAGCGACTACCTGGGCGACCAGGACGCCATCGAGTTTATGTGTAAGCAGGCCGTCGACACGGTCTACGAATTGGAGCACATGGGGCTGCCCTTCAACCGCACGCCGGAAGGTCGCATCGCTCAGCGTCCCTTCGGCGGCCATACTAACAACGAGACTGGCAAGCCCGTGCGCCGGGCGGCCTACGCCGCAGACCGCACAGGACACATGATCCTGCAGACTCTTTATCAGCAGTGCATCAAGAACAATGTCACCTTCTTCGATGAGTTCCAGGTGCTCGACTTGCTGGTGCGGGATGGCGTGGCCTGTGGGGTGGTGGCGGTCGAACTGGCGACCGGCGAGTTGCACACCTTCCATGCCAAAGCGGTGATCTTCACCACCGGCGGTTGGGGCCGGGTTTGGGAGATCACATCCAATGCCCATTCCTACACCGGCGACGGCGTGGCGGTGGCGATGCGCCGTGGCATCCCGGCGGAGGATATGGAGTTCTTCCAATTCCATCCCACCGGTATCTACCGCATGGGCATCTTGATTACAGAGGGGGTGCGTGGTGAGGGTGGCGTGCTCATCAACGATGAGGGCGAGCGCTTCATGGAGCGTTATGCCCCTACCGTGAAAGACCTGGCCTCACGCGATGTAGTGAGCCGGGCGATGTACCTGGAAATGCGCGAGGGGCGCGGTATCGGCGGGCAACGCTATCTTTACCTGGATGTGCGCCCCGAGACAGTCAACAAGTACGCCCAGATCGATGGACGCACCTTCCCGGATGGCAGCCCGTATCGTGTGACCGCCGCCGATATCCTCGCCAAGCTGCCGGACATCATCGATTTCTGCCGCACCTATATGGACGTTGATCCGGTCATGCAACCCATGCCTGTGCAGCCCACCGCCCACTACGCCATGGGTGGCGTTCCTACCGATATGCATGGCCATGTGGTGATCGATGAGGAAAACAAGATCATGCCCGGGCTGTATGCAGCCGGCGAGGTGGCCTGCGTCTCGGTCCACGGCGCGAACCGCCTGGGGACCAACTCGCTCCTGGACATCGTCGTCTTTGGGAAGGAAGCGGGCATCCGCGCCGCAGAATACGCCCAAGGGGTCGATTTCACACCCCTGCCGGAGGATCCTCAGGCCTACGTGCGCGAGCAGCTAGAGGCGCTGCGCAGCGCGGATGGCACCGAGGTGGCCGCCGATATCCGCCGCGAGATGCAAGTGGCCATGTTCGACCACGTCAGCGTCTTCCGCACCGAGGAGGGCATGCAAGAGGCGCTCGAGAAGATCCGCGAACTGAAGGACCGCTTCCGGCATGTCCGGGCCGGCGACCCCGGGCACATCTTCAACACCGATGTGCTAGAAGCCTGGGAACTTGGTTGCATGCTGGATATCGCGGAGGTCACGGCGGTGTCGGCGCTAGCGCGGAAGGAAAGCCGCGGGGCACATGCCCGCGAGGACTTCCCCAAACGGGATGACAAACGCTGGCTGAAGCACACGCTGGCCTATCTCGACTGGAAAGGCGTCTCACTGCGCTATAAGCCCGTGACGATCACGCGTTTCAAGCCTAAGGAGCGCACGTACTAGGAGAGGTGTCATGGAGGTTACGCTTCGCATCCTGCGCTACAACCCGGAGACCGACAAGAAGCCTCACTATGAGACCTATACGGTGGAAGCCGAGCCCAATGACCAGGTGCTCGATCTGCTCAACCGCGTGAAGTGGTATCAGGACGGCACGCTCTCCTACCGGCGCTCGTGCGCGCATGGCATTTGCGGCTCGGACGCCATGCGCATCAACGGAGTGAACCGGCTGGCGTGCAAGGTGCTTGTGAAGGATGTGGGCACCAAGATCACCGTGGAGCCGATCCTCGGCCTGCCGGTGATCAAGGATCTGATCGTGGACATGGAGCCCTTCTTCGAGCACTACCGGACGGTGATGCCCTACCTGGTGAACGACGACCCCCCGCCGCAGCGGGAGCGTCTCCAGACGCCCGAGCAGCGCGCCCGCTTCGACGACACCACCAAGTGCATCCTCTGCGCCGCCTGCACCACCTCCTGCCCGTCTTTCTGGGCCAGCGGAGAATACGTGGGTCCGGCGGCGATCGTGCAGGCCCATCGCTTCATCTTCGACAGCCGAGACCAGGCAGGCCCGGAACGTTTAAAGATCCTGAACCATCGCATGGGCATCTGGCGCTGCCATGATATCTACAACTGCACGGATGCCTGCCCGCGTGAGATCGAGGTCACCAAGGCGGTGGGCGAGGTCAAGATGGCCATCGCCACCGGGAAAATCGAGTAGCCCGATATCCCTCACACCGGCGGGGAGCCAAACCAGACAGTTCGCGGCCACCACCCGGGTGGCCGCTGCGCGCCGGGTATGGTCTGCAATGGATTTGATAGGTGCCTGCAAGGCACTTTGCTGTACTATAAAGGAGTGAGCGGCTGGAACTCGCCCCCATGGACCTGAAGGAGATCTTCAATCGCCCCCCGCGGATCCTGATCGCGGACGACGATTGGCTCAATCGAGATTTGCTCCAAACCTTCCTTGCCACCTCCGGGTGCGAGGTCATCGCCGCGGCGGATGGCCGGGCCGCACTTGAGTCGGCCATGGATAATCCTCCCGATTTGGCGCTGGTCGACGTGCAGATGCCGCGCATGGACGGGCTCTCGCTCTGCCGGGCGATGAAGAGCCATCCCTCTACCCGGTTTGTTCCCGTGGTGATCGTCACCGCGCTAGACAGCGAGGAGGAGAAGCTACGCGCCATCGAGGCCGGCGCCGATGACTTCGTAACCAAGCCCTATAGCTCCGTCGTGCTGCTCACGCGCGTGCGGTCGCTCTTGCGCATCAAGAAGCTTCACGACGAAGTGGAGGCCCGAAACAGGCTGCTGCGCCAGGTGCTCGATCGTTTCCTGGCCGAAGACGTCACCGATGTGATCCTCACCGACCCCGAGCGCTATCTCAAGCTGGGCGGGGACATTTGCCCCGTGACCGTGCTCTTCGCCGACATCCGCGGCTTCACGCGCTTCACCGAGCAGAACACGGCCGAGAAGGTGATCGAGACCCTCAACCACATCTTCCAGTCACTGAGCCAGGTGGTCTTCAAGCACCGTGGCACCTTCGACAAGTACTTGGGCGATGGCTTCATGGCCTTCTATGGCGCGCCGGTGGCTGGCGAGGATGACGCCAAGCGTGCCGTGGACACAGCGATCGAGATGCAGCTATTGTTCCGCGGCCTCCGCGAGAACTCGGGCGACGAGCTGCGCGGCCTGGGATTGGGGATCGGTTTGCACTCCGGAGAGGCAGTGGTGGGCAACATCGGCTCGGAGAAGGTGATGGACTACACCGTAGTAGGGGACGTGGTGAATGTGGCCAAGCGGCTGCAGGAGCAAGCCGGGAGCGGGCAGATTCTGCTTAGCCGTCACACCTACGAACTGGCGCATAAGGAGGTGGAGGCCGAGCCGCTGGAGCCTATCCAGGTCATCGGACGGCGCGAGCCCATTCCCGCCTACCTCATTCAGGTCTCAGGTGCCGGGTAGGCTCGTGCTATAATGCCGGAGAGCCCCAGTAGCTCAATAGGATAGAGCAAGGCTCTCCTAAAGCCTAGGTTGCGCGTTCGAATCGCGCCTGGGGCACACAGCGCCTCCGATGGGAGGCGCTTTCGCATCCGGTCTAGAAGGGGAACAACAACGGAAGCAGCAACACCGAAGCCACCAGAGCCAGGCCGATGAGCGGCAGGCCAGCCTTCAGATAATCTCCAAATCGGTACCCGCCCGCCGCCATCACGAGCGTGTTCACGGGGGAGGCCACCGGCGAGGCGAACGCGGCCGAAGCGGCGATGGCCACGGCCATCAGTAGGGCGTGCGGCTCAAGGCCTTGGGCCTGTGCGGCTGCCAGCGCGATCGGTGCGATCAGGACCGTCGTGGCTGTGTTCGAGAGCAACTGGGTGAAAAGTGCCGTCACGACAAACAGCCCGGCGAGAAGCAACAGCGGACTGACCGATCCCAGGTTGTGCGCAAGCGCCAGGGCGGCAAGGTCCACCAGCCCTACCTTCATCAGCGCCGTGCTCATCGGGAGCATGCCGGCCACGAGCAACAGGCTGCGCCAGTCGATGGCGCGGTATGCCTCGTCCATCGTCATACATCCAGAGAGCACGATGGCCAGCGCGGCGAGCCAGCTAGCTACCGGTAGCGGGAGCAGGCCGGCGATCAGGATCGCCAGCATTCCGGCCAGGATGGCGATAACCCATGGGGCTTTCTCGGGCCGGGAAGCCACTCCGGCCGCCTCCGGCTGCCCGGTCACGACGAAATCCACCGGTCGCTCGCGCAAGGCCAGAATATTGCGCCAGGGCCCTTGGACAAGCAGGATGTCGCCGAATTGCAGCGGCGTGATTTTCAGATCGCGCAGGGAGCCAACGCCGGCGCGCCGCAGGCCAAGCACGGTGAGACCATATTCCGTTCCAAAGCGCAACTGCTGTATGGTCTTCCCCACCAGGGAGGAGCGCGGCGGGAGGATCGCTTCGGCGACGCCGACTTCGTCGCTTAGCAACGATTGCTGGTCGGCAGCCTGCGCTGGCTGAACGGCCAGGTCCCATCGGGCTGCCGCCCGCGCCACATCCTCAGCGGCACCCTGGACGATCAGTAGGTCCTGAGGCTCGAATCGCAGCCCCGGATGCGGCGGGAGCACTTCCCGGACGCCGTTGGATGCCCCCCGCCGCACTTCCAGAATCCTTACCTGATAGGTGGAGGGAAGGGCGGCATCCGTAAGGCGCAGCCCCGCCAGCTTGGAGTCCTGGCGCACACGCACCCGGAAGAGACCTTCAGGCAGGCGGTATCGCCGGACCAGCTCCTCGGGTGTCTCGACGCGTTGGCTATCGAGCTGAGGCTGACGCGTTGGCAGCAGCCGTGGCCCAAACAGAACCATGACCCCCGTGCCTCCAAGGATAAGCGCCACGCCCACGGGCGTGAAGCTGAAGAAGTGAAAGGGACGCAACCCGGCTTCCTGGAGCAGGTCGCTGACGATGATGTTGGGAGGTGTGCCGATCTGGGTGGCCGCGCCGCCGAGCAGGGCGCCGAAGGAAAGCGGGATGAGCAGGCGGGAGGTGGGGATGCGCGCCCGGCGGGCCAGCGCTACTACGGCCGGGAGCATGACGGCGACAGTCCCCGTGTCGCTCATGACGCTTGAGAGCAGCGCCGCGCCGAGCATGAGCAGGCTCAATAGGCGCCGCTCCTCGCCCCCGGCAAAGTGCAGGATCCAGCGCGCTGCGGTGGCTGCCACCCCCGAACGGGTCGCTGCTCCGGCGATGACGAACAGGGCCGCAATCGTGAGCACGGCCGGATTGGAGAAACCCTCGAAGGCCTGCTCGGCGGTCAGAACGCCTGTGAGCGCCAGGGCAACCACCACACCCAGCGCGACAATATCCACGCGCAGCCATTCGGTGACAAATAGGAGCAGAGCAGCGGCCAGGACAGAGAGGACGATCCAGGTGTGCATCAGTGCGCTCATCGATGACGGTCAGATGCAAGCAGCCCATTCTACCAGGCCTTAGGGTCAGTATCCGTTGGCAAAAGCGAGATGCCAGGGGACAATAGGTTCGGCCAGCCCGACGACGCATGGATGAGCGAGATGGGGAAGAAGACCAACGCCATACGCATGCTCGAGGCCGCAAAGGTGGATTTTGAGGTGCGGCAATATGAGATTGAGGAGGGCGGCCGGCTCGCGGCGCGGGCCGCGGCGGAACTCGGCGTGGAGCCAGAGCGTATCTTCAAGACTCTGGTCGTGCGCGGCGATCGCAGCGGCCCGTTGCTGGCGCTGGTGCCAGCAGGCACTGAAATCGATCTGAAGCGCCTCGCGGCGGCATCCGGGAACCGGCGGGTTGAGATGGTTCCCCAGAAAGAGGTCCGAGAGCTGACGGGCTACAGGCGCGGGGCTGTGACGCCGCTCGGGATGCGGAGGACGATGCCAATCTATATTGACGAGACCGTTGAGCTATGGCCGAGGGTGGGCCTGAGCGCCGGGGCGCCGGGCCTGGAGATCATCCTGGCGCCCCAAGACTTGCTTCGGCTGACGGCTGCGAAGACCGCGGATATTGCCCGCTCGGCGGAGATGCCATAACGCCGAGACGGGCTGCGCAAGATCAGGAGCCTTCGAGGTAGCGGTCGAGTTGCTCGCGATGGATGAGCATGGTGTTCGGCTCGGCGAATTTCCGGGCTGATAGGTCGAGCGAACGGATAAGTACGGGCACCACCTCGCGCACGGCCGAGAAAATACGGTGGAGCTGAGTCCGGGATCCGACCCCCATAGAGAGCACGACTTCATTGTTGAGATGCAGCACCAATACCTGGAGTTCGGCTCCGGCGATAAGAGAATAGCGCCACTTGCCAAAATTGACTTGTGACTGGGCCCTCTCGCCTAGATGCAGGATATGCGCAGTCGCACCCACTGCCTCCTCGATGGCTCCCTGATCGTTGGGCGGATAGCTGGCGAGAATGAGGCCGTCGTAATCCATCACAGCCGCCCAGCGCAGGTTGAGCTCGCCGTGGTTGAGGCGCGCCAGCCCTTCGGTCAGTGCCGCAACCCGTGGATCCATGGTGTTCAGTACCGCCTCCATAGTGCACCTCTTGCTCGGCCGCATCCCTATTGTGACACACAGAACGGCCCTCGAACTTTGCGAATTCCTAACAATTGCTCCCGCCGGGGAGAGGCACCCTTCAGCGGATGCGGTTGTAGAATCTAAGGCAGGGGCTGAGGATGAAGGAAGCAACCCTGCGCTTCTATGCGGAATTGAACGACTTCCTGCCGCCGGAGCGGCGCGGCAGGCCTTTTCAACACGTCTTCCAAGGGACGCCCTCTGTGAAGGACCTGATCGAAGCGCTAGGTGTGCCGCATACCGAAGTGGACCTGATCCTGGTGGATGGAGAGAGCGTCGGCTTCGAGCAGCGAATCCTGGGCGGTGAGCGCATCAGCGTCTACCCGATGTTCGAAACCATCGACATCGAGCCGCTCTTGAAAGTGAGACCGCAGCCCCTGCGGGTGACCCGGTTCGCGCTCGATACCCACCTGGGCCGTCTATCGGCCTACCTGCGCATGCTCGGGTTCGATGCATGGTACTCCAATGAGGCGGACGATCGGGCACTAGCCATGGAGGCCAGCGAACACAGGCGCATTTTGCTAACCAAAGATCGCGGCCTGCTCAAGCGGAGTGTGGTTACGCGTGGATACTACGTCCGGGCGATCAGACCGCTGGATCAGGTCGTAGAGGTGCTGGATAAGTTCGACCTTTGGTCTGAGATTAGGCCCTTCCGCCGCTGCATGCGCTGCAACGCAGCGCTGGTTCCGGTGTCCAAGGAACAGGTGTGGGAACTCCTACCCCGGGGCGTGCAAGCTTCGCAGGAACATTTCAAACGCTGTGAGGGCTGCGGACGAATCTACTGGAGGGGCACCCATTTCGAGCGCATGCAGCGCCTGATCGCACAGCTACTCTCGTTCCATAACAAGCGCATCAGCAAGGCGTGATGGCGGACACAGCCGGTGTCCCTCCACCCGGATTGATAGGCGCTGCCGGGAGAATCGTCTAAGCGAGGGCTTGCTCCCGCGCCCTTCGCTCATTGACCAGCAGGAGCAGCGCCGCGCCGGCCACAAGGAAGGCGACGATGGAAAGAATCGCAATCCGCTGGCCGGATTGCTCGGCCAGTAGCGCCGGCTGCCCCTGCGCCTGGAACCAGAGGGCGGCCTCGGCGGCGAGGATGCCATAGATCGTGGGTCCGATGAAGGAGGAGGTGCGCCCCGCGACGGCAAAGAAGCCATAGAATTCCGCGCTCTGCCCCGGAGGGCTGAAGAGCCCGATCATGGTCCGGCTCACCGATTGTACGCCCGTCAGAGCGAAGCCAGCCAGGCCGCCAATCCAATAGAAACCAACGATGGAATCGTTGAAGAACATCCACACGGCGGCCCCAATCATCAGCCACAATGAAAGCATCAAGGATCGCTTGGATCCGATGCGGTCGGCCAGGGTCCCGAACAGGTATGCCCCTGCGACGCTGGCGATCTGCACTAGGATCATGAAGATGATCAGTTCTTGCTGATCCATCCCGTACAGTACAGCCCCCAAGATGGCGGCGAAGTCGAGCGCCATCAGGATGCCGTCGTTGTACACCAAGAAGGCGCCCATGAACTTCAGAAATTCCCGATAGCGCCTGACCTTGCGGAAGGTGGTGGCCAAGCGCTTGAATCCCACAGAGAGTGCGTTCTCGCCTTCGGGGAATGGTTGCGGCTGGGCGCGCTCGCGGACCCAGAGGAAGATGGGAACACTGGAAGCCGCGAAGTAGAGGGCGGTGATGGCCAGCGATAGGCGCACGATAAAGGTCCCCCCGATGAGCATGATAAGCGCAAGGATCAGGATCAGGCAGAGGATGCCGCCGGCTGAGCCGATGGCCCAGCCCAGGCCCGAGATGCTGCCGATCTCTTCGGAAGAGGCGATCTCGGGCAGAAGGGCGTTGTAGAAGACCTGTGCGCTGCGGTATCCGACTTCAGCCAGGATGAAGAAGGCCATGCCCATGACCACGTCTCCTGGACGCACGAAGAAGAGCAAGGCGGTGAAGACACAGGACATAGCGGTGTAGAAGAGCAGGAAGCGCTTCTTGGCACCGGAGAAGTCGGCGATCGCTCCCAGCACCGGAGAGGTGACGGCCACGATAAGCATGGCGATACCGACCGAGATGCCCCAGAGGCGTGAGCCCTCGGCGCCGCCGGCCACTTCAGACTTGAAGTATGCCGAGTAGATGGCCAGGAGAACGACGGCGGCGTAGGCTGAGTTCCCAAAGTCGTAGAGATACCAGGCCACGCGCTCGCGGCGGGAGGATTTGGCCCGCATATTGGGAGAGGGGATGGCAGTTGCCTCTTCCATACACACCTACCTTTCCTGTTGCCGGAAACACCCAAACAGCCCGAAGGATTTGCACGGCTTGAGGCGGCAAGGGGCTCAGATGTCTGGAGAGTAGGCCCAGGGGTAGACCTCGGTGCCCTGCGCGGCGGCGCGGATCGCAGGGTCCTCGGCATAGTGGCCCCGCAAGCGGTCGGGCAGCAACTGGGCAATTTGACGCATGATTTCGTGGCCGATTCTGTCCAGTTGCTCGCGCCGCCGCTGGCCGCGCCCCTCCACCTGGAAGGGACCGAAGAGCTCGCCGATGCGGATTCGCACTTGTGCCCGCCGCCCCTGGCGCAGCGCGGGGAAGATGTCGTTCAATCCGGTGAAGGCCATGGGCACGACGGGCGCGCCCGTCTTGGTAGCCAGGTAGGCCGTGCCCGGCCGGGCTGGGCGCAGAACACTGGCCCAGTTGCCCGCTTCGGGGAAGATTCCCAGCACTCCCCCCTGTCTCAGGATCGCCTCAGTCGAGCGGAGGGCCGCGCGCGAAACGGCGCCGCGGTGGACCGGGAAGACCCCCCACAGCCGAGGAAAGATCCGCACCGCCGGTGGCGCGTTGGGCATGCGCACGCCCGCCAGGAATTCCAGCGGCCACGGGGTGGCATGGATCATGGCCACAGGGTCGATGAAGCTGAAGTGGTTGCCCACCACAATCAAGGGGCCGTTCTGCGGCAGATTCTCGCGGCCTTCGATTTCGACATCGGCCATTAGGGCAAAGGCGGCGCGGATGAGGCCCCGCAGCGCGCCCCGGATGGTCTGCCGCCGTGGATAGCGCAGAGGTGTCTCGGGAAGATCCATAGGCAAGCTCACATAATTGAGGTGTCTTAGGTTTATAGGCTTTTACCAGGGCTCGGCATGAACATCATCGGCCGGCAAGCCCAGGTGACGCAGGAGGGCCTCCCGGCCGCGCCCCAGGATGGGTTCACCATGGGAGGGCATTAGATGGATGAAATCGAGTTCTGCCAGCCGGCGCATGGAAGCCCGCGCCCGCTCCGGGTCGGGCGTGGCGATGGCAAGCGGCGGGGAAATCTGCCCCCGAAGATTCATCACTGCATCACCGCAGAGAATAGCCTGGTCTTGTGGATGCAAGAACCCGATCTGTCCGGGTGAGTGCCCGGGTAGATGGATGGTGACCATGCCGACAATACTCTCGCCGCGCTGTAAATCTCGCGATACCGGAAGGCCAGCAGCCGGGGAGGCCATGAGGTATCGCCCGAGCCAGAAGGCCCACCCACGGGGTTGCAGATCGCGGTATTCCATCTCTCCAGTGATGAAAGGCACCTCCTCAACATGGCAGGCAATGGGTGTGTTCCACGCCAGCCGCAGCGCGTTCAGCCCCCCGCTGTGATCGTAATGTGCGTGTGTGAGCAGGATGAGTCGCGGCCCTCGCCCTTCGGTGGCGCGGGCCACCGCCGCAACGACGTGATCGGCCGTGGCCGGTGGGCCGGTGTCCACCATGATCCACCCCTCATCCGAGCGGACCAACCACACGCTCACCGGGATCGAGAGCGGCCCAATGATCTTCAGAGTGACTTCCAGGCGCAGGATATGTCGGCTTACGGCATGGAAATCCAAGGGAATCAGCCTTTCGCTTCGAGCTGGCGGATGATATCCGGCACTTGCCGCAGACTCTCGGCCTCGGCCTCTGGGATGATCGCGGGGGATTCGGGGATGGGGGCGGCCTCCTCCTTTAACCATATCTGGTGGATTCCAGCCCGCTGGGCGCCGAGGATATCGGCCTCCAGTAGGTCGCCAACCATGACGACACGCTCAGGCGGCAACTGCCAGGCTGCGAGAACCTTTGCGAATAGCTTAGGGTGAGGTTTCCGAATACCCTCCTGGGCGGAAATCAGAATTGGATCAAAGTAAGGCCGGATCCCGGCCTTGTCGATCAGGCGCTGGACATTATGGCTGTCGCCCGCGTTGGATATCATGCCCAGGCGGCGTCCGGAGTCCCGCAATGCCTGCAGCACCTCGTGCATCCCGGGCATCGGCTCCCAGGCCTGCTCGCTCACGGCATACATCGCCTTGAGCGCTGAGCGGATGAGGGAGTCACCAGGGTGGGTCACACCATGGGAGGAAAGAACCTCGCGTAGGACCGAGGCGGTTGAATGCTCTACATAGTCCTCGTCCCGGCGCTGATAATAGGCGTGGAGCGCCCGGTCGAGATCGCGCAGGAAATGCTCCCGGCGCAAACGGAGTCCCCGGCGCTCGAGTTCATCGGCCAGCGCCTCCAGGCTGCGCCGGCCGATCTCCGACCAGTCACCGCCGAATCGAAACAACGTGGAACCTAAGTCGAAGATGACGCCCTGGATCTTCATGGAAGGCAGCGTTCAGTATCCCCGTGTCGGGTCGAATATGTTGAGCAGTGGGCGACCCGAGAGATATCTCTGAAGATTGGCGGCAAACAGGTCGGCGGCCCGCTCGAAATAATGAGGCGAGGCCCCCGCCAGGTGCGGGGATAGGATGACGTTCTCACGCTTCCAGAGGGGGCTGCTCTCGGGAAGTGGCTCGATGGGATAGACATCCAGGGCTGCTCCTGCAATGAGTTCATTGCTAAGCGCTTCGACCAGCGCGCCGTGGTCCACGACACCGCCGCGCGAGATATCCACCAGGTAAGCATGCGGGGGCATAGCTTGAAAGACGGCCTCATCAACCAACCCCTGTGTTTCGCCGGTGAGTGGTACGGTAATCACCAGGAAATCGCAGAGAGAAGCCATCGACTTGAGAGCTTGTGGGGGATATATTCGCTGGGGGATGTCTGCCAGGGGATCGCCCAGCCCTTCCATCAGGTACCCATCGTCTTCCAGATGTCTAAGATCATGTTTGACGGCCAGGACCTGAGCGCCGAAAGCGTGACACAGGCGGGCCACCTCCCTTCCCACGCTACCGTAGCCGACAATGCCCACCGTGCTGCTGCGGAGCTCGAGGGGCTGGAAGCGCACATAGCGATCGTCCGACCAGCGCTCGGCGGGCGTTCCGCGGGTGAACTGAGGCAGCCGATGGCCCAGGGCCAGCATACACATCAGGGCGAATTCGGCCATCTGAGGCGCGGAGGCTCCGCTCATGGTAGTGACAGTCAGGTCCTCCTTGCTGAGCAGAGGGTGGCCGAGGAGGTGGTCGGCGCCGGCGAAGTGGAGTTGCACCCAGCGCAGGTTCGGCACCAATTCCGGGTCGGGCAACGCGGAGATCGTGTAGAGGATCTCGATCTCCGGAAGCAATTCCTCCGGGAGGGCCTCGGCCTCGCGGGCCGGAAAGCCATGAATCTTCAATCGGGGCGAGACTGCCCGCAGGCGGTCCAGGAGGGGTTGCGGAAAGGACACCGTCATCAGCAGGTGGATGGGCTGGTCGCTCATGGGGTTCATTGTACATCAGACCCAGCGCAGCGACAGCAGCCAGCGCGGGTTATACTCGGGAGCTGGGCAGGCGTGCTCAGGAGGGTGTCGCATGCAAATCGGCGTGGTGTTTCCGCAAACCGAGGTTGAGGCCGACCCAGATTGGGTCCGGCGCTTTGCTCAGGCGGCCGAGGCGCTGGGATTTCGCCATATTCTGGCCTACGAACACGTTCTTGGGGTCGATCCAGGGCGCCCCGGCGGTTTCGAGGGTATCTACACAATTGAAGACCCCTTTCTCTCGCCCTTCGTCCTGTTCGCTTACATGGCCAGCGTCACGCAACATATTGGTTTCGTAACGGGCGTGCTGGTTCTTCCACAGCGCCAGACGGCGCTCGTGGCCAAGCAAGCGGCCACGCTGGATTTGCTCTGCGGCGGCCGCCTGAGGCTGGGGGTAGGCGTGGGGTGGAACAAACCAGAATTCGAGGCCCTAGGCTGGGACTTCCATACCCGTGGCCAGCGGATCGAGGAGCAAGTCGAGGTGATGCGCCTGCTTTGGACGGAGCGAGTGGTGAGCTATCAAGGCCGCTGGCATCAACTTTCTCATGTTGGATTGAACCCGATGCCGCGGCAACGCCCGATACCGATCTGGTTCGGGGGTCATGCGGACGTCGTCCTGAGACGCACAGCCAGATTGGGCGAGGGGTGGCTGCCGAGCTATCGATCGGCGGAGGAGGCCGGCCCGTCGATTGAAAGGTTGCGCCGCTATTGGGCCGAGGCAGGCCGTGACCCTGGGGCATTAGGCCTGGAGGGCAGAGTGAGGTACGCTGAGGGAGAGATGGGTCGACTGTTGGATCATGTGAGAGCGTGGGAGCAGGCGGGAGCCACCCACCTCTCTCTCAACACAATGCGCAGCGGCCTCAAGCACCCCGACGAGCACCTTGAGGCCATGCGCACCTTCGCGCAGTATCTCGGCCTTGCAGAGTAAGTGAACAGGATGGTAGTCGGCCATATGCGGCCGGGGTGTCAGCGCCAGGCGTTTCAGGCATTGGCCTAGCCGGTCGTGGCCCAGGAGCGTGTTTAGGAGATCGAGAGCGCCAGAATCATGCCGGCGGATAGGGTCCCGAAACAGATCCACATCCCCGCCACGTTGCCGGCCTGGGCTGCGAGGTAGAGTCCCCACGGTGCGAGCATGATCAGCGCGAAGGCAACTGTCTTGAGACGGAGGTTCCGGTTCGCAGGTGGGCGCCCGCTCATCAAGCCCTCCCCAAGGTGATCCAGGCGGCCAGGCTCAGGATCGCCAGCAGCGCCGCCACATACCCCAGCAGCTTTCCGAGGATACGGCCTTCCTGGCCCGCGGCACCTGTGGTCGAGGCGCCAACCACGATCTTGGTCGGGGCAGCGACAGAGCCGATCGCTCCGCCGGCAGTCTGTGCGGCGAGGATGATAGGAAGGCTCAAGCCTAAAAGTTCGGCCGTCCGAAGCTGAAGGAGAGCGAAAACCACGTTTGAGTTGGTGTTGGAGCCGGTCATGAATGCGCCCAGCGCACCGATCCAGGGCGAGGCGAGCGGAAAGAGGTGCCCCGCGCCGCGAGCCAGCGCCTCGGCCAGGGCGTCCGTCATGCCGGTATGGGCCATGACCACCGCCATCGCAACCATGGAGGCGATGCCCAGGCTCGATGGCAGCATGCGGCGCAAGGTGCTCTCGGCGACGCGCCGCAGTGCGCCGGGCGAGTAGCGTCCCGCAAGGCGGTAGATGGCATAGGCGCAGAGTGAGCTATAGGCCAGGAGGGCGCCGGCATGGCGCAGCAGCGGGATCTGCCGGCCGTACCCAGCAGGCGTCAAGTAACCTCGTTGTGTGACAAGTTCCGGGAAGGACACCCGCAAGGTGATGACCTCGAGCGCTGAACGAATGGCGGGCGTGAGCTGAACCAGCAGCGTGATCGCGACCAGCGCAACGTATCCCGAAAGCGCCAATCCGACCTGGCGCCATGCGCCCGAGGTCCGGGGCGATGGCGAGTGATTGCGGTAGAGACCAAGCCGCGTGGCGAGCACCCCGCAAGCGAGACCCACTGAACCAGCGCCCAGGGCGGCGATATTCCAGAGGCCGCGTGTTGCCAGGGTGTATTGAATCAGCCCCATCGGAATCCCCATGATGAGCACAGCCGGCAGGGCGCGCCATGCGCCGCGCCAGGTTCCAGCGACTTGCGCCACGAGCACGCCACAGGCGAGCCCCGCCAGGCCCAGGAACACGGCTGAATGAGGGGCCAGGATTTCACCCGGCAGCCCCGTGGCAGCCATCAGGGCCTGGAAGGAGGAGGCCAGCGAGCCGAAGGTGACCGCCCATGCGTGACCCAGGGATGGGATTATCACCGCTGCCATGGGTGAGAAGCCAAGCCCGACGAGCAGAGGAGCGGTCACCGCTGTGGGAACACCGAACCCTCCCACTCCCTGCAGGAAGGAGGCAAAGGCCCAGCCAATAAGCAGCGCCTGGATGGCCGTATCGCGCGTGAGCCCAGGGATCACCTGGCTGAATAGTGCGATGGCGCCGGCTTCGTCGGTCACTTTGTAGAGCAGGAATGCATTCCAGACGATGAGCAGGACGTCCAGGCTCAGCAAGGCGGCCTTGGCCTGGGCGAACGCCAGCAGGCGGAGGTCGGCGCCAAAGAGCCATGCGGAGATGAGTATGGCTGCCATCCAGCCGGCGGGTCCGGCCCGGGCTGCGCTCCAGCGGAAGATGGTCATCAAGACCAGGATGATGAGGATGGGGATCGAAGCCAGGAGCCAGTCAGGGATCATGGGCAGTGGTGTCAGGGGATGCGGCGATTATAGCACGCGGCAAGCTGCGATCTCGCCCGCCTCGTCTGGGCCCAAACGTTTCCCAAGAGGGCCGGCGAAGCGGGTGGATAGCCCGTTAATCCTACCCGGCGTAGGGATTCCGTAGGAAATCCGTAAGGATAGCGACGCGCGCATTTGGGGAGAGTTGCCCTATATTATAGGAAGAAGGGCGGAATCTCTTCTTCTCCTCCTTAAGAGAGAGCCGGGGTCGGCGTCCCCGGCTCTCAAGATTTAACCCCGGGTCTGCTAAGGCCATTCGAGGGTCTCCACCGGGATGCGAATGAGCCGCAATTGTACCGGGCACCCTAATGCATGTTGCAAGGCTGCCTCCAGAGCTTCCGCATCTGCCGTCCGAAGGGGTCGTGCGGCGTTGATGGTGATCTCCAAATCGAGGATCTGCTGAGGCCCGGTTGAGAATTCGTAATCGAGCAATTGAATGGTCGCATCGGCCTGGGCGAAATCGGTCAGCACCTGGTCGATGATCTGGCGGCTGCGGGAGGTTTGCACAGCGTCGACAAAGACAAGTGCGAGGGGGATGGTGATGACGATCAGCAGCACGATCGAGGTCAGGATACCCACGCGCAGTCGAGCCTCGCGCTCGTGCCCGCCTGTGGGGCGGAAGCCCAACAGGAGCAGCGTGACAGCACCCGCCAGCATGATGGCGATCAAGTTCGTGGTGAAGAGCAGGAAGCCCCCGCCGACCACGCTGCCGTCCAGCGAGGCCATTCCGATCCCGGTCACACCCAATGGAGGCACGAGTGCGGCGGCGATCGCCACGCCTGGCAGCGCGGTGGCCACATCCTTGCGCGCCACGGCGTACGCGCCGGCTGCGCCGGAGGCGAGGGCCACCGCCAGGTCGAAGAGGTTTGGGCTGGTTCGGATAAGGATCTCATGCGTCAGGCTTCGTAGGGGTGAGAGCGCGGCGAGCGCCGCTGCGAGTCCGATCGCCAGGGTGATGCCCTTGAGGGCTGATTCCACCGCCAGCCTGAGCAGGCGGATATCCCCCTGGACTATGGCCAGGCTCAAGGCCAGGATCGGTGTGAAGAGGGGTGCCACCAGCATGGCCCCGATGATGACAGCCGTGCTCCCCTGAAGCAGGCCAAAGGTGGCGATGATGCTCGAAAGCCCCATCATGATGAAGAAGTCGCGGTCCGGACGGGCGCCGCGGCGCACCTCCTTGTAGACATCCACCTGCTCGGAGAGGGATAGAGTCGGAAACGCGGCCGAGATGCCATCCCAGAGACGCTGAAGCCAAAAGCGCGGCAACCCCCGGTAGCTGCGGACCATGACCACCGGCGTCTTGGACTGGCGGGCGACTTGTTCGGGGAGCGTCCCGAAGAGTATCTGGTCGAGGAGGCTCTCCTCGGATGCACCCAGGAAGAGCAGGTCGCAGGCTTCTCCGGCCTCCACGATGCCCTCTACCACACTCGTGGCCGGAACCACACTCATCTCGATGGGAAGCCCATAGACATCTGCAGGCTCATCAGCCGCAAAGGGCAGCGTGGCCCACTGCTCTTGCATCGAGCGCAGCGTGCTCGCAATGCGCTCATGCCCCGCGGCCAGATCCTCCTCGCGGGCATCTGGGCTGGTGACATACACGGTTTGGATCGAGGCGTCGAACTCACGTGCCAGGAGCAAAGCCAGCCGGGTTGCTAGCGGCGCATGAGGCCCTCCAGCGGTAGGCACAAGGATCCGCCGGATCTGGCCTTCGGGCCCCTCGGCTTGATGGTCGCGCGCCGAAACGGCCTCGGGATGATAGGCCACCACCGCCAGGTCGCAAGGAGCATTGCGGACCACCGGGTCGAGCACGCGGCCCATGCGGGATCCTTCGTGAGGGCTGTCGACGGCCCAGGACATCAGAATCAGATCGCAGTCCTCCTCCACCGCAGTGTCCTGAATAGCCTTAGGGACGCTGCTTGCCAGCCGGGTGATGGGGTAAGTTGGGATCCCTTTCAAGGCGGGTTCACGGGTGGACCATTGGAAGAGCGTGTTTCGCTCCTGAGCCAGGCGTCGCCCCTCCTGCATCGCCAAGGGGTCTGCGATGGGGATGACCTGCAGCGGAACCACCTCTCCATGCATCTGCCTGGCGATCGCCGCCGCCAGGCGCAGAGTCAGGCGCCGTTCGACCCCCGCGCTCAGGGGGACGAGGATACGGTAGGCGCCTTCAGGCTTCTCAGGTGTGGGCTCTTTCCCGAAGATGAGGACACCGTGCTGGGCCTCGAGCAGCCACGTGCGGGCATACACGAAGAAGAGGATCATCCCGGCCAGGTTCCAAAGCAGGAGACAGAGCAATCCAGCGCTTGACAGGGATAGCAGGAGAGCGGTGGACATGGCCAGCCCCAGGCTGGGGATGAGCGGGTGGAAGGGCAGCACGATCAGGCGGCGTCGCTCGGGTTCGGCGTAGCGGCTGCGCAAGGCCGTCAGGTTCAGGATCAGGCTTGGGCCGATGAAGAGCCCGGCGGCCAGGTCCAGAGTCCATGGACCGGGTGGCCAGAAGAGTGGCGGGATCGAGAGCAAGGTCAGGAAGGCGAAGATCAGAGGGGGAAGGCGGAACGGGCGGGAGATTCGGCCCATTCGCCTGGGAAGCGCGCCGGCCTGGACCAGCGCGTAAATCTGCCGGGCGCCGGCGATGTAGGCGCCGTGCGCGGCCATCACCAAGATCAGGTTGCCGGCGGCGAGGAGCAGCAGGTGAGCCCATGCCGTTTGACCCGTCCCGAGCCGCAGGATGAACGCGGGCGACGCCGAAAGCTCGGCCTCGGGAAGGTGTGTTAAAGCAACCTGCGAAGCCACGACTGCCAGGCCGCCGATGAGCAATACCAGGGCAAGCCCATGGGGCAGCAGGCGCAAGGGATCCTGGATGCGCCGCCTAGCGGAGAGCAGCGCCTCGGCGCCCGCGAAGAGGATCATGATCCAGGCGGCCGCGCGGGGAATCTGAGAGGTGGCCTGTGGTGAGGACTCCGGCGGCGTGGGGACGCCGCCGCGGGCGGCCAGCCATCCCACCACGAGAAGCCCGGCCAGCAGGACGAGCGCTTTGGATAGAACCTCGCGGTGGGGCAGCAGCGAGAATAGATTGAGTAGAAGCAAGATGAAAAAGAATCCGGGCGCGATCAGAGGCGCAAACCCGGCCAGAGCCGGAAGCGCCGCGAGCAGCGAACGTGCTACCGATTGGAGGAAGATCCCGCCCAGGATGGCAAAGCCGGCAAGCAGCATCCAGGCCGCCAGAAAGCCGAAGGGGCCACCGAGCGTCTCGTGGGCGATGGTGAAGCTGCCTCCACGCTCGCCGCTGCCGCCCAAGAGTTCAGCCGTGCTCAGGGATGTGAGAGCGAGGGCGATCAAGGCAATCAATACTGGCATCAAGGAGGCCGTTCCGGCTTCGACGAGCAAGGGGCCAGGCACCACTAGTGCGAAGCCCAAGGCGATGACCAACCCCACGGTGGCAGCCTGCGCCCGTCCTCGAAGTTGCCGGCTGAGACGCAGTTCGCCGAGGAAGCTTTCCTCGGCTTGTGGAGAGGATTGTTCTTCCAAGGCTTTTCTCCCGGGGCCGCAGGCGGTAGAACGGCCTGCTTCAAGTGTACTCCGATGCGGACGCGCTTCCAACTGGAGGATCACACTCGCCGGGGTGTCGCTCCGAGAAGGCTGAGTCCGATCATGAGGGGGCGGGTTCTCCTGTATAATCGCAGCCTGTGAGCCACGCCTCGGCTACTCCCACACGTCAAATCGCCCGTTCGGGCGGTATCGTGATGATCGGATTTGTGCTCTCTAGTATCACCGGCCTAGTGAGCCAAATCCTGATCTCGCGTGCCTTCGGCACCAGCCCCTCGCTGGATGCATATTACGCTGGGAACCGCCTGCCTGAGATGCTCTTCGCTCTCATTGGTGGCGGCGCCCTGGCCTCGGCCTACCTGCCCACGCTCTCCGGGTTCCTGGTACACGAAGACCAGCAAGGAGCCTGGCGGTTGGCCTCCGCCATCATCAACTGGATACTCCTGCTGCTGGGACTGCTGAGCGCGCTGGCCTGGGCTGCTGCGCCTTGGCTGGTTCGCCACGTGCTGGCGCCGGGATTTGCCGATCCGGACCAGATACGGCTAACGATATCTCTGCTGCGGGTGATGCTGCTATCGCCGGCAATCTTCGGCGTGAGCGGTCTCTTCATGGCGACGCTGAACGCGCATCAGCATTTCGCCCTCCCGGCGCTTGCGCCGGCTTCCTACCGTCTCGGACAGATCTTCGGTGTGCTTGTGCTGGTGCCGAGGCTGGGTGTGCATGGGCTTGCCTGGGGGGCCGTACTTGGCGCGGTCCTGCATCTCGGCGTACAAGTGCCGGCGCTTGTGCGGCTGCGGCCGCGTTGGCGCCCTTGGCTGGGCCTGGAAATGGCGGAGGTGCGGCAGGTGGGCCGGCTGATGGCCCCCAGGCTGCTCGGGGTGGCCGTCGTCCAATTGAACTTCTTAGTCAACACCATCATCGCCTCGGGCCAACCCCAAGGGAGTCTGACGGCACTCAATTTCGCCTTCCAGTTGATGATCATGCCTCAGGCGGTGATCGCCCAGGCCATTGCCATCGCCGCGCTACCCACTTTCTCGAACCAGGCGGCCCGCGGCGACCTGGATGCGCTCCGGAATACCCTCGGGACCACCTTGCGGGGGGTGCTGTACCTGGCCCTGCCGGCCGGCCTGGGCCTGATCGCGCTGCGGCGGCCGGTCGTTGCGCTGCTCTTCGAGCGCGGGCTGTTCGACGCCCGGTCCACGGAACTGGTCGCATGGGCGCTGCTCTGGTATGCGGCGGGCCTGGCGGCCCACTCCTTGCTGGAGATCATCGTACGTGCCTTTTATGCTAGCTACGATACGCGCACCCCTGTGATGGTCGGCGCGGGGGCGATGGCGCTCAATATCTTGCTCAGTTGGGGACTGTCGTGGGGATTTGAACGCATTGGTTGGCCGCCTCACGGTGGGCTGGCGCTGGCCAACACCCTGGCCACGACGCTTGAGGTGGCTCTACTGCTTTGGCTGATGGACCGGCGGCTTGGGAGTTTGCAGCTTGGACGCCTGCGGCGCGGCCTGGTTGCGATCCTCGTGGCCGCGGCAGGGATGTGGGCGGTGCTGGCCGCGTGGCTTCGCCTGACACGGGAGGCAGGGCACCTGCTGCGAGGAGCAGGGGGCGTGGCGCTGGGCTTTGTGGTCTATTGGGGAATGAGCTATTTGGCGGGCGCGGTCGAGGCACGTGAGCTGCCGGGCATCGTGCTCCCGCGTCGCGCCAGGGAAGCCTAGGGGAAGGATGTGACCACTAGATGGGCGATGATAATACCCAACACGAGGCCGGTTGTGGCTTCAAGGGGTGAATGGCCCAAGACCTCGCGCAATTTCTCCTGGCTGCGGTCGGGGTGACCTTCCAGGATGTCCCTCACAATGGCATTGATGATTTGCGCATGCCGCCCGGCCTGACGTCGAATGCCGGTGGCGTCGTAGATGACAATCATCGCCAGCGCCACGGCCAGGGCAAACTCGGGAGATCCAAAGCCTTTGAGCAACCCGACCGAATGAGCGATGGCGGCCACCAGTGCCGAATGTGAGGAGGGCATACCCCCCGCCCGGAACAACAGCGACCAGTCCCAGCTGCGCTCTCGCAGGTAGTGCACGGGCATCTTCATAGTCTGAGCCAGCCCCCAGGCAATGAGGGTGGCGATGAGCGCCCGGTTCTGCAGCATGGCGAGTAGGTAAAGATCAGCCATCTTCAATCTCGAAATCGGTTTCCTCCAGGTCACCGGAGGGCCCAGGAACCAGTTGCTTCAGCTTGAGTTGCGCCTTCTCGAGAAGTTCACTGCAGTGCTGGCTGAGTGCCTGGCCCCGCTCGAAGAGCGCCAGGGATTCCTCCAGAGGCAACTCCCCGGATTCGAGTTGCTCGACCACGGCCTTGAGCTCTTCGAAGGCCTCCTCGTAAGTCATCTTCTCGACCGGCTTGGACTTGCTCATCCTGTCCTCCTGGCCACTGCGCTTGGCGTTCAAGCAGCGCTTGGGGGCTCCTAGCTATTCTCTGAACCTTCGCGATCCTCGACCCGCGCCCCGAATGAGCCGTCCTGTACCCGCACGTGCAGAGGGTCACCGGGATCAACCTGCGAAACTGAGCGCACAATGGCGCCGTCGTGAGCCTGCGTCACGATGGCATATCCACGGGCCAACACGGCGGCGGGGCCGACGGCCTGAAGCGTGTGAGTCAGCCCATCGAGGGTTCGGCGCGAGATCATCAGATCGTGCCGGATGGCTGCATGGGCACGGCGCCAGAGTTCGTCCACGCGCTGGCGGGCGTTTTCGATGCGAGCGCGGGGGGAAGCTTGCTGCAACCTCGTCTGAAGAACCGCAAGCGCCTCCTGGCGCGCGCCCAGTTGATCCCGGAAGAGTCCCAAGAGATCGGCGCGCAGCCGCGCCAGCGACTGGAGAAGAGCCTCGCGGTCAGGGGTGGCCACTTCGGCCGCTGCGGAGGGTGTGGGGGCGCGGACATCGGCAGCGAAGTCGGCCAGGATGAGGTCCGTCTCATGGCCTATGCCGGTGACCACGGGGATGGACGAGGCAGCGACGGCACGCACCACCTCCTCCTCGTTGAAGGTCCAGAGATCTTCGACCGAACCCCCGCCGCGCACCACCAGGATGACGTCCGAGCCAGCGTGTTGATTGAGCGCCTCCAAGGCCGAGACCACGCCGCCGGCAGCCTCGCGACCTTGCACTATGGTGGGGGCCAGCAGAACCTGCACCAGGGGGAAGCGCCGCTGAAGGACATGCAGCACATCCCGCAAGGCAGCGCCCGTGGGGGAGGTGACGACGCCTATGATCCGGGGCCACTCAGGAAGCGGCCGTTTGCGTTCCGCGTCAAAGAGGCCCTCGGCCTCCAGCCGGGCCTTGCGTTCCATGAATTCCTGATAGCGGAGACCCTCGCCGGAGGGCCGGAGAACTTCGGCATACAATTGATATTGCCCACCGGCTTCATAGACGCCGATGCGACCAAACACCTCGAAGATCTCGCCATCCTTGGGTAAGTGTGTTTGCAGGGCCACCTGCGACCGCCACATCACGCAGCGCAATGTTGCGGCGGCGTCTTGAAGGCTGAAGTAGAGATGCCCGGAGGCCGGCCGCGAGACGTTGGAGGCCTCGCCGGTCACCCAGATTTCCTGCAGCCGGTAGTCGCTCTCGAGAAGTTGCCGGATATAGCGAGTGAGCTCGGAAACGCTCCAGATGCGGGGTGCGCCAAATAGGGAAGGGGTTTCCATCGCGCGAAGCATACGCTACGCGAGGTGGGCTGTCAACCGCCAGGGCAATGGAAACGCCGCTTCCATTCTATAATCGCCCCCCGCGGGGGCGCTTGGCGCCCGTCGGCATGAAGCTCGGCCGGAGGTGGGAGATGATCGAAGCGTTGCCAGAAGTTCGATTGGGGGCCTTGCTCCGTGGCAAGGGCCTGACGCTCGCGGTGGGCGAATCCTGCACCGGCGGCCTGGTTTCGCACCGCATCACGAACGTGCCCGGTTCCTCCTCCTACTTCCTGGGAGGGATCGTGGCCTACTCTAACGAGATTAAGGAACGGCTGCTGGCCGTTTCACCCAGCAGCCTGGAAGTGCATGGGGCTGTCAGCGAGCAGGTAGCGCTCGAGATGGCGCGCGGTGCAAAGTCGAGGTTGGGGGCGGATGTGGGCATCGCGGTGACTGGCATTGCGGGGCCGGGCGGGGGGACGCCGGACAAGCCGGTAGGCCTTGCCTGGGTTGCGGTGAGTGGGCCGAAGAGCGATCTCGTGGCCGGACATCGCTGGCGGGGCGACCGCGCCGAGAACAAAGAACGCTCGGCCTCAGCAGCCTTGAAGCTGGCGCTGGCCCTTTTGGAGGGCGAGTAGCTCTTTAGTGCCCGATCTGCTGGTTTCAGGAGGACCCCAAGCCCAGTCGAATGACATGAGCAGCGCCGCCGCGCCGCAGTAGCGGCAACCGGAGGGCGTGATGGCTCAGGTAGCCTTCTGCGCCTGTTCAATCGAGAGCCCGAGCGCAGAAGCATCAGTGCCCGTCGAAGAATACGACCAACTTGGCCTCTTGCTTCATCGGGTCACACCTGATCGCGTGGCGTGCATGCAGGTTAGATAGAAAAGGCGGACCAGGAGGTCCGCCTAAAGGTTCGGCAAGCCATGCTCATCCAAGATAATCGCGCAATTGGCGGGCGCGCCGGGGGTGGCGCAGGCGCCGCAGTGCCTTGCCCTCGATCTGCCGGATGCGCTCGCGGGTCAAGCCAAATTTCTGCCCCACCTCCTCTAGGGTATAGGGGCGGCCGTTGTGCAGCCCAAAGCGCAGGCGCAATATGCGCGCCTCGCGGGGACTGAGTGTGGAAAGGACCTCCTCGACCTTCTCGCGCAAGAGGTTTTGGTAGGCGGTTTGAGTGGGCGTGGGTGTGGTTTCGTCCTCGACGAAAGAACCCAATTCGGTGTCTTCATCCTCGCCCACAGGTGTCTCCAAGGAAAGCGGTCGCCAGGAGACTCGCATCATCCATTGCACCTTGCGGGCGTCCACCCCCATCGCCTCGGCGATTTCTTCGGGCGTGGGTTTGCGGCCGATATCCTGCTCCATCTGGCGGGCGATCTTATAGAGCCGGCGGATGCGGTCGGACATGTGTACCGGCACGCGGATGGTGCGGCCCTGATCGGCGATGGCTCGGGTGATGGTCTGGCGAATCCACCAGGTTGCGTAGGTGCTGAAGCGGTAGCCCCGGTGGTAATCGAATTTCTCCACCGCCTTCATCAAGCCCAGGTTGCCCTCCTGGATGAGGTCGAGGAAGGGGACGCCGCGTCCCATGTACTTCTTGGCGATGCTCACCACCAGGCGGGTGTTGGCCTTGATAAGATGGTCCCGGGCAGCGCGGGCATCCTGGATATAGCCGTTGAGTTCGGCCCGCCGTTTGGCCGAAAGCCGGCCATTGCTCTTGGCCAACTCGGCCTCGGAGAACTTACCGCGCTCGATGCGTTTGGCCAAATCGACCTCTTGCTCGGTAGTGAGCAAGGGGACGCGGGCCATCTCCTTAAGGTAGAGTCCTACGGTGTCGTCGCTGGAGATGGCGCTCAGATCGAAGGGTTGCAGTTCCTCCGCCTCGGCCGCCTGCAATAAATGGTCGGGGACTTGTGAGGGATCCTCGTAGACCTCGATCCCGGCGCTGCGGAAGAAAGTCTGCAACCGATCGAGCCGCTCTTCAGAATCTTCGGTTTCGGGGAAGACGTTTACAATATCCTCGGTGGTGATGTAGCCCTGGAAGTCACCTTTCTCGATCAGGGCTGCGAAAGCCTCGCGCTTTTCCCATCGGTCCTTGGATACGCTCATGCGCACGCTCCTGGCGATACCAGCGATCCCCTATGTAGAAGCCCGGCGGGAGTGGCGGCTGCTGCCGGGCGGACTTATGACTTCGTCCGCAGCGACTTGAGTACCTCCAACCGCGGGTCGATCTCCGCTTCGGGGTGGCTGCAGGTCACCTCATTTCGATTCTCACCGCAAATCGGGCATAGCCCCAGGCAATCGGGGCGGCACACGGGTCGAATGGGAATATCCAGGAGAAGGAGCTCCCGCAGGACTGGCCCCAGGTCGAGGATGGCGCTCTCGGAAATGGCCAGCAGAGGGTCGCCCGCCTTATCGTGTGGGAAGGTGAATAACTCGCTGATCGATGCCTGCAGGGGCTGTTCGAAACTGGCCAGACAGCGAACGCAGTCCAGGCGGGTAAGGACTTCGAACTCGCCCTGTCCATAGGCGCCCTGGCCGGTGCGCGTTAGACGCAGCGAACCATGCAGTTCGGTGATTTCGAGGTCCTCGCCCAGGAGCAGATGGGGTAGGTCGAATTCAAAGTTGCGGCTGTAGCCGATGTTCTTGTTAAGCAAGAAACCGACATTCAACCGCAACGGGTGACGTTGGTTCAGGTTCGCACCGCCTGGTATAGGGTTTCCAAAAAAGCGACCGCATTATAGCATAGATAGAATCTGAAATCAAGAAAGTATGATAATACTAAACATAACTAGAACAATCAAGCCTCCAGAACCCCTATATATGGCCCCTCCACCGAAGAGGATGCCACGATTGGTGATGGAGTACTGTTCGGATAGTCAAATATGATGAGACTGCTGCTTGCCACCCGCAACACCGGCAAACGCAAGGAATTCGAGGCGCTGCTTGCCGGCCTGCCATTGGAGCTCGTCTACCCCGAAGCGCTTCACGATCTCCAAGAGGTCGAGGAGACCGGCGCCGGATACGTGGAGAATGCCCGTCTGAAGGCCGTTACGCTGGCGATCCGGCATGGGCTCTGGACGCTGGCGGACGATACTGGCCTGGAGGTGGAGGCGCTGGGGGGCGCGCCCGGCGTGCGTTCGGCCCGTCTGGTGGGGCCGCAGGGCACAGACGAAGACCGCCGCGCCCGGCTCTTGGATCTCCTGGAAGGTCACCCTCGTCCATGGCGGGCGCGCTTTCGCTGTGTCGTAGCTCTGGCGGGGCCGCACGGGGAAATCGAGAGCGCGGTGGGTGAGTGCGCAGGGGAAATCATCCCCGAGCCGCGCGGCCATCATGGCTTTGGCTATGACCCCATCTTCCTCGTGGATGGTCAAGAACGGACGATGGCGGAACTCCCGCTCGAGGCGAAGAACCACCTAAGCCACCGCGCCCGCGCTTTGCGGTCCTTAATGCCGGCCCTGCGGCGCCGTCTCGGCCTGCCGCTTGAATGATCCCATTGTGAGCCGAGCCTGAACCCCTGGTCCCCGGTTCATTCAGGACACGGGGCTCGTCTGCCCCAGATGGGCCATGAAGCGCCGGATGGCCTTCGCGACGACCTCCGACTGCTCCAGGGCCACCATGTGGCCAGCGCGGGGGATGAGGCGCAACTCGGCGCCAGGAATGTGCTCGGCTAGGAAGTGGCTATACTTGGCAGGGGTAAGGCGGTCCTCTTCCCCACAAAGAACCAGGGTGGGCACTTGGATCTCGCTCAGGCGCTCTATGAGATTGAATCTGTCACAGGCCAATAGATCGCGATGAAGGACCCCGGGCTCAATTTCGGCCATCCGCTCCCGGGCGAGGCGCACCAGCTCCGCCGGGGCATCCGCCGCATATGACCAATCCACAAGCTGCTGGATGGCCGCCTCGAATTGGCCTGGATCGCGGCTGGCTTCGAGCAATTCAGGGTGAACGCGCAAGCGGGCGCCGGTTCCTATCAGGATCAGGCCGGCTAACCCGCCGGGCCGCTCGAGAGCAGTGTGCAAAGCGATGGCCCCGCCCATAGAATGGCCGGCGAGCACGAAGGGGGGCAGAGCAAGCGCGGCGGCCCAATCCCAGAGGCGGTGAGCGTAAGCCGCGATGGTCTCCTCGCCCACACCGGAGGATTCGCCATGCCCGGGCAGGTCGGGAGCGAGCACTCGAAAGCCGGCCCGCATGCGCCGAATTTGTGGGGGCCAATGCAGGCGTGTGCCTCCCGCGCCATGCACGAGCACAAGCGGGGGAAAAGCCTCCTGTGAGAAATCCTGATGGTCGCTATAGGCCAGGCCTGCAGCCAGCGCGCACATTTACGTGGTGGATTCCAGCCAACGCTCGGCCATCATCCCGGCCGCGGCTCCCTGGCCGACAGACGTTGTAACCTGACGGTACACAGAATCCTGGATTTCTCCTGCAGCAAAGACGCCGGGGACGCTCGTCATCATGCGGTCATCGGTGATCAGGTAACCGCGCTCATCCATCTCGAGCTGGCCCTTGAACAACTCCGAATTGGGATCGTGGCCGATGAAAATGAATACACCGTCAGCCTCCAATTGGAAGGTCTCGCCACTCTTGACATTGCGGGCCTTCACCCCCTCCACCTTGCCGTTCCCGACGATCTCCTCCAGGACGGTGTCCCAGATGAACTCGATCTTCTCGTTGGCCAAGGCGCGCTGCTTGAGCGCTTCTCCGGCGCGCAGCTCATCCCGCCGGTGGACGACGCGCACGCGCTTAGCGAAGCGTGTCAGGAAGAGCCCCTCCTCTAACGCGCTATCACCGCCTCCCACGACGATCACATCCTTGTCGCGGAAGAAGAAACCATCGCAGGTGGCACAGAAGGAGACGCCCCTGCCGATCAGGGTCTCTTCGCCCGGGATGCCCAGACGTTTCGGCGAGGCGCCCAAGGCGAGGATGACGGCGTCGGCCTCGTACGTGTCACCGAAGGTCTTGAGCTGGAAGGGCGCGCCTTGAGTGAAGTCGACCTCTGTGACTTCATCGATCAGGAGCTTTGCACCGAACCGTTCGGCCTGCTTCCGCATCAATTCAACAAGCTCAGGGCCGGTGATGCCTTCGGGGAAGCCCGGATAGTTCTCAACCTCGCTGGTGATGGAGATCTGGCCTCCGAGCTGGTTGCCGGAGATCACCAGAGGGTTCAGATTAGCTCGGGCGGTGTAGAGTGCGGCGGTCAGGCCCGCTGGGCCTGAGCCAACAATGATGATGGTTTCCGTCGGCATGGCACCTTCACCTCATTCTTTCGGGAGATAATGGTCGCGCAATCGATTGGCGAGATCGCCCATGGTATGCCGTAGCCACCAAAGGGGCGCCCGAGTGAGCACCCGCCCGCTTAGGCTCATCAATGGCTTGCGGCATGGGTCGTCTGGGTCACCTGGTCGGCAGCCGACGCGCTGCCGGCCGCATCGGGTGCAGGGGCCCGGCTCGGCTGCTGGCAGCAGGCAGTTCGGGCAAAGGAAAACCTGAGGCTCAGCTTCGCAAGTCATTGGAATACCCTCACTCGCTCGCATAACATTGTAAGCGACGGCCTCGCTGCTTGCCAGACCCATCCAGGGGCCGTTCCTCGGACGCCGATTTGGCCGCCAACGAGAGACCTCCTGCCAGCATGGCTCGCCCCCAGCGCCCAGATAGGGCTGCGGCGGAGAAACGCCGCCAGATCCTCTGGTGAGATGGCAGGCGGGCCGTGCCCATGAATCGAAGCCTTGAAGAACACAAGGAAACCGCTGATGGCCGGAACCAAGGTCCCGGCAGCCAGGCTCACCATGAGTGCCCAATGGCTGGGGAGCATTTCCTGGCTCCGGAGGCGAGCGCAGAGCTAAAGCGCTGCCGCGAAGAGGGTGGCGGCAGAGAGGCCGGCAGGCAGGCCCAATCCGGGATTCTCGATCCCAAGCCACAAGAACCATAGGGCTCCGGCAACGCCCCAGGCCGTCCGCAATGCCCAGCGCCAAGTAGTCATCGACTAAGCCTTGGCCATCAAGACGCGCTCCCCGCTTCCGGACGGGAAGTGCTTGGGCGGGCAGCGGTTTGGGCGCGCCCTAGAAGCAAGAGAAGGATCAATTGCATACCGGCAGTCGCCCAGAAATTCCGGGTGAAGAGGAAGAGGGCAGCAGAGAGCAGCGCGCGCAAGGGCAGTTCTGGAGGGGTTCGCCGCGGGCCCTGGCGGGCGAAGGCGCGTATGGCCCACTCGGCAACCGCCAGGGCCAATCCCGCCGCGATCCCAAGTGGCGCTGATCCAAGCCACAGGATCCCCGTGGCCCGGTAGAGGGCGAAACGGGGCTCATCCAACCACCGGAGCCAGGGATCAGCGCCCTCGAAGAAGGGAGCGAGGTAGTGTCCTGCCCAGCGAGCCGCGGCCAGGGCCAGTGCGCATATCGGCAGCGTGTAAGCCCAGGAGACCGCAGGGAAGCCGCGCAGGCCGAAGTCACGCTCAGGGATAGATCCCAGAAACAGCGCCAGGTAGGCGATCGCCACACCATGCAGCCAGGGTGCCAGCGGCGCCAAGAAGGGATAGGCGCGCGGCCAGCGGGCCTTAAACCGGCGGGCCGCCGGCGGGGCCAGTGCGGGGGCCAGAACCGCCAGAGCGCTCCAGGCAATTGCTTCAGAGATCAAAGCTGCCTCCAAGGGCGGCAAGGAGAAGGGCCCATGCATGGCGGGGGCGCGGCGGATGGCCTCCAGCGCCAGGTGCGTGGCGTGAGGTCAGCAGGGTACGGAGAGGCGAATGCAGGTGCCCTTGCCCTCCGCGGATTCGACATGCAGTGTGCCGTTCACCAGCTCCGCGCGCTCGCGCATGGTGACCATGCCGAGGCTGCCGCGCTGAGCGTAATCCGAATCTACAGCGCCGACGTTGAAACCCACCCCATCATCCTCGACCTCGAGCAGACATGCGTCGCCTTCTCGGCGCAGGCGGACCCAGATGTGCTCGGCGGCGGCGTGTTTGCGGGCGTTGTTGATGGCTTCCTCGGCAACATAGAAGATCACGCCTTGCTTGGCCAGGTCCAATTCGTCCATCAAGTCGGGGTCCAGATCGAGGAGCACGCGCTGATGGTGGGTCTCGCGCATCTTCTCGGAGAGTTGGTAGAGGGCGGCGGCCAGCCCCTGGCTCTCGAGGATCAGAGGTCGCAACGTGAAGAGCATATGGCGAATCTCGCGCGTCGTCTGTCTTGCCATGTCCTCGATGCGGGTGAGTTCTTGGGCGGCCTGTTCCTGATCACGTCCCATCAGGCGGCGGGCGTGGTTGACGCGCATCGTGATCGCTGCCATGGTCTGGGTGGGGCCATCATGGAGGTCGCGGGCAAGTTTCTTGCGGGCCTCCTCCTGGAGCTCGCTGATGCGCTCCTTTTCAGCCACCAGATCCTCGTAGAGGTGGGCGTTCTGGAGAGCGATGGTCACCTGCTGGGCGATGGAGGCCAGCAATTCCCTGCGGTCCCGGTCGAAGAAACGTGGCGTTGGATGGCAGAAGAATAGCAGGCCGTAGGTCTCCAAGCCGTGGGCGAGTGGTGCGATGAGCACTTCGGCGTAGTTCTCAAGCTGCGGAATTTGGCGCAACTCCGGATCGTTCTCCGGGTATAGCACAGTGTGCACATCCCCGCGCACGAGAGCACGACTGAGAGCGCCTCCCTGCGTGGAGAAGACAAGCGCGGTGTCCTCGATCTTGAGGTTGCGGGCGGCGAAGATGCGAAAGCCCTGCTCGGTTAGGATCACGAGCGCGGATGCCAACCGGTAGGGCTCGCCGCCGTCTGCTCCAAGGGCGCGGGAGCAAAGCTCAAGCGCCTGGTCAACAACCGTATTGATATCCAGGCTGGCGTTGATCTCTGCGGCCATTCGGAAGAGTTCGTGGGCGCGCTGGCGCTCCTCGGCCCGTGCTCGCTCGACTTCCGCCAATTTTGCTGCCCCGGACTCGCGCAAACGGTCCAGTGCGGCGTGGCCCTGGGAGGTGAGAAGCGCTGCCAAGGGCAGCACTACGAGAGCGAAGGCAGGCGCGCCGAGGAAGGCCAGCATGGGATCACCCTGTGCAGCCGTGCCCAGCAGTCCAGTGAGCAAGGCAACGATGGTTCCGATGGCCAGGCCTCCCCAAACGCCCATCCGGATGCCGGCACAAACAGGCGCAACCAGCAGACTGGCCCAGAGGGGGCTCTGTAGGTAGCCGGAGACGAGCACCGTGATCGATCCGAAGCCCAGATCGAGCGCGGTGATGATTCCCAGGCCTTGCCCGTCCGGCCAGTCGCCCAACTGAGCCAGGCTGAGCGCCAGAGTTAGCAAGGCCCAGATTCCCAGCAATAAGACCAGTGGGCGCGTGAGGATGCCAGCGTATCCGGCGAGGAGAGGAAGGCCGAACAGGAAGACGCCCCGCAGAATGGAAGCGAGGATCAATCCCTCCTGGGTGCGTTCCGGGGAACGGCTGGCCTGCATAGCCCTATGATACCCCCTTCCCCGTGGATGCAGCCAACGCATGGCCGCTTCTTCGAAGTGTAGAGAGCCGATCAGGCGCCTGCGCGGCGATAGACTTCAAGATGGCTTAGCAGCATCAAGATGAATCCTGCCAGTGTCGTGAGCGAATAGATCGCGTATGGAGGGCGGGGGCTCCATCGAGTGGTGCCGATGTGCCAGAAAGCAACGAGCGTGGAGGAGATGATGATCAAAACGGTCGCAGCCCGGAGGGGGCGATGGGATGCGAGAGCAAATCCGGATCAGTGGGCCTGGATGGCCGGAGCGGCGCATGTCTTCGAAGCGCCATCCATGTCGTCAGCAACAGGGCCGGGAGCAGAAGAAACGCGGCGACATGGTGCGGCGCAGTCCCGAGAAGGAACAATGACCGCCGCCAGGAATAGATAAGTCACGGCGGTGTAGTAACGTCAGGTCTCGATGAAGCATAGCGTCGAATCGGTCCCCGGAAGATGACTTCCGAGAAGAAGGCCAGCGAGCAGGAAGCTGCAAGTACGTGGATCCAGCTTCGGTGCATAGGTGTCGCGCATATCAGGGGTTGGTTCCTCATGAAGAGCCATCGAATTTGCAGCAACAAAGTCGCGCCGGATCCTCTTAGGAGGGGTTTGTGTTCCCTTGCCGGCGGGGCGGGGTCCAAGCCAAGCCACGTCGGGGCGCAAACAGGAAGACCAGCAGGAAGATGCCTGTTTCGACCAAGACGATGGCCGGGCCAGAGGGCATGTTGAGGTAATAGGAGAGCAGCAGGCCCAGGAAGGAGGAAGTCGCGCCGATAAAGGCCGAGAGCACCATCATGGAGGGCAGGCGCCGGACAAGGAGGTACGCCGACGAGGCCGGTGTTACAAGCATAGCCAGCACTAAGGCCACCCCAACGGCTTGGATCGAGATCACGATCACGAGGGCGAGCAACACCAGCAGCAGGTTTTCGAGCAGCCGCACAGGCAGGCGCAGGGTCTGGGCCAGCACAGGGTCGAACGACAGGACCAGGAATTCCTTGTAGAAGGCGAAGATTGTGAGGAGGACGAGCCCTCCCAGGCCTGCCATGAGCCATAGGTCGGCCGGCCCAACGCCCAGTAAATTGCCGAAGAGGATATGAGCCAAGTCAACGGCGTAGCTGCCTTCGAGCGAAATCAGGGCCACGCCCAGGGCGAAGGAGCCGGCGAAGACGATGCCCACGGCGGCATCCTCACGTATGCGGGCGCGGCGACTGATGGCACCAATGGCCAGCGCCGCAAGCACTCCCACGATGAGCGCACCTGCGGGAAGAGGCCAGCCAAGCAGGAAGGCAAGAACCACCCCCGGAAGAATGATGTGCGCCAGAGCGTCTCCGAAGAAAGCCAGGCCGCGGAGCACGACATAGGTGCCGAGCACAGGACAGACGGTTCCCATAAGCAACGCGGCCAGCAAACCCCGTTGCATGAAGGCATAGCCAAAGGGATCGGTCAGCCACGTTACCAACTCAGACATCCCGGGGCTGCTCCTCGCCGTCACAGCAGGTATCAGTCACCAGGAGGGCGCCCTCCTCATGGGAAAGTCTGTGGACTTGCGGTCCGTAGGCTTGCAGGAGGGTTTCCGAGGCCAGGACCGCGTCCGGCGAGCCGTAGGCGATGACGCGGCGGTTGAGCAGCAAAATGCGATCGAAGTGTTCTGCTGCCAGGCCAAGATCATGGGTGGCGATGAGAATGGTGACTCCCAGGGCGCGCAGTTCTTGAAGAATCTGGAGAATGGCCGCCAAACTAGGTGCGTCCAGGCCGGTGAGCGGCTCATCCAGCAGAATCACCTCCGCTTCCTGAGCCAGTGCCTGCGCTAGGAAGACGCGTTGCTGTTGCCCGCCGGAGAGCTCCCCGATCTGGCGTCCGGCTGCGTGGCGCATGCCCACACGGTCTAGGGCCTCACGCACGAATTGCCAATCCTTGGAGGTGGGCCAGCGGAAGAGACCGATCTTGCGGATGCGGCCCATCATCACCACTTCATCGACGCTTACCGGAAAGTTCCAGTCGACCTGGCTGCGCTGCGGCACATAGGCGATGCACACATGGCCGCGAGGCCCATGGCCGAAGATCTCCACCCGGCCTTCGGTCGGCTCAAGCGTGCCGGCGATGACCTGTATAAGAGTCGTTTTTCCCGCGCCGTTTGGCCCCACGATGGCCACCTGCTCGCCCGGCGGGATCTCGAGATGGATATCCTCCAAGGCGATCGTCCCCTCATGCCTTACCCAGACGTGCTCTAGCCTGATCGGCGGAGCGCTCACGTCGTGCTCATGGAAGCGTGCAGTCAGGCTGGCCATAGATGGTCTCCGATGGGCTCAGGGGGCAAGGGCGCGGACGATGGCCTCGACATTGTACTGCATCATGGCAATGTAGCTGGGCGCCTCGCCCGATGGCGGAGTGAGCGTGCCAATGTAAAGCGGCACGACAGGCACGCCTACGTCCTGCGCCAGCCGGGCGGCAAGCCGCGGGTTGAGACTGCGCTCTACGAAAATGGCCGCCACGTCACGCTCACGGATGACTTCCTGGAGGATTCCGAGCGCCTGCGAGGAGGGCTCGGCGGCGGTGCTGTAGGCCGGGATGACGGCGCCAACCATTTCAAAACCGTAGCGGTGTGCGAAATATCCCAGGGCGAGGTGATCAGCCACAAGCATGCGGCGCGCGGGAGGGATCTCTTCCACTCGTTTTAGGATCCACTCATGCAGCTCCCGGAGCGCATTTTGGTATTCCTGAGCGCGCTGCCTGTAGGTTTCGGCGCGGACGGGATCCCGGCGGCTGAGTGCCTGCTGAGCGTTCTCGGTCCAGTGAATGACTTGGAGCGGATCGAGCCAGACGTGGGGGTCGAGATCAGCGTCGAGCAATTCATCCGGCGGGTGCTGTTCATCCGTTTGCATGGGCCAATCACGCGCATTGACTCCTTCCGACAGGGAGACGACAGGGATACCATCCAGTGAGAGTGTGGAGAGGGTGGACTCCAGCGGGGCCTCCAGGCCTAGACCGTTGATGAGGATCAGGTCGGCCTGGGTCAAGGCTTGCAGGTCTCCTGGCGTAGGTTGGTACGCGTGGGGATCGGCGCCCAAGGGTATCAACGGAGTCAATTCTATGTCCGAGCCGCCCACGTTGCGCACGACATCGGCGACGACATTGGTTGTGGCGACGACCTTCAGGCGACCGTTTGCGGGCAGCGGAGCGGGCTGGAGGGCATCGATAGGTGTGAGAAAGGCCTGCTCGTGTCCTCGAGATTTCGGGGCATTTGCACAGCCCCCCAACAATATAAAGGCGATCATCCATGCAAGGAAGATCGGCCTCGCCATGGCATGCAGGGGGCTGCCTGACTGGCGGATGACGGAGCTGCGCGAGGCTGCGGTCATGATGCGCCCTCCTGGCAATTCGGGCAGAGCCCCTGGAATTCGAGCATATGCTCCTGGATGAGGAAGCCGGTCTCCCGCTGAATGCGCGCAACGAGGTCCTTCAGGTTCTCTGTGCCGGGGAACTCGACAACATACTGGCAGTTGCGGCATATGAGATGGTGTCCATGGGCGAGCAGTGTGCGCGCATAGCCGTGGCAGCCATCGGAGAGGTGCACGCGCCGCACGAACCCCAGCCGGGCGAAGAGATCGAGGGTTCGATAGACCGTCACCAGGCTCAGCGAAGGGCACAAGGGCCTGGCGTTTGCTAGCAGGTCTTCGGGCCGCTGCCAATCCTGGCTCTGAGCCAGGGCTTTGATGAGAGCCCGGCGTGTGCGGGTGAGGCGGGAGCCTTGCGCTCGTAGCCGCTGCAGTAACGCCTGCTCCCAGGCGGCGGCATTATTATTGATAATTTCTTTCATTATGGTCCTAGTCTAAGATCGCAAGCGGCTGGAGTCAAGGGGGAGGTTCGCGGTCCTCGGAGGATTTGGTGGAGGCCTTGGATGCTGCGCACTCTCGGCATGCCATCAAAGGGCTAGGGCAAGCTTCCTCCCTGCGAATGCTTCCATTTCTATCTCGCCCCACGGGAGGCTGCCCTCACGATCTTTTTAGAAAGCTTAGGCGCATGCGAGTGGGGTTTGGCGTCGAGGGATTGGGAGTGAATGCTCTCGATGTTTCAGATCTGCAGATTGCCGAGAAGGGCCGGTAGGCCACAAGCTTGACAGTTGCCCCCTACCGGAGTACCATGGATTTACCTTTTGGAACCGGTTCCAAAAGGCCACAAAGGGTCGCCGGCATGCCTACTACCATCCGTGATGTAGCGAGGGTCGCTGGCGTGGGATTGGGCACTGTCTCCCGCGTGATCAACAACAGCCCCCAGGTGAGCGAGTCCACGCGCCGGCGTGTCTTGGATGCTATCGAGGCCCTCGATTTCCATCCCAGCCCGATCGCCCGGCGTCTTTCCCTCGGCAAGACCCTCACCATCGCGGCCGTCGCCCCTTTCTTCACCCGCCCCGCAACGGTCGAGCGCCTGCGGGGCGTCGAAATAGCCATCGCCGGCACCGAATATGATCTGATCGTCTTCAACGTCGAGTCGCCGGAACGGCGGTATGCCACCCTGCGCGAGGTGACCTGCAGCCAGCGTGTCGATGGTGCGCTGGTGATTTCTTTGCCGCCCAGTGAGCAAGAATTGGAGATTCTCCAGAGTTCTTCCGTGCCCGTCGTCCTGATCGATATCAATAGCCCCGAAGTGAACGGGTTTTCAAGGGTGGTGATCGACGATGTCGCGGGAGGGCGCCTGGCCACAGAACACCTGATCGGGCTGGGCCATCGGCGCATTGGATACATCAGCGATTCTTTCGATGAGCCTTCCCTCTATACGGCCAGCCGCATGCGCTATCTGGGCTATCGAGAAGCATTGCGAAAAGCAGGCATCGTTCCCGCAGAGGCTTGGCATCGGCATGGAGCGCATGGTCGCTACGAGGCTGAGCAACTCGCGCTGCATATACTCAATCTGGGGGATCCACCTACCGCCATCTTTGCCGCCAGTGATACACAGGCCATAGGGGTGATGGAAGCTGCCCGCAAGATGGGCATGAATGTTCCGAGGGATCTCTCGGTGGTTGGCTACGATGATATCGAACTCGCGGAGCATATGGGTCTCACGACAATCAGACAGCCGCTTTTTGAATCCGGCGCCGAGGGCGTGCGCTTGCTCCTACAGGTAATTGCCGACCAGGCAGCTGCGCCGGAGACGATCCGGCTTCCAACGGAGCTGGTCAAGCGACGCACCACAGCACGCCCGCCAAACGGAGGTTCCCTTTGATGCGGCCGGATCGGCAATCGCAGGCCGCGGCTGAGCCTGTTCAAGTCCGTGTCGACAGAGCCATTCCAGGCTGGGCCGGATCCTGTTCGGCCTGGGAAGGAGGGAGATTTGCATTAGAGCAAGCCCCGCATCTTCCGTTCTTGAGAAGGGCGTCTTTCTGAGCCCCCAGTAATTCGCTGAGAAAGGAGTGAGGAGATGATTAAGAAATCCTGGCTGATTGGATTGCTCCTGGTCGTGGCTATGCTGGCCTCTGCCTGTGGTGGGGCCACGCCTACGCCGGGCGAGGAACCTACCAAGCCCCCCGCGCCGGAAACCGAAGCCCCCATGGTGCCGGCCGAGATCGACTGCAGTGGCATCTCGCCTGGGGATCAACTCACGGTCATGTATCAATGGTCGGGGGCCGAGGAGGAGAAGATCAACGCCATCTTCAAGCCGTTCGTCGACGCTTGTGGCGTGGAGATCGTAGCCGAATCGACCCGCGATGCCGCCGTCCTGGATGCCAAGGTGAAGAGCACGCCTCCGGATCTGGTCTTCTGGCCGACTACAGCACCCCTGACGCTGTATGGCGATATGCTCAAGGACCTTGGACAGCTAGGGGCCAGCGCGAGCAACTACGCTGATTTCTGGCTTGACCTCGGATCGACGGGTGGAAAGTGGCTGGCGGTGCCGGTGAAGGCCGATATCAAGTCCATCATCTGGTACAGCCCGGTGCAGTTCGAAGCTTTCGGCTATCAGGTGCCGGCGACCTTCGATGAGCTCGATGCGCTGGTTGAGCAGATGGTGGCCGACGGGAATGTGCCCTGGAGCATGGGCATGGAGAGCGGCCCGGCGACAGGCTGGACGGGGTCGGACTTCATCCAGGACCTGCTCTTGACCTTCGAGGGGCCGGAGTACGTGATGGGGCTGATCAATGGCGAGATTCCCTATGACGACGAAGGTGTGGTGAAGGCCTATGAGCAGTATGTGAAGTGGGCCTCGGACGGGAAGTACACCGTCGGCGGAGCGACGGGGACGGTGAACACCGGGTTCCTGGATGCGATCTATAAGGTGTTCTCGGATCCGCCGGAGGCGATGATGGTGAAGCAGTCCGGGTTTGCGGGTGGAGAGATCGTCAAGCAATATCCGGATCTGGAATACGGCGTGGACTTTGACTTCTTTGGGTTCCCTGGGGCGCAAGGCCTGCAGGGTGGCGCCGATTTCCTGATGGCCTTCGGCGATTCGCCCGCCGCTACTGCGATGGTTAAGTACCTGACGAGCGAGGCTGGAGGCGCGGCGTGGGCCGAGGCAGGTTTCGACCTATCTCCGAACAAGGCTGCCCTCGGTCACTATCCCGACGAGCAGCTGGCGAAGAAGGCCGAGATCTTGGCCTCCGCCACCGGCTTCACGCCGGACCTGGGTGACACGATCCCGGCGCCGTTCGGCGAGGCGGAGTGGAAGGCCATCGTCGATGCCGTGCAGGGTGCGGACATCCCCACCGTGCTGGCAGCGGCGGCCGCCGCGCAGCGCGAGGGGCTAGCTATGGCGCCCAAGATCGATTGCAAGGGAGCCTTGGCCGGCGATCAGCTGACGGTCGTTTACCAGTGGTCAGGGGCCGAGGAGGAGAAGATCAACGCCATCTTCAAGCCCTTGGTCGACGCCTGTGGCATCGAAATCGTGGCGGAATCGACCCGCGATGCCGCCGTGCTGGATACCAAGATGAAGAGCACGCCGCCAGACTTGATATTCTGGCCCACCACCGCGCCCTTGACACTCTACCCCGACCAGTTGGTAGCGCTTGATCAAGTGGGCGGCGTGGCCGCCAACTACCCCGCCTTCTGGCTTGACCTCGGATCGACGGGTGGAAAGTGGCTGGCGGTGCCGGTGAAGGCCGATATCAAGTCCATCATCTGGTACAGCCCGGTGCAGTTCGAAGCTTTCGGCTATCAGGTGCCGGCGACCTTCGATGAGCTCGATGCGCTGGTTGAGCAGATGGTGGCCGACGGGAATGTGCCCTGGAGCATGGGCATGGAGAGCGGCCCGGCGACAGGCTGGACGGGGTCGGACTTCATCCAGGACCTGCTCTTGACCTTCGAGGGGCCGGAGTACGTGATGGGGCTGATCAATGGCGAGATTCCCTATGACGACGAAGGTGTGGTGAAGGCCTATGAGCAGTATGTGAAGTGGGCCTCGGACGGGAAGTACACCGTCGGCGGAGCGACGGGGACGGTGAACACCGGGTTCCTGGATGCGATCTATAAGGTGTTCTCGGATCCGCCGGAGGCGATGATGGTGAAGCAGTCCGGGTTTGCGGGTGGAGAGATCGTCAAGCAATATCCGGATCTGGAATACGGCGTGGACTTTGACTTCTTTGGGTTCCCTGGGGCGCAAGGCCTGCAGGGTGGCGCCGATTTCCTGATGGCCTTCGGCGATTCGCCCGCCGCTACTGCGATGGTTAAGTACCTGACGAGCGAGGCTGGAGGCGCGGCGTGGGCCGAGGCAGGTTTCGACCTATCTCCGAACAAGGCTGCCCTCGGTCACTATCCCGACGAGCAGCTGGCGAAGAAGGCCGAGATCTTGGCCTCCGCCACCGGCTTCACGCCGGACCTGGGTGACACGATCCCGGCGCCGTTCGGCGAGGCGGAGTGGAAGGCCATCGTCGATGCCGTGCAGGGTGCGGACATCCCCACCGTGCTGGCAGCGGCGGCTAGTGCGCAGAGCGAAGCTCTTGGCCGATAATCCCGAACCTTGCTTGTGGGGTGCCCTGCATCTGGCACCCCACAAGCATCATCTGGACCCATACGCGTAAGGAGGTGCCATGGCTGCCCCTAAGATCATGCAGCAGGGGCGCGTCGTGCCCTGGCTCTACCTGCTTCCAGCGCTGATTGTTATCGCCGTCTTCATCCTTTATCCCACGGCTAATACCTTCCAACTGAGTTTGCGCGACCGCACCGGAAGCCAACCTGCCAATGTGGAATGCATCGAGGGCGAGCCCTGCTGGGGCCCGTTCGAGAACTATCGCTACACACTCACATCCCCGGAAATGCTGACCGCCTTGCGCAACAACGCATTGTGGATCTTGGTCATGGTACCGATCACCATCGGCATAGGACTGGTGATCGCTGTGCTCGCCGACCGGGTGCGCTATGAAAGCCTGGTGAAATCCATCATCTTCATGCCCATGGCCATTTCGTTCATAGGGGCGGGCGTCATATGGCGCTTCATGTATCACATCGAAACAGGGAGCCTCGAGCAGATCGGCGTACTCAATGCCATCCTGGTCGGGCTCGGACTGGATCCCGTGCCGTGGCTGAGCACGGCCTGGGTGAACAACTTCGCACTCATGGCCGTGGGAGTTTGGCTGTGGGCCGGCTTCTGCATGACGATTCTATCGGCGGCGCTCAAAGGTCTTCCCTCGGAAGTCATCGAGGCTGCTCGGGTGGACGGGGCCACAGAGTGGCAACTCTTCTGGCAGGTGATGATGCCGATGATCTTGCCTACCGTCACGGTTGTGCTGACGACGATGATCATCATCATCCTGAAGATCTTCGATATTGTCTTCGTGATGACGGGCGGCTTGTTTGGAACGGAAGTGATCGCAAACCGCATGTTCAAACTCATCGTCACCCATACTGGCAGGTCGACGGCCATTGCCATGTTGCTGCTGGTGCTGACCATCCCGGTGATGGTGTTCAATGTGCGGCGGTTCCGAGAGCAGGAGGCCATGCGATGAGACCCTTCGCACGCCTCAACCGCCTGTTTTCGCGTTTGCCTGTCCATCTCTCGCTTGGGGTACTCGTGCTGCTGTGGATTGTCCCCACTCTGGGGGTCTTCGTGACCTCCTTCCGGTCCCGAGAGGCAGTGCGCACTACGGGTTGGTGGACGGTCTTTCTTCCACAGGAGGTGGAGGGGAAGGTCGAATATGCCACGTATTGCGAAGGCTGCCATGGGGCGGACGGCGCAGGCGTACCGGCCGCCGATCTGAGCGATCCGGCGGTGGTGAAGAAGTTCCCGCGTTCCAACCGTTTATTGGCAGTATTGCGCCGTCCTCTGGAGAGTGGAGAGTTGCATGTGCAAGAGCCAGGGCTGCCTGAGGATCCAAACAAGGCGCTGGAGACTCTGGCGCCCATCTTGGGCTATATGCAAGTGCTCTCTGGCATCGAGGAGAGAACTGCTGGCCGTCTGACACTGCGGAACTATGCCGATGCTCTGGTCGGCTACAAAGGCACGCAGGATTACCTAACCGATTGTGAGCAGGGAGTGGCCAGTGCGCTGGCGAAGTTCAATTGCGATGCTAGCGACCTGCTACGGCCCGAAGGTATGGGCCGGGCCTTCCTAAACACGGTGGCTGTGGCGATTCCATCGGCGCTGCTTCCGATTCTAATCGCCGGCTTCGGTGCCTATGCCTTCGCCTGGATGGATTTCCCAGCGCGCCAATGGCTCTTTGCCATCCTTGTAGGCCTGCAAATCATCCCGCTGCAATTGGCATTGGTGCCCATCGCACGCATGTACACTTCCGTGGGCCTGCAATCCACATTCTTGGGAATCTGGTTGTTCCATACAGGGTTTGGCCTTCCCTATGCCATCTATCTGATGCGCAACTTCCTTGGCGGGCTCCCGCGCGAGATCTTTGAATCGGTCTATATCGATGGAGCCAACCATTGGACAGCGTTCTGGCGATTGGCGATTCCACTTTCCGTCCCGGCGATCGCCTCCCTAGGAATCTTTCAATTCTTGTGGATTTGGAACGACTTCCTGGTGGCGAAGATCTTCCTATCCAGCCACCCTGTGCTGACGGTTCAGATCACCAATCTCATTGATCCGCGAGGGGCCAACTGGCATATTTTGACGGGCGCAGCTTTCTTGTCGTTCATTGTTCCCATGGCAGTCTTCTTCGGCCTGCAGCGCTTCTTTGTGCGCGGTTTGCTGGCCGGATCCGTCAAGGGCTAGGTATGGCGCCGCCATAGACCACAAGGCCGCGAGACGCCACTGCGGCCTTGATTTCCTTTTAATGGAATTATAGGGGCTCTAGGGCACCGGCGTGACGGTCGCCAGGTAGTCCCCCTGCAACCAGCCCTCGAGGACCTCCCCGAAGCCGTTGATAAAGCGCACGTACCACCAGACAGAGCCATCGATCTTGGTGGGTCCTTTGAGCACCACGACCCGGTCACCCTCCTCCAGGAACCCTACGTGGGCGCCGAGGGGGTCGGGGGTGACACGCAGCACGGCGCCGATGCCGCCGGTGCGCAGCACCTCGGCTGGCTGCGGAGTGGCCGTGGGGGTTTGGGTCGGGGTGGACGTGATCGTGGGCGTGTGAGTGGGCGTTGCCGTGGGGGTCATGGTAGCCGTGTGTGTGGGCGTGGATGTAGCCGTGGGTGTAGGCGTGGCGGTGGGCGGGGGTGTAGGTGTGGGCAATGAAGCCAGCACAGAGGCCCCCAGTCCTGCAGCGCTGAGCACCGCCACGACGCCCATTAACGCCACGGCGGCGGCTAGCGAGCCAGTGGCACCGGTGAGAGGGCGGAATCCCAGGCCGGCGAGCACACCCACACCCACGACTAGTGCCCAGGCCAGGTGCAATCCGAAGGTGAGCAGGGCACCTTCCCAGAGCTCGGGCTCGCCAACCAACAGACCGATGGCGGCCGCGCCCAAGGGCAATGCCAGTTCGTATGCCACGGCCGCGCTGGGCAGCGGCGCTAGCACTTCATCGCGCACCAGCTTGTAGGCCAGGAACCCCGCCCCCACCATCACCATGCCGAAATCGAGCCAATTGAGCTTGGTATGGCCCAGGGCCAGCAGGTAGGGCGCATCCCCGGCCCCCAGCCCGCCGCTCAGGCCGGCGGTCACGCCCAGGAGCAGCATGGCGGCCAGGAAAGCGGCCGTCATGCGGCCGAAGAAGCGCGCCGAGCCGGAGACGGCCGAGAGCGCCAGGCCCATCAGCGGACCCATGCGCGGCGCCAGCAATGCGCCGGCGACCAGCAAAGCCCGCTGGTCAAAGCGGAATCCTAGTCCGATCAATGCGCCGGCTAGGAGCGCGTAGAAGAACAACTCCACGCCGGGGGTTACGATCTTGGCCAGCTCTTCGAGAAAGGCCTCGCGTTCATCGGCCCGCAGCTGGGTGAGCATGCGCAGGGCACGCCGACGGCGGGCTCTGGAGGCCTGACCGAGGGGATCGAAGGGTTCGCTGGATTGCGCGCTCATCGTCGTAGAGTGGCCACCAATCGGAGCGGATTTTCGAGCAAGTCTAGCGCGGCGTGGATGTTTTCGACAACGAGATCGGCCGCCTGCAAGGTCTCTACCGCCAGTCCCTCCTTCGAGAGCAGGGCGATGCCGATCGCCGCCTCCCGGAGCATGCCGGCGTCGTTGGCGCCCTGTCCGATGGCGACAACCTGGTCGGCGCCCAGGGCACGGACCTGCGCGGCCTTGGCCTCGGCTTCCCCGCCGCGCGAAATGAGGGTAGCCTGGATGCCCAGCCGGGTCTCGATCGCCTGGCGGGTGCGATGCGTGTCGGCAGTCAGCAGGTGGAGCTCCAACCGGTCGCGCAATGCTGCAAGCGCCCTGGCCACCCCGTCGATCAGGCGTCCGTCCAGAGCGATGGTGCCATGCACATCGCAGACCAAGTGCCGCAACTGAATGGTGCCCCGGCCGGGTACGTTGAGCTCGATCAAGGCTGCCCTCCACAGGTTGCCGGCATTATAGCACCCGGGATTCGGCCGGACAAAAATAGCCGGGTCCCAGCCCTGGATTCGGCGTGACCTGATTGGATGGAGAAACCCTATGGAGGGAAGCCGATTCCTCGGGGAATCCATGCTCCTCCCCCAGCGATTGCGGGATCGCCTTCGGCCTGCAGCACTTATGCTATAATCGCGGCGCAGGGCGCGTAGCTCAGTTGGTCAGAGCGCACGGTTCACATCCGTGAGGTCGCGGGTTATCCGCCCGAGGCTTAACACGGTTCGGTCCGCAGCCGAACCGTGCGTTGTTTCTCGGGCTCTTCGTCCGAAAATGGAGCGCACGGTTCGCTGAAGGGATCGCTTCCCCTATCGGCCAATGCAGCGCCGGTGACATGGGTGCCAAATCCAAGAACGGAGGCATCCATGATTTCTCTAAACCGAGCGATCGAAGGTTTTCTGCTCCACAAGCGCGCCTCTGGGCGCTCCCCTCACACCATCCGCAATTACCGGATCCAGCTGCAGCGATTGAGCGAATGGCTCAAGGACCCATCTCTGGATGAAGTTGCTTCGAAGGATTTGGAGGCATTTTTCGTCTTCCTCCAGGAGGAGTATAGGATCCGGCGTGTCGGTCAACTTGAGATCTCACCCAGATCCCTCTCCTCAAAGACCTGCAAGAACGCCTGGGGCGCTCTATCCGTCTTCTGGCGTTGGGCGAGCAAGGAGTTCGGGATCGATAATCCATTTGAAGTCGCTCCAGTAAAACACCATTCAAAGCCCATCCAGCCTTTCTCCCGGGAGGAAGTGCAGCATCTCCTCAGGACTTGCGAGGAGACGGAGGCCGGCGCAAAGAGACCGACCTTGAAGCGTGACCGCGCCATCATCCTGACCCTACTGGACACCGGCATTCGCGTGAGCGAACTCACTGGGGCGGATATCGGCGATCTCGACCTGGAGGCGGGAAGGCTGTTGGTGACCGGCAAAGGATCCAAGTCCCGCTATGTCTATCTTGGCCGGCTCAGCAAGAAGGCGATCTGGCGTTACCTCGCCGAGCGATTTCCGAATAAAGAACCACCCAGCGACGAACCACTCTTTGTCCATATGAATGGCATCCACCGCTTGACCCGCCATGGCGTCCGTTCGCAGCTACGGGCACTCGGGCAGAGAGCCGGAATTAAGGGGGTTTACCCACACAGGTTCCGGCATACTTTCGCGATCGAGTTCGTACGGAATGGAGGTGATATTTTCACGTTGCAGCAACTCTTAGGGCACTCGAGCCTGGATATGGTCCGGCGCTACGTGGCGTTGGCGGAGATGGACATGGAAGGTGCTCACCGGCGCGCCAGTCCGGCGGATAATTGGCGGCTTCGATGATGAACGCATTTTCAAGACAGGGAGAGAAATCAAATGGAACGTGATTGGCAGAAATGGTCCTACTTGTACGTTGTATTTGCGACGGTAAACGATGAAGAAACGAACGAGTTGATCACTGAAGCGTTTGTGAATGGTATCCACTCGATGACATTCGAGAAATCAAGAGGGTATGAGAATACCTTTGCTCTCAGCCAGACGCACGTTGATTTCATGGATATGTTTGGTGAGGCGGGCTGGGAGCTGGTTTCCCATGATGTGCTTGCGAC
>CAZBLT010000013.1:0-60260 GCA_964492745.1 uncultured Anaerolineaceae bacterium
TAACAATTGATTCACTTTCTCCCCCTCCTCCACGGCGCCGCAAGCCCGATGCTATCAGGACTAAAATCCGTTTCTTGCCGTTCGCGCTTGTTCGCGAGGATCATTTTCGTGTATAATGTAGAACAAGCGTTCTTATGCGGCGTCGGGGAGTGTGGAGAATCAGCTAGAGCTCAGAATACACCCTCCCCGCCCGCTGCGCAACAAGGGGGCGATCATGCCTAAACCTCTCCTGCTCCAAACCCAGGAGGCCCTGCGGCGCCTCCACTATTCGATACGCACCGAAAAATCCTACCTGCGCTGGATCAAACGCTTCATCCTCTTCCACAACAAACGCCACCCCCTCACCATGGGCCAGCACGAGATCGAAGCCTTCCTCACCTACCTCGCCGTCGATTGCAACGTCGCCGCCGCCACCCAGAATCAAGCCCTCGCCGCTATCCTCTTCCTCTACCGCGTCGTGCTCGAACAAGAGCTCGATTTCCCCATCCACGCCGCCCGCGCCAAACGCCCTAAACGCCTCCCCACCGTGCTAACCCAATCCGAGGCCCGCTCGCTGCTTGCCTGCCTTGAGGGCACCCACCAGCTCATGGCCCGCTTGCTATACGGCAGCGGGCTGCGCTCACTCGAATGCCTGCGGCTGCGAGTGAAGGACCTCGACTTCACTCAACACGCCCTCATCGTGCGCGACGGCAAGGGCGCCAAGGACCGCATCACCGTGCTGCCTGACTCCCTCCTCCAGCCGCTCCAAACCCACCTGCACCGCATAAAGCGCCTGCACGAGCGCGACCTCGCCCGGGGCCTCGGCGCCGTCCACCTGCCGACCGCCCTCGAACGCAAATATCCCCTCGCCGCCCGCGAATGGGCCTGGCAATGGGTTTTCCCCTCCCCCAAGCTGTCGGTCGATCCCCGCTCGGGCGTCACGCGGCGGCACCACCGCAGCCCCTCCAGCCTTCAAAAAGCCGTCCGCCACGCCGCCGCCCTGGCCGGCATCCCCAAGCACGTCACCTGCCACACTCTGCGCCATTCCTTCGCCACCCACCTGCTCGCCGCCGGCTACGACATCCGCACCGTTCAGGACCTGCTTGGCCATAAAGACGTCAAGACCACCATGATCTACACCCATATCCTCCAGCGCGGCGGTCGCGGCGTCCGCAGCCCGCTCGATTTCCCGCTCTCCGATAAGACCCCCAGCAACCCTTCATCTGGGCCGCCCGCGAACTGACCGCTTCACCCTTCTCAACGCAAAAGGCCGGCCCCTAATGGGCCGGCCTGAGATCTTTCTCTCGGATGACCGTTTTTCGCGGGCTTCGCCTACTTCCCCAAAGCCGCGTGCGCCGCAGCCAGGCGCGCCACCGGCACGCGGAAGGGCGAACAGCTCACATAGTTCAGCCCATACTTGTGACACAGCTTGATCGAGGCCGGATCCCCTCCGTGCTCGCCGCAGATGCCCACCTCGAGATCCGGCCGGGTCATGCGGCCCTCACTCGTGCCCATCTCCATCAACCGACCCACGCCGTCAGCGTCGATGCTCTGGAAGGGGTTCACCGGCAGGATCCCCTGCTCTACGTACTCGAGCAGGAAATTGCGCTCGGCGTCGTCACGGCTGAAGCCGAAGGTCATCTGCGTCAGGTCGTTCGTCCCGTAGGAGAAGAACTCCGCCACCGAGGCGATCTCCTTCGCCGTGAGCGCCGCCCGCGGGATCTCGATCATCGTGCCGAACTTGTACTCGAACTCGACGCCCTTCTCGGCCATCACTTCCCGGCCGATCTCCTCCAGCCGTGGCTGGATGCGCTTGAGCTCGTTGATATGACCGGTGAGCGGGATCATCACTTCCGGCTTGGGCTCCTTGCCCGCCAGCTTGACATTCGCCGCCGCCTCGAAGATCGCCCGCACCTGCATCTCGACGATCTCGGGCATGATGATGCTCAGACGCACGCCCCGCAGGCCCATCATTGGGTTGGCCTCATGCAGGGCCCGCACCTTGCGCAGGAGCTTTTCCTTCTCCTCCAGGCCCTGGGTCTCGCCCTTAGCCCGCATCGTCGCCACCTCTTCGATCAACTCCTCCAGGCTCGGCAGGAACTCGTGCAGCGGCGGGTCGATCAGCCGCACGCTCACCGGCAGGCCGGTCATCGCCTCAAAGAGACCCTCGAAGTCGCTGCGCTGGAAGGGCAGCAGCTCATCGAGCGCCTTCTTGCGCTCCTCACTGCTCTCCGCCAGAATCATGCGCTGCACGATCGGCAGACGCTCCTGCTCGAAGAACATGTGCTCCGTGCGGCAAAGGCCGATGCCCCGCGCGCCGTACTCGCGCGCCCTCCGGGCATCCGCCGGGTAGTCGGCGTTCGCCCAGACCTGAAGGCCGCGAGTCGGGAAACCCTCCGGCCCCTTGCGCACACCCTCACGGGCGCTGATTTCATCCGCCCATGTGAGCAGCTTCAGGAGTTCGACCTGCTCCTCGAAGGACGGCATCGAGGTCGGAAGTTGGCCCAAGAAGACCTCGCCCGTGGTGCCGTCGACTGACACCCACTCGCCTTCCTCCACCATCATGCCATTTGCGGACATGCGGCGGTTCTCCAGGTCGAGCTTCACCGCCGAGGCGCCCACGATGCAGGGAATGCCGAACTGGCGCGCCACCACCGCGGCGTGGCTGGTCGCGCCGCCCTCGCTGGTCAGGATGCCCTTCGCGGCCAACATACCATGCACATCATCCGGCTTGGTGAAGGGCCGCACCATGATCACGTCCTGACCCTCCTCCTTCGCCATGCGCTCGGCGGTGTCGGCGTCGAAGTAGACTCTGCCCACCGCCGCGCCAGGGGAGGCGTTCACACCCGTGGCGAAGAGCCGCCCACTCTCACGCGCCTCCGCCTGCGCCTTAAGATCGAATTGCGGATGCAGCAGGGCGTTCACATCATCCGGTGAGACCCGGCCCACGGCATCTTCTTTTGTGATCAGCCCCTCGTCGGCGAAATCCACAGCGATCTTCACCGCTGCTTTCGCCGTCCGCTTGCCATCGCGAGTCTGCAACATCCACAACTTGCCGCGCTCGATCGTGAACTCGACATCCTGCATTTCTTTGTAATGCGCTTCAAGCTTGTTGCAGATGTTCACGAAGTCCTCATAGGCTTCGGGCAACTCCTCTTCCAGCATGGCGATCGGCTTGGTGTTGCGGATGCCGGCCACCACGTCCTCGCCCTGGGCGTTCAGCAGGTAATCCCCGAAGAGCACCTTCTCGCCCGTGGCGGGGTCGCGCGTGAAGGCCACCCCCGTGCCCGAGTCATCGCCCATGTTGCCGAAGACCATCGTGACCACGTTCACAGCGGTTCCCAGGTCATGGCTGATGCCGGCTGCGTTGCGGTAGTCGACCGCCCGCTTGCCAAACCAGGATTTGAAGACCGCCTCGGTGGCCAGACGGAGCTGATCATACGGGTCCTGAGGAAAATCAAAGCCCTTATGCTCTTTGATAGCCTGCTTGAAGGTCTCGGTAAGCGCCTTCCAGTCCTCGGCCGTGAGCTCGGTGTCCAGCTTGCAGCCCTTCTTTGCTTTGAAGGCCTCGAGCGGCTCCTCGAAGGCCTCGTCCGGAATGCCCAGAACCACGGAGCCAAACATCTGCACCAGTCGCCGGTAGGCATCATAAACGAAGCGGGGATCACCGGTGAGCTCGATCATGCCCCCGGCAGTTTCATCGTTCAACCCGATATTCAGGACGGTGTCCATCATGCCCGGCATCGAGAACTTGGCGCCTGAGCGGCAGGAGACAAGCAGGGGATTCTTGGGATCCCCGAAGACCTTGCCGGTCTTCTTCTCCACCGCCTTCATGGCCTCCAGCACCTGCTCCCACATCCCCTCCGGGAATTTTTCGCCCGCTTTGAGATAGGCATTGCAGGCCTCGGTTGTTATGGTGAAACCCGGGGGAACGGGCACGCCAATGCGCGTCATCTCCGCCAGGTTGGCGCCCTTCCCGCCCAGTAGCGCTCGCACGCCTTCCCAGGAGCCAGCCTTCTTCTCGGCCTGATCGACTTCATCGAAGAGATACACCCATTTCTCGGCCATGATTCCTTTCCTCGTGGATGAGTTTCAATCGTTGACATGAGCGCGCCGCGCCCGCGACGCTCGCGGCCACGGCGCTTATGGGCCCATATGATAACGCATTTCACCTTAGTTGGGGAGAAATTGGCGGGGCCCTGTGGCGAAACGCTACCTTGCCTCCTTGGGGATGCCCACAAGAAGCTCGCCCCCCTCCACCCGCACAGGGTAGGCGGGGATGTCCTCCACCGCCGGCAGCGTGAGCGCCTTTCCAGTGCGCAGGTCGAAGCGGGCGCCATGGCGCGGGCACTCCACCTCATGATCCAACACTTCCCCCTCGCCCAACGGCCCGTCATCATGTGAGCACAGATCGGCGATGGCGAAGTATTTGCCCGCGATGTTAAATACCACGATGGCTCTGCCGTCGATCTCGAGGAAGAGCCGTTCCCCGCTGGGAACTTCGTCAGTCGAGGCCACGGCGACAAACTCGACTTCATTCTCAGGATAGGCAACGTAGTTGTACATAACCCACCCCATGAAAAGCCGCCGGAGCCTGCTGGCGGTCTCGGGTTTTCTCTGGCTGCGGCCTCAGGAGGTCAGTTCCTCCTCCAGCGATTCGAGTCCGTAGATCCCAGCTTTGAGCACCTTCAAGGAGAGCAAGGCGCACTTCAGACGCACCGGCCCGAGTTCGATACCCAGCATTTCCAAGATATCTTCCTTCGAAAGCGAACGGATTTCTTCCAGGTTCTTGCCCACAACCGCCTCGGTGAGCAGGTCGGCGCTCGCGATTGCGATCGCACAACCCTTGCCCGAGAAAGCCGCATCGGTGACGATCCCCTGTTCATCCACACGCAGGTCGATGCGGATTTCGTCGCCGCACAGCGGGTTGTCGTCCTGATAGGAATAGTTGTGGGGATCGAGCGTCCCTTGCATGCGCGGGTTCTTGTAGCGGTCTATGATCAATTCGCGATAGAAGTCATCCATGAGGCTCAGCTTTCTTGAATTGCGGCTATGCGCAGGGGCGCTAGGCCTGAAAGATTTCCTTCACCCGGTAGAGCGCCTCAATCAGCCGGTCAACCTCATCGAAGGTGTTGTAGATGTAGTAGGACGCTCGCGTCGTGGCCGGAATGCCGAAGCGCAGATGCACAGGCATGGCACAATGATGCCCGGCGCGCACCGCAATGCCGGCGTCATCCAGGATATGAGCCACATCATGCGGGTGCAAACCCTCCATGGTGAAGGATGTGACGGCGCCTTTCTGATCCGCGCCTGGGCCGTAGACACGAACCCCGGGTACTTCTTCCAGGCGCTCGAGCGCGTAGGCGGTAAGCGCCTGTTCGTAGGCATGCACCGCCTCCATCCCAATGCCCTCCAGGTAATCGATGGCGGCACCGAAGCCGATCCCCTCCGCGATGGGGGGTGTGCCGGCCTCGAATTTCCAGGGCAAGTCGTTCACCGTGAAGCCGCCCAGCTCCACACGCTTGATCATATCGCCCCCGCCCAGGAAGGGCGGCATCTCCTGCAACAGCTCCTCCCGCCCATAGAGCACGCCTATGCCCGTCGGGCCAAGCATCTTATGGGCCGAGAAGGCCAGGAAATCGACCCCCAACGCCTGCACATCCACCGGGATATGAGGGACGGATTGGGCCCCATCAACGAGCACCACCGCCCCGGCCTGCTTCGCCCGCGTCGCCATCTCCGCGATAGGATTGATCGTGCCCAGCATATTGGACATCTGCGTCAGCCCCACCAGCTTTGGTTCTTGGCCCAATATACGCTCAAAGGCCTCCATATCCAGGAGACCCTCTTCTGTCACGGGGACGAAGTCCAGCTCGATCCCCATTTCCGCCGCCAGCATCTGCCAGGGCACGATGTTTGAGTGGTGCTCCATTTCAGTCAGCAGCACCCGGTCGCCCTCCTTCAGATTGGCTCTCCCCCAGGTGCGGGCCAATAAGTTCAGCGCCTCGGTGGTGTTGCGAGTGAAGATGATCTCGCGCCAGGAGCCAGCGCCGACGAAGCGCGCAATCTTGCGCCGCGCCGATTCATATTTTTCTGTCGCCTCTTCGGCCAGGCGGTGGATACCGCGGTGGATGTTGGCATTCTCATGCCGGTAGTATTGATCCATGGCCTCGATGACCGGCAGCGGCTTCTGAGAAGTGGCGGCGTTATCTAGATAGACGAGCGGCACGCTGGGGCGAGTCTCACGGGCCAGGATGGGGAAATCGGCCCGAATGCGCTCGATGTCGATAGCATGGGCATCTTCTAGGAGGGGCATGGAGCTTCCTTGAGGGTTCACTTCCGGCGCCGTCGCCGCCGGGAAGCCGGTCGGATGGTGTCGCTGCCATGCTGCGTCCAGAGCACGCGGTCCGGGACCATCCAGCCATCCGTCAGATAGACATCCTCGGTAAACTGCACTGCAACCATCTTCTCGTCAACCTGCACGACAACCCCCTGAAGCCAATCACGGACCCGCTTACCATCACGGTCGTGATCACAATAAACTTCCACAACATCCCCGACTTTGAAGCGCGCCTGCCGGGTGAAGTCCACCGTCGGACTGGTCTCTTTCTTGGTCATCATCTTTCTCGTTCTCCATCTGCTCATGGCGCGACGGCATATTGTACGCCCTAAGACCCCCGCGCGCCAAGTTTTGCATCAATCATCGCTTCAAATCTACGCCTCACGCCCTCGAAGGGAATCCGCTCCATAATCGGCGCAAAGAAACCGTCTACCACCAGGCGCTCGGCTTCCATACGCGGCAAGCCGCGTGTCATCAGGTAGTAGACCGGCTCCTGCTCGATCTGGCTCACCGTTGCGCCATGCGTGCAGCGCACATCGTCGGCCAGGATCTCCAATCCTGGGATCGAGTCCGCCCGGGCGTGCTTGCTCAGCAGAAGGTTGCGGTTGGCCTGGTAGCCATCCGTCTTCTGCGCGCCGGGCGCCACGTAGATCATGCCCTGCCACACCGAGCGGCTGTGATCCACCAGCGCGCCCTTATAAAGCAGGTCTGAGGTGGTTTGGGGTGCCAAATGGTTCTGCTGCGTATCATGGTCTAGATGCTGGCGGTCGCTGGTGAAATAGAATCCCGAAATGCGCCCTTCGGCGCCCTCCCCCGCAAGGTCCAGATCGCTGAAGGACTTGGTGAGGCGGCTGCCCACGGCGCCAAATACCCAATCCAGCCTGGCGTCCCGATCAAGGCGTGCCCGCTCGTGCGTGAAATTCCAAACGTGCCCCCCCAATGTTTGTAGCTCAACCAGCTTCAGTTGGGCCTCCGGCCCCAAATGGACCTCCACCAGGCCTGCATGCACCGCACCGCCATCCGGCGAGGTCGGCGAGGCGTTCTCATAGACCAGGGTGGCCGAGGCGCCCTCTTCCACCACAACCAACAGCCGGCTGAAGAAGGCCCCTGTGTCGATAGGCGCCCAGAAGATGGCATGCAGAGGTTGCTCTGCCTGCACACCCCGGGGGACATAGAGCAGCGCGCCATCCCCCGCCATGGCAGCCCCCAATGCCGCAAACTTGCCTGCTTCGGGATCAACCAGACCCCCGGCGTACGCCTCCAGCAGACCGGGATACTCGCGGACGGCCGTGGCCCAATCGGAAAACACCATTCCACCCCCGAGCGCAGCTTCCCCGCGGCCCTCGCTCTCCAGGCCCGGCCTGAGCACCAGCAGGGCCCCGTGGGTATCGGCGGCCAGCGGCCCGAGCAGCGCCGGGTCTACCGGCTCGGGCTTGGCCGTTTGCGGATACGCCGCTTCCGCAGGCAACGCCCGGATGTCTGTGCGGCGCCAGGCCTCCTCCTTCGTGGAGGGCATCGGCAGCGATCGATAGACCTCGAACGCCTGCAGCCTCGCCTCAGCCAGGGGCGTGGGCTCGTTTAACCTCGCCGAAACCCGCTTCACGTCCTCGGCGGTGATGGGGAGCTCGGCTGCAAGATCTCTGCGGAGCACACGCGCCCCGCGTTGGGTTACCTTGGGTGTCATGCTGCTCGCTTTCTTCATGGATGCATGCAGATCCTGGGCCCGCCGGCTCAGCCGATGGAGCCCTCCATCTGCAATTGAATCAGCCGGTTCATCTCCACGGCATATTCCATGGGCAATTCTTTGACCAGCGGCTCGATGAAGCCCGAGACCACCATGGTGATGGCCTCCTCCTCCGAGAGCCCCCGGCTCATCAGGTAGAAGAGCTGCTGCTCGCCCACCTTGCTCACCGAGGCCTCGTGGCCGATGCTGACCCGGTCCTCGTCGATTTCGATATAGGGGTAGGTATCGGAGCGTGAGTGCTCATCCAAGAGCAACGCATCACAGACCACATTTGAGCGAGAGTCGCTCGCGCCGGCATGCACTTTCAGCAAGCCCCGATACGAAGCCCGGCCGCCGCCCTTGCTGATCGACTTGGAGGTGATCTTGCTCGTCGTGTGGGGTGCCGCGTGGATGACCTTGCCCCCCGTATCCTGATGTTGATGCCCGGCGGCGAAGGCCAGCGACAGGATCTCGCCCCGTGCCCCCGTTTCCATCAGATAGCAGGAAGGGTACTTCATCGTGAGCTTGCTCCCAAGGTTTGCGTCCACCCACTCATGGGATGCATCCTGATACACCATCGCCCGCTGAGTGACCAGGTTGTAGACGTTCGTCGACCAATTCTGAATGGTCGTATAACGGCTGTGCGCGCCGCGCTTGACCACGATTTCGATCACACCGCTGTGGAGGCTGTCGGTGGTGTAAGTCGGCGCCGTGCAGCCCTCGACGTAGTGCACCTGCGCGCCTTCATCCACAATGATCAGCGTTCGCTCGAACTGCCCGATGTTGGCCACGTTCAGCCGGAAGTAGGCCTGCAAGGGTAGGTCCACATGCACGCCTGGCGGGATATATACAAAGGACCCACCGGACCATACGGCGCTATTGAGCGCTGCGAACTTGTTGTCCGTATAGGGGATCACTTTGCCGAAATACTCCCGAAAGAGATCGGGGTGCTGGCGCAGGCCATCCTCGATGGAGAGGAAGATCACCCCTTGCTCCTCGAGATGCTCGAGCACGCTGTGGTAGACCATCTCGCTCTCGTACTGCGCGCCCACGCCCGCTAGGAATTTTTGCTCGGCTTCGGGGATCCCCAGACGGTCAAAGGTCTGCTTGATCGTGTCAGGCACATCGTCCCAGGTCCGGCCTTCCATCTCGGCCGGTTTGACGTAGTAGTAAATGTTGTCCAGATCAAGCTGGCTGAGGTCACCGCCCCAGGTGGGCATCGGCCGTTGCAAGAAGTGCGAGAGCGCCTTCAGCCTGAACTCAAGCATCCATTCAGGCTCGCCCTTCATGGCCGAGATCTTGCGCACGATCTCCTCATCCAGACCTTTGCGAGTCTTGAAAACCGAAACATCCGGGTCGCTGAAACCGTAGCGGTATTCATCGATACCTTCCAGCTTTTCCAAATCCGAGGGTGTAGACATCTACCAGCTCCCCGTGCAACCGCCCCGCCGGCTAGGCGCGGCCGTTCGCCTTTTCGCGCAACCAGTCGTAGCCATGCTCTTCGAGGTGCTCTGCCAGATCCGCGCCGCCGGATTCAACAATGCGCCCATCCAGCATGATGTGCACAAAATCCGGGTTGATGTAGTTCAAGATGCGCTGATAGTGGGTGATGATCAATACTCCCAAGTCCGGCCCAGCCAGTGAGTTCACCCCTTCGGCCACGATCCGCAAGGCGTCGATGTCCAAGCCTGAATCGGTCTCGTCCAGGATGACGATGTCGGGCTCCAGTGTCGCCAGTTGCAGGATCTCGGCCCGCTTCTTCTCGCCTCCGGAGAAGCCGTCGTTGAGATAACGCCTGGCGAACTCATGGTCCATCTCGAGCAGATTCATCTTCTCCTTGAGGAGCTTCCGGAACTCGGGGATGGAGATGCCCTTGTCTTCGGGATTCTCGGCCTTGCGGCGGGCGTTAATCGCCATCCGCAGGAAGTTCGCCACCGAGACACCCGGAATAGCCACCGGGTATTGAAAAGCCAGGAACAAGCCCAGACGCGCCCGCTCATCCGGGTCCATGCCGACCAGATCCTGCCCCTTGAAGAGAATTTGCCCCTTCGTCACTTCGTATGCAGGGTGGCCCATGAGCGCGTTGGCCAATGTCGATTTGCCCGCGCCATTGGGGCCCATTAATGCATGAACTTCGCCCTGTCGGACGACCAGATCCACGCCCTTCAAAATGGGGGTTCCTTCCACGGCCACGTGCAGATCGCGGATTTCGAGCGCTTCAGTCATGCAAACTCCTCCAGCAGCCGATCGCTGCGAACCCTGCCCGAAGGCATGTTCGGGAATTATAGCATCAAGCCGCTCCACGTGTCAATATTTGTCAGAAATATCAGAAATATACGCGGAAACACCGCAGAGGATCGTCCGAATATAATTGATAAATATCAGAATTATTGACACCCTCTGCCCGCCATGCTATACTGCACACGGCATGACCTCAGGCACGCGCGATCTCATCATCCGCACCCTGCGCAGCAAAGGCCGCTGCACGGTCAAGGACCTGGCCGAGGCAGCTGGGATCTCACCCGTCTCTGTGCGGCATCATCTGGCGAGCCTCCAGGCAGACGGTCTCATCCAACTGCAGGAGGTACGTCATGGCGTGGGGCGTCCGCGGCACGAGTTCTCGCTAACCGAGCAGGCACTCGAACTGTTCCCCAGCCGCTACTTACGGCTCACCAGCCGGCTGCTGAATGAGATCAAGGGGAGCTTCTCGGAGGAGCAAGTGGAGGGGCTTCTTTCAAGCGTGGCCGATGCCATGGCTGCCGATTACACCGCCCAACTCCAGGGCCTACCGCTCGAGGAGCGTCTCGTCCGGCTGGCAGAGCTGCTCGACGAGGAGGGCTTCGCGGCCGAGATCGAACGCCGTGGTGAAGATGTGATCATCCGCGAGCTCAGTTGCCCCTATCTGCACATCGGCCAGGAGCACCCCGAAGTCTGCCTCATCGGCCAGTCCTTCATTGCCAAGGCCCTCTCCTTGCCGGTCGAGCGGGTGCGCTGCCTCCTCGAGGGCGATGCGCATTGCGCCTTCACCGTGCAAATCGAAAAGGCGGCATCAGGAGAGTCGCATGACCGATGACATCGAGACCGCCCAGACAACCTGGGAGGCCGATTCCACCCACCCCGAGAAGGCCGAACTCCTGCGCCAGGCTCTGCGGGAGGTGGTCGATCCCGAACTTGGCCTGAACATCATCGAACTGGGGCTGGTGCGCGACGCCGCCATCGAGGGGGACCACCTGAAGGTGAAGATGATCCTCACCACCCCCTTCTGCCCCTATGGCCCGGCCTTGCTCGACATGACGCGTGTCAAGGCCGAGCAGGCCACAGGCCTCCAAGCCCGTGTCGAGATGGGCATGGAGAGGTGGGATCCCTCCATGATGGAAGAAGGCGCGGGGGCCGACTGGGGGCTCTTCTAGGCCGCTCGAATCCCAACAGGATCGATAACAGAGAAGCTGCGGTGCAAGAACACCGAGCAGTCGGGGCGAGTTTCAAACCCGCCCCTGCCCAAAGTGTCGCCACATGCACAGGACCACACTTCAGGTGCGCGCAAGGACGTTCAGGGGGCCGCTAGGCCTTCGTCGGCTCGCGGTTGGATTTCGCCTCACGCCGCAGGCCAAGAATCCCCAGCAAGCCGATCCAGCCCACCAGAATTCGCAACAGCAGCCCCAGGAAGCTGAAGAACATCAAGACGCCCGTGGCGCCCACGATGATGAACATCCACGGATTCAGGGCTTGCTTGCCGCGATAGGTCACAAGTCGCGCTTGAAGCCTCCGCAGGAAGGTCTCGCTCGGCTCCACGGGCACGAGCACATCTGCCAGCAAGGCCTCAATTTGACGGGGTGTCCAACGCATCGTCATCACTCGACCCCACATCCAACTTAAAAGGCGTTCGCCGCCTAGCGCTTCGCCTCTCGCTCGATCGCCCGGACCTCGTCCCGCAAGGCGTTTAGCGTTCGGTGATAGAGGCTCTTGATCGCCCCTTCGGTGCGCCCCATGACTTTCCCGATCTCGGCATTCGACATGCGTTCGACGAACTTCAATATCAGCAATTCCTGTCGCTCTGGGGGCAGCCGCCGGATTGCCGCCAGCAGCAGGTCCTGCTCCTCATGAGCAATGGCCTCCAGCTCGGGGTGCTCAGAGGCACCCCCGGATAACACACTCTTCTCCAAGGGAACCACCGGACGCCGGCTGCGGTCTCTATGCCAGTTCGCCACCAAATTGTGGGCGATGCGGTAGAGCCAGGCCGTAAACGGCACGCCCTTGTCTTCAAAGGTGGGTACATGCCTTAGCGCCCGCATGAACACCCTGGCGGTCAGATCCTCGGCATCCTGGTGATTGCCAGTTCGATAGTAGATGTAATTGTAAATCTGCCGTACATGGCGGGCGTATAGCTCGCCAAAGGCCGCCGGATCCTCCGCCGCTCTGCGCACCAATTCCATCTCATCGATGGAATCCGATCCCTGCGACTTGGGCCCTCGCGCCATGCGCCTCACACCTTGAAACACCAATTCGCGGCATTCGTTTCCCAGCCCAGGAGAGGGAGCATCCCTGGGTGAGCCGGGAAGAGTATAGCACGCGCCGGCCGCCACCCGGGTGCTATAATGCCTGTCCTATATGAAGCGCCCGCTGATCGCTTTCGACCTCGAAACCACCGGGCTTGACCCGGCCCGCGACGCCGTGATTGAGATCGGCGCCGTGCGCTTCCGCGGCGATCGCGTCGAAGCCGAATGGTCCACACTGATCAATCCTGGACGGCCGCTGCCCACCCCCATTATCGAGCTCACGGGCATCAACGATGAAATGCTCGCCCAAGCGCCACGCATTACCGAGGTCCTGGACGACTTGCAGGCCTTCGTCGGCGACCTGCCCATCCTGGGCCACAACATACCCTTCGACCTGGCCTTCATGAGCCGACGAGGGCTGTTCGAGTCAAATGCCTTTCTGGATACCTACGACTTGGCCTCGGTTCTGCTTCCTGCTGCAGGCCGCTACAGTCTGCGGGCGCTCGCTCAGGCGCTGAGTGTGCCCATCCGGGAATCCCATCGCGCCCTGGAAGACGCCCACACCACCCGGTTGGTCTTCCTCCGGCTATACAAAAGGGCGCTGGAGATCCCTGGGCCCATCCTGGAGGAGATCACCCGGCTGGGCGAGGAGATCGAATGGGGCGCCGGCTGGATCTTCGATGAGGCCTACCGCGAGCGCCGGCAGCGTGGCGAGAAGTTTCAAACCCCCGAGGAGAGCGGCCTGAGGTTGTTCCAGCCGCCGCCCAAGCCGCAGCCCCCGCTAAGCCCCAACCCACAGCCGCACCCTCTGGACTCCGAGGAAGTGGCCGCCATTTTCGAACCCGGGGGGGCTTTGGCCAAGGCGTTCGATGGCTACGAGAACCGCCCCCAGCAGGTGACCATGGCGCGCGCCGTCGCCGAAGCGCTCTCCCAGGGCCAGCACCTGCTCGTCGAGGCCGGAACCGGCACCGGGAAATCGCTCGCGTACCTGGTCCCGGCCTTCCTATGGGCGCATGCAAACGGCCGTCGGGTGGTCATCTCGACCAACACCCTCAACCTCCAGGATCAACTCATCCATAAGGACATCCCAGACCTGGCACGCGCCCTCAAGCTAGAACTCCGGAGCGCCGTGCTCAAGGGGCGCGGAAATTACCTCTGCCCGCGGCGCTTTCAAGCCTTGCGCCGCCTGGGCCCCCGATCGCCCGAGGAAATGCGCTTGCTTGCCAAGCTCTTGCTATGGCTTTCTCAAGGCGGAACCGGGGACCGAACGGAGCTCAACCTCCCGCCCGCCGAAGCCGCCATCTGGGCGCGCCTCTCGGCCGAGGATGAGGATTGCACGCTCGAGACCTGCGCCGCACATGCTGGAGGAACATGCCCATATTATCAGGCGCGGCTGGCGGCGGAGAGCGCGCACGTGGTCATCGTCAACCACGCCCTGCTGCTTGCAGATATTGCCGTCGGGCAACGCGTGATCCCTGAATATGAGTACCTGATCGTGGACGAAGCCCACCATCTGGAGAGCGCCACGACGAACGGGTTGAGCCTGCGGGTAACCCAGGCCGAGATCCAGCGCGTCTTCCGGGACTTGGGAGGCCGGGGACGGTGCCTGCTGCGCCAGATCCTCGAGTTGGCCCGTAAGCGGCTTCCACCGGAAAACCTGCCCCAGGTAGAGGCCGCCATCCAGACCATATCCGATCGAACCGAGCGGTGCAACGATCTGGCCGCAACCTTGTTCCATAACTTGGCCGGTTTTCTATCCGATGCGCGCGAGGGCAAGCAGGTCAGTCCTTATGGGCAACAGCTGCGGATCCTGCCCGCAACTCGCACTCTGCCGGAATGGCAAAAGGTCGAAATCGCCTGGGAAGATCTGCGCGCGCCACTGGGCGCCATGATCCAGGAGCTCCGCCATTTGGGTGAGGACCTGGAGAGCCTGCACGCCGCCGGAATTGAGGCAGCCGAAAACCTGGCCGTCGCAACCCGCATCGCCCGCCGGAGCCTGGAGGACATCTTCACCCAGCTCGATCATATGCTCTTCGAGCCTGACCCCGGCGAGATCTATTGGATCGAGGTCCATCCCATCTCGAAGCGCATCTCGCTGCATGCCGCTCCGCTGGAGGTGGGGCCGCTGGTCGAGCGTCACCTCTGGAATGAGAAGGAATCGGTCATCATGACCTCCGCCACTCTGACGACGGCCGGCGAATTCGACTATATCCGCCGCAGGCTCAATGCCCACGACGCCGATGAGCTGGCCCTTGGATCGCCCTTTGACCACGAAAGCTCTACACTACTTTACCTGGTGAACGATATCCCCGAGCCAGCCGATCGCAATGCCTACCAGCGCGCCGTCGAGCGGGGGCTGCTTCGGCTCCTCAAAGCCACCGGCGGCCGGGGATTGGCGCTCTTCACATCCAACCAGCAACTGAAGATGACCGCCCGCGCCCTCTCGGAGCCGCTGGCATCCGCTGGCATTCAGCTATTCGAGCAAAGCAGTGGCGCCTCCCGGCATGCTCTTCTGGAAGGCTTCAAGTTTACCGAGCGCGCCGTATTGCTGGGCACCCGCTCATTCTGGGAGGGCGTCGATGTCCCCGGCCCGGCGCTGTCGGTGCTGGCCATCGTGCGCCTGCCGTTTGATGTCCCTAGCAACCCCATCATCGCCGCCCGCGCCGAGACTTACGAATCGCCCTTCGATCAATACACGGTCCCGGAAGCCATCCTGCGCTTTCGCCAGGGCTTCGGCCGCCTGATTCGCACCCGCTCCGATCGCGGCATCGTCGCCGTTTTCGACCGCCGCGTGCTCAGCAAGACCTACGGACGGGCCTTCGTGGACTCGCTTCCACGCTGCACCGTACGGGTTGGAAGTCTTCGTGATTTGCCCGATGCCGCGGTTCGCTGGCTGGGTATCTGAATCGCTCCTGCGGACGCAAATGCCCGCTACTCATTGACGCTCAGAACGGGCAGCCGCTATAATGCCCCCAGCTTTTGCCAGAAAGGGATTCGGAACGTGATCAACGTCAACGATCTTCGCAGTGGCGTAACCTTCGAACTCGACGGTGACCTCTACAAGGTCATCGAGTACTCCCATCACAAGCCCGGGCGCGGCAAGGCCAACATTCGGACGAAGGTCCGCAATTTGCGCACCGGCGCAGTCTTGGAGAAGACGTTCATCTCTGATGACCGCGTGCAGGAGGTGCGCCTCGATTATCGCGTAGCGCAGTTCCTATATGCTGAGGGCGACATCTACCACTTCATGGACACGGAAACCTATGAGCAACCGGCGCTGCCTGGCGAAGTCCTGGGAGAAGCCATCCAGTACCTGAAGGAAGGGATGGAGGTCAAGCTCACCTTCTATGGTCAGGAGCCGTTAGATATCGAGCTCCCCACAACCGTCGATCTTGCTGTCACCGAGGCCGAGATGGCCGTAAAGGGCGACACGGCTACCGGTGCGACAAAGACCGTCACCACCGAAACCGGGCTGAAGGTGCAGGTTCCGCTCTTCGTGGAAGAGGGCGATGTGATCCGTGTCGACACCCGCAACGGCGCCTACGTGACGCGCGTCTGAGCCGCGCCGAACCCATCGATGATTACCCCCGCCGGTACAGAATGCCCACATTACTTCGAAGATTTTCACCGGGGCCGCTCCCGGCAGGAGTGCCGCCTGATCGATAAGACGCCTCGCGGTGGAACCTACACCCCAGACCTCTGCGAGCGCTGTCCGGTCCCACGCATTTACATGGCGAATGCCTGCTCGCATATGATCCTCGAAGCCCGCGTCGCCACGGGCTTTCTCGGTTTTCGCCGCCATGTGGAGGTCTCTGCCTACTGCACCCGTTCGCTGCAAGACGTGCCCGAGCCTGAGATCGGCTGCGGCCAATGTCACCTGGATCTTCCCGCCTTTGAGATTCCCCCTGAGCAATCATGATCAAAACCATCCTCCTCGACCTCGACGACACGCTGCTCGACAACCCCATCGATCGCTTCCTGCCTGCGTATCTCCAGCGCGTGGCAGCTTACCTGGCCAACCGCATCCCTCCCGACCGTCTCCTCGCCGAACTCATGCGCGGCACACAGGCCATGCTGGATAACCTCGACCCCACCCGAACGCTCGAAGCCGCCTTCGCTGCCAGCTTTTATCCCGCTTTGGGTGAAAGGCCCGAGGAGTTGGCTCCGCTTTTCGAACGCTTCTACCAGCAGGATTTCCCCGCGCTGCGCGAATTGACTGCGACGCGAGACGGGGCCCAGGCCTTCATAGACAAGCTTTCGGAGCCCGGATACGAAATTGTGATCGCCACCAATCCCCTTTTTCCCCGCATCGCCATCGAGGAGCGCTTGCGCTGGGCCGGGCTCCCGCCGGCCGAGCTGCCGCTTGAGCTCATCACCACATACGAGGACTCCCACTTTGCCAAGCCGCGGCCCGAGTACTACGCCGAGATCTTAGGTCGCATGGGTCGATCCCCGGTGGAGGCGGTCATGGCGGGAGATGATCCGGAGGGCGATCTGGCACCGGCGAAATCTCTTGGCATGCCTGTCTTTCATCTCTTCCCGCGAAACGAGTCCACGTTCCCCCAAGGAGATTTCGATGCCTTCATGGCCTGGCTTGAAGGCGCGCCTGCCCTGGCAGATTCGGGAGCCGTTCACTCGCCCCAATCGACCATTGCCCGGCTGCGCGCCCATGTAGGCGCCATGCTCTGCCTCGTCGGAGAACTCCCAGCCGGGGACTGGACGGTCAGGCCTGACGGGGGAGGGTGGGCACTGGTGCAGACCCTCGGCCATCTCCGGGATGTCGAACGTGAGGTCAATACCCGTCGGCTCGACGCCTACCTGGCCGCCAGCGAACCCCATTTTTCCGCCCTCGACACCGACGCGTGGGCCGAGGAGCGCGCCTATATCCATGAGGATGGCCGCCAGGCGCTGCAAGACTTCATCGATCTGCGGTTGGCACTCCTCGATCGCCTCGTGGCCCTGGAACCCGAGCAATGGACCCGCAAGGCCCGCCACGCCCTCTTTGGGCCCACAACCCTGGCGGAAATCATGGCCTTTGCGGCCGAACATGACCTGCGGCACTTGGCGCAAATTCGGGAGACACTGCGCAAGCTTCAAGCTTAGCGCTGCCCCACAGATCGCCGGCCCGACCCCGGCCGGGCCATCCGCTTCGCCTTTACACCCCCTGGGCCGAAAGATATAATGCCACGAGCGGGGGAAGTGCTGGAATTGGCAGACAGGCGTGACTTAGGATCACGTGCCTTCGGGCGTGCGGGTTCAAATCCCGCCTTCCCCATCTCCTCCGCAGAATGCGGCCGCCACACGATGGAAGCCCGCAAGGGACCATCGCGTGCCGCCCGCCAGATTATCTTGGAAGGAATACGCCTTGAAAATTGAGAAGCAAGCCCTTGAAGACCGCCAGGTCGAGCTTAAAGTCGAGGTGCCTCACGAGCGCCTGGAAGGCGCCATGCGCGCCGCCGCCCGGCGCCTCAGTCAGCAGACCAAAATCCCTGGCTTCCGGCCCGGAAAGGCCCCCTATCAAATCATCTTGAGCAAATTCGGCAAGGAAGCCGTCTTTGAGGAAGCCCTCGAGACGCTTGGCCAGGAGGTTTACCGCCACGCCCTCGACGAATCCGAGATCGATCCCTTCGCGCCGGGCACGATGGACGAAATCGTCAGCCGCGACCCGCTCATTATCCGCTACACGGTGCCCTTGGCGCCAGAAGTGACCCTGGGCGACTACCGCGAGCTCCGCATCCCTTACGAGGCGCCTGAAATCCAGGACGATGCGGTGCAAGAAGTGATGGAAGGCTTGCGCGAGCGTCAGGCGCTCATCGAGCCTGTGGACCGCCCAGCACAACCCGGCGATGTCGTCATTCTGGATGTCTACGGCGAGCTGACCAGCCCGGTGGAGGACGAGGATCCGGTGCTTGTCGATGCCAAAGGGGTCTCTATTCTGGCCGAGGAGAAGACCGCCTTCCCCATCCCGGGCGTGCTTCAGTACCTGGAAGGTCTCGAAGCTGGCGGCGAGGTCACCTTCGAGCATGTATTCCCTGAGGATTACGAATCCGAAGACCTGCGGAATCGGGCGGCCCGCTTCACGCTCAAATGTGTGGAAGTGAAATCCCGCCACCTGCCCGAATGGTCCGATGACCTGGCGAAGGAAATCGGCGATTTCGAAGATCTTGCCGATCTACGCCAGAAGGTACGCGAGAGCCTGGAAGAAAAGGCGAAACAGGAGGCCGAGGCCGCCTACCGCGATAATGTCATCGATGCTCTGGTCGCAGGGTCGGAGGTATCCTTCCCGCCCATCTTGCTGGAGGAGGAGATCGAACGCCTGCTACGCGATGTGCAGGCTCGCCTCCAGGCTCAACATCTGGCCCTTGATGACTATCTGAAGATCGAGGGCAAGACCCTCGAGGCCTTCCGCGAGGAGCTCAAACCCAACGCCATCGAACGCCTGAAGCGCGGGCTGGTGCTTGGCAAGCTGGTCGAGGAGGAAGAGCTCAAGGTCGATGATCAAGAGGTGGACGCGCAGATTGGCCGCATCATGGGCTCATTCGAAGCCGACCCTCGCGGGGACCTGCGCAGGGTCTTCTCCAGCGAGAGCAGCCGCCAACGCATCGCCCTGGATCTCCTGACCGAGAAGGCCATCCAACGCCTGGTGCGGATCGCCAAGGGCGAGCCCGAACCGGCCGACGCCGAGCCCCAGGCCGAATCCGAAGCAACCACCGAGGCTCAGCCGGCTGAGCCCTAAGACCAGCCAAAGGAGTAATGGCTTCATGACGAAGGACCTATCACCCCAATCACTCATCCCGATGGTGATCGAATCGACCGGACGCGGCGAGCGGGCCTACGATATCTACTCGCTGCTGCTCCGCGAGCGCATCATCTTCCTCGGAACACCTATCAACGATCAGGTCTCCAACCTGATGGTGGCCCAATTGCTGTTCCTCGACCGCGAAGACCCCGACCGGCAAATTAACATGTACATCAACTGCCCCGGCGGACAGATCTATGCTGGCCTGGCCATATACGACACCATGCAGCAAGTGCGGGCACCGATCTCAACCGTGGCCGTCGGCGTAACGGCCTCCTTCGGCACCGTCCTGCTGGCCGCCGGTACCAAGGGCAAGCGCTACGCCCTGCCCCACGCCACCATCCACCTGCATCAACCACTGGGCGGCGCGCAGGGCCAGGCCACCGATGTCGAGATCCAGGCCAAGGAGATCTTGCGCCTACGTGAGGAATTGAATACCATTCTCGTGCAGCACACTGGCCGCACACGCGAGGAGATCGAACGCGATACCGAGCGCGACTTCTACATGAGCGGCAAGGAGGCCCAGGAGTACGGTATCATTGACCATGTGCTGAATCCGTTCGAAGATAGGGAAAAAGAGAAGGCCGAAGAGTAGCCCTAGATGTCCAAAGACGCGGAGTCTCCGTCGGAAGAAACCCGGCGGTGCTCCTTCTGCAACCGGGATGAATCCGCCATCCACCGCCTTATCGCCGGGCCGGAGGGCGTGTTCATATGCAATGAGTGCGTCGATCTCTGTCGCGATATTCTCGACGGCGAGAGCGCCCGGCCGCCGGGCGGACTGACCGCCTCCGGCAAGCCCGCCCTCTCCCCACAAGACATCTTCAACCATCTCGAGGAATATGTCGTCAGCCAGGAGCACGCCAAGCGCGTGCTCTCGGTTGCCGTCTACAACCACTACAAACGCATCGCCAATCGAGGATACGCCGACGTCGAGCTCGAGAAGGCCAATATCTTGCTCGTCGGCCCGACAGGTAGCGGCAAGACGCTGCTGGCCCAAACCCTCGCCCGCAGCCTGGATGTCCCTTTTTGCATCGCCGACGCCACCGCGCTGACCGAAGCCGGCTACGTAGGGGAGGACGTCGAGAACATCTTGCTGCGTTTGCTGCAGGCGGCCGAGTTCAATGTTCAGCGCGCCGAACGCGGCATCGTCTATATCGACGAGATCGACAAGACCGCCCGCAAATCCGGCGACAATCCCAGCATCACCCGTGATGTATCCGGCGAAGGCGTGCAGCAGGCCCTGCTCAAGATCATCGAGGGTGCGGTCGTCAATGTGCCACCGCAGGGCGGCCGCAAGCACCCTCAGCAAGAGTTCATCCAGGTGGACACGACCGACGTTCTGTTCATCTGCGGCGGAACCTTCGACGGGCTGGCCGAGATCGTCGCCGAACGTGTCGGGCGCCGGGGGCGGCTGGGTTTCAGCGGCACGGTCGTGGAGCCCGGAGCCAGCAAGCTCGACGAAAGTGGTCTCTTGCGGCTGATCACTCCCGATGACCTGATGCGCTTCGGCATGATCCCCGAGCTGGTGGGCCGTCTGCCGGTCGTCACCAGCGTGGAACCTCTCGATGAGGCCGCTCTCAGGGCAATCCTCACCGAGCCGCGCAATGCCCTTGTGCGCCAATACCAGCGCCTATTCGAGCTGGATGACGTCGAGTTGTCCTTCACCGATGATGCCCTGCAAGCGGCTGCAAAGCTCGCGCTGGAACGGGAAACCGGCGCCCGGGGCCTGCGCGCCATCATCGAGGGTGCCCTGCTAGACGTAATGTACGCCATCCCCTCCAGGCCCGAGATCCAGCGCGTGATCGTCGATGAAGCCGCCATCACACGCCAGGGCAGACCGCGGCTCTTCGACCATCAAGGGGCCGAGCTCGATATCAGCGAGGCCAGCCTTCCGGACGCAGCCTAGTTTCACCCAGCTAGCCGAGGTCAACCCATGAAACCCATCACCACCTTCTCGATTGTCGCCTATGATCCGGAGAACTCGGCCTGGGGCATCGCCGTGGCCTCCAAATTCCCGGCCGTCGGGGCCGTCGTGCCCTGGGCCCGGGCCGGCGCGGGCGCCATCGCCACCCAATCCTATGCCAACACATCCTATGGCCCGCGCGGGCTCGATTTGATGCAAGCCGGCGTGCCAGCCGCCGAAGCCCTCCAGCAACTGGTCCAGGACGATCCCGAGCGCCATCTGCGGCAGGTGGGCCTGGTCGACGTGCAAGGCCGCGCAGCCACCTTCACAGGTGAAAGCTGCTTCGAATGGGCAGGCGGCTTGGCAGGCGACGGCTACTGCATCCAGGGCAACATCCTGGCCGGGGGACAAGTCATCGATCGCATGGCTGAAACCTTCGAGGCTTCGACGGCTCCCTTCCCCGAAAGGCTATTGGAAGCGTTGCTGGCCGGCGATAGGGCTGGCGGAGACCGCCGCGGGCGGCAAAGCGCGGCCATATTCATCGTCAAGCCTGACGGCGGCTATGGCGGCTTCAACGATCGTTGGATCGACTATCGCGTCGACGATCATGAGGATCCCGTGCCCCAGCTTGCCAGCCTGCTCGCACTCCACCGGCTCTACTTCGAGGAAAGCCCGCCCGAAGATCGTTTGCCCATCGAGGGTGAGGTCTGCCAGCGCCTGCAAGAGATCCTCCTGGAGCAAGGTTTCTCCATCCCAGAGGCCCATGGACAGTTCGATGAGGCTACGCGCAAGGCGCTGCGGGAATTCATCGGCAACGAGAACTTCGAGGATCGCACCGATTTCAAGAAGGGCCTCATCGATCGTCCGGTGTACGAATACTTGCTCGAGAAGTTCGGCGCCTAGCGGCCAGCGGCGCAGAAAGCCGGACGCCTTGGCCTGGAACCGGAGCGCTCCATGCAAACCATATCCCACATGCAGGCCTTCATCATCGACATGGACGGTGTGCTCTGGCGGGGCAGCAAGATGCTGCCTGGGGTCAAAGGCTTCTTTGCCACCCTGCGCCGGCGTGGTCTGCCTTTCATCCTGGCCACGAATAACGCCACCGTGACGGCTGAACGCGTGGTTGGCCGATTGCAGCAAGAGGGAATCGATCTTCGGCCTGAGGAAGTGCTAACCTCTGCGGAGGCTGCCGCGGCTTTCCTGGTCAAGCAGCTACCCCCCGGCGCTGGCATCTATGTCATCGGTGAGGACGCGCTCCGGGACAGCCTCTCCTCCGCCGGATTCAGGCTGCAGGAATCTGGCGACAGGGCACAGGCGGTTGTGGTGGGGTTCGACCGGCTCCTCACCTACGAGAAGCTTGCGCGCGCCGCATACGCCCTCGAACACGGCGCCCTCTTCGTCGGCACCAACCCTGACCCGAGTTTCCCGATGGAGGATTTCCGGGCCCCAGGCAATGGCGCCACGCTCGCTGCCCTGCAGACCAGCACTGGAATCACACCGATCATCATCGGCAAGCCTGAGCCGCGGCTCTTCGAGCAGGCAAGCCTGCGCCTTCGGGTCCCGCCCGAGCAAACGCTCGTCATTGGTGACCGGCTGGAGACCGACATCCTGGGCGCGAAGCGCACCGGCATGGCCAGCGCTCTGGTCCTGACCGGCGTGACACGCGCCGAGGATCTGGGGCGCGCCAGCGTCCAGCCAGATTGGACCTTCTCCGACTTGCGCGAAGTGACCGCAGCCCTTCGCGACAATAACCCATGACAATCCCCAACTCCTTCTTCGACTGGACCCTGGAGCAGGTCCAAGAGGAACTGCAGGCAGAGGGCATCCCAGCCTATCGGGCGTTGCAACTCTGGCAGGGCGTCTATCAGCAACTCGTCGATAGCCCCACGGCGATCTCCAATTTGCCGAGGGAGCTGCGGGAACGATGGTCGCAGCGCTTCAGCCTGGCGAGCCTGGAGACGAAGGCCATCCAGCGCTCTACGGACCGCCAAACGGAGAAATGGCTGCTCGGCCTGGTCGATGGGAATGCGGTCGAAACGGTTCTGATGCGCTACCGGCGCCGCAGGACGGCCTGTATCTCCACCCAGGTAGGCTGCGCCATGGGCTGCCCTTTCTGCGCCACAGGTCAGATGGGCTTCCGGCGCAATCTCAGCCGGGGCGAAATCGTCGAGCAAGTCATCACCATCGCCCGGTATCTAAGACAGCAGGGCGACCGGCTCACCAACGTTGTGGTGATGGGCATGGGGGAGCCCTTCCAGAACTACGAGGCCACATTAGGCGCCATTCAAATCTTGAACGACTCGCGCGGCTTCAATATGGGCGCCAGGCGCTTTACCATATCGACAGTCGGCTGGTTGCCAGGAATTGAGCGCTTCACCGAAGAGCGGCACCAAATCAATTTGGCCGTCTCGTTGCACGCCGCCACCGACAGCCTGCGGGATGAGCTGCTGCCCGTCAACCGCCGCTATCCGCTTGGCAAGCTCATCCCGGCCTGCCGCCGCTATGTGGCGCTCACCCGGCGGCGGATCACCTTCGAATGGGCCCTGATCCAGGATATCAACGATGGGCTAGATCAGGCCGAGGCACTGGCGCACTGGGTGGAGGGCATGCTGTGTCATGTCAACCTGATTCCTCTCAATCCCACCCAGGCTTACGCTGGAAAGCCCTCCGACGAGCGCCAGGTCCTGGCCTTCCTGGAAAGGCTCCGCAAGCATGGAATCTCGGCCAGCGTGCGCCTGCGTCGCGGGATCGACATTCAGGCTGGCTGCGGACAGCTGGCCGCTGCCTAGCCGCGCTGCCTCGGCCCTGCGCTCAGGAACCGCTTCACGCCGACGAATCTTGTAATTTGCTGACCTGAAAGGTATGATTGCCCCGATGGCCAGAACGACCAAAATCTTCGCCTCCATCCTATCCGCGGACTTCCTGCGGCTGGGGGAAGAAATACGTGTCTGCGCGGATGCTGGGGCAGATGGCTTTCAGATCGATGTCATGGATGGCCATTTCGTGCCCAACATCACCCTCGGCCCCGGTACGGTTCGAGCCTGCCGCCGCGCCACAGATCTGCCTCTCGACGCGCACTTGATGATCGAAAACCCGGGCTCCTTTCTGGAGGCCTTCGCAGAGGCCGGGGCTGATTCCATCACGGTCCATATCGAGGCCGACCGGCACATCCACCGGACGCTGGAGGCCATCCATGCGCTCGGCCTGCGGGCGGGTGTGGCGTTGAATCCGGGTACCCCTCTAGAGATCTTGCACCCGGTCCTCCACCTTGCCGATCTCATCCTGATTATGACCGTCAATCCCGGATTCGCCGGCCAGAGCTTCCTGGCCGGATCGGAGGATCGCATCCGGCTGGCACGGGAATTCGTAGATTCCCACGGCTATGAAACGGAGATCCAGGTCGACGGAGGCATCAATGCCGAGACAGCCAGACTGGCTGCCGGGGCGGGCGCCACCAACTTCGTGGCGGCCAGTGCGATCTTCCAGCATCCAGACGGCATCGCAACAGGTATTGGGGCGCTACGCGAAGCGATCGCAGCGTCCACAGCATGACACTAGAAAGGAAAAAGCCGCCTTCTGGCGGCCATCTTCCGTAGAGTGATGAGGGAAACGATAAGCTTAGACGCGCGCAAGCCGCTTGATGCACTTGGCACAAAGCGTCTTCTGAACACTCCGGCCGCCCTCGTAGACCCGCACCTTCTGCAAGTTGGGGCGGAACTTGCGCTTGGTGGCCTTCATCGAGAAGCTGCGACGCTGTCCAAAGGCAGTCGTCTTCCCACAATTTTCACATCTGGCCATGCCCAATATTCCTTTCTGACCTTCACAAGTTCAACCAGCGAAGAAGGATGTTACCACACACCCAGCCCTGCATCAATGCTTCAGCGAGAACGGAGCGATGAACCATGACCGGTGAGACGACCTATTTCGGCAAGATCACCATATCCCCGAAGGCCATCGCCACCATCGCCGCCCAGGCCGCAGTACAGTCGTATGGCGTCGTGGGGATGGCCTCCAAGAACATCGTGGATGGTATCGCCAACGTGCTGGCACGCGACCCTCGCCATGGTGTCGATGTGCGCACCGTCGGAGACGAGATCGTGATCGATATCTACGTCATCGTGGAGTATGGCACTCGCATCTCGTCTGTGGCGACCAGCGTGGCCAACGCCGTGCGCTATAAGGTGGAACGCTCGATCGGGATGCCAGTCAGCGCCATCAATGTCCACGTGCAGGGTTTGCGCGTGAGCAACTCGGACTAGAAGAAATCTGGAGAGGCGATGAGCCCGAAGATCAACCCAAAAGTCCGCCAGCATCTCATTGAGCGCTACCGGACGGTGGACGGCCATGCGCTGCGGCTCTTAGTGGGCGCCAGCCTGGATTGGTTGCGGACCAATCAGCAAATTGTCAACACGCTGAATGTCTTTCCCGTCCCCGATGGCGACACCGGTACCAATATGGTGCTGACCATGCAATCGGCCGTGGACGAAATCAACAATGGTGACGACCGCTCCGTGGGCCGGGTTGCGCAGAAGATCGCCCACGGCGCCCTGATGGGCGCCCGGGGCAACTCCGGCGTGATCCTCTCCCAGCTGTGGCGCGGGTTCGCGCGTGCACTCGACGATCTCGAGAGCATGGACGCCACAACTTTCGCAAAGGCCTTGGATGAGGCTCGCCAGACCGCCTATAAAGGCGTGGTTCGTCCCGTCGAGGGCACGATCCTCACCGTATCCAAGGACGTCGCCGCCGAGGCCGAGCGCGCGGTACAAGATGGCGTTACCTCTGCCTTCGAGGTGCTCGAACGGGTGGTGAGAGCCGCCGACGAATCAGTCGAGCGCACGCCCGACTTACTGCCGGTGTTGAAAGAAGCGGGCGTTGTAGACAGCGGCGGCAAGGGCTTGTTCTTCATCTTCGAAGGCATGCTCCGCGCTGCCTACCGCCAGCCGCTCGACACGCCCTTGATCTCAGTCCAGCCTCTCAGCGCCCTGAACCTGGAGAATGCCGCAGAAGCGATCGAGCCCGGCCAGGATTGGGAAGTCGTTGTCGACTTCCATCCCGGGCAGAATTTCGACCTGCGGGCCTTCTACGATCGCCTGGAGACAATGGGCACCTCCATCCAGGTCGGCGAAGGCGATGGCATGTACCGCATGCACATTCACGTTCCCGACCGCCGGGAGTATGAACCCATCGAGTACATCAAGGAACTCGGCACCATCACCAATGTCGCCATCGAGAATCTCATGATCCAGATGGAAACCGAATCCGCGGGCGGCATCAGGTCCTTGCGGCTGCAACTCGTCGAGCCGGGGCAACTGGCTGTCGTGGCCGTGGCCCCGGGCCTGGGGTTGGCGCGCATCTTCGCCAGCCTGGGTGTGAATGCGCTCGTCGAAGGCGGCCAGACCATGAACCCCTCCACACAGGAAATCCTGGCTGCATTCGAAAACCTGCCCACCGATAAGATCATCATCCTGCCGAACAACAAGAACATCATCCTGGCCGCGCAGCAGGCTTCTGAACTAACCGTCAAGAAGGTGCGCGTGGTGCCAAGCCGATCCATCCCGCAAGGCATCGCCGCCATGTTCAGCTGGGACGCGGAGGGCGACCTCGATCAAGTTGCGGACGCCATGACCCAGGCCCTGGAAAATGTTATCTATGGCGAAATCACGACCGCCACACGCTCCGTCGAGATCGACGGCGTGGCTGTGAAGACTGGGCAAGTGATCGGCCTGCTCAATGGACGGCTGGCATGCGCGGCCGATTCGCTCGAAGAAGTGCTCATGGAGATCCTGAAATCGGGCCATGCGGAGGAGGGAGAGCTGATCACGCTTTACTACGGCGAGGACCTGAGCGCCCAAGAAGCCAACCGGCTGGCGGATAGAGTGCGCGAAGCCTATCCTGCCTTGGAAGTCGAGTTGCACGAAGGCGGGCAACCCCATTATCAAATCCTCCTCTCCATCGAATAGCAGCGAGCCCATGGTTCACATTGTCACCGACGCAACCGTCCGGTTCACCTTGCCCGGATTCGAGAAGGAACATGACATCGTGATCGTGCCCACTGGGGTGCGTTGCGGCAACATCCAAATCCCCGAGAGCCCGGATACCGACTTGGCCACCGTCCGACCGATGCTCGAAGTCTGCGGACCGGATCTAAGGCTTGAGTATCCTACCGTTGAGGATATGAGCCAGGTCTATAGGGATCTGCAGACCAAAACGAGCCAGATTCTCTCCATACACCACACAGCTTCCATCTCACCCACCTACCAACACGCGCTCGAAGCCAGCCAGCTGCTCCGGGGCCGCCTGGACATTCAGGTGATCGACTCCCAGTCCATCTCGCTGGGATTGGGCCTGCTCGTTCAGGCGCTTGCGCATGCAGCCGGGCGGGGTGAGCCCCTGGATGCCTTGGTCCGCTTGGTCCGCGGTTTGATCCCGCGGCTCTATATGGTGGTCTTTTTTGAGGACCTGACATTCATCGAGCGCAACGGCCTGATCAGCCGCTCCCAGGCGATTCTAGGGAACATGCTGGGCATTCTGCCCTTCCTGACTATGGAAGATGGCCGCTTGATCGCCATGGAAAAGGTGCGTACGCGGACACGCGCCATCGAGAAATTGATCGAGTTCATCGGCGAATTTTCTGCTCTCGAGCATATCGGCATCCTCCAATCTCACGCCGCGCCCAGTGAAGAGACCGAGATTTTGTCTGAGCGGTTGCGAGTGCTCTATCCTTCTACGCCCATCACTGCCGCCTGCTATGGGCCGGTTCTCTCGACGGTCGTCGGCTATGATGGGTTGGGGGCCGTAGTCCTGGAAGCGGAGGAGGATCTACTCTGACCCAGGCTGTCGCCGTTGTCACCGATAGCACATCCGATCTGCCCAGCCAGGAAGCCGAGAAGCTAGGCGTTCAAGTCGTCCCGGCCTTGCTCATGCTGGAGGGACGCACCTACCAGGATGGACGCGAGCTCTCCCGGGAGGAGTTCTACCGGCGGCTTCCTAGGCTCTCCAGCCCTCCGACAACGGCGGCTCCATCCCCCGCCTCCTTCGAGGATGTGTACAGAAAGCTCTTCGAGCGAGGCTTCAAGCGCATTCTCTCGATCCACATCTCGTCCAAACTGAGCGGCATGATCAACGCCGCCGCACAGGCCGCGCAGCAGTTTGGGGACCGCGTCCATATCTTCGACAGCGGTCAGGCTTCAGTGGGGCTGGGCTTTCAAGTCATCGAAGCCGGGCGGGCAGCCGCAAGAGGGCTTTCGCTCGAGGACGTCCGTGAACATGCCCGGCGGACCCGCGAGCGCGTACAGGTCATTGCGCTGATCGACACACTCGAATATCTGCGCCGCAGCGGCAGGGTGAGCTGGCTGCGGGCCGGTATAGGCGATCTGCTGAAGATCAAGCTGCTCGTCCGGCTACGTGATGGCGTTGTCGAGCCCCTGAGTAGGATACGCACGCGCCAGAGGGCGCTGGAAAGCCTGGCCGAGATGGCCGCGCAATGGTCGCCCATTGAGCGGCTAGCCATCCTGCATGCGAACGCGGCCGAGGACGCCCGGGCCCTGGCCCACCGGCTTGGTTCATTTTGCGCAGAAGTGCCCTGGACCATCGATGTCACCACCATCATCGGCGTGCACGTGGGTCCAGGCGCCGTCGGACTCGCGGCGCTTCCAGGGCCGTGAACCTGGCACTTTTTAATCTTCCCCTTTATAGTTAATCGCATCATGAATAATGCCCTTGAAAAGCTTTCCAAGTATCTGAAGCTCGAATCCGACCGCAGCTACGATAATCGTGCCGTCCTCGGTGGACTTCAGCGCATGCTCGAACCCTGGCAGGAAGAGGCCCGCAAGGAGCAGCTTCCAGAATCCTTGATTGACCTGGTCACTGCCCGGCTGAGGGATTACGGCCGCCTTTCTCCTTCTTCGCGCTATGAGGCGCTCCGGGGCCTTTGGACCAGGTTGCGGGAAAGCTACCCCGACTTACCCTCAGATTTGCTGCGCGCACCGGCCACAGACCCGGAACCGGCCGCGTCACCGCCTAGCTCCCCTGCGGCCGTCGCTCCTCCACCTGGTGATGCCGCAGCCTCCGAGCCGGAAGCTGAGCCTCGAGCACGGCCGGTGGCCGTCAAGGCGCCGCCTGTTGAACTCTCGGCACCACTCACGGAGATACAGGGCATTGGACCGAAATCGGCGAAGACCCTCGCCAAGCTCGGCCTGCAAACGCTAGGCGACCTGCTCTGGCATCTGCCCCGCCGCTACGATGACTACACGCAACTCGAGACCATCAATCGCCTCTGGTATGGCCAAGAGGTGACCGTGATCGGAACCATCGAAGCGATCCAGGTGCGTGAGGTCCGCAACGGCCGCATGAAGCTCACCGAAGCCACCGTCTCCGATGGCACTGGCAGCCTGAAGGTCACCTGGTTCAACCAGCCCTGGATCGCCCGCCGCCTTAAACCCGGCCGGGCCGTCGTGCTCTCAGGCAAGGTCGATCAGTATCTCGGCCACCTCACCATGAACAATCCGGAGTGGGAACCGCTCGAACGGCGCCAGCTCCATACAAACCGCATCGTCCCGGTATACCCCCTCACGGCAGGCGTATCCGGGAAGTGGCTGCGACGGGTCATGCACTCCGTCGTCGCTCGCACCGCCCCTCATCTCCCCGATCCTTTGCCCGATTCGATACGCAGAAGCGCCAACCTCGTGCCGCTTTCGCAGGCCATTCAGCAGATTCATTTCCCTGATAGCTGGGAGCGCCTGCGGGAAGCGCAGCACCGATTGGCATTCGATGAGATGTTCATGCTCCAACTAGGCGTGATGCGCCAGAAGCGGGAATGGGAGACGCTGCAAACAAAGCCCCTGCCAGTCGAGGACGCATGGATCACATCCTTCAAGGAGAAGCTGCCCTTTGCGCTCACAGGCGCGCAGGAGAAGGCCTTGCGCGATATCCGTGCCGATATGGCCTCCCCTAGGCCGATGAATCGCCTGCTCCAAGGGGATGTGGGCTCCGGCAAAACCGTGGTGGCGGCCGCGGCCGCCGGGATGGCAATCGCCAACGGCGCGCAGTCGGCCTTCATGGCCCCCACCAGCATCCTCGCCGAACAGCACCTGCAGACTCTCAGAGGCCTGCTGCCATCCATATTGGAGATCCCTGTTGAAAGCATCCAACTCCTGATCGGTGCGACACCCGAGGCCGAGAAGGCCCGTATCCGGGAGGGGCTCGACAGCGGCGATATCAAGGTCGTTGTGGGCACGCATGCCTTGATTGAGGATCCCGTGAGCTTCCACCGGCTGGGCCTGGCTGTGATCGATGAGCAGCATCGCTTTGGAGTCCACCAGCGTGCGGCGCTGCGGGCCAAAGGGGCCAATCCCAACTTGCTGGTCATGACGGCCACTCCGATCCCGCGATCGCTGGCCCTGACCGTCTATGGCGACCTGGATCTGACCTTGCTGGACGAGATGCCGCCGGGCCGCAAGCCGGTCGAGACGCGGGCCCTTCACCCCCGCGAGCGCCTGCGCGCCTACTCCTTCATCACCAGCCAGCTCGAACAGGGCAGGCAAGCATTCATCATCTTCCCCTTGGTGGAAGAATCGGATAAATTCGACGCCCGCGCTGCCGTCGATGAGCACAGGGAGCTGCAAGAGACGATCTTCGCTCGCTTCCGCGTGGGCCTGCTGCACGGACGCATGAAACCCGAAGAGAAAGAACAGGTCATGCGCCAATTTCGCGCCGGGGAGATCGATGTCCTGGTTTCCACTTCAGTCGTCGAAGTAGGCGTGGACGTCCCGAATGCGACCGTTATGCTCGTCGAAGGCGCCAACCGCTTCGGCCTGGCGCAATTGCATCAATTCCGGGGACGCGTAGGAAGAGGCCAGGCGCAATCCTATTGCCTGCTGATCCCCGACACCGAGGACGCCACCGACAACGCTCGCTTGCAGGCGATGCAATCCACCAACGACGGCTTCCAGCTGGCCGAGATGGATCTCAGCCAACGCGGCCCAGGGGATTTCCTGGGCACTCGCCAATCCGGCTTCGCCCAATTGCGCATGGCACAGCTCACCGACCTCCAATTGATCGAGAAGGCCCGCCGCGAGGCGCGCCGGCTCTTCGATCAGGACCCCGAACTGCACATGCCCGAGCACCGGCTGCTGGCGGAGGAACTCGAGCGCCTTTGGACGATCGAGAAGGGAGAGATCAGCTGATGAAACGCGCCGTCTTCCCCGGAACCTTCGATCCCATTCATTTTGGCCACATCGATATCGCCAGAAGAGCGGTGCGGGTTTTTGACGAGTTGGTTGTGGCTGTGTACGATAAACCTCCCAAGAATGTGCTCTTCACGGCCGAGGAGCGGCGCCGGTTGGTCGAGCAGGCCTTCGCGGATGAGAAGCATATCCAGGCGACCGTCTTCAGCGGGCTTATCGTGGAGTACTGCCGGGAAGTTGGCGCGCAGGCGATTGTGCGCGGGTTGCGGGTATTTTCGGATTTTGAGCACGAATTCCGCATGGCCCTGGCCAACCACCGCCTGGCACCCGAAATCGACGTCGTTGCTTTCATCACTTCCGAAGAACACAGTTTTCTCACCGGCAGCACGGTCAAGGAGATCGCTTCCCTCGGAGGTGACGTGAGCAGCTTCGTGCCGCCACACGTTCGCCAAGCCTTGGATCGCCGCTTTCAGGAGCTCGGGGATGATGGACCCAATATCGTCCCCATGAATTCGCTCAGAGATTGATGACGTTTGACCCGAATTCCTGTTTGGTGTAGGCTTCGGCCCAAAGCTTGCATCCATCCTGGGCGGGTCCGCGAGTGGGTTGACCGGACCGGAGGCACCTATGGACATCCTGCACCTGGTGGACCGGCTGGAAGAGCTTTTCAATGAAAGCCGGCCGATCCCCCTGACGCACAATGTGATCGTCGACGAGGACCGCATGCTGGAAATCATCGATCAGATGCGCATCTCCATCCCTGAGGAGGTGAAGAAAGCCCAGCAGATCCTCGCCCAGCGTGATCGCGTCCTGGCCCAGGCGCAGGAAGAAGCGAATCGCACAATAAAGCTCGCCAAGCAGAAGGGTGAGGAACTGATGGCCCGCGACGCCATCGTTGAGGCCGCCCAGGCCCGGGCCGAGCAAATCATCGCCCAGGCTCGGGCGGAGGCGGAGGCCGTGCGTCTCGAAGCGGATGACTATGTGATCGAGTCGCTGAGCGCCCTGGAGGCCGAATTAACACGCTTGCTCAATCAGGCCCGCAATGGCATCGCCAAGTTGAACGCCGAGCGCCAGCAGCTCCTGGCCAGCTATGAATCAGGCAATCCAGAGGCCCGGGCCGTGAGCAACCCGGAGCCTCCCGGCACGGAAGCCGGGGAGGAAGAGGCCTGAGTAACCCCCTCCGGGGCCCAAACCAAGCGGATACCCCCTGGAGTAATAGGGCCAGGCACCATGCCTGGCCTGTGCTTTGCGGCGTGGCCGCCGGTTAATCGAGGCCGCCCTCCTCGGCCGCGGGCTCCGGCGCAGCGTCCTTGCCATCTTCACTCGGATGGCGGTATTGGGCATGCTCGGCCGCAGCTTCCACGAAGGCGCGGAAGAGCGGGTGGGGCCGGTTGGGCCGGGAGAGGAATTCCGGATGAAACTGGCTTCCGAGCATGAAAGGATGGTCCTTCAGTTCGGCGATCTCCACCAGGCGTCCATCGGGGGACTGCCCGGAAAACACCATGCCGTGCTGCCCGAAGAGCTCCCTGTAGGTGTTGTTGAATTCGAAGCGGTGCCGGTGCCGTTCCTGCACAAAGCCCATCCCGTAGGCCTTGTGAGCCACCGTGCCCGGCTGAATGTGGCAAGGGTACAGACCCAGCCGCATGGTCCCTCCCAATTCCCCAATCCCGCGCTGCTCAGGTAGCAAGTCGATCACGGGATGGGGTGTGCTGCGGTCGAACTCGGTGGAGTTTACATCCTCCGTGCCGAGCACATGCCGGCCGAATTCGATCACCATGACCTGCATTCCCAGGCAGAGCCCCAAATAGGGAATGCGGTGCTCGCGGGCGTAGCGCGCCGCCGCGATCTTGCCCTCGATGCCGCGTGAGCCGAATCCGCCCGGAACGATGATGCCATCGGCCGACTTCAGGGCCTCCCAACCCTTGCCCCGCTCAAGCTCCGCCGAGTGTAGCCAGAGAATTTCTGCCTCCACACCCGCCCGAAGCGCAGCATGGCAGACGGCCTCGCGGACGCTCATATACGCATCCTGGAGTTCCACGTATTTGCCAACCAGCGCAATCCTGACCTTGGGACGCGGCCTTCGCTCTGCATCGACCAGTCGCTCCCATTCCGACCAATCTGGTTTCTGACGGCTCTCGAGGCCCAAGCGCCCGAGAATATGCTCTCCCACGCCCTCCCGCTCGAGCAGCAAGGGCACCTCATAGAGTACCGCAGTGGTTGTGAGCGGGATGACCGCTCTGGGCTCAACATCACAAAAGAGCGCAATCTTCTGGCGGATCTCTTCGCCGACAGTATGATCGGAGCGGGCGATGATCACATCGGGCTGGATGCCGATCGAGCGGAGCTCCCGCACTGAGTGCTGAGTGGGCTTGGTCTTCAGTTCGCCCGTGGCACCGATGTGAGGCAGCCAGGTCACATGGATATAGGCCGTGTTCTGGCGTCCGATGTCCGCCCGCATCTGGCGCAGGGCCTCCAGGAAGGGCAGTGACTCGATATCCCCCACCGTGCCGCCCACTTCCACGAGGACGATCTCGGCCCCCGTGGCCTCCGGGACCAGGCTGATGCGGCGCTTAATCTCGTTCGTGATGTGGGGTATCACCTGGATGGTCCCGCCCAGGAAATCACCACGCCGCTCGCGGGAGATGACTTCTGAGTAGATCTGACCCGTGGTGACGTTGCAGACGGAGCTCAAGCTGGCATCGATGAACCGTTCGTAATGGCCGAGATCCAGGTCGGTCTCTGCGCCGTCATCGAGCACAAACACTTCCCCATGCTGATAGGGGCTCATGGTCCCAGGATCGACGTTGATGTAGGGATCCAATTTCTGGATCGAGACTTGAAAACCACGTTCCTTGAGCACCCTGCCCAGCGCGGCGGCGGTAACGCCCTTCCCGACGGAACTCACAACTCCACCAGTCAAAAAGATGTACTTCTCCATCGTCTTGCCCCTCCCACTTGCCAACGTCGATCGCCTACAAAGGAAGTGGGGAGGGCCATCCTTCGGAGCCCTCCCCATGATTGCTCTTTCTGGGTTTGGTGATGATCAGGTTGCTTAGGGGAGCAACGCCCCTACAACATTTTCTGCAGCTCTTCGGCCGCACGCCTCATCTCCAAGAATACCAGGCCCAGTTTGGCCTGCTTGCGGGCTAGGACGGTGAGAACCGCATCTTCGCCGATCGAGGTAAGCAAGATATAGCCCGAATCGCCATGTATATAGACCTCGTCCAGGAACCCTCGTCCCAGCTCGCCCGCGATCCTTTCACCAAGGCTCAACATCGCCGCCGACATCGCGGCGACGCGATCCTCCTCAACACTCGTGGGCAATGCCGCCGCGATCGTCAGGCCATCCACGCTCACCACCGCCGAGGCTTCTACATCCGGGGTCTTGGCCTGCAGATCCCGCAGGCGATCCACCATTTGCTGCTTTTCGGCCTGGCCCATGCCCATCCTTCCTTCTCAAGAACGCCGGCATCTTACCATGGTCGCAGTATGCGTACAAGCAGCCTGAGACGCAGCGTTCAGGGGGTCATGTCCCCTTCTGCCCCGGCCTCGTCACCGGCTCGCAGCCCAGGCATCAGCCGCACAATCATTCGCGCCGCCTCCAGGTTGACCTCCAGGATTACGTCCGGAATTGCTGGGAGCAGCAACTCACCTCCCGCCTCGCTTCGGACGATATAGACATCGTTGGCCCCGGTCTCGAGTATCTCTTGCACCGTTCCCAGCTCGCCACCCTGCTCGGTGACCACCTTCAGACCCAGGATTTGCCAATGGTAATACACACCCGCTTCCAGCGGCTGGGCTTCCTCGAAGCGGATCTTGATCTCAGCCCCGCGCCACCGCTCTGCCTCATTACGGTCTGTGCAGCCTTCGATCATCAGCAGCTTACGCCCGCGGTGTGTGCTCAGGGACCGCACTCGTTGCGGCGTGCTCGACAAGCCCAAGTAGACAACGCCACCCGGCCGGATGGCATTGATCAGAGTGGACTGGGGTTCAACGGACATCGCGCCGCGAATCCCATGGGGACGAACGACGCGCCCGACAACTAGGAATTCTGGCGGCTGCCGGGCGCTCGATTGCTGATGCGATGGTGTAGATCCCATCGATTTCAAAGGATGTCGAGGGTGGCTCGCACGCCCTTTCTCGCGGCCGCCACTCGCAGGAGCGTCCTCATCGCCGTAGCGACGCGGCCTTTACGGCCGATGACGCGTCCGGTATCCTCCTCGGCGACGCTCAACTCCAGATGAACATAGCGTCCGCGAGTGGTCTCCTCCACCCAGACTTCGGTGGGATCATCGACGATCGATTTGGCGATGAACTCAATTAATGACTTCATGCCATCTCCCTTCTCCTGCCCGGGGCTGTTGCCAGAGCCTACTCCTCCGGCTCAGCCTCGCTATCCTGCTCCGGGGCTTCCTCGGAGGTATCGGCCTCCGGCTCGGCAGGAGCTTCGGCCTGTTCTGCCGCGGCTTCGGGGCCCGCGCTCTCCTCGGGCTCAGCCTCGGGCGCTTCGCTCTCGGCCGCGGGCTCCTCTTCCGGAGCCTCAGCCTCCATAGCCTCTGGAGCCGCTTCTTCTGCGGCCGCCTCCGCCTCACCTGCCGGTTCTGCAGCCGCGGCTTCGACCTCCTTGGCCTGCTCGCGCGCCCTGGCTTTCTTCTTGCGTTTGCCGATCAGGTCATCCCGGCGTGTGCGCGGATCGACCTCCGGCATGGCGGCCTTGGCCTCTTCTAGGAGCGTCTCGAGGGGCTCGCCCTTCTTGAAACGCTCCCAACGCTCCCACGTCCCCAGCGCCCTGCATGCACGCACAACGGCGTCGCTGGGCTGTGCGCCGTTCTTCATCCAGTGGAACAGCCGGGCCTCATCCACCACCACGGTGGAGGGCTCAGTTCTGGGGTTGTAGTGGCCGATGATTTCCAAGAAACGCCCGTCGCGCGGCGCTTCCTTGTCGGCCACCACGATGCGAAAGCTGGGCTGATTCTTGGACCCCACTCTTCGTAATCGGATTCGGACCATGTTCCTTCCCTTTTCAATGGTATCAATCGGTCTGCAAACCAAACGGCGGGCTGAGGGGTTGGCCTTGGAAGGGAAGGCCGCGACCCGCAGTTGGCTCGTCAGCTATGCTATCGCGGCCACCTGCCCATGGCCGGCAGGCCGCGCTTGCCAAATCGCTTGAACAGCCGTTTCATCTGGCGATATTGGCGAATCAACTGGTTAATCTCCTGTACGCTCGTCCCTGAGCCGGCCGCGATGCGGCGCTTGCGGCTGGCGTTGAGTATCTCCGGCCGCCGGCGCTCCTCGCGAGTCATCGACTGCAGGATGGCTTGCGTGCGCACAAGCTGGCGTTCGGCCATTTGGCTGTCCACCTTAGACTGGTCACCTATCAGGCCGCCCGGGAGCATCTCTATGATCTTCCCCAGGGGGCCCATGTTCCGCACCATCGCCAGTTGCTCGGCGAAATCCTCTAGAGTGAACTCGCCCTGTAGGACCTTGACTGCCTGCGCCTCGGCTGTCTGGGCATCGAGACCCGCCTGGGCCTTCTCGATCAGGCCGAGAATATCGCCCATGCCCAGGATGCGAGAGGCGAGCCGGCCGCTGTCGAAGGTGTCCAGCGCGTCCCGGGTCTCACCGACACCGATAAATTTGATCGGCACACCAGTAACCGCCCGCATGGAGATCGCAGCACCACCCCGGGCGTCGCCATCCATCTTGGTGAGGATCAACCCCGTCAGGCCGAGCGCCCGGTGAAAGCCTTCCGCAATCCGCACTGACTCCTGGCCCGTCATGGCATCCGCCACGAGCAAGACCTCACAGGGCCGGACAGTCTCCTTGATCCGGCCGAGCTCGGCCATCAGATCCTCATCGATCTGGGAGCGGCCGGCGGTATCGATGATGACCACACCCGCTCCGGCCTGTCTGGTCTTCTCGAGCCCTTGCTTGGCCAATTCCTCCGCAGAAGCGCCCGGTTCGTGAAACACCGGAACGTCGATCTCCGCGCCCAGCGTCTCGAGTTGCACATCAGCGGCTGGACGATAGGGGTCGGCCGCCACAAGCCAAGGCCGCTCACCCTTCGCCCGTAGCCAGCGTGCCAGTTTGGCGGCGGTGGTGGTCTTGCCCGAGCCCTGCAATCCAACCAAGAGAATGCCCCTCGGTTTGGGTCCACGCAGGTCGAGCGGCGCCGGCTCCCCCAGCGTCCCGCTCAATTCCTGATGTAAGACCTTCAGCACCTGCTGGGAGGGATTCAAGGCCTGCGCGACTTCCTCGGAAAGCGCTCGCTCCCGCACTCGCTCCAGGAGCGATCTGACAACTTGGTAATGTACATCGGCTTCCAGCAAGGCAAGCCTGATACCCTGCAAGGCCGAATCGACATCGGCCGGGCGCAGGGTTCCGCGGCGGCCCAGTTCCTTGATGACCCCTTGAAGCCTTGCTGTTAGCGCCTCGAACACTTGCCGGGCGGACCTCCTACACGCAAGCCGCCGATCGAGCCGCCTTTCGGCAGCGATCGGCCGGCCGATCCAACGCCGTATTGGGCAAGAGCGCACGAGCATTGTAGCCTGCCGACGGGGCCGGGTCAAGGGTCAGAGTCGACATAACTTGGACCATGATATCCTCCGCAAGCGATTCCGAGTCCGCTCCCCGGGCATCCTCAAGGGCCAACCCCAGCACCCATAGCCTGCCCTCAATTTCGCGCGCCGCAAAGGACCAGCCCAGAGATCCGCCTCCAGTCAGCGCCTCGCCGCTGAAGACGATCATCTCTTGTTCGTTGCGCCGCAATGCATTCGCGAGTCTCGAGGCCACCTCATCGCCCACCGGCCGTAGCGCACTCCCATGGGGTAAGAGAATCAGCCACTCACCCCCTGGGTCTCGCACGGCGTCGACGATTCTTATGGGTGGCAGCACCCCTCCCGCCAGGAGACCGGCAAACGCACGTGTCATCTGCAGCGGCGTCACCGTGAGACTCCCTTGCCCGACGGCTTCCAGCGCCATTGGATCGGTTGACAGGGCCGGCGCCAACGCCTGGGGATTCGCCTCAGGAAGCCGCACTCCGACCGGTCCCTGGAAGCCGAAGGCCTGAACCAGGTCCCTAAACGCATCCACCCCCAGCGCCTTCCCTAGCTCCGAGATAGGGGATGGGCAGGCCCACCTCAGTGCCTCAGCTAGGGTAGCCCGCTCAATCGACTGCGGACGCTGCACGCACTCCAGCTCCCCACTCTCAACCAGCATGGGCTGCAGCAGGCCGGCCGCCGGCTCCTCGAGCGTCACTTCGCCGCGCTCCATCGCCCAAGCCAAGAGGAAGGGTGTCAATGCGGTCCCCGGCTGATACTGGGCCTGCGTGGGTCGGAGGAGAAGCGGCGCCGACTCATCCACCAGCAGTTGATCCCAGGACTGCTCCAATTTGTGCGGATCGAAGGACGGAGAGGTCGCCAGCGCCAGAATGTCCCCGGTGCTGGCATCCAGCAAGACACCTGCCCCGCGGTGCCCCGCCAGCGCCCCCATAAGAATGCGTTGATACGACAGCCCCATCGTAAGGCGCACATCCCTGCCCGGAGGGGGGTGGCCGCGCAGAAGCTGGATCCACCAGGCATACAGGGGCGAACGAGTATCAAGCCCGCGAAGGGCGCGGTCCATGCTAGCCTCGATGCCCGCCTGCCCATACGTGGGCGAGTCATAACCCACTACAGGCGCAACCTCTTCAAATGGGTAGACCCGCTCGAACCCACCGGGCTCACCAACGGTGTGGGCGACGGGGTGTCCCCCCGAGTCGAGGATGGCCCCTCTTGGTGCGAAGCGGCTCTCGACGGCCCGCCGGGGGTTGTCTCCTCGCGAGACAAGCTGCGGCCCCCGCGCAACCGACCACCAGATCATGCACAGCAGCAGGGCCATCCATCCTGCATGCATAAAGTCCTGCAAGTGAAGCAGCCCGCGCCTCTCTTTGGGCTGCGGCATCGAGCCACCCGAAAAGCTGATCAGGATGCCCAGCGAAAGAAAGCTCGTCAAGAGCGAGGACCCGCCATAGGACACGAAGGGCAAGGTTACCCCAACCAGGGGCAGCAGACGGAGGTTTCCTCCGATGATCAGCAAGGCTTGCAGGCCAAGCGACAGAGATACTCCCGCCGCCATGAGCCTTGCAAAAGGATCCCGCTGGCTTGCAGCGGCTCGGAGCCCGCGGCTTATGAGCACCGCCATCAGAGCGATCAACCCGGCCGCGCCAATCAGCCCAAATTCCTCGGCAATCACGGCGAAGATGAAATCAGTATGGCCGGCAGGGATGAATCCCGGTGACCCGAGCCCCGGGCCTCGGCCGAGCACGCCCCCCGCGGCCACGGCGATCAGCGATTGCACGATCTGATACGCGCCTCCGAGCGGATCCGACCAGGGATCAAGCCAGGCGGACATGCGCAGGCGGACAACATCGAACAGGGCGTACCCCACCCCTCCTGCAGCCACGCCAACGAACCCGGCTGCCGCCAGGATCTGCAAATCCTCCGTGGCGACGTAAAGCAGGAACGCCAGGATGGCTAGAACGAGCATCCCTGTCCCAAGGTCGCGCTGCGCAATGAGCAGCAGCACCGAGATCAACCAGATCGCGATCAGGGGGATCATGGCCCGGGGCGTTAGGCCCAGGCGCTTGCCTAATGGCAAGAGCATGCGATCGCCCAGGTATGAGGCCAGGAACGCAACCAGCAGCAGACGCAGAGGTTCGGAAGGCTGGAAATAGAAACCGCAGCATCCAAGCCAGAGCCGGGGCGATCCGCCCGACGGGTGCGTTCCGAAGAATAGCGTCAAGAGGAGCAACAGCAGGCCCCCGAGAGTCCACAGGTACCGGTAGCGGCGGAGCGACCGCAACTCCGGATCCATTCGAAGCAGGGCTGCCGCGCCCATCGTCCCCAGCAGAAACCACCCTAGCTGGCGAATCCCGAAGGCGGGGGCAAGCCGCCAGATGACCTGGATGCCCCAGCCAGCCAGCAGCATGCCAAGGGGAAGAAGCAGAGGATCGCGGTGGGGACGAGCACGGGCTGCCACGCGGTGGAGCAGCCAGGCACAGCCGACCCATACCAGGAGCCACAATCCCTGCGCCCCGAGTTTCGGCAGATCGGCCCACGAATCCGACCGGGCGGCAGGCGCCAGCCAGCGCGCTCCTGTGATGAGCACTAGAAACAGGAACGCGAGGCCCAGAAACTGAGCCTCGCGCCGATCAATGGCCTGCTGGCGGTCAGCCGAGATATCGATCCACAAGGAGCGCCAACCTTTCCCGTGCCTCGCCTGAGATCGCTTCGGGGTGGGTTGCGAGGGCGTTTTCCAGCGCGTGGCCGCACTCACAGGCACGCTCTTCAGGCAGCTGCGCCACCAAATGCGCGATCGCGGCCTGCGCCAAACGCGTGTTGCCCTCCAGGGTCCTGAAGACCATCTCCACGCTTACGGGTTCTTCAGCATGATGCCAGACATCATAATCGGTCACATGCGCCATCACCGCATAGCAAAGCTCGGCTTCACGCGCCAGGAAGGCCTCCGGAGAAGTCGTCATGCCGATGATCGAGAGGCCCCAGGCACGATAGGCGTTCGATTCGGCCCGGGTAGAGAAGCGCGGTCCTTCGATCGTGATGTAGGAACCGCCACGATGCACACGCCCGCCCACCGCCTCCGCACTCTCCGCCAGATAGGCTGAGAGGTCCGGGCAGAAGGGATCCGCTACGCTGATGTGCGCCACCAGGCCTCCTCCAAAGAAGGACCGGGCCCTGCCCGACGTGCGGTCGAAGAGCTGATCGGGCACGACAATATCCCCCGGCTCGAAATCCTCCCGCAAGGAACCACACGCGCTGACCGAAAGCACGCGTTCGACTCCGAGAGATTTCATAGCGTACAAGTTGGCCCGATAATTGACCTCCGAGGGGGAGTAGACATGTCCCAACCCATGACGGGCCAGGAAAGCCACCCTGCGGCCAGCCAGCCGGCCGATGGTTATGGGGGAGGCAGGCTCGCCGAAGGGAGTCTCGATGCGCCTTTCCTCGATCTCTTCCAGCCCTTCCATGGCGTAAAGCCCAGATCCGCCCAACACGCCCAGCACTATGGGATCTTCCATGCGATCTCCTCTCTCCGCATTGCGACTATGTTAGCACACCTGGACAGGCTCATGACGGGGATCCTCCCTGTCCCGGTGGGGCTGCCTCGCTCACCGCCTCGTCTCGCGCGACGATCTTAAAGGAAACCCTCCCAAAGCCAATCTCATCTCCCACCGTTACCGCCAGCGGCTCCTCCAGTGCGACGCCATTCACCATCGTGCCATTCCGCGAGCCCAGGTCCTCAAGCCACCATTGATGCCCACCCATGAAGGAAAGGCGGGCGTGGTGCGCGGAGACGGTCTCATCCGCAACCACTACGGTGCTATCCGCGGCACGGCCAACGAGCTCGAGGTGTCTCAAGGGGAATCTATGGAGTTCACCATCGAAGCTGCCGACCAGGAATACAGCAGGCAAGGCCGGGTTCTCGCTTGCCTTTCCATGAAGGTCCCTTCGCAGGTAGACCAGGATGGTGCCTAGGAAGGCAAGCAACGCCGCGGCTGCGGCGAGCCGCAGAATCAGCATGAGCAGGCTGGGAGTCATTCTTCGTCTGGGGTGTTCTCGCCGTCTTTGTCGATCACGCGCGTGCGCTGATCGCCTGCAGGACGGGGTGGGAAGGGAGGAGCATAGGCCGGCGTCTCATCCGGCGGCCCGCCCGGGTCTTCGCCGTATACCAGCCGGATCCCTGCCACATCGATCACATCGCCGGGCTGCAAGACATGATGCTGTACGGCGCGGCCATTGATGCGCGTCCCGGCCGAGGAGTTCAAGTCGAAGATTTCATAGCGGCCCTCACGGGCGCGGATCTGGGCATGGGTGCGGGAGACGCGCGGATCCTCGAGGATGAGATGGTTGTCCAGGCGCCGGCCGATGTTCACCACCGGGCGATCGAGCGGGAAATGGCGGTTGCCATCGACGATCAGATAGGCACCGACGGGCAAATCATTGCCTCCGACCTTCTCCATCCGCTCCATCCCGCGAGTGAATTCCAGCGGACTTGTGCTGTGCCAGGCCACAACTCGAACCTCGCGATGCGAAAGCGTGGGGTCTGCGGCGATGGTTATAACCGGTTCTCTGAACACGAGGTAGCCGAAATCCCGCGCCACCTCCAGCAGTTCGTTCGCAAGGACTTTTTGCAGATCAGGAGTACGTTCCAGCAATTCCTTGGCATCCTCCGGATGGCAGGTGAGGGCGTAGCGGTCCGGAGCGAATCGCTTTCCATCCTCTGTGAGCCGTACGCCTTCGTTAAGGGCGCGGGCCAGTTGCGCGGCCGCGTCCGCCGGCGAGAAGACCGAGCGGGTCATCTTGGCCAGCGCGTTCTCCACGAAACGCTCGAGTTGGATTTCCATGCGATCAATCAGATGGCTCATAGCTCAAGGTATCACTGACAGATTCGATGGGCCAGCATGGACTCAGACAAGTTTAGCCGTCTTCGCATCCGGCAAAGTATTCAAGTTTAGTGGCGTGATTTGCTCGTCTTGCGCCTCCGTGCCTTCACCGGGTTCATAGGGTAGCGTTCTATCTGGTGGTCCGCCCTTATCCTCGCCGTAGATCAGTTCGATCGCGGCCACCTGGATGACGTCCCCGGGCTTCAGCACGCGTTCTTCGATTTTGCGGCCGTTTACGTAGGTGCCGGCTGTGGATCCTGCGTCCCTGGCAATGTAGCGGCCATGCCGAGCGACGAGCTGCAAATGGTGCCGGGATACGCGCGGATCATTCAGGACCAGGTCGTTATCCAGGCGCCTGCCGATGCGAATGAATGGCTTTCGCAACCGGAAGTGCCGCTTGCCTTCCACCACGAGGAAGGCACCTTCCGGAGGCCTTTGGGTGTCCGCCTCCTCCTCGGCCTCGATCCCGTTGGCCAATGCCAGGGGATTGCTGCTATGCCAGCAGATAATGCGGGCCTCATCCACCCCCAGCGTAGGATCCGTCGCCAAGGTGATACGCGGCTCGCCAGCCATCTGGTAGCCGCTCGCAAGAAGTTCGCGGTACAGCCGTACGCTGAAACGCTTTTGCAGCCGCTCCGTCCAGGCGCGCCGCTCCTCCTCCAGGGATGGATGAAGAAGCAGCGTGTATTGGTCTGGCGCGTAGGTTTGCCCCTCCGGGCCACTGCGCGCCGCTGCGATGATCTCGCGCGCCATGCTCGCGGCGATCGCCGCTATCCAGTGCTCGTCTGCGACCGGCAGGCCGCCCAGCGAAGACTTCAGCGCCTCTCGAATGATGGCGCTGAGCTCCGGGCCTTTTTCGCTCATCGGACCGATTATACCTTTACCAGCACCACAGGACTAAGGATAATTCGTACTATACTGGATTCATGAAGACCGCAGCTTTCGAGGAGATCGAGCATACTGCGGACCTCGCCTTGCGCGTGCGCGGAGAGAGCCTCGCAGACTTGCTCCACAACGCCGCCCAGGGGCTGATCCACATTCTCCAGCCCCAGTTCCGCCCGGGGAAGCCCGAGACACGTGTCCTGCACCTTGAGGCCGAGGATGCCGAAACCCTGCTGGTGAGCTGGCTCGAGGAGCTTCTATTCCTGCTCGAAACCGAGGGCCGCCTGCCCACTTCGCTGCAATTGCGCTTGGAACCGGGCAACCGCCTGGAGGCTCATGTGCAGCTCGAGAAATGTGAGAGCGTTCAATCCCACATCAAGGCGGTGACTTTCAACGATCTCAATATTCGTCCCAGCGAGAAGGGACTGCTGGCAACGGTTGTTTTCGACGTATAGGGACAGGAGGGTAGAGGTATGGTGAAGAAGCAGGATTTCCATCGGCTGAGCGGCTACCTGTGGGAAATCCCGCAGAGCTACCGCCAGGATATGCGCGTTCCGGTTCGCGTATATGCCAGTGAGCGTCTTCTCGAACAGGCGTTGCGGGACCGGTCCTTCGAGCAAGCCGTCAACGCCGCCACGCTCCCAGGCCTGGTCAGGCATGTGGTTGTGATGCCCGACGTGCATCAGGGATACGGCTTCCCCATCGGCGGCGTGGCCGCCTCTCGTTTCCCGGATGGCATCATCTCCCCCGGCGGCATTGGTTATGACATCAACTGCGGCGTGCGCCTGCTAGCCAGCCGCATCCCATTCGAGGATGCGGACCCCTGGCTCGAGGACCTGGCCACCGCGCTCTACGCCAATTGCCCCAGCGGCGTAGGCGTGGGTGGCAGCGTGCGATTGAAGCAGAAGGACATCGACAGAGTATGCCGCGAGGGCGCCCGCTGGGCGCTAACCAAGGGATTCGCACGCGAGCGTGACCTCGCCCGCACCGAGGAGGGCGGCCGCATGCCCGGCGCCGACCCCGCCGCAGTGAGCCAACGCGCCCGGCAGCGCGGCAAGGATCAACTCGGAACCCTGGGCGCCGGCAACCATTTCATCGAGGTCGACCGGGTTGAACAGATCTTCCACCGCGCTGCGGCGGAGGCCATGGGGCTGCAAGAGGGAATGCTGGCTGTGCAGATCCATTGCGGCTCACGTGGCTTTGGCCACCAGATCTGCTCCGACTACGTGAAAGAATTCCAGGGCGCGGTGCGGCGCTATGGCATCCACCTCCCGGATCGCGAGCTAGTCTGTGCACCGCTTGATTCACCCGAGGGCCAGCGCTACCGCCAGGCGATGGCGAGCGCCGCAAATTACGCCTTCTGCAACCGCCAGATCCTGGCCCATCACGTCCGGCGCTCCTTCGAGCAGGTGCTCGCCGGTAAGGTCACAAATTGGGATCTGACCCAGGTTTACGACATCGCCCACAACATGGGCAAGATCGAGGAACATATCATCGACGGGGAGCGGATGCGCGTTTGCGTGCATCGTAAGGGTGCAACCCGGGCCTTTGGCCCTGGATTCGAAGGCCTCCCACCGGAGTACCGCGACCTCGGGCAGCCGGTGCTGGTTCCAGGCAGCATGGGGACGGCCTCCTGGGTAATGCTTGGAACCGAGAAGAGCATGCAGCAGTCATTCGGTTCGAGTTGCCATGGTGCCGGCCGCACGATGAGCCGGAGCCAGGCCAAGCGCCAGGTCTGGGGTCAGGAATTGCGGGAAGAACTGGAGACAAGCGGGATCCGGGTCAGGGCAGGCTCCATGCCCGGTCTCGCGGAGGAGGCGCCCAAAGCCTACAAGGACGTCGATGAGGTGATCGAAGTGGTCTCCAAGTCGGGGATCGCGCAGAAAGTGGCCAGGCTGCGGCCGATCGTGGTGATCAAGGGCTGAGGCCCGGAGCCTCCCAGGGGGCTGTCCATGCAAGCGGCTGCCTGGGAAGCCTCCAGGCAGCCGTGCCAAATGGACCTATCCTAGGGAATCAGCCGGATGAAACGCCGCTTCCCCACCTGCAAGACCTTGGGTTCTTCGAAGTCCAGCGGCCAATGTGGATCGGTGAGGACCTCCCCGTCCAGCCTGACCCCTTTCTGGCCGATGAGCCTCCTGGCCTCGCTCTTGCTGGATGCCAGTCCGACGCTCACCAGCACTTCCATGATCAGCGCGCCACGCTCGAAGCTCGCCTCCGGTATCTCTTCCGGCAAGTCCCCCTCCTGGAACACCCGCTGGAAGGCCTGCTCGGCTTCGCCGGCGGCGGTTTCGCCATGGAAAATGGCCACAATCTCGCGAGCCAGGCGCATCTTGGCGTCGCGCGGATGAATGCGGCCCTCCGACAGTCCGCGTTCAAAATCCAGGACCTCGGCGGGTGCCCAGCGCGTGAGCAGACGGGCGTAATTCGGCATAGCCGAGTCGGGGATCGACATCACCTTGCCGTACATCTCCTCCGGCGGTTCATGGATCCCGATCGTATTGCCAGTGCTCTTGGACATGCGCATATGGCCGTCCGTGCCGACCAGGATGGGCAGCGTGAGGGCTACCTGCGGCCGCAGGCCCATGGCCTCTTGAAGCTTGCGGCCTGCGAGCAGGTTGAAGAGTTGCTCCGTGGCGCCAAGCTGGACATCTGCCTCGAGCATCACGGCATCGTAGCCCTGCAAGAGGGCATAGAAGAATTCATGCAACCAGATCGGCGTCCCTTCGGCATACCGTTTTGCGAAATTGTCCCGGGCCAAGAATTGCTGCACCGTGAAGTTGGAGGCGATTTCGATGAACTGCTCGAGGGAGAGCTTCGAGAGCCATTCATGGTTGTAGCGCACCTCGGTCCGCTCGCGGTCCAGGATCCGGAAAGCTTGATCCGTATATGTCTTGGCGTTCGCCATCACTTGCTCACGAGAAAGGCGCGGCCTGGCTTTGTCCTTGTCGGATGGGTCGCCGACCAACGCAGTGAAGGATCCGATGACAAAGATGACCTGATGCCCAAGCTCCTGGAATTGCCGCAGCTTGCGCATCGTTACCGTGTGGCCGAGGTGCAAGTCTGGCGAGGTGGGATCATATCCACAATAGACCCGCAGGGGTATTCCGCTCGCCTCCGACTCGAGAAGCCGCTCCCGAAGCTCGTCTTGCATGGCGTGCTTGAGCTGCTCATCCCCCATCTCCACGCCGCGCATAAGGATTGCAAGCTGATCTTCGATGCTGAGGGATTTCTCCATAGAACGCTCCTGCCAGGATCTGACCCACCTTCAAACGAATAACGTGGGCCATTAGATGGCCCACGCTGGAGGAACCTAGCCCTTCGAGACCGGGGGGTTACGTGCTCCAACGGGGCCTGAGCCAGCGATACCGGCGCTGGCCGCGGCCATAGTACCCATGCACTCGAACTAGATACCCGCCCAAATCCACCATGCGCCCATCTTATCACAGCGTCCGTATCATGGCGAGACCTGCTTGCGTTCTGCGGCGCGGAAGACCCACGCCTCCTTATCCCGCACGGGCTTCCCCAGGTTTGCGCGCTGAAGGATGGTGGCGACGATTCGCTCCCCGAGGGGGAATCCGGTCCATATCTCGCGTTTCGAACCCCCGGAAAGGCGCACCGCGCAGCGAAAGGAAAAACCCCCATGGGGCCCCTCAACCAGGATCCGCCAGGCCCCTCCACTTCGAGCTGCCCACAACGCCCTAATCTCGTCCCAGGAGATGTCCATATGGCGCAAAGGCGTCTCGTATCGAAGTCCCGCATCGTTGATCATGATCGAGGTCCGTGCCTCCAGCCAGCGGGAAAACCGAACCGCAAGGGATGCCAGCAGGAGCGCCAGGCCCAGCAACAGCAAGCTCCAGGGGACGATGCCCACGCTCCGCCAAAGGAAGACGAGCAAAGCCCAGACGAAGGCCGCCATGCTCCAGGCCATAATCTCTCCCCGAGGGGGGATGGGCCATGGCTTGTGAAGCCGGTGCTCGGCAATCTCTTTATCCAGCGGCTGATCAAAGCGAGGTTCGTCCTGCATGGAATCCTTCAAGCTCCTACGGGAAGATCTCCGGGCGGTAGATCTAGGCCGGTGGCCAGATCTCTGGCGCCTGCGGCTGCACTTTGGGGCCGCCCAGGCCAACCAGTATCACGCCTGCCAGCGTGAGCAACATTCCCTGCCACGATTGCAGGGGAACCTCTTCATGCAGCAGCAGTCCTGAGATCAAGGCGGTCCCGATCGGCATCAAGTTCCCCATCACGCTGATTTCGAATGCCTGCAGGTGTTCCAGGGCATGGTTCCACAGCCAAAAGGCGAAGGCGCTGTTCACCACGGTGAGCCAGAGCATGACGCCGAGTGTTGGCCCGTTGGGCGTAGAGGAAGGCCAATCAAGCGCCAGAAGCAAGCCGGCGCCAATGCCCATGGGAATGGCGGTCAAGATGATCGGGTCTGCGCCACGGCCCTTGGCCATCGAGCGCCCAAACAAGCCATAGCTAGCCAGCGACACGACAGCAACCACGAGCCAGAGAACGCCTTCACGCTGATTAAGCTCGACGTTGCCCCAGAAGTAAATCGTCCCTCCTGCGAGCGCAACGGCCACACCAAACCATTGCAGGCGGCCGGGATGTTCCTTGAGCAGGATGGCGCCTAAGATCAAAGTGATGAGCGGGATGCCATTCATCAGAAACGCGCCGGTCGTGGCATTCAGGGTTTTCAGGCCTAGAAAAAGGGCCGTGTTGCCCACCGCGAATCCCAATATCCCCATCAACGTCAGCTTCAGCCAGGCTTTCCCATCCAGACTCTGCAGCGTACTGCGTGAGCGAGTAAGCAACCAAGGCAGGAGGACCAAGAATGCGCCAAAATATCGCATGGCTGCGATCTCCTGGGCCTCAAGATCCCGCAGGGCGAGCTTGATGAGAGGCGGTGAGGAAGACCAGAAGGCAATTACCAAGAGCACCTGGAGGAACGCTAAGACCCGCTTAGGCATGCCCGAAAATCTCCTTGAAAGCATTTTCAACTCGATTCAAGGCTTCATCGTCAATCCAGTAATGCAGGACCAGCCGGTACGTTCCGGCGCGAGGCGGGCTAATTCGGATGCCCTGCTGAAGCGTTGCAGCTAGAAACTCCTCAGCCGAGATGCCCCCATGGCGGAGCCGGAAGTAGACCATATTGGTCGGCGGTCTCGCGGTTTCCAATTCGACCGCCGGGAGACCGGCCAGGAAATCCGCCAGCTTCCGGGCCCTGTGGTGGTCCTCCGCGAGCCTGTCTACCATGGTTTCCAGCGCCACGATACCGGCGGCGGCAACCACCCCGGCCTGCCGCATGCCTCCGCCGAGCAGCTTGCGTATCCGCAATGCTCGATGGATGAAATCCTTGGACCCGCAGATGAGTGAGCCTACGGGAGCGCAGAGGCCTTTCGAGAGGCAAAACGTGACCGAATCGGCCCCATCCACCAGGCGGGCTGCCTCGATGCCCTGGGCCACGGCGGCATTGAAAATCCTGGCACCATCAATGTGCAGCTTGAGGCCATGCTGCCCTGCCAGCTCGACCACCTGTCGGGTGTATTCAGGCGTCAGGAAGGCCCCTCCGCAACGGTTGTGCGTGTTTTCCAGGCAGATCAGCTTCGAGATCGGGAAATGGGGGTTGTCGGGCCGGATGGCGCTCTCGATCTCCTCCAGGCTCATGGTGCCGTCAGGCAGATTTCGGACGGCGAAGGTGTGCACACCGCCGAGAACCGAGATGCCGCCCGCCTCGTTGATATACGTATGCGATCGATCGCCGACGATCACCTCATCGCCCCAATCGCAGTGCGCCAACACGGCTCCCAGGTTGCCCATCGTACCCGACGGTACGAAGAGCGCCGCCTCCATGCCCATTCGTTCAGCCGCCATCTCCTGGAGCCGGTTGACGGTTGGATCTTCGGCGTAGACATCGTCGCCCACATCTGCTCGAGCCATCGCCTCGCGCATCTCGGGGGTGGGCTCGGTCACGGTGTCAGAACGCAGATCAATCCATTTCATCCGCCATCCCTCCTGGCCGTCCAGCGAATAGCCCTTATCGAACCGGGCCTGCACCCTCGCGCCCTCGCAACCACTCCAGCGCCTCCTGAATGTCTGCGGGCAGGTCGGCTTCGAAGGCCGCTGGCTCCTGCGCGCCCGGGAGCCGGAAAACCAACCGGTACGCATGAAGCATCTGCCTCGGAGCCGGCACCAGGCTTCGTCGGCGGCCGTAGATCCGGTCGCCGACAACCGGGCATCCCAGGAAAGCCAGATGCACCCGAATCTGATGCGTGCGGCCGGTCTGCGGCTCAATTTCTAGCAGGGTATGCGCCTGAAACGATTCCCTTGTCCGGTAGATCGATACCGCCTCGCGGCCCCGGGTCTTTGGCACGACCGCCATGCGCTGCCTGTGCTTCGGATCGCGCCCGATAGGAGCCTCCACCCGGCCAGCAGGTGTCGGCGGCACGCCCTCCACCAGCGCAAAGTACGTCTTCTTGACTTCGCGGTCCTTGAATTGCTTTTGAAGCCAGCGGTGGGCTTCATCGTGCTTGGCCAGCAAGATCAGGCCCGACGTATCTTTGTCCAGGCGATGGACCACACCCGGCCGGCCCGCCTCGCCCACGCCTTGAATGTCCGGGGCATGAGCGAGCGCCGCGTGAACCAAGGTGCCCCCAGCGTGGCCGGCCGAGGGATGCACCACCATGCCCGGCGGCTTGTTAACGATGATTAGATCCTGGTCTTCATAGATGATGTCCAGCGGGATGGACTCAGGTCGCAAGCCCGTCGCCTGCGGTTTCGGCAGGTGGACGCGCAGTTCCTCTCCGCCTTCCAGTGCGTAGCCTGTCTTCGTGACGGTGCGGCCGCCGACCTCCACCAGGCCGCCACGGATAAGCTTTTGCACACGGCTGCGGGATTGCCCCTCCAGGAGCTCGACCAGGACTACATCGAGCCTGCCACCCTGGGCGGGTGCATGCAGATGCAAAGTGCGACCACGGTCCAAGGCCTACTCCGCTTCGTGAGGCGAAGACTCTTGCATGAGCCCTTCCTGTGGTTCCTGTTCCCTCTTTGCGTGGCGACGCTCCTCAATCCAGGTCGCCACGATCAGCAACGCAGTTCCCACAGAGATGCTTGAATCAGCTACATTGAATACCGGGAAGGTCCCCACCGAGATGAAATCGGTGACTGTCCCGTGGTTGATCCTGTCGATTAGATTGCCCAATGCGCCCGCGAGCTGGAGTCCTAAGGCCCATCGCAGGAGCCATTGATCTCGGGGCACTTTGGGATAGTAATAGAGGATCGCTGCGGCCACCAGTACCGCGACCACCGCAAAAAGAGTGCTGCCGGCCGGGAAAAGACCGAAGGCGGCGCCTGTGTTGTTCGTGTGGAGAATTCGAGCGTAGGGAATCAGCCACTCGAACGGCGACCATGCCTCCCCGATTGCCAGCGATTGACGAACCCACCACTTCGTGGCCTGGTCCAAGATGATGATCAAGCCGGTGATGCCAATCAACGAAAGATAGTCCCTAATCCTCTTCAAACGCTCCTCCTCAACCTCTCAACCCGCACGCCGCTTGCGATTGTAATCGCCGCATCGCAGCCAAGCAACGGCTCCCGTCCAGATGGGCGGGAGCCATTGTGTCCTGGCAAAGCAACACCTTAGGTTAGGGCTTTCTCAAGGCCCAGCTTCAGTTCCTCTCCTTCGAACCGGTGGGAAGCTTTCGCCTCGCCTTCTGGATCGCCTTCTGCGGGGATCAATTCCACGGCCATGGTCTCTCCGCAGATATAGTCCCGATGAGCCTGAATGGCTTGTTCCAGGCGCGGGCTGGCGTGATAGCGCACACGGATGCGGTCATCCACCTGCAACTCGGCCTGCTTGCGCAGATCCTGCACCCGCCTGACGAACTCACGCGCCAAGCCCTCCAGGATGAGCTCCTCGGTGAGCGCAGTAGTCAACGCCGCAACGTAGGCTCCCTCCACCACGGCAGAGTAGCCCTCATGGGGCTCCACCCGGACCTCGATTTCGTCGGGGAATAGCTCCAACGAATTCCCGTCCACCTCGACCTGCAGGGATTGGCCCGCCAGCAACTGCTCTGCCGCCTCCTGCGCTGGCAGCCCGGCGACGGCCTCGCGGATCTTCGGGAAGAGCGAGCCATATTTCTGGCCCAGTTGCTTGGGCAGCGGCACGAGATGATACTCCACCGCCTCCGCAGCTGCATCCATCAGGCGCACGCGTTTCACATTCAGCTCCTCGCGTATCAAGGCTTCATACTTTTCCACGATCCCAGCCTGAGCCCGCGCTGGCACCATGAACGCCACCTCCGCGAGAGGCTGCCGCAATTTCATCCCTGCCTTGTTGCGTGCGGCATGGCCCATCGACACCAGGTCCATTACGAGCTCCATCTCTTCGAGCAGCGCCACATCCATGGCCTCTGGATTTGCGGATGGCCACAAGCAGTGATGCACGCTCTCAGGCGCCGCGGGGTCGATGCCACGCACCAAGTTTTGGTACATTGCCTCCACGACAAAGGGCGTGAAGGGAGCTAGCAGCCGCGAGAGTGTGGTCAGAACCTGATATAGCGCGCTATAGGCGGCGTGCTTATCTGCGTCCGAGGCCCTGTCGACACCCGCCTTCGCCCAGAAACGGCGGCGGCTGCGCCGCAAGTACCAATTGCTGAGATGATCGATGAAGAGCTCGATCGCCTCCGTGGCGCGGTCGGGTTCGAAGTTCTCCAGCCGATCCGTCACTTCGGCGATGAGCTGCTGAAGCCGCGAGAGGATCCATCGATCGAGTTCACGGTAGATCGGTTTCTCCTTGCTGGGCTGCCATCCATCGATATTGGCATACGTGACGAAGAAGGCGTACACATTCCATAGCGGCAACAGAAAGCGTCGCCGGGTCTCGTCGGCCCGATGATATCCAAAGAGCAGATCCTTCTCTGGCTTGTGATGGCAATAGAGCCACCGCATGACATCCACGCCCATCTTGTCAGCCGCCTCGTTGAATTCGATCATGTTGCCCCAAGACTTATGCATGGGACGGCCATCTTCGGCCAGCAGGGTGCCATAGGTGAAGACGTGCTTGAAGGGCGCCCGCCGCTCCAGGATGGTGCTCATCGCCAGCAGGCTATAAAACCAATTTCTAAACTGGCCAGGGAAGGATTCACTGATCAGATCCGCCGGGAACCAGGCTTCCCAATAGGTGCGATCACTGTTGTAGCGCAGCGTGCTCATGGCCACGATCCCGGCATCCAACCAGGGGTTGCCCACATCGGGGATGCGGCGGATCTCCTCGCCACAACGGCTGCATGCGATGGTCACCTCATCAATGTAGGGGCGGTGCGGTGAATGGCCATCGAATCGATCCCACCCCGAAATAGCACGCTCACGCAGCTCTTCCTTGCTGCCAATGACCTCAAAGGTCCCGCATGCCTGACATTCCCAAATCGGCAGCGCCAAGCCGTAATAGCGCTTCTTGGAGATCATCCAATCGTGCATGTTGCGCAGCCAATCCAGCTCCCGCTCGAGGCCAAAGTCCGGGTGCCATTTCGTCTCCTCGACCACCACTTCCATGATTTGGTAGCGCAGATTGGCTTGCTTCTCCTCCTCAGTCACCTCCTCATAAGGTTTGTCGAGCTGCTCTCCCATCGAAATGAACCACTCATCCACCAGATGGAAGACAAGCTCCTCCCCGCAGCGCCAGCACACCGGGTAGCGGTGGGTGTAATCCTCGATCTTGTACAGCAGACCTTTGCGCTCCAGGTCATCAAAGATGGGTTGGGCGACCTCACCAACCCGCATTCCGCTCAGCCATCCGAAGCCGTCGAGAAAGAGTCCGTCGCCATTGAGCGGCGCCACCACCGGCAGGCCATGCTCCTTACTTAATTGAAAGTCTTCCGCGCCGCAGCCTGGGGCGATGTGCACAATCCCCGTGCCCTCTTCTTCACCCACCTCATCCCAAAGGATCACCCGGTGAGCCTCGGGCGATCCGCTGCGCCGCTGGGCCGGAAGTTCGTCGAACGGGCCAGCATAGCGCCAACCATCCATCTCATGGCCCTTAAGACGCCCAAGGACCTCATACTCTCCGCGCAGGTTATGAAGCGTGCCTTCGCTCAAATAGAAGATCTCGTCCCTTTGCCTTACCTTCGCATAGGTGAGCTCCGGCCCCACAGCCGCCGCCACGTTGCTGGTGAGCGTCCAGGGCGTGGTGGTCCAGATAAGCAGGCTTTCCTTGTCGCGCCCTAACAGTGGGAACCGCAAGGTGACACCCGGGTGTGTGATCTCCTGATAGCCCTCCGTGACGATCTCATGCTGGCTCAACCCCGTCCCGCAACGGACGCACCAGGGCATGACATCCCGCCCCTTGTATACCCATCCCCGGTCATGGCACGACTTGATCACCGACCAGATGGTGTAGTTGTTCTCATCCGAGAATGTGAAATAGGATCCACCGAGCTCGGGCATGCCCAGATGGCCCACAATCCATTCCACCGTCCCCGTCACCGGCCCCAGCGGGCCCTCCACGGTAAGCACCTGCGACGGATCCTCCGCCATCTTTTCCCGCAGCATGCGCAGCAGGTCAGGGTCATCCCAATCCATCCAATAGCCCAGGCGCTGGCTTTGCTCGGTTTGGACGGCGGCGTACTTCAGCACCTGCTGCTTGCAGCGGTTCACAAAGCGCTCGAGGCCATAATCCTCGATCTCGCGCTTGCTATTGAACCCCAGCTCCCGCTCAACGTTCACCTCCACCCACAGGCCCTGGCAATCGAAACCGTTTTGATAGCGGGCCTGGTGGCCCTGCATGGCCTTGAAACGGTGGAAGAGATCCTTGTAGGTCCGCCCCCAGCCATGATGGACGCCCATCGGGTTGTTGGCGGTAATCGGCCCATCGATGAACGACCACCGGGGGCCTTTGGCGCGCAGCTGCTGCAACTTCTCGAATGCCTGGGTTTCTTTCCAGAGGCGCAGAATTTCATGTTCTTGGGCAACAAAATCGACAGGGTTGGGAACCGGTTTGAACATGCACTCACCTCACGCTTCAAGCTCAATGACCAAGCGCTTGTTGATAGCGCCTTTGCTCTTGTAATCCACGATCCGGATCGGACCCACTTCGGCCGTGTTGGCCACATGCGTTCCCCCATCGGCCTGGAGGTCCAAGCCTTCGATCTCGACCACCCGCACCTGCTGAATGCTGGGAGGCAGCAGGTTGATCTTCGTTCGAATCAGATCGGGGATCTGGAAGGCCTCTTCGCGCGGCAGGATGCGCACCTTCACATCTCGCGCCGCCTCGACCTCGAGATTGATCTTCTTTTCGATCTCCGACACCAGCTCCTTTTGCATGCGCTCGAACTCGAAATCCATGCGGCCGCGCAGGGGCTGCATTTGTCCGCCGGTGACACTGGCCCCGTAATCCCGCCAGATCACGCCGCAGAGGATGTGCATTGCCGTGTGCACCCGCATAAGCTGATAGCGCCTCTCCCAGTCGATCATTCCCTGCAGGCGCGTGCCTGGGGGCGGCGGTTCGCCCTCGAGCAGATGCCAGACCTGGCCTTCTGCACGTCGCATCCCCACCACCGGCCATTCCTGGCCTCCGCTCTGCAATCGGCCAAGATCGTGGGGCTGCCCTCCCCCACCAGGGTAGAAGGCCGAGCGGTCGAGCACCACACCGGCATCACCCGATGCCTCCACAATCGCCTCGAAGTCTTGAATATATGCATCGAGCTGGTAGATCCAATCCGTCATGGCAGCCTCGCCTTTCCCGAATAAGCTTCCACGGAGCCCTGCGATATAAAAGAAAAACCTCCCGTCCCATCCAGGGACGAGAGAGCTCTCCCGCGGTACCACCCTGTTTCCCGCCTTATGCGGGCACTCTGTCGGGTACGGCTTTGCATGCTCAAGCTTATACCCGCGCCCAGGATAACGGCGGGCGAGTCCGGCTTCCCTACTTGCGTGGCCTGCACGCTTTCAGGTCGCAGCTCCGGAGGGATTTTCCGCCCGGCGTCCCGACCCGGCTCTCACCCATTCCAGGCTCGCTGACGGTCCGGCCCGAGCGTACTCGTCTCCATCGATGCTTTTACCTGTCTGATTTTCGGATTATGCCACAAGCGGGAGATCGGGTCAATGACCTAGCGCCTCGACCGATTTGGAACGATCTTGGTGCACAACCTGCACTTCGCCAAACCGCTCCATCAATTTGCGGGCTTGATCACGCAGAGCGCGCATCCGGGGATTCTTCGCCTTCCAGTTACCATTGAGCTGCTGAACCACAAGTTGACTATCACCCCTCACTTCGAGCAGCACCTCGCCTGGATCCTGGTCCTGTGCTTCAAGCCTGCCGAGCACGGCTTCCAGGCCGGCCAGCAAGGCCATATATTCCGCCTCATTGTTGGTCGCACGGCCAAACTGGAGGCGGGCCGGCCGCGGCCTGCGCTTGTCCTCCTCGCGGATCAGGTACGATCCATACGCAGGGCCCGGGTTCCCGCGGCTTCCACCGTCGAAGATCAGGATGAGCTTCTTCCTGGGCGAGGTCATGCGCTACCCCGCCTCCCGTATGCGCTCAGGATAATAATGCGCGAACATGGCCTGAAGATTCCTGCGATGCAGTTCTTCTGCCAAGCCTCCCATCAAAATGCGCCCCTTGCCACAGGATTCCACATCGACCCTCTCGAGATAGGCTTTATAGTCCTTGCGCCTCCCTGCCTGGCGAACGTGCTTTCGAAGCTGATGGATGTAGCGGATATTGGCCCGCACGGCGGAGGAGATTTCCCCGCGCAAGATGACCTCACCATGGCCCTGCACCAAGTTCTCGAGCTTCATCTTCGGGATGCGCTTCATGGTCTCGACCATCTGATCCGGATCACCATCCACCAAGTACGGCACGGGCATCATGATATCCCCCGAGAAGAGCACGCGGTCCTCGACAAGGAGCACCCCGACCCCATCTCGACTGTGACCGGGCAACGGGATCAGGCGAAGGGTCCGCTTGTCCACGCGCACACCGATGCAACCTTCATCGAAAACGATATCCGGCAGTACGATTTCCACCTCCCGCAGTTCGCGGTTGCCCCGCTTGGCAGCCTTCAGCCGCTCGCGGCCCTTGGCGTCCAGCAGCTCTCGACAAAGCCGGTGCCCGATGACCACCGCGCCTGGAAACCAGCAATTGCCGAGGGAGTGATCGGAGTGGTGATGGGTGTTGATGATGTAGCGCACCGGCCTGCCGAGCCGGTCCTCCAGGAAGGCCTTGATCTCTAGGGTCTCATCCGGATGGGCCAGCGTGTCGATGAGCACGGACCACCCAGGGCCGACGACGGCGCCGGCGTTGACCTGAGCATAAAGGTCGCTTGTAAATACGTATACGTCCTCGGCGACGCGCTCTCTGACCATACGCCCTCCGGTTTTCCCCAGAAGATCAAGGATAGCACGAAGCCCAGGCATGCGTCAAGAATTATTGACATAACTACATGACCTATATTGAATCCTGCGTGAGCGGCCCCTCACAACGATGGCTATGCGCACCAATGCGGGACGGGGCCTACTCCACAAGGAGACGTCGCTAGGGCGTCGCAGAGGGCGTGATCGACGGCTGGGGAGTGGGTGTGGAGGTCGCAGTTGGCGTCAGCCAGCGCCACCACCAAGGTGTGGGCGTAGGCCGGAGCGTACGCGTGGGAGTCGGCGTCGGCGTCTGGAAAGGCGTGGGCGTGATCAAGGCCGAAGGGGGATAGAGTTCGAGCATAGCGCTTTCCCAATCCAGGCCATCGCGATACACGAACTCGTGGAAACGGGCGCCATGGTAGTAGGTACGCCAGTTGGGGAGCGCCGGCAGCCGCTCGAAGCCGTAGTCCGCCGCCAGCCGTGTGAAGTCGACGTAGTAGCCCAGAGGGATGCGAGTCTTCTCCAGGCCACCCTGGTCATAGGCCTGCGAATCACCCTCGAACCGGGCTTCAAAATCCCAAGGATGATCCCGCAGGGGCTCGCCCAAACTACCATCCTGCTCCGCGGCCCGGACATAGACTCGCCAGTAGGTCTGCCCGCCGAAGTCCTCCCGCACGACTTCGACCCATCCTGCCTGAACCGCGCTCAGGCTGAATGCGAAAGCCCGGCCGGTATAGAGCCAATCCCGGTACGTGAGTCCTGGCGGAAGCGGGTCGTTGATGCCCGCAAAGGCAAAGTCCAGAGTCGAGAGGAAATCCCACCCCAGCTCCCGCAAGACACGCTCACGAAGCGCCAAGAAGGCCTCTTCGACAGCATCGGAAAGCATCGGGTTGGGCGCTTCGACCCCTGGCAAGTCTTTCAGCGTGATCCGCCCTCCCGGGCTCGCAGGAGCATCTATGGCGACCTGGTAGAGGGGTGTCGCGGCCTGCTCGCCGGCGGCTAGCTGTATGACCGGTTGGCGCAGATCGAAGGGCGCCCAATCGAGTTGTTCCGGATTGAGGATCACCGGGAATCCAATCCGGCGGGCATGGGCTCCATCGGCGACGTAGCTCACGATTTGGGAATCGTGGGGCGAATCGAGGATCGCCGCCAGCACCTCACCCTGCGGCGACCACGCAGGCTTTCGGCCCTGCCCCCGCACGGTTGACTGAATCTCCCCGTCCAGGGGAGCCGTCGTGATTTGAGGGAAGCCAAAGCCATATTGGACATAAGCCAGACGGCTTCCATCTGGGCTGAAGGCCGGATCGCCTTCTTCCAGCTCGGCGGTGTGGGTCAGGTTCTGAAAGCGATCGTCTGGATGATCCAGATCGGCGAGGAAGATTTCACGGCCGCCATCGCGCTCCGAGACGAAGGCAATGCGCCGGCCGTTGGGGTCCCACGCAGGAGAAAGATCGTTGGCGGGATGATTGGTGAGGCGTATCGGCTCCTGATCGAGCGATACGGGAAGGATCCAGATATCGAAATCGCCGGACTCGTAGGCCTCATAGGCAATCCAGCGGCAATCCGGCGACCAGGTCGGGTGGCCCTCATAGCCCGGTGTTTCCGTAAGGGCGCGCACCTCCCCGCTCTCAAGGTCCAACAGGTAGAGATCCCAGTATCCGCGCCGGTTGGAGGCGAAAGCGATGCGTTCACCAAGCGGGTCGACGGCAGGATCACGGTCATCCCACTCGCCGAAGGTGATCTGGCGAGGGCTCGGGTCGCCGATGATATAGGCCCAGAGGTGGGTCCGGCCGTCCCGGCGGGCCGAGAAGACCAGCGTTCCCTCCTGGCCCACGATGGGCTCGCGGGGCTCGGCGGTTTCGGAGACCAAGGCCGGCTGGGTGAGCGGCGCCGCGGTCGCAGAGGGCCGGCTAGTGGCCAAGGGGCTGGACGAAGGCAGGGCCGTGGCGGCAAGCGTAGATCCCGCCAGCCGGGATGCATACCATCCCAGCGCGGCCGTCCCTAAAATTATGGCCGCGAGGAAGCCGCGGTAGATCCACACCCGGGGCCCGGGCTTGAAGGCCGGCTCCCCATTCGAATCCGTCATGTCTTGCCTATCTCCCACCCATCCACACGAGGCACCCTATCCCTCCTGCCATGCAAGGGAAGTGCCATTGGTATATCAAGGATTCTTGTTTGCAGCAATCGCGGGGTGCCTGCGGAGGAAGAGCGCAGGGAGCCGGCAGACCGCCGGCTCCCTGCGCTAGCCCCCTGCAACAGCGCCAGGAGAATTCTTCAATCCGCCCACCGGACGGCGGCTATGCGCGGTGGGATCTGGAACGCCTCCGCCATGCCTTGTTTCTTTCCCCCTTGCTTGCGATAGGCTTCGAGCATCATGTCGGGCACCAGCAGGAATCGGGCGAAGTACTCGGCCGACTCACGTAAGTGATGCAGAAGGAGATCGGGCAAACCCATCGCCCGGCCATGCTTGCTCGTGATGAGGGCGCTCAGGACCTCTCGCGCCAGCGCGAATCGGCGTTCCTCCGGCTTGAGATCGATGCGGACGAAGATGCTTCCCCGCTGGCTGGGAGGGCGAGCGAAGGTCGCATCCCAGAGATTGGAATACATGTCCACGACCCCGAAATCGGCGTCGTAGAGCGGCGGGGGTTGCTTGAGCATCCCCTCCACATCGATGGGAGGCTCCGCCGAACCGAGGTATTCGGCCAGGCCCCGCGCCAGGTTGCGCAGGAACCATTCGCGCTCTTCGCGCGTGAACGGGATCATGCCACCTGCTCTCTATCGGACCGATCTTGATCGTCCAGCAGACCTTCGACAGGCGAGGGCAGCTCGATGCGGCGCACGGGTTCCTCGGCGGCCTTGACCAACCGGTAGGCCAGAATGGCGAACTCGGCGAAGGAATCCGCCTCGAGCGTCGAGAGGCGCTTGCGCATCTCGGGCGCAAAGTGGTAATCCGAGAGCACCTCGTCGATCTGCCCGGAGGCGAAGGACTTAACGATATTGGGGTCGATGATCGATCGTGCGACGAGTTGGTTGAGTGCCTGCATGCTCATGTTCTATCTCCTTCTGCTGTGTGATTTGTCCATCTGCCTTTTTGCATTTGTTAAATTAAAGACAGGAGGCCCAGAGCCTCGCTGCCTGGTTACGCGCCCAGCGAACCGGGCGAA
>CAZBLT010000014.1:0-59252 GCA_964492745.1 uncultured Anaerolineaceae bacterium
ATCGTGCTGGGGATCATAGCGGAAGTCTTCTTTGCTGAAGAGGCCGCGCTTGCGGTTAGCGGAGGTTCTGGGTTTGGGGATGTAGGGCGTGATGCCGGCCTGTATGCAAGCCTTCACTTCCTTGCCATGGTAATAGCCCATATCAGCCAGCACATCCAGCTCTTCCACGCTGAGTAGATCCTTCGCCCGCTTTGCCATATCGCTGAGGAGGTCCCGATCGGTGACGGCATTGGTAACTTCGTGATCGACGATGAGCTTATGCTTTGAATCGACGCTCATCTGCACGTTATAGCCCACGTCCGTCCTGCGCCCGCCGCTGACCGGCATCATGCGGCTGTCGGGGTCGGTGAGCGAGATCTGGGATTCGCCGCTCTCGTCCAGTTGCTTTTGCATCTTCTGCGCCTCTGCCCGGCGGCGCTTCATTTCTTCGATCTTCTCCTGGAGCTCTTCAGCCGAGAGGCTCTTCTCTTGGGGTTCTTCTGCGTCGGCCTGGTCCATCTCATCCAGGTAGCGGTCGATATCTTCGTCGAGTTTCTCGATCAGGTGCTTGAGCTGTTTCTTGGTGAAGTTGCGATCGCGGCGGTTGACGGCCTTGAACTTGGAGCCATCGATGGCGACCAGGTCACCGCTGAAAAGGTCGAGCTTGCGGCAGAAGAGGGTGAATTCCCGGCTGACGTTGCGGATTGCCTGGCGATTGTCTCTGCGGAAATCGGCGATGGTCTTAAAGTCAGGGGCAAGGCGTCTGATCAACCACATCACTTCCACATTGCGATGGGTTTCGCGCTCAAGCATCCTGCTGGAGCGCACCCGATTGAGGTAGCCGTAGAGGTAGAGCTTGAGCAGATCGGCGGGATGGTAAGGTGGGCGTCCCGTTTCATGGGGCGTGGCATGGCGAAAGCCGAGTTGATGCAAATCGAGGGCATCCACATAGGCGTCGATGAAGCGAACCGGGTTCTCCTGGGAGATGTAGTCATCAAGCGCTTCGGGAAAGAGGGTTAGCTGATTGCGGCTGAGGCCCCGAATGTGGTCCATGATGCCTCCCGGTGGACAAGAACGATCACCCGACCTATCCTATACAACACCGGACTTTTCACACAGACTCTCGCTGCAGCCGACCCCGCGGGCGGCGAGATTTGGAATAAAAGGCCCTGCCTAGGGAATCTTGAAGAGGAATGCCAGGGTACGAGCGGGGCGGCTGAGCTCGAAGCCGTTGGGCGGTGAAGCCAGCCGCTCATCGGACAACATGGAAAGGATGAGTGACAATGATGAATCAAGCTACTAATGCCAAAATCACAGACGCCGTCTGGAAAGGTCTATACAAAATCGGGGGCGCGGCTACTGTGACCATGTTAGCGTTAATTCCAATCCAGATATTTATCTTCGTTGCCTATCCACCACCTGGCACGGCAATCGAATACTTCACACTATTTCAGAAAAACTGGTTCCTTGGACTCCTCAGCCTTGACCTCTTGTACATACTGAATAGTGTTCTTTTGAGCATTATATATCTGGCGCTCTACCTCGCCCTAAAACGAGCCAGCGAATCTCTCATGGCAATCGCCTTGGTACTTGGACTCGTGGGCATAGCGGCTTACTTCCCATCGAATACGGCTTTCGAGATGCTATCCCTCAGCAACCAATACGCGGCAGCGACAACAGATGCTCAGAGAACCATATTCCTGGCGGCAGGGCAGGCGATGCTTGCTATCTACAGGGGAACTGCTTTTAACGTGTATTACGTCATGAACGCCATTGCCCTTTTGATAATCTCAGTTGTCATGCTACGGAGCAATATCTTCAGCAGAGTAACCGCTTATGTGGGACTCTTAGCGGGCGTATTGATGATAGTACCGTCCACAGCAGGGACGATAGGTCTCATCTTCGCGCTCGCATCTCTCGTGCCCTGGGCGCTATTTTCCGTGCTGATTGCCCGAAGGCTCTTTCAGCTAGGATCGGGCGTCTTGAAAGAAGATGCCGAAAAACTACCAGAAAACAGTTAGTGTAATGTCGCATGAAAGAAACACCGCCCAACAACGGTTTGCAGCCGACCGCCTTCGGCGCGGGTATGCGCGCACTCTGAGGCAGCGCGCGCTCTGGTTTTTGAAGCGGGTCTTGCCAGAGTCGGCGGCGGCTGAAACCAATCGTTGGGCAGCCGTATAATGACTTCATCCACAGAAGGATGATGACGCCACAAAAGAGCAAGCGTTTGAGCAAATGCCAATGAATAACCGCGAGATCATAAAAGACCTGATCACAGATTTCAGGCCAGGCAGATTGACCAACCTTCTGCGTCGGATTGCCCCTGATTTCCGACCCGAGTCATCGGTGTTGGACAGTTTCATCAAGGGTGATTGGCCGTTGGATAGCGCGGAATTGCTGGCTGTGCAGCCACTTGCTGAGGGTCACAGAGAACCTGCGCAGCCGAGGCCATGGATACCGCCAACTGATGTTTGCCGAGGAGGAGGCCCGCCGGCGCACCGCAAGGAACGCGTACCTGGATACCTTCAGCTTTCAGGCGCCGGATTTCTATGAGCAGCAAGGCTATCAGGTCTTTGGTGAACTGCAGGAATTCCCTCTCGGGCATCAGCGGTATTTTCTTGCCAAGCGGCTTTAGAATAGGCGGGCCATAGCGAGAGAGACAACCTATAGACGATGTATCTTGTGCGGGGGATACCTGGCCAAGCGCGAGCATAACCCTCCTCCCATCGCCGACGCGGTCATGGGACTGCATGGACAGGAGCCGATCCATGGCAGACATCTCCACCATTATCATCACACTAGCGCTCGTCTTCTACAGCATCGGGGTATGGAGCGAGCGCATCGCCGGACGTTTGAAAACCTGGCACCTGGCCTTCTTCTGGCTGGGGCTCATCTGCGACATCTGGGGGACGGGGATCATGATGGAGATGGCCGGCGGTCTGACCGCCGATCTGCACGGACTGACCGGCCTGCTGGCCATAGTCCTGATGGCAATCCATGCCATCTGGGCCACGCTAGTGCTGGTTCGCAAGGACGAGCGCTGGATCACCCGCTTTCACCGTTTCAGCGTGGTGGTCTGGGCGATCTGGCTGGTACCCTACTTCAGCCCGATGATCTTTGGGCTGGGAGGGTGAAGGCCAGGCTCCATAGCCCCAGAATGGCAGCGCTCCCGCGAGGGCAGACCTGGGGATCAGCAGGTCCTGGTGTTGCCTTCTGCTTGGGGAGCGAGCCAGATAACCTCATCATGGGCCGGATTGAGCGGAAAGGTGCGATGAGACAGTCAGACGGTCTATATTGACACTTGAAGAATTCATGCTATATTACCAAAGAGCTTGGTTATATAACCAAGGGACGCGGTGATATAACCATTATTGCTGGTGAATTGTGCTTGAGCCCATTCTAGGATCTAGAAGCAGTGAGCAAGTCCTAGTCTTTCTCGTCGCCAGGGAAAAAGGCTATGCGACGGAGATAGCGAGATTCTATGGCGTTAACCTATTCGCTATCCAAAACCGGTTGGAACGGCTCGAGAATGCAAACGTCCTCGTGAGCAGAAAAGTTGGACGGACGCGTGTCTATGAATTTAACCCTAGATACCCCTTCCTGAGGGAATTGAGAGCCTTGCTTGAAAAGACCCTCAGCTATTATCCACAGGAGCTCAAAGAAAGGTTGTGGATGAACCGTCGCAGGCCAAGAAAGAGAGATAAGCCGCTTTGAAATCTGTCGGCGAGATGAGCCAGGGGGAACTTGCTGCCTATATCGATACCCATCTTAGGGAGCGCGGCATACAAGTTGTGCTTTCCGGTGGCGCATGCGTCGCAATCTATAGCGAAAACAAGTATATTTCCAAGGATCTGGATTTTATTGCTCGTTTCGCCCTGGACTATAAACGGGTGGAAGCGGCAATGCAGGAGATTGGTTTTCACCGGCAGGGCAGATACTATCATCACCCTGGAACCTCCTTCTATGTTGAGTTCATGAGCGGACCTCCCAGTGTTGGGGAGGATCCGATCGGAGAGATCCTTGAGTTGGACATGTCTACCGGCACGCTAAGGATCATCTCTCCAACCGACGCGGTGAAGGACAGACTGGCAGCCTTTTACCACTGGGGAGATAGGCAGAGTCTCGAGCAGGCATTGTTGGTGGCGCTCTCCAAATCCATCGATCTGCAAAGAGTGAAGGAGTGGTCAGATCGGGAGGGGAAGAGCGCTGAATTCGAAGAATTCCGAAGAAGGCTGCAGAGCTAGGGCGCAAATCGCGCAGCTAGCGCGAGAAATTGGCGGATGCCTTATTGGGAACGCAAGGATCCTTTCCTCCTCCCAGGTGGCAGCAATATTCTCGGCGGGCCACGCCTCTTGCCCCTTCGCCATGCGTATGCTAGAATCCCAAGCGCAAGTGTTCCGAAATAGTGCTGGTTCGGAAAAGTGGGCGCTCCCCACTTTTCTGCATATAAAGCGGGGTCCGCCTAGGGCCCAAGGAATGACGAACCATGAAAAGCGAATTTGCCCTGGCTTTCAACGAGATCACCGAACGCTTCGGCCTGCCGCGTGAAACGGTGATGGAAGCCCTCGAGGCGGCGATGATCTCCGCCTACCGCCGTTCTGTGAACGCCTCAAGCGCGCAGGATGTGCAGGTGAAGATCGACCCCGAGACGGGACATGTGAGCGTCTACGTCGAAAAGGAGGTCGTCGAAGAGGTCGAAAATCCCCAGACTGAAGTCGCGCTGCAGGAGGCCAGGCGGATCGAGCCCGAGGCCCAGGTAGGCGACATGCTGATGGTGGATTCCACCCCTAAAGACTTTGGGCGTGTGGCCGCGCAGACCGCCAAGCAGGTCATCCTGCAGCGCTTGCGCGAAGCCGAGCGCGATGCCCAGTATGAGGAGTACATCGAGCGCGAGGGCGATATGGTGCACGGAACGGTGCACTCGATCACGCCCGCGGCCGTGACGGTCGGCCTGGGCCGTGCGGAGGCCATCCTGCCTCGCAATCAGCAGATTCCCGGCGAGCATTTTCGCGTGCGTGACCGCATCCGCACCTATGTGCTCGAAGTGCGCAAGTCGCCGCGAGGCCCGGTTATCGTCGTCTCGCGGACCCATCCCAATATGTTGCGCCGGCTGCTCGAGATGGAAGTGCCCGAGATCAACCAGGGGCTGGTGGAGATCAAGGCCATCGCCCGTGAGGCCGGCAAACGCGCCAAAGTGGCGGTGGCTGCCCTGCGGGACGGCGTCGATCCCGTCGGCGCGTGCGTGGGCATGCGCGGCGTGCGCATCCAGTCCATCGTGCGCGACCTGAACGATGAGAAGATCGATGTCATCGAGTGGAATCCTGACCCGGCCACGTTCATCGCCAAGGCACTCAGCCCGGCGCGTGTTTCAGGTGTCTACCTGGATGAAGATCCGCAGCGCGGCCGCACGGCGATGGTCGTCGTTCCTGAGGATCAGCTGAGCCTGGCGATCGGACGCGCCGGCGTGAACGCCCGCCTGGCGGCAAAGCTCACCGGTTGGCGTATCGATATTAAGAGCCTGCCTGAGGCGGCAGTCGAATCGCTCACCATGATCACCAAGGATCCATCCTTCAAGGATCTTCAGAAGGAGCAGGCGGCCGTGATCGAGCAGGTGGAGGCCATCCTGACCAAGAAGGAGGAGGGCCGCCCGGTCACGCCGGAAGAGTATCAGGTGCTGCGGACCTTCGTCGATCGCGTGCAGTCTGAGCTCGAGGGCCGCCGCGATGAGGTCCGCAAGGCTGAGCGCGAGCGGCTGGATCAAGTGCGCGCCGCCATCCCGCCCACGGCCTACGATGTGCCCCTGGAGCAGATCGGCCTCTCGACGCGCGTCTTCAACATCCTCAACGAGGCCGGGTACGAAACCGCCGGCCAGGTGTTGGAGACACTGGGCATTAACGAGGATAGAATCCTGGGACTGGAGGGCATTGGCTCCAAGTCGATGGAGGAAATCCGCTCGGTGCTGAACGAATTCGCCTACCCAGAGCCGGTGGAAGAGGCGGTCGAGGAGGGCCTCGAGGAGGTGCTCCCGCTGGCGGAGGCAGAGGCGCCGGCGGAGGGGGTGGCCGAGGCCGGGCCAGCGATGGAGGAAGCCGAGGCCCTCGAGGAGCCGGCCCCGGCGGCGGCCGCCGAAGAGATAGTGGAAACGCCGGCGACCGCAGAGGCCCCAAAGGAGATCATCGAGGAGACCTTCGAGGAACTCTTCGAGAAGATAGGCACCGTGGAGGCGCTCGATATCCCGATCGAGGAAGAAGAGGAAGTCGAAGAGGAGATCCTCGAGAAGAAGAAGCGCAAGAAGCGCAAGGCCCGCGTCGTCGAATACGACCCCGAGCTTGGCGAAACGGTTGTGCGCAGGCGGCGCAAGCGCGGTGAAACGGGTGAATGGGAACTCGAAGATTTCTAGGCCGCGTGGCCTGCGAGTGAGGGAGGCATGACACCCAGGGCAGGGGGTCGCGGCCGGCATAAGCCCCAGCGCACCTGCGTGGGCTGCCGCGAGGTCGGGGAGAAGCGAGAGCTCATCCGGGTGGTGCGCGGGCCCGATGGCGTCGCCATTGATCCAACCGGCAGGGCGCCCGGACGCGGGGCCTATCTCCACGGCCGGCGCTCCTGCTGGGAGCGTGCGCTCAAGGGATCTCTGGCCCACGCCCTGCGAGTCGAACTCAGCGCCCAGGACCGTAAGGCCCTGGAAGCGTACATGGAAAATCTAGCAGACGAGCAGAATGGCTGAAGCGATCGCCTTCGTCGCTGTTTGTGCCGAGCCTGGCTCGCCCGGAAGAACGTCAGAACCTTAGTTCCCCCGGTCGGCTCGCTCGGCACGGCCGGAGTGCTCGATCCGGAGGTGTGATATGAGCGAGAACGGCCAAAAAACCATCGAGATCCCCGCCTCGGTTACCGTGCGTGATCTGGCTGCTATGATCGATGCCAGCCCTATCGATGTCATCAAGCAACTGATGGCCAGTGGTGTGATGGCCAACATCAACCAGCAGATTGACTATGAGACGGCGGCCATCATCGTCGAAGAGTTTGGCTTCGAGGCCAGGCCTTCCACGCCGGCGGAGGCCGAGGCCGAGGAAGTTGGGGCGCTTCCCCGCTGGCGCCAGCTGATCGAGGACGAAGACCCGGCCAAGCTGAAGGACCGGCCGCCTGTGGTCACGGTGCTCGGGCATGTCGATCACGGCAAGACCACCCTCTTGGACGCCATCCGCGCCACCAACGTGGCCGAGGGCGAGGTGGGCGGCATCACCCAGCATATCTCCGCCTACCAGGTCAGCCATCAGGGCCGGATGATCACCTTCCTAGACACGCCGGGCCACGAGGCCTTCACTGCCATGCGCGCCCGCGGCGCCCAGGGAGCCGATATCGCCGTGCTGGTGGTGGCGGCTGACGACGGCGTCATGCCCCAGACACGCGAAGCCTTGGCCCACGTGCGGGCGGCGCGCGTGCCCGTGGTGGTGGCGCTCAACAAGATCGACCGCCCCAACGCCAACCCCGAGAAGGTCAAGCAAGAGCTGGCGGATATTGGGCTGGTTTCGGATGAGTGGGACGGCGATACGATTATCGTGCCGGTCTCGGCCAAGCTACGCGAGGGCATCGAGGATCTGCTGGAGGCGATCATACTGGTGGCCGACTCGATCGAGATCAAGGCCAACCCGGAGGGGGAGGTCGTGGGCACGGTGATCGAGGCCGAGCTCGACCGCAGCCGGGGGGTTGTCACCACCCTGCTGGTCCAGAACGGCACGCTGCGCTCCGGGGACGTAGTCCTGGCCGGAACCGCCCACGGCAAGATCCGCGCCATGTTCGACTTCCAGGGCAACCCGCTGGAGGAAGCAGGGCCTTCCACGCCGGTCTCGGTGCTCGGCATGTCGGATGTGCCCAAAGCGGGTGAGCTCTTCACGCTCGTCGATTCGGAACGCCATGCTCGCGCCATCGCCGCCACGCGTGCGGAGGAGGCGCAAGCCGCCAAGCGCCCCAGCCGGGCGCCCACCCTCGAGCAGGTCTTCGAGGCGCTGAAAGCCGGCGAGGCCAAGGAATTGCGCCTTGTGGTCAAGGCCGATGTCCAGGGCTCCCTCGAGCCCATTATCTCCTCGCTCGAGAAGCTGAGCACCGAGGAAACCAAGGTCAACATCTTGCACGCCGACACCGGCAACATCAGTGAGAGCGACGTGATGCTGGCGGCTGCATCGGGCGGCATCGTGGTCGGATTCAGCGTGGAGGCAGATCAGGCCGCCCGGCGGGCTGCCGAGGCCGAAGGCATCGATATCCGCATCTACGACATCATCTACCGCCTGACCGAGGATGTCGAGAAGGCCTTGAAGGGCATGCTGGAACCCGAGAAGCGCGAGATTGTGCTGGGCCGCGCCGAAGTGCGGGCGGTCTTCCGCATCCCGAGAGTGGGCAATGTAGCGGGGTGCAAGGTGCTCTCCGGCGAGATTCGACGCAACGCCAGCATGCGCGTGCTCCGTGGTGAAGAGGTGCTCTTTGAGGGCCCCATCGCCTCGCTCAGGCACGAGAAGGACGATGTGCGCGAAATCCGGGAGGGTTTCGAATGTGGGATCGGGTTGAAGGGCTTCGACGATTTCGAGGAAGGTGATATCCTAGAATGTTACACCGAGGAGACCGTCCCGGTAAGCTAGGGGAGCGCCATGGTCAGTAGCAGCCGCGCCCGAAAGATTGCAGACCGCATCCGGGAGGAACTCGCCGATATCCTGCAGCGCGAGGTCGCTGACCCGCGCCTGGCGTTGGTGACGGTCACCGGCGTGGAGGTCGACCGCGAGCTGGCTTATGCCACGGTCTATATCGCTGCAAGTGGGGAGGAAGATCGGGCCGAGGAGGTCTTGCAGGGTCTACACTCCGCACAGGGCTTCCTGCGGCGGGAGCTGGCACGGCGCATTTCATTGCGGCATTTCCCGCAGCTCCGCTTCCGCTGGGATGTTTCGTTGGCGCGAGCGGCGCGCATCGAAGAGTTGCTCGATCAGCTGCACCAAGAGAGAGGGGGCGAGGAGGACGAGACCCAGTGAAGCAGCAGGTCCAGGCGGCCGGTGAGCGGATTGCGCAAGCGACGCATATTGGGGTGCTCACACACGAGCGGCCGGACGGTGATGCGCTGGGTTCGCTGCTGGCGTTCAGCCTGGCCATGGAGCAGCTTGGCAAACGGGCCACACCCGTGCTGATCGAGGGCATGCCGGGGCGCTTCCGCTTCCTACCCGGGGGCGAGAAGGTCGTCAAGCTGCCGCCGGCGGATGCCGATTTGCTGGTAGTCCTGGATTGCTCCGACCCTGAGCGCACGGGCTTCACTCCCGCTTCGCTGCCGAGGCCGCTCGAAATCAACATCGATCACCATCCCACCAACACGCGCTTTGCCTCCGTGAATCTGGTACGGGAGGAGGCCGCGGCCACAACCGAGTTGCTCTGCGAGGTGCTGCCTATCTGGGGTGTGGACCTCGAACCACCTATCGCCACCAATCTTCTGACCGGTCTCATCACGGATACCATCGGATTCCGCACCAATAACGTGCGTCCTGAGACGCTCGAAATGGCGGCAGACCTCATGCGATTGGGCGCGCCGCTGGCGGAACTCTACGATCGATCGCTCCATCGCCGCAGGTTCGTAAGCGCCCGCTACTGGGGTATGGGACTGAGCAAACTCGCTCGCCAGGATGGCATCATCTGGACCTCGCTAACCCTCGAGGACCGCCGGAGGGCCGAGTACCCGGGCTCGGATGACGCCGACCTGATCAACATCCTCAGCACCATCGAGGAGGCTCGCGTGGCGATCATCTTCGTCGAGCAGCCGGGGGCCAAGGTCAAGGTGAGTTGGCGCTCGGAACCTGGTTTGAATGTGGCACCGCTGGCTTCTTCCTTTGGGGGTGGGGGACATGAGCAGGCCGCAGGCGCGACCATCGAAGGCAGCCTGGAGGAGGTCACGGCCCGTGTGCTCGCCGCTACGGCGGCGGAGATCACCCCGTTGAAGGAGACCCCATGAAACGGTTTGGACTCATCCTGGTCGATAAGCCCGTCGGCCCCACCTCCCACCGGGTGGTGAGCATTGTGCGCAGGGGGACCGGAGTCCGCAAAGTGGGCCACGCCGGCACCTTGGATCCGCGGGCCTCCGGCGTGCTCGTGCTCTGCCTGGGGTCGGCCACACGACTCAGCGAGTTTCTCTCGACTGCGACCAAACGCTACGAGGCGCTGATCCGTTTCGGTTCGAGCACTCAGACTTACGATTTGGAGGGGGATTTCGTGCGCGTGACCGGTGCGGCGCCGCGCCTGGAGGACATCCAGAATGTGCTGCCCGAGTTCCGAGGCGAGATCGAGCAAACCCCGCCGCCCTACAGCGCCATCAAGGTCAAGGGACGCAAGGCCTATGAGCTTGCCCGGCAGGGTGAAGAGGTGGACCTGCAGCCGCGCGCGGTAACGATCTATCATCTCTCCCTGGTGAGCTATCGGCCGCCGGATCTACTGCTGGATATCGAGTGCTCGGCCGGCACCTACATCCGTTCGCTGGCGAACGATCTTGGCGAGCGGCTTGCCACCGGGGCGCACCTGGCCAGCCTGCGGCGGACCAAGGCGGGCCCCTTCACGCTCGAGGACTGCGTCCCCTTGAATAAGCTCGAGATGGCGTTGGCCAGCGGAGAGTGGGAGCAGTATGTCCGACCGGCTGCGGATGCGCTTCCAGATCTGCCGGTGGTCAAGGTGAGCGGCGAGAATCTGAAGCGTATCCTCAACGGCAATCGCATCGAGGCCCAAGAGACGGCCACGGGTATGGCGCGCGGCATCGGTCCAGATGGCGACCTGGTGGCGATCCTGGAGGCCGTGGAACAGGGCGAGCAATGGCAGCCGCGTAAAGTCTTCGGTCGCTGAACAGGCATGAAGCATATCCGCAACCTCTCTGAAGTTCGCCTGCCTGCCTCCAACCTGACCATCGGTTCCTTCGATGGCGTTCACCTGGGCCATCAGGCGCTGCTGAAGGCGATGGTCGAGCATGCCCGCCAAGCGGGCGTGCCCTCGGTGGTCCTGACCTTCTTCCCCCATCCGTCGGTTGTGCTGCGTGGCCGCAAGCCAGCATTCTACATCAACACGCCCGAAGAGAAGGCCCAGCGGGTGAGCGAATTCGGGGTGGACACCATGATCACGCTCCGCTTCGACCGGGCGCTCTCCGAAGTGAGCGCGGAGGACTTCCTCAGCCGCCTGCATGAACATCTGCGCTTCCAGGATCTCTGGATCGGCCAGGATTTCGCCATGGGTCACAATCGGGAGGGTAACCGCCATTTCCTGGAGGCGCGCAGCGCGACCCACGGCTACCGTTTGCACGTCATCCCCCCGATCCTGATCGAGGGGGAGATCGTGAGTTCGACCCGTGTACGCGAGGCGCTGCGCTCGGGGGATGTGGCCCGCGTGGAGCGTTATCTGGGCAGGCCTTTCATGTTGCCGGGACGTGTCGTGCGGGGGGCGGGGCGCGGCAGAAGCCTGGGATTCCCCACCGCCAACCTGGTCATTTGGGATGAACGCGCCCACCCGCGTTCGGGCGTCTATGCCTGTCTGGCGGAAGTGCATGGGAAGCAGTGGAAGGCGGTCACCAACATCGGCGTGCGACCAACCTTCGAGGAGATGAACCCGGCGCCTATTGTGGAGACCCATTTGCTCGATTTCGAAGGGGACCTGTACGATGAGATCGTGCGATTATCGTTCTTTGCACGGCTGCGGGACGAGCGGAAATTCCCAGACCCCAAGGCATTGATGGAGCGCATCATGCGGGACATCGCGCGGGCGCGCGAGATCCTGGATCATCGCCTGGAGGAGGGGCACCATGCCTGAGGGGTTCGAACGGCGGATTTACCTTCTTCGTCCCGGGAAATTGACGCCGGAGACGATCGCGGTGACCTTCGCCAAGACCTCGAGGTCACCGCTCTCATTTCGTGAGATCGCCGAGGAGCTTAGCGAGGAGGCCTCCGCCGCCTTCCACGAGAAATGGGTTGTGGGTTATGGCCACGCCTCCGTCGCCGAGCACGCCGTACTTCATATCGCCTTTGAGAACGTCTCACGCCTGGCGGTGGAGTGCATCGAATCCAACCGCCTGGCATCCTACACCGAGAAGTCCACCCGTTACCAGACATGGGATCCCAAGGGGTACCATGTGCCAGCGGAGGTGCGGGGTTCGGCGTACGAAGGTCTCTACGTGGAGACCTGCGACAGGCTCTTCCAGGCCTATCATGAATCGCTGGAGCCGGTGCGCGAGAGGGTGGCGCAGGATTATCCCCGGCGCGAGGGCGAGAGCCAGGATCTCTGGGATGGGCGCATCCGCTCCCGCTACGTGGACGCGTGCCGCTTCTTGCTGCCGGCAGCGGCCCTGGCGAATCTAGGGATGACCGCCAATGCGCGGGCTCTCGAACACGCCATTCGCAAGATGCTATCCCACCCGCTCGCGGAAGTGCGCGAAATTGGGGAGCAGGTGAAACGCGCCGCGCGGGAGGAGACGCCCACGCTGGTGAAGTACGCCGACCCGGTTCCCTACTTGAGGGAGGCCGAAACTGGCCTGGCGAGCAGGGCCGGCATATTGCCGGCTGAGCCAGCAGGCGAGATGCTGCGCCTGATTGAGTGGACGCCGCGGGCGGAGGCGCAGGTGCTGGCTGCGGGACTCTTCGCGCAGGCCGGCTGCAGCTACGAGACGGCCCTGGCCAAGGTTGAGGACATGGACGATGCAGGTCGGGCGGCGCTGGCGGAGGCGATGCTTGGCGGTTTGGGCCGATTCGACGTTCCGCTACGCGCCCTTGAGCACGCCTTCTACACCTTTGAGGCTGTCATGGACCAGGGTGCCTACTTCGAACTCAAGCGCCACCGCATGATGACGCAGACCCCCCAGCGCCTGCAGGCCGGACTGGGATATGCCGTGCCGCGCCTGTTCGCCGAGGCTGGCGTGGAGGCATCCTTCCGCGAGGTGATGGCGCAGGCCGCCGGCGCCTACGAGCGTCTAGCGGAATGGAACCCGCATGTGGCCGCCTATGTGGTTCCGAACGCCTTCAATCGCCGGGTGGTGATGAGCTTGAATCTGCGCGAGGCCTATCACTTCTGCGAGTTGCGCGCGGCCGCCAAAGCCCATTTCTCGATCCGCCGCATTGCATTGCGAATGGCCGAGATGATCCGCGAAGTGCACCCCCTGCTGAGCAGCTATATGCGCCTGCCGGAGGGGGTGGATTGGCACGACATCGAACGCGCCCACTTCGCGCAGGTCTGATCCCCGCACGCTGAAAGCCAAATCTATGGGCTCTCGAGTGATATGCGTTTGCGTCCCGGCGCTGAGCGGCGCCGGATTCTTGCTTCAGGCCAGGCTGGCGGCGAAGGCCAGCAGGCTGAAGGCCATGCATCCTTGAGCGAGGTGATAGCTGACCATATTGGCCAGCCGGCCGTGCCGCAGAGGCTGGACGAAGCGGTTCCAGGCCAGCAGGGCATCGGAGAGGAAGAAGAGGGCGCCCCCAGCGGCTGCAAGCGCTGCCCCTTGTGGTGGCCACTCGGGCCGGAAAAGAGTTGCGAGCGTCGACCAGAGGGTCAGGCTCAGCACGACAGCATAGAGGATGATAGGGACCACCAGCGAATCGCGCCCGGAGGTCCGCAGGCCGGCGACGATGCGCCGGGTCAGGAAGTAGGCCAGGATGGCGATGCCTGCTGCGAGCCAATAGGTGCGGGCCTCCAGCCGGGGGCCGCCGGGATTGAAGGCCGCCAGGTAGGCAAGGTGCGCCAGGAAGAAGGCGATCAAGCCCTTCAAGAAGTGCGCACCGGGAAAGAGCAGGAAGATATCGCCCGCCAGCGAGAAGAGCAGGCCGGCGGCGAATGCCACCATGAAGGACTGCTGCAACGTGGGTGCCGCCAGCCAGAACCAGAGGGCCAGCAGGGCCAGCGCGGCCGGCTTGGCCGCCCGTTCCAGACGGGTCAAGCGGCGCGCCACGGCGTACCAGTCGAGCAGCGCAAAGAGCAAGGCGAGCCAGAAGGGCAGCGTCACGCGGGACCTCCTTCCCGGCGGCAGGCAAGATCGGCCGGAGATTCAGCAAGCGGCAGCGCGAGCGGCGGGACTGACATGCCTTGGCTCACGGCTGTGTTGTGGCTCAGCCATTCGGACAACCGGCTGAGTTGCCAGATGCCAAGCCGCAGGCAAGCTGCGCCGATCGCGAGGCAGAGACCCAGAAAAGCCCAATCGCGGCCGCGCAAGCTGCTTACTCCTCGCTCCTTGAACCCTGGGGTTCCAGCCGGGCGCGGATGCGTTGGGCGAATTCCAAAGCCCAGCGGGGGGCGAGGCCGGTGTAGCCGCTGGCGTCCAGCAATTCCCGCAGGCGACCGGGTTGCAGGTAGTGCAAGAGGCTAGTGTCCTTCACCAGCAGATCCGGCAAGGGGTTCGGCTCGCCCGCTTCGACGGCGCGCCAGGCCTCCAGGCTGTGCTCTCGCAGGCGTTCGTGCATCGATTGCCGGTCGGCGCCCTGCAGGACCAGCGCTGTCAACACCCGTTCGAGCGAGGCGAAGGGTCCAAAACGGGCGATCTGCTCCTCGATTCCCACAGCATCGATTTCCATTCCCTGCAGGATATTCTCCAGTTCGATGAGCATCTCATCGCATGCCAGGAAGGCCTCTGGCAGGATCGTGCGGCGGTTGGCGGAATCATCCAGAGTTCGTTCCAGCAGGCTGCTGGCTGCGTTCTCCCAGGCGATGTGGGTCATGGAGGCCACTTCCCGGGCGAGCGAGCAGATCTTCTCCGCTTTGACAGGGTTGCGCTTAAACGGCATGGCGCTCGAGCCGACCTGCCGGGCCCCGAAGGGCTCGCGCGCCGCCCGGAACCCGGGCGATTGCATCAGCCGGATGTCGAAGGCGACCTTGTGCAGCGAGGCCGCCAGACCGGCGAGCCCGGCGAGCAAGGTGAAGTCCTGCACCCGCGGGTAGGTTTGGGTGGTGATGGCGTGGGCCTCGATGCCCAGCGCCTGCATCGCCGTGACCTCCAGCGTCTCGGGGGAGACGTGGCTGGCGGCGAGCATCTCCGTGAAAGGGCCGGCGGTGCCGACGGCGCCGCGGATGCCCTTGCCACGCAGTGCATTGCGCAATTGCAGCAGGCGCTCGAAATGGTCCCATAGGTCCTGGGCGTACGCCGCCAGGCGGTAGCCAAGAGTTGTAGGCTCGGCCGGTTGCAGGTGGGTGAAACCCATGATGGTCAGGTTGTGCGTTTCTTCGATGCGCCCAGCAAGTGCGAGGAGCACCCGCCGCAGGCGGTCCAGCAGCAAGGTGAGGCCAGCCTTCTGGCGCAGAACATCGGCGTTATCTTGGACATCGGCCGAGGTAAGCCCCCAGTGGAGCACGCCGCCGCCGCTCGGGCACTGCTCGGCGAATGTGCGGAGCTCAGCCATCAGGTCGTGACCAATCTCGGCTTCGATCTGGCGCGCTCGTTCTAGGTCGATCTGCTCGGCATGGGCGCGGATCTCGTCGATTTGCTCGGGAGTGATCAAGCCGGCCGCGGCCTGGGCCTCCGCCACCGCCAGCCAGACCCTACGCCAGGCGCGGCGCTTGGCCCCCTCGGACCAGAGCCGCTGCATTTCATCTGAACCGTACCGATATGAGAAAGGCGATTCATAGCCCTTAGACATGTGGGGCCTCCCCTGAATGACTCGCTCCTTCTTCTGAAGAATCGAGAGCCCGGATGCGTTCAAGTGCTAAGGAATGATACGCCTCCTGGATCTCGTAACCCACAAAGTGGCGGCCGAGGCGGCGGGCGGCGAGGCAGGTCGTGCCCGAACCTGCGAAGGGATCCAGGATGACGTCGCCCTGGAAGGTGTAGAGTTCGATCAAGCGCCGCGGCAATTCCTCCGGAAAGGGCGCCGGATGGCCCACCTGGCGGGCTGACACCGCCGGGAATGACCACACGCTCTTGGTCCAGGCGAGGAAATCGTCCCGCTGGATGGTGCTTTGGCGATCGCCGGAGGGACGCGAGAAGCTCTCCTTGGAAAAGACCAAGATGTATTCATGAACATCTCGCAGCACGGGGTTGGCGGCCGACATCCACGAACCCCAGGCGGTCGAGGGGCTGGCGCTGGAGGCTTTGTCCCAGATGATCTCGCCCCGCATGAGGAACCCCAACTCGAGCATCTCCTGGATGACGAGGGCGTGCAGCGGGAGGTAAGGCTTGCGTCCCAGGTTGGCGATGTTGATGCAGGCTCGCCCGCCGCTCACCAAGACTCGATAGGTCTCTCGGAACACGCCCCGCAATAGCGCCAGGTACTCCTCCAGCGTCAGGTCTTCATCGTACTCCTTTCGGGCGTTGTAGGGCGGGGAAGTCACCATCAAATGCACACTGTAATCGGGCAACTCATCCATATTCTCGGAGGATTTGAGGAAGATGCGGTCGAGCGCCTCGGCGGGCACCGGGTTCTCGATGTGCGCCTTCTTCCCGGGACGCTGGCCCTCATAGAGCCGGCTCTCGTAGAAGGAGGATGAATCGTGCGAGATTCGGCCAGGGGAGCCGAAAGCGCTGGTTCTGGTCTGTTTGGATTTTCCGCGCTTGGGCATGGCTTCGCTCACGTGCCGCTCAGAATCTACCGGGCCGGAAGCCGAAGCGTTTTAGCATCTGCTCGTCGTTCCGCCACCCTGGAAGCACCTTCACGCGCAGCTGGAGGAATACTTTGCGGCCGGTGAGGGCCTCGATCTCGCGCCGCGCCCAGGTGCCGATGCGCTTGAGCATCTCGCCGCCTTTGCCGATCACGATGCCTTTCTGCGACTCACGTTCGACGAAGAGCGTGGCCTCGATGTAGGCGCCATGGCTGTTGCGCTCCTTGTACGCATCGATGCGTACCGCAATGCAGTGGGGCACTTCGTTGCGCAAGTGTTCGAGCGCCGCGGCGCGGATCAGGTCCGCCGCCAGATCGCGCTCGAAGGTGTCGGTGATGGTGTCCTCGCTATAGTAGCGGGGGCCTTCGGGGAGGCGCTCCAATATAGCCGGCAGCAGCTCCTGCATGCCGTCCCCGCGGGTGGCGGAGACGGCCAGGGCGGGGATATCGGGCAGCAAGGCCAGGAACGCCTGCCGGCGGGCCTCGAGCCTGTCGGCGGGGACGAGGTCGATCTTGTTATGCACTGCCAGGGCAGGGATGGATCCGGCCAGGTCGCGAACGTGCTCGGCCACCTGTTCGTCCTCCCGGTTGGGGGACCGGCCAAGATCGAACACGGCCAGGATCAGATCGGCGTCCCGCAGGGTCTCAAGCGCCTCGGCGTTCATGTACTCGCCCAGTTTGTGAAGCGGGTGATGCAGGCCGGGAGTATCGACAAAGATGATCTGTGCCTCGGGACGTGTGAGGATGCCCAATTGGCGACGGCGGGTCATCTGCGGGCGCGGGGAGACGGCAGCCACGGGCTGGCCGAGCAGACGGTTCACGAGGGTGGACTTGCCGACGTTTGGGCGCCCGGCCAGGGCCACGAATCCAGAGCGGTGTCCCGGAGGGATCTCTTGAGAGCACATGGCCTTATTGTCGTGGCGCGCCGGCAGGCTGTCAAGCCGCGAGGTATGGCGAAGGATGCTTGGCGGTCGCTTTGCTGCCCAGGTTGACAAGCGGGGAGGGGGTCGTTATGATGATGCGACATAACGCAAGGCCAGGCGCATCCATGAGACCACTTTGCCGTACCTTCCTCGCAGCCACGTTCCTGATGCTTGCGGCCTGCAGCGGGACCCAGGCGGCGCCGCTCCGCCTAGCGACAACTACCAGCACATATGATTCGGGCCTGCTGGATGCCATCTTGCCCAAGTTCGAAGCGCAAACAGGCATCCGGGTGGAAGTTATCGCCGTTGGCACGGGCCAGGCGCTGGCGCTCGGAGAGCGCGGCGATGCGGATTTGCTTTGGGTGCACCACCCGGCGCTCGAGGAGCAATTCATCCGGCAGGGCCACGGCGCGGCCCGTGTTCCCATCATGCGAAACGATTTCATTCTTGTCGGCCCTTGTGAGGACCCGGCGGGAGCGCGCGGCCTGGCACGGGCCGCAGAGGCATTCAGGCGGATTGCACAGGCCGCGACGCCGTTCGCCTCGCGGGGCGACGAATCGGGTACGCATGCCCGCGAGCGTGAGCTCTGGACGCAGGCCGGGGAGGAGCCGGACCCCGATGCGTCGTGGTACTTTTCGCTGGGCCAGGGCATGGGCGAGACGCTTCAGTTCGCACAGGAGCGCGCCGCCTACACCCTCAGCGATCGCGGCACTTTCCTCGCGCTCCAATCCAGCTTGCCGGAGCTTTGCATCCTGGTGGGCGGTGCGACCATGGCAGAGAACGCCGATGAGGCGCTTTATAATGAATATTCGCTCATTCCTGTTGACCCGGATCGTCATCCGGGCGTAAATACCGAGGGGGCGGATGCCTTCCTGGCCTGGGCCCGCAGCCCAGAAACGTTGCAAGCCATAGGGGAATATGGGCTGGCGGAGTTTGGCCAGCCGCTATTTCTGCCGATTCCGGAGGCAGAGGATTGAGGAAACCCAGATCAGGTGTGATATACCCGCATAGGCGGTAGCTTCTATGCTGACGGAACTCATCGGTATCACCGGGCTCACCCTGCGGGTCAGCGGGCTGGCATTGCTCATCAGCGCCCTGATCGGCGTTCCGCTCGGCGCCGCCCTGGGACTGCGGCGCTTCCTGGGCCGCCGCCTGCTCACTACCCTGATCTACACCGGCATGGGCCTGCCGCCGGTGGTGGTTGGGCTGGGGGTCTATATGCTCTTTTCCCGGTCGGGCCCGCTTGGTGGGCTGGGGTGGCTGTTCGCGCCGGCGGCGATGGTGGTGGCGCAAGTGATCATCGCCTCGCCGCTGGTCATCGGGCTGACGATGGCAGCGATTGAATCGCTCGATCCAGAGTTGCGCATGCAGATTCGCTCGCTGGGCGCCACGCCGGCCCAAGAGGTGTGCGGGCTGCTGCTGGAAGCTCGCCTGGGCGTCATGGCAGCGCTGGTGGCCGGCTTTGGGGGCATCATCTCTGAGGTGGGCGCGGCCATGCTGGTGGGCGGCAATATCGAGGGGAAGACCCGCGTGCTGAGCACCGCCATTGTTCTCGAGACGCGCCAGGGGCACTTCGGCCTGGGCCTGGCACTTGGAGGCCTGCTGCTAGTGCTTGCCTTCGGTGTGAATGCCCTGCTGTTGCGGCTGCAGGCGCCGCTGGAGCGGGGCCGATGACGCCGACACCGCTCTTCCGCCTGGAAGGGATCGTCCACCGCTACGACCGCGCGTGGACGCTGCAGATCGACTCGCTGGAGATCCCGGCGGGCGGGGTCTTCGCCATCGTGGGGCCGAATGGATCCGGCAAGTCGACCCTGCTCAAGCTGCTTCACCTGCTGGAGCGGCCCCAACGGGGCCAAATATCCTTTCGCGGCCATGTCGTCCGGCATCCGGCGCCGCTGGCATTCCGGCGCGAAATCGCCATGGTCTTTCAGCGCCCGGTGATGCTCTGGGGCAATGTGCGCCAGAACATAGAATATGGCCTCCGGCTTCGCGGTATGCGCGAGCCGGAGTGGGTGGAAGAGGTGCTGGGCGCGATGAATCTGCGCTCGCTTGCGGAAGCACCGGCGCGCACCCTCTCGGGTGGGGAGATGCAGCGCGTGGCGCTTGGCAGGGCGCTGGCGGTCCGCCCGCAGGTCCTGCTTCTGGATGAGCCCACCGCGAATCTGGACCCTCAAAGCGCGGCGGCGATTGAGGCTATAATACGGACGACATCCGCTTCGCCTGGGCGGACGGTTGTGCTGGTGACGCACAACATCTTCCAGGCGCGCCGGCTGGCACAGCATGTGGCCATGATCCTCGAGGGACAGTTGGTGGAGGCGGCGCCGGTGGAGATCTTCTTCGAGAATCCGGGCGACGGGCGAACCCGTGCATTCGTGCAGGGAGAGTTGATCTACTAAGGGGGATGAGAGAGGAAGCCGCGCCCGGATGCTGGACGCACTCCCCATCTGGCTGATGCGGATGGGGCGAGGACGACAGGATACAAACGCATGAGCATATTCCGTCGCAAGCGGCAAAACCGCTTCATTGAGCTCCTGATCAAACAGGCCGAATATACGGTCGAGGGGATGCAAAAGCTCCATGAGTACGTGAAGGAGCCCAGCGAAGCCATCGCCCAGCGGGTGACCGAGATCGAGAAGGAAGCCGATGAGGTGCGCCGCATTCTGATCGATGAGTTGAATCATACATTTATCACCCCGATCGACCGCGAAGACATCTTTGCGCTCAGCCTGACCATCGACGATGTGCTCGACTACGCCGATACCACCGTAGAGGAGATGCACATGCTGGAGGTCGAGCCCAACCCCTATATGCAGCGCATGGTTTCGCTCTTGCGCGACGCGGCGCGAGAGATCTACATGGGCGTTCTGCAGTTGGAGGACCATCCCAGCGTGGCCAACGACCACGCCGTGCGGGCCAAGGCGCTGGAGAACCGCATGGAGACCGTCTATCGGGAGGCGATCGCCGAACTCTTCCGTATGCCGCGCGATATCGACCACGTGGTGGAGATGCTCAAGTTGCGTGAAATCTATCGGCACCTTTCGAATGCTGCCGACCGCGGCGACGCCGCCGCCAACGTGATCGGCGACATCGTGGTGAAGAAGATGTAGCTTGCGGCCGCTTGGCAGAATCAGGCGGGGCCAGCCCATGCCATCGGGGTGGCCCCGTTGGTTTCTTCTGGGCTGCGAGGAGGCCTCAAGGGTTGCGCTCGGCGAGCATGTGCAGCTTGTTGTTTACCTCGCGCCATTGGATCTTCGAAACCCCCAGCTTCTGCCGAATGGCGTTCCGGTCGGCGCCGGCGCGATAGTCCATCAGAGCCGAGGTCCAACGGCACATATCGAAGGAGATGCGTTTTTCCAGCCCGGCCAGTTCACTGATATCCTCCAGGAGATATTCAAGCCGGCGCGGCGACCAAGGGAAGAGCCGGTCGCTGGGTTGGTATTGGCGCAGGTATTCGCGGAAGGCGTTCACCCAGGCTTCTGATAAGGGGATCTTGCGCTCCTTGTAGCGCTTTGCGACCTGACCATAGCGGACGAAGAGTGTGGGGCCTTCGGGTGCTTCCAGGTCCACGTGGTTCAGGTGCAGGCGCAGGCACTCGCCCTTCTTGATGCCGGTATCTAGGAGCAGCCGCAGCAGGGTGTATGGGCGGGCGTCGGGGGGCTTGCGGCGCCGCAGAGCCGAGGCCGCCTCCAGCGCAGCTTCTACCTCCAGCGGCGTGAGTACTTCCGGGAGCGGGCTGATGACCGATTGCTGGGGCACATTGGCGGCGGGATCGCTGGTGAGCACACCAGTGTCGTTGAGCCATCGGTAGAAGGCCTTGATCGATGTGATCCTGCGGGCGTAGGTCTTGGGGCTGCACGGCACGCCCCGCCGCTCCGCCATCCACTCCAAGAAATTCTTCAGGTCGTGGGTGCTTACTTCTTGAATGGGGGTGCCGGAGCCCACGAAGCGGGCGAGCAACCGCAAATCCCCCGTGAAGGCCTTGACAGTGTGGATCGATTTCCCTTGTTCCTCCAGCGCCTCGCCCCAAGCTTGGATGGCGGCGCTCAGGCTGGTAGCCGGCCGCAAGCCGGGCTGGGCCTCGCGCCGGGCTTCCTCGGGCTGGGCGGCGTAGGAGAAAAGGGGGAGATCATCGCCGGGGTTGTCCATGGAACCTCCGCGCCGGTCGCCTTGCGCATAGCCAAGCGGCGCGACTTCATCCTAGCCCTGGAAGGTCAAATTGTCAATTAGCGTTCTCTCAGGGAGAGCTCAAGGCGCAGGCTGCCCTTCGAAGGCCTCATGCAGCATGGCTTCGATGCGTTCCCAGTCCGGCAGGATGACCGAGGCCCCGCTGGTGGGGACACGCCAGATAAGGCCCATGTCGGCTGTGACGGCGTAGCGCTCGATGCGGGAGGGATCGGCGGCGACGCGACCCGCCAGCGGCAGCATCCGCAGTGCATCGGCGAGCTGCATGTCGGTCTCGACGGCCCCCGAAAACGCCTGCCAAAGCTCGGGCGCACGCGCCAGACCATCCAGGCTCACAACCCGCTTAAAGAGCGCCAGCATGACCTCCTGCTGGCGGCGCAGGCGGTCGAAGTCGCCGGTCGTCTTGCGCATGCGCACATAGCAAAGAGCCTGAAACCCGTCCATGTGGTAGGTTCCGGGAGAATAGCTCCAGGGCCGGCCGCATTCGTCCTGCAAGTAGCCGCCCACTTCCACGTCGATCCCACCCAGGCTATCCACGATGTGAGTGAAGCCGTTGAAGTTCACCCGCACCCAATGATGGACCTCAAGTCCGAAGTTGTAGAGGATGGTGTTGGCCACCATCTCCGGGCCGCCGTAGGCGTCGGCCACGTTGATACGGTTGACGCGGTTGCCAGGGATGTAGACGTAGAGGTCGCGGGGGAAGCTGAGCATGCGCACCTTCCCGGCTTTGGGGTCAAGAGAGAGAAGGATCAGCGTATCGGTGCGGTGTCCGTATTCATCGGGGCGCTGATCGGAGCCCATGACGATGATGTTGACCGTCTCCTCGCTGACCTGCAGGGGCGCCATCGGGGGCCGTATCTCGATCGCAGAGGGCTCGCTCGGCGGTGGGAAATGCCCCCAGGGCCGGGCTGGCCGCACCGTCGGCTGTGGAGTCGCAGGTGCGGGCCCACCTGCAACCGGTGTGGGCGCTTGCGGACCGAAGGGCGTCGGCGTGGCGGTGGCGTTGGGATCGGGCGTGATCAGGGGACTGCCGTGGGCCGCAGGCGCCATTAAGGCGCCGGTGAGCGTGGTGCATGCGCCCGCCACGGTCAGCAGCGCCACAAATGCGGCTGCCAGCCCCCAGCGCGCGGCCGATCCCGATCGTCTGTGAGTTCTCGAGTTCATCGTCCTAAGGACGCCTCCCACGCCGGCAGGGTTCTCTTCCGGGCCTCTGCCTGCAAATCACATTCTACCGTGGCGGGCATGCAATAACCATGCCAGCGCGGATCTAGGAGGGGTCACATGAAACACATATGCGAGGGTTTCCGGCGCTCAGGCCGTGGGGCCAGGCGTTTCGGACGCAGACAGGGGGAGCAGCAAGATGAAGGCCGTACCTTGACCCGGGGTGCTGTCGACCCAAAGGCGGCCGCCCATGGCTTCCACCAGTGACTTCGCGATCGAGAGCTCGAGCGGCTCAGCGCCAAGGCCTGGGATGGGGTCTCCCTGCGGGGGGTAGTCAGGGGCGAAGACCCGATGCAGATCCTCAGCGGGTATCCCCGGCCCGTTGTCCCGCACAGTGAGAGAGAGGAACCCCGGTGTCACGAGGCCGGTGATTTCGGCGCGTATCTCAATCGTCTCGCCCTCAGGCGAGACCCCGATGGCATTGTTGAGCAAGTGGATCAGCACCTGGTGCAGAGCATCCGCATCGCCGAGGATGCGTGGAAGGTGTTCTGGCAGATGCAGCAGAACCTTAAGCCGCCGACCCTCGATATGGGCCCGGACCTGCTCCAACGCTTCCCGGATCCAACCCCGCAGATCGAGGGTTGTGAGCATCAGGTCGAGCCCACCGCTTTCGATGGCTGCTAGATTGACCAGCTGGCCCAGCATTTTGGAGAGGCGGGTAGTCGCATCCCGGATGGTGGCCAGGTAGGTATGGCCGCGCTCCTGACCCTCCTCGGGGAGAGCCTCGAGCAGGAGCTCGGTGTAGCCCATGATGGTGGACATCGGCTGGCGCAACTCGCGCGCCAGCGCAGCCAGCCGCTGCATCGATTGGGGCCGCTCATGATTACGCAATCGTTCGTCGTAGGTTCCCTCGACCAGCGCCAACCGTGTGCGCACCTGGGCCAGCTCTTCGAGCGTGCGCTGCAATTCATACGAGAGCTGGGCGACTTGCTCGCTATTGTCTTCTTGCGAAGGCTGCTGACTGGTGGATTGAATGCGTTTGATCTCGGATTCGAGCAATTGAATGGTTTCGTCCGCCAGACGCTGGTTGGTCAGGAAGGCAGCCAATCCTTCTCCGGCCATATCGGTGGCCTGGAGCAGTTGCTCGGTCAGGCGGGCGTTCTCGATTAGCAGGCGGTGGACTTCGCGGCGGGTGGTCTCGATGTCGTCCGGGAAGCTCATGGCGGGGGCGCGGGGGGCGATGGCGCGCTCGCGCAGCAACGTCAGGCGGCGGGCGATCCAGCCGCCAAGCGTCTCAAGCGCCTCCTGGCTGCTCGGAGACCAGCGCCGGCGGGCAAAAGGTGAGAGCAGCACCAGGCCACCCAGCAACTCGCCCTGCTCCTCCAAGGGCAAAGTGATGATGGGGCCTGTGGTGTCCATGTTAAGCACCGATCGAAGCGAGCGGGCATCCGGGACCGAAGTGCCTGCCGGCAGGGTCAGCAGCTTGCGCCGCAGCAGGGCGGCCGAGATCACCGGCAGCTCCTCCGTCGTAAGCGTGCGACCATCGAGGTGCCTCTCGGTGATCAAATCGTAGGCCGCCGCCAACGAAAGATAGCCGGAGGGATCAGGCGGCGTGAGCAGCAGGCAGATCTCAGCCCGCATGCAACGCGCCACGGCGCGCACGGCTGCCTTCCCGAGCGCTTCCAATGTCTCGGCTTCGCTGATGGCGGCCGCCTCTAAGAACAATCGCGGCAGGTCATAGGTCTCCGCAGGGTGGGGGTTCCCGGCGGGTGCCGATGCGGCCGGTGCGCGTTTGGGCGCGGGCGTGGTCAATCCCCGGATACCGGCGATGCAGAGCAAGGGATAGGCGATGAGTTCAGCCCAGCGGACGAAGGGCGCTAGCGAGGCGTTGGTGGGGCCGAGTGCCAGGTGGAGCAGGTAGCCCGCGATCAGTATCAGGAAGGCAGCCACGGCCGGCCTTGTGCTGGGGCTAATCTGGCGTCGCAGGGTGATGCCTGCGTAGGCCGACCAAGCCAGGCCACTCAGGGTCCAAGCGGCGTCGGCGAAGCTGCGGTTGTAGAACGGGAAAGCGGCGGGCGCAAGCCGCATGAGCAAGCTTGATACCATTGCCCCGAGAGCGGCCGCGGCCAGGGCTGCAGATGGGAGCCAATCCGCTCTGCGAGCGCCCTGGGGAGCCAGAAGGCCCCAGCTGAGGAGGATAATGGCAGAGAAATTCGTTAGGCGGTCGAGGGCCGGCAGCGCCAGAGGCGCGCGGATCAGCCCGCCGCTCTCCAGGCCGAAGAGAAGCAGCAGCGCCAGCCGCAGGATGAGGGTGCTGGTGAGGGCGGGCTCCCAGCGGCCGCCGCGCAATCCGCGTACCGCCGGCGCGGCGGCCCGGGTCAGCGCCAGGCTCAGGCCAAGCGTGATAATCAGAATGACATGGTAGGCGAAGCTGCCCGACTCACGGATGAGCAGGGAAGCGATATCGAGAAAATTCATTTGCCGCAGCCGCGCTCTCTGACCGCCGGGAGGCGGTCTTGTATTCCATTATCAGCTATGAATTAGGGTGCCAAGATCGCTTGCCCGCTCCGCCCATCCCGGGCGCAAAGGCATTTCAGCACCCCCACTTTCACCCTCAGCTTGGATTGTACACCAACCTCTGGCCGAGCACCGACTTGGCTCCCTCAGGCAGTCGAATCCTTGTCGAGAGTTTCGTCCGGCCGACTGGGATTCATGGCCGGCCAGGGGGCTTGGGGCGATGCGGCCGGCGCGCCAGCAGGGGGGGACTCCGGCTCAAGGCGGGCTTCACGTTGGTATCCGATTATGCGTATGGCGAAGAAACCGTAGAGAAGCGTGAGCCAAAAGGTCATGCCACGGTAGGCGATGGCGATGGCGGCGGAGGTCGCCGGATCGATACCCATGCGCACCTGGATCAGCCCCATGGCGCCCTCCACGAAGCCGACCCCAGAAGGGGTGAACGAGGCGATGGTGAACAGATAGCTCACAGCAAAGCTTGCCAGCAAGACCGGAAGCTCGAAGGGGGCGCGGTAGGCGATCGAAACAAGGTATAGGATGAGGCCCATGAGCACTTTACGGGTGAGCGCTAGCAAGGCTGCAACGGTGAGATTTCGGGGTGACCGCCGCAGCAGTGCCAATCCTTCCGCCAGATCGTGAGCGAAGCCCTGGGCTTTATGCAGCGAGATGAAATCCCGCTGCAGGAGGGGCCGCAGCAGGGTGTTGAACGCCCGTGAGAGCCAGATAGTGGCCCGACCCAGGCGCTCCGCGGAGTAGACGCCGATGATGGTCAGGCCAATTAGCGAAATAGCCAGCGATCCCGCGAAAAGCGCCCCTCCGACCAGCACGGCGTCCAGCAGGCCCATACCGTGCAAAATGGCGAAGCCGAGAACGAGCAAGATCAGGAAGCCGGCATAATCGTAGATCATGTAGAGATAGGCCGCCGTGGTGACCTTGCCGGCAGGATGACCCCGGCGGTGTCCATCCGCCAGCAGGACGGCGAGCGCTCCGGCGCCGTAGCTGGGGGCCACCACGTTGATGAAGTTAGCGGCAGCCGTTAGCGGGACCATGCGGGTGAGCCGCTCGCGCACGCCGGTCAGCCTATAGCAGGCCTGAAAGGTGGCGGCGATCGCCACCACCCAGAGGAACTGCACCCCCGCCGCGGCAAGCAGCCAGCGCCAATCTCCGCGGCTCAGCATGGACAGGATAAGCTTCAGCTCCGCGTAATGCTTGATCCCGAAGAACAGGGTAAGTGCCAGGACGAGCAGGTAGAGGATTCGGCGGAGCATTGATGAGAACCCCTCTCTCAATCCGTCAGCGCCTCGAGCGAGGCGGGTGCGTCCAGACTGATCGCCTGCGCTTGGGGGGCGATTCGCCGCACGAGCCCGGTCAACACGCTCCCCGAGCCGACCTCATAGAACGTCTCCACGCCGGACCGGACCATGGCCTCCACGCTCTCGCGCCAGCGGACCCGGCTGGTGAGTTGGGCCTCGAGGTCACGGCGCAGCGCCTCGGCATCCTCGAGCGGGGCGGCGGATACATTGCCGATGACGGGGATGGCGGGATCACGGATCGGGGTTTGCTGGAGGGTCTGATGGAATCGGGCCTGAGCGGCCCGCATGCGAGGAGAATGGGCGGGGATGCTGACCGCCAGGCGGATAACCCGCCGGGCGCCGGCCTTCTCGAGCAGCGGCCCGGAAGCTTCGAGCGCGTCCTCATCGCCCGAGATGACCACCTGGCCGCGGCAATTATCGTTGGCCACCCAAACTTCGCCCTTCCCCTGGCTGGAAGCCTGACGGCAGGCCGCTTCTACCTGCTCGATCGATAGCCCCAGAACGGCGGCCATGCCCCCGGGACTCAAGCGCCCGGCCTCCCTCATCGCTAGGCCACGTGCCCGCACTAGGCGCAGCGCGACGGGAAAGTCAAGCGCCCCGGCCATGACCGAGGCCGAGAACTCCCCCAGCGAATGCCCGGCTACAAAGGCTGGCGTTGGGTGCGGCATGCGCTGCCGCAGCACCTCCAGTACAGCCACGGAATGCGTGAGCAGGGCGGGTTGGGTGTGCTCCGTCTCATTCAGCGCCGCCTCCGGGCCCTCCCAGCATAGAGCCGAAAGGGAGTATCCCAGGATTTCATCAGCGAGGTGAAAGATCTCCATGGCCCGGGGTTCCTGGTGGGCGAGATCGTAGCCCATGCCCAGCCTCTGGGAGCCTTGTCCCGGGAAGAGGAAAGCTGTGCGGGAAGCTTCAGGTGGCATGAGAATCAAATAGGCCGTGCGCGCGCACGGCCTATCCAAGGGACGAGCCTAAGCGCGCTCGACCTCGATGACCTCGCGGCCATCATAGTGACCGCAGTGGGGACAGACGTGGTGTGGCAGGTGCTTCTCACCGCAGTTGGTGCAGGCAATCAGGCTGCGTGCTTTGATGGCGTCATGCGCCCGTCGGCGATCACGCCTGCCCTTGGATACTTTTCGCTTAGGAAGGGGTGGCATACATGCCCTCCTTAGAATCTCATCACAGTAACGCCTGCCCACCGGGCAGGCGTGAACCATTATAGCAGGCCGGCGAGGGGTGTCAAGGCGGGGCGTGGTCAAGGACAGGCTCTGGTGAGCCGGCACTCGATTTGCGTGTGTTTGCCAATTATGCAAGAATCCAGCCACTGTAGCCCTTGGCAAGCAGCCCAACCATATGGCATTCTGGGCAGATCCAAGCGGGGTCGGCTGGTGCCATCAAACCGAACGGGAACAGACTTGGCAGATCCAGCACAAGGCGTTTGGGAAAAGGGGGAGCAACCCTCGGTCGGGGCGCGGCATATCCTCGTGCTCACCGGGCTAATCCTGATCGGCGCCATCGTGGGTGCCTTCGGAAGCATCAGTTTCCCGCTGGGTTTTGGTGTCAACTTCTTCTGGACCGGGATTGCCGTCCAACAGGTGGGTTCGATCTGGTTCGGAGCATGGGGGGTTCTTGCGGGGGTCATCTTTCCCTTCTTTTCGAACGCTTTGGCGGGCACACCCTTCTATGTCTCCGCGGCCTACATCCCGGCCAACCTGGTGCAATCTCTGCTCCCGGCGTGGGCCTTTCGGCGGTTCAAAGCCGATCCTGCCCTCAGCTCGGGTCGCGATGCAGCCATCTTGCTGAGCGCAATGATCCTATCAAACGCTTTCGGCGCCCTCTGGTCGCCGCTGGTGGTCCTGCGGGGATATGGTCTGCTGGAGACCCAATCTGTCCCTCTTTACGTATGGGGTTGGTTTGCCGGAAATATGATGGCCGGCCTGGTTTTCAATTTCATCTTGCTCAAGGCGCTCTCCAGGTCCGTCATGCGCCTGCGGACTTTCGTCCGCGGGTGGTGGGCCTGAAGCCTCTCCCGCACGCCAATTGAGGTGTGGTTGGGCATCGCCGGCAGACTTCGGAGCCGGGCCCTCCCTCGCGGGAGGCCCGCGATCTGATATAGTTTGCGGAGCAGCTTCAGGCGCTTCCCTAGCGGCTGGGAGGTGAGGCAGGGATGGGCGATTCAGAACTGACACATCTTGACGCCTCCGGGCGGGCGCAGATGGTCGATGTCGGCGATAAGCCGCGCAGCGAACGCTGGGCAGTGGCCCGCGGGCGGGTGCTCATGCGGGCGGAGACGGTGCAGGCCGTCTTGGCCGGGGATATGAAGAAGGGCGACGTGCGCGCCGCCGCCGAGCTGGCTGGAGTGATGGCCGCCAAGCGGACACACGAGTTGATCCCGCTATGTCACCCCCTGGCGCTTGCACAGGTGGATGTCAAAGTTACATTCGATGCCGCACTCCCGGGAGCCAAGATCGAAGCCCGTACGCGGGCCTATGAGCGCACCGGCGTCGAAATGGAAGCCCTCACCGCCGTTGCGGTCGCGGCGCTGACCGTGTATGACATGGTGAAGGCCCAAGACCGAGCCGCGCGCATTAGCGATATCCGATTGGTCGAGAAGCATGGCGGCCGCAGTGGGGACATTGTGCTGGAGGAGCCTTCCTCATGAGCATCCGCGTGCTATTCTTTGCTACGCTGCGCGACCGTGCAGGCGTCCGTGAGACCGCTTTAGAACTGCCTGACGGCAGCACGGTGGCGGCACTCAAAGAGCAGTTGGCGGAGGCCTATCCCCGGATACGAGAGTCGCTTCCCACAACCATCGTGGCCGTCAACCGCGAGTATGCCTTCGATGAAACGCGTATCGAAGACGGTGATGAAGTGGCGCTCTTTCCCCCTGTGAGCGGCGGGTCAAGCCCTGGCCCCACGCTGCTTCAATTGGAAGAGGGACCACTCGATCTGAACAAGTTGCTGGAGGCCATTACGCTGCCGTCCACCGGGGCGGCGTGCTTGTTTGCCGGCATGGTGCGGGCGCATACGCGCCGGGATGGCGAGCGGGATACCGTACGGCTCGATTATGAAGCCTACCGGCCGATGGCGCTCGCTAAGCTCGAGCAGGTGGCAGCGGAGATCCGTGAGCGCTGGCCGGAGGTTGAGGGCATTGCGATCGTGCAGCGGCTGGGAGCGCTCGAGCCCGGCAACCCCACGGTCGTGGTGGCCTGCTCCTCCGCCCACCGTGATATGGGTATTTTCGAAGCCGCCCGCTATGGCATCGACCGCCTGAAAGAAATCGTCCCGATCTGGAAGCGGGAGGTCGGGCCGCAGGGAGAGGAGTGGATGGAGGGCGATTACCATCCGACCCCCGAGGACCGCAGGAATCCATCCTGATGGTGGGTCGAATCCCCGAAGGGTGGACCTGGCCGCTGCGCTGCCGGAATTGCGGCCGAGCCTATCCAGAGCGTGGCTGGCATCACGGCTGTCCAGCGTGTGGGGATCTTTTCGATCTCGCGAAACCCATCCCTTTCAAGGCGCCTGAGAAGCAGGATGCCCCCGAAAGCCAGGGCATCGGCCTCTACCGGCACAGTTTCCCCCTGCCGGCCGGGGCGGATTTCATCACGCTGGGCGAAGGCAACACCCCGCTACTGCAGGTGGAACCGGAGCCGCCGGCGGTTTACGTGAAGTGTGAGCATCGTAACCCCACCGGCTCCTTCAAAGACCGGGGAACTGCTGTGCTGGTGAGCGCGCTGGCTGCAGCGGGTGTGCAGCAGGCGGTGGAGGATTCGTCCGGGAATGCCGGCGCTTCCTTTGCGGCTTACGCGGCGCGCGCCGGTATCCGGGCGCGAGTATTCGTGCCGGCCTATGCCGCCGGCCCAAAGCGTGCTCAGATTGCTTCCTACGGGGCTGAAATTGTCGAGGTGCCCGGCCCGCGCTCCGCGGCCAGCGAAGCTGTCCTGCGGGAGGTCGAGCGGGGCGTGGCCTATGCCAGCCACGCCTATTTGCCGCACGGACTGGCAGGCATGGCGACGGTGGCTTTCGAAATGGTGGACCAACTGGGCGGCGCGCCCGGCGCGGTGATCACGCCGGTGGGGCAGGGCACCTTGCTCCTGGGCCTGGCCCGTGGTTTCCAGGCGCTGCTCGAGGCGGGACAGATTGATGCCATGCCCAGGCTGTTTGGCGTGCAGGCTCGGGCTTGCGCCCCGTTGTGGGCGGTCCAGGAGGGCGGGGCGGCAGGCCTCGGGTGGGTCCGAGAGGGGGAGACGGTGGCGGAGGGGATTCGCATCCTGAGGCCACTGCGGGGGGATGAGGTCCTGGCGGCCGTGGAAGGCTCGGGTGGGCGCATTCTGGCTGTGGAGGAGCAGGATATCGTCACCGGACGCGACGCTCTGGCCCGCCGAGGGTTGTATGTAGAGCCAACCTCCGCCGTTGTCTGGCCGGCCTTGCTGGCGTTGCGGCAATCCCTCCCGGGCCCGGTGATCCTGGTGCTTACCGGATCCGGGCTGAAGGCCTTGCCGGCCTGAGGGTCGGGGGTGCCTTCCTGAGCGCGAACCGCACATGAGAGGACAGCCATGATGAGAAGGGTCGTCATCACCGGGATGGGCACGATCAATGCCTTGGGTCACAATCTTGAGGAAACCTGGGCCTCGCTCCTGGCGGGGACCTCCGGCGTGGGGCCCATCACACTCTTCGACGCCTCCCGCTTGCTGGTGCAGATTGCCTGCGAGGTCAAGGACTACAGCCCGGAAGATTATCTCGAACCCAAGCAGGCCCGCCGGTTGGACCGGTATCAGCAATTCGCGCACATCGCCGCCCGTGAGGCGCTGGCACAATCGGGGCTGCGGATCCCCAAGTCGGATCCAACCCGCGTGGGTGTGATGATCTCCACCGCTGTCGGGGGCCTGATGTCGCTCGAGGTCGGCATCCGGCTGCTGGATGAGCGGGGCCCGCGCCGGCTGAGCCCCTTCATGATCCCCATGTTCATGCCCAACGGCGCCGCCGGGCTCATCGCCATCGAAACCGGAGCCCAAGGCCCCAGCTTATCGATCGCCTCCGCATGCGCTTCGGGCTCGGATACGCTGGGTCAAGCGTGGATATTGATCCGGAGCGGGGCCATCGATGCCTGCATCGCCGGAGCCTCCGAAGCCACCATCACCGAGATCGGCCTGGGCTGTTTCGATCGCATGGGTGCCCTCTCACGCCGCAACGACCCGCCTTATCGCACACCTGCGCCGTTCGATAGCTCACGAGATGGGCTGGTGATGGGGGAGGGAGCCGCGGTGCTGATCCTGGAGGAGTTGGAGCAGGCGCGCGCCCGCGGGGCGACGATCCTCGGAGAACTGGTGGGCTACGGTTCCACCGCGGATGCATACCATGTGACCGCGCCCTCGGAGAGCGGCCAGGGGGGCGCGGCGGCGATGCGCATCGCCATGGAGACCGCCGGACTGCGGCCGGAGCAGGTCGGCTATATCAACGCCCACGGCACGGGTACGGTCCTGAACGACCTTTCGGAGACCCGGGCGATCAAAGTGGCGCTGGGCGAGCACGCCTACAATGTGGCGATCTCCTCCACTAAATCGATGACCGGACATATAATGGGCGCCACGGGGGCGCTGGAGGCGATCGTCTGCGTTCAAGTTCTGCGCGAGGGCATCATCCCCCCAACCATCAACCTCCGCGATCCAGACCCGGCTTGCGACTTGGACTATGTCCCCGGGGAGGCGCGCAAGGCCGAGGTGGAGGCCGCCTTGAGCAACGCCTTCGGCTTCGGCGGCCACAATGCAACGCTGGCATTCCGGCGCTTCCAGGGTTAGAATCGAACCGTCGACCGAGTTATAGAACTGGTGGAACGCGGTGTACTCAGGGCAGCTTGGGTACCCGGCGTCCCCCAAGTTCTTGGAGAGCGTTCCTTTGACACCCGAAGAACTGGGCCAGCGCGCGGGGCTTGCATTCTCCAACCTCAGCCTGCTCAGACGTGCCCTAACGCACCGCTCCTACCTGAACGAGCATCCCGAGGCACTGGAAGACAACGAGCGGCTGGAGTTCCTGGGAGATGCGGCGCTGGATTTCGCCTCCGCCGCCTGGCTTTACAACCGCTACCCGGAGATGGACGAGGGCGACCTGACCCGGTTGCGCTCGGCGCTGGTGCGAACGGAGCAATTGGCGGCGTTCGCCCGCGAACTGGGATTGGGCGAGGCCCTGCTGCTGGGGCGGGGCGAGGAGGTCTCCGGCGGGCGCCAGCGCCCGGCGCTGCTCTGTGATGCTTTCGAGGCGCTCATCGGGGCACTTTTCCTTGATGCGGGCATCGAGTCGGTTATGCGCTTCATGGAACCGCGCTTCCGCCGCGCCGCTGATGAAGTACTCGAAAAAGAGGCTTTGCTGGACCCGCGCAGCGTGCTCCAGATGTGGGCTCAAGCCGAGCATGGCGAGACGCCTCGCTACGAGACGGTTGACGCCAGCGGGCCCGACCACGCCCGCGAGTTCACGGTCGAGGTGCAGGTGGGGGAGATAGTGCGGGCTCAGGGCCGGGGGCGCAGCAAGCAGGAGGCCGCGCAGGCAGCGGCCGAAGAGGCCTTGGCAGAGATTGGCTTGAATCAGGGCTGGAACGCAGCCTGAGAAAGGGTCCTTGATTGGACGGCAGCGCGGCGCGCCTCAAATCGCTCGAACTCCAGGGTTATAAGACCTTCGCGAGCAAGAATCTGTTCAGCTTCGCGCCCACGATTACGGCGATCGTGGGCCCTAATGGCTCGGGGAAGTCCAACATCGCCGATGCGATCCGATGGGTATTGGGGGAGCAATCCTTCAGCCTGCTGCGCGGCAAGCGCACCGAAGACATGATCTTCTCCGGCTCGGAGCAAAGGCCGCGCGCCTCGATGGCGGCTGCCACCATCACCTTCGACAACACCGACGGATGGCTTCCGATCGATTTCAGCGAGGTAACAATCGGCCGGCGCGCCTATCGCGACGGCACCAATGAGTACATCCTGAACGGCCAGCGCGTGCGCCTGAGGGATGTGAACGAGCTGCTCTCGCAGTGCGGCCTTTCCGAGCGGACCTATACCATCATCGGCCAGGGTCTCGTGGACGCCGCCCTCTCGCTCCGGGCCGATGAGCGCAGGCAGCTCTTCGAGGAGGCCGCCGGCATCGGGCTCTACCGGAGGCGGCGAGAGGAGGCTCTGAGGCGCCTGGATACCACCCGCCGCAATATGGAGCGGGTGCAGGATATCCTGGCCGAATTGCGGCCGCGCCTGCGCAGTTTGCAGCGTCAGGTGGCCCGCTCCAAAGATTATGAGCAGGTGCGCAGCGATATGCAGGCGCTATTGCGCTCCTGGTATGGCTACCACTGGTACCACCTGCGGGAAGAAGTCGAGGCGCAGCAGGCCCTTGCGGAGCGAGCCCATGCGGCCCGGGATGCACTGCGTGAACGCCAAGGGGAATTGGAGAAGCGGTTGGCTGCCTTGCGGGCCAAGGCCGAGGCGTTGCGGACCCAGCTGCGGGCTTGGCGGGAGGACCTTTCCCAGGTCTCCGCCGAGCGCGAACGGCTTGGACGCGAGATTGCCGTGGGGGAGGAGCGGGTTCGCTGGCTGGGCGAGGCGCGCGCCCGGCTGGCCGAGGAGATCGCCGGGCTGGAGGCCGAGCTGGAAGGGCTGGAGGAGGAGCTAGAGTCCGCGGAAGCGCAGGCGGAGACCGAGCGGGGACGGCTCCGGCGCCTGCAAGACACCCGCCGCCGGCTGCTGGGTGCCGAAGAGGATGGTGAAGATCCCCGGGAGGCGCTCCGGCGCCAGGAGCGTGAAGCCCGCCAGGAGCTCGAGCGCGCCATCGCCCGAGTCGCGGAAGCCGAAGCCCGGCGGGAGGAAATCCTGCGGCGGCAGGCACAGCGGCAGGCCGAGGCGCAGGCGCTCGCCGGCCAAAAGGAAGCGCGACAGGCGGCAATGGAGCAGGCGAGAGCCTCGCGGGCGCAGGCCGAAGCACGGGCGCGGAGGCTGGAAGCAAGCCTCCGCGAGGCCGAGGAGACGCTGCGGAATTCACGGGCAACCCGGCAGACGCTGGAGGCGCAAGCTTCCGGGCTTCAATCCCGCTTGCACGCTGCCAAGAATGAGCACGCCGAGGTCATGGCCCAGCGCCGGGCTTTGGAGGCGACTTCAGGCCTCTCTACGAAAGCGCTCGAGCGATTGCAGAGCGCGGCGCAGCGCGGTGAAGTGAAACGGCTGCTCGGCCGAATGCCTGGCAAGCTACGGGTGCGAGAGAGTGCCGAAGCCGCCGTCTTGGCCGCGTTGGGACAATTCCACGTGGGGGTGGCTTTCGAGGATGCCGAGAGCCTATTCGATGCGCTGGAGGCATTGGACGGAGGCGCTTTCACGTCCAGAGTGGCGATGCTCCCGGTCGAGCCGGCAAGGCGTCTGCCGCGGCTGGAGATTCCGGCCGGTGAGGGCGTCATCGGCCTGGCAGCGGACCTGGTGGAGGTCTCTGAACCCTATGCACGGGCCTTCGAAGCCTTGCTAGGCCGGACGGTGGTCGTGCGCGACCGCAAGGTGGCCCGCAGGCTGCTGCCGTCCGTGCCAGATGATGCCTTGGTAGTCACCCTGGCAGGGGACCTCTTCCATCCCGGAGGCCAGGTTCTCCTGGGCCTGGGCGAGGAAACACGCCAATTGGAGGCCCAGCTTCAGGGGCTGAGGGCACAAGAGGCCTCCAAGGCCAAGGCCTTGCAGCGCCACCAGGCGGAATGGGAGCGGCTTCAGGCGCAAATCACCGCCCAGCGGGAGAGGATGCAGGCGGCCGAGGCTCAGCGTGAGCGGGCATTGACAGAACTGACGGCGGCGCGCGAGGCCCTCCAGGAGGCCGGGCTCAAGTTGAGCCGCCTGGAGCAGGAGGCGGCTCAGGCTGAAGCACTGGATAGGGAGCAGCGCCAGGAGGGGATGGTGCTTGCGGATTCTCTGGAACGCATGGAGGCCACGTTGGAGCAGGCCCGCAATCAGCGGGCCAGCCTGGAAAGGGAACATCAGGCCGCGCTGCAATCCCTGGCTGCGCTGGAGGAGAGCCCCGAACTGGCGCGGCTGGAGACACAACTGGAAGGCGCCGCCGCTGCCAGCGAGCGGGCGGAATCCTGGCTGGCAGCATTGAAGGCAAGGGCGCAAGGGATCCACTCCGAGCTTGAAGCCAAGCGCGCCCGCGCGAGCGACTCGGCCGCTCAGGAGTCACAAGTGCGGCAGACGCTCGAGGTGGCACGAAGATCGTTTGCGGCGGTAGAGGCTCGGTTGTCGGAATTGAAGGCTCAGACAGAACCCGCCCAGCAGGCGCTGGAAGCCATCGATCAGGAACGCTCGCAGTTGGAGGCCGAGGCCGCCCGGCTGCGGAGCGACCTGCAGGCGGCCGAGCGGGAGCATTCCCAGGCGCAGATCATGCTTGCCAGGCGGGAGGAGGAGATGGCCAGCCTGCGGCGCCGGATCGAGGATGATTTTGGGCTGGTCTCCTTCGAAGGGGACGCGGGCGCACCTGGCCAGGAACCCTTGCCCTTCGAGGGGTTGGTGGAGAAGCTGCCGCGGGTCGAGTTGTTGCCGCCGGACATCGAGAAGCAGCTCCAGGAGCGCCGGCTGCAATTACGGCGCATGGGGCCTGTTAACCCCGAGGCGCAGCGTGAGTACCGGGAGGTGCGCGAACGGATCGAGTTCCTGACCTCCCAGGTGGACGACCTGCGGCGCGCCGAGGCCCAGATTCATGAGGTCATCGCCGAATTGGACGTGCTCATGGAGCGCGAGTTCCGCAAGACCTTCGAGGCGGTGGCGGTTGAATTCCGGCAGGCCTTCACCCGGCTGTTCGGCGGCGGCTCGGCGCGGCTGGTGCTGACCAACCCCGAGGATCTCACACATTCGGGCATCGACATCGAGGCCCGGCTCCCAGGACGTCGCTCACAGAGCCTGGCGATGCTCTCCGGCGGGGAGCGCAGCCTCACCGCCACGGCGCTGATCTTCGCCCTGCTCAAGGTCTCACCCACGCCCTTCTGCGTGCTGGACGAGGTCGACGCCATGCTGGACGAGTCAAATGTGACGCGCTTTGTCGAGATGCTACGAGAGCTGAGTCGCGAGACGCAGTTCATCCTCATCACCCACAACCGCCTGACGGTGCAGGCGGCGGAGGTGGTCTACGGCGTGAGCATGGGTGCCGACTCGGCCAGCAAGGTGATCAGCATGCAATTGGATGAGGTGGAAAAGGATGCGGTCGCCTGAGGCTTTGCGGGTTGAAGGTCGCCCTTCCGTTGACAAACCGCGGGCATCGGGTAGAATAGCGGCGCGCCGAAGTGGCGGAACTGGCAGACGCGCTGCGTTCAGGGCGCAGTGAGCCTTGCGCTCATGTGGGTTCGACTCCCACCTTCGGCACAGGAAGCCCCGCGAGGGGCTTTTCTCTTTGCATGCTTCTTGCACCCTATGGAAGCGCGGGGTAAGATGGCGGCCGATATGGGTGAGATGAAGGAGACATCGGGGCGGATTTCGGGGTTCTGGATCGTCTTGCTTGTGGTGGCCGGGATCCTGGTCTTGGGTGATCTGAACAGCCGCATGGCGCAAGCACGGCGTTTGGAGCGCGAGGCCGAGATGGTCGGCACGGAGGTGGCCGCCATGGCCACCGAGCGCGTGCGGCTGATGACGCAGGTGGCGGAGGCGACCAGCGAAGCGCATGTGGCCGAATGGGCCCACCGGGACGCCAAGCTGGTGCGCGAGGGCGAGACGCTGGTGATCCCGCTGCCGCCTCCGGGGGCGACGCCGCTTCCCACGCCTGCACCTGCTGTTCGCCTCGCAGAGCCGTCACCGTGGCAGGTCTGGTGGGCGCTGCTCTTTGGCAAATAGGTACCTCCAGTTCGCGTAGCCAAAGGAAGACATGCGAAGAAGGGGCTTTATCTTGACGCCCCCTAGGTCGGCTGATATAATCCCCCCCTGCATGGGGGAGGGCAGACAAAACATTGCGGGGTGGAGCAGTGGCAGCTCGTCAGGCTCATAACCTGAAGGTCAGAGGTTCGAATCCTCTCCCCGCTACCTTAAGGCACCTGAAAGGGTGCCTTTTTCCTTCCAAGCCCCCTTATATAGGAAGCGAACCTACGATCTGGCGGTAATGAGCCCGTTTCCTGAAGCATTCAAATTCAGACGCCCGAATGAACCTCAGATCGTCAGGCTCTCTCAATTATTAAACTCCGATTTGTACCTGTAAATGATGCCATGGTATAAGCCGATGGATAGAGAATGTATTCGGTCCCAACCTATTGGTGCCAAATTCAGTGAAAACGAGCGATTCTTCGGGCGATTATTTCATAGACCGACTTAATTTGAGATCCCCAAATACTTGATCTGAGAGAATCCATCTGCCAAGTCTTCCCAAAATGCATCTTTGAGAATTGACGGAAAGACATTCATCGTTTGGATTTCTTCCTTGGAGAAGAAACCAGCGTCCTTTAGGAGGGTTGCACCTGCAGCTTTATTGATCAGACTCAAGTCGCCACCTTCTAGTTCACAGCACACCCAATACTTGCAAACATAGCGACCTTCATCGAAAGAATCTTCCACATAGGCAATTCTGTCAGCACGAGTTACCAGATTGGTCTCTTCGAATATCTCGCGTTCAGCCGCTTTCATAAGACCTTCATCACATTCAACGCCGCCTCCAGTCAGCACCTAAAAGTCAAAGGCGTTTTCAAGGTAATGATGAACGAGTAAAACCCTATTTTGGTTGACAACTATCCCGCCGACGCTAATTCGTTGTTGCATTACAAACCTCTTTAGATCTGGGCAAGTTGGTAATAGACTGCACCTCGGACATTTCCATCTCTTGATTCCAGTTTGATTTTTATAACCAGAAATACCTCGTTGTTTCCGGCCGGGGCATCAATGAGTGAGCTGGAGCCATAGCTGGGCCACAAGGGAGTAGAGTTGGTTCCAGCAGGTATTCCTAATTACCGAAATTGCTTTTAGAAGACGGAGCAAGATTGGTGTTCATAATTATCTCCTTACGCAGTCCATTCTTTTCTAATCGGGTGCACCTGCGCGTGGAGAGAGGATGTTAGGGACGGCTGAAAAGTGAACACCTCTTTTGTTCAAAAGTGAACTTTGAAACCATTCAGAGGTAGTGAGAGTTCATGGACCATCCGCTGGTTCCACCAAATTCGGATTTGCATGGCGTGTTTTTCAGTATCGGGCACCATGTGCACATCCACTTCTTCATAGAGGGGCACATTGGGGACTTGTATCTGATGGTTGAATAAGGAGATGCGCCGGTATCCGTTGACCATGCGGCGCTCACGCATGCAGAAGATGTCCTTAGTCGAGGTATAGGGCTTGAGTAGGACGAAGGGGCGGAAGAGGCTGTTGCCCACTGTAGTGGCGTTGGCGAAACGCAGGCCAGGGATTTCTCCGGTTGTCGAGTGCACTTGGTGGTTGTTATAGCGGTCAACTTCTTCGCGCAGCACGGTTCGTACCTCTTCCAGTGTGGTCAGATTCTCCAAAGCGCAGGTGCGAACAATCCTGTCCTGTAACCATCGGTAAGGTCTTTCCACTTTTCCTTTGGCTTGAGGCGAAAGGGCGAAGATGACGTCCACGCCCAGCAGACGCATCATCTTGCCCCACTGGGTATCGACATCGTCTGTTTGCAGCACATGTTTGCGCCATACGCTGTCTCTCCCCTGCACGAACCGGAAGACACGCAGAGAATCGACGTAATAGCGCAGGGGCAGGCCGAAGGCCTCAATTACGGCCCGGGTTGCCTGGATGTGAGCCCAGGTGGTCTCCCCAGGGAAGAAATCTGCAAAAAGGAGCATGCGGCTGTAGTCATCGATGGAGGTGATTAGGGTCCACTTCTCCTTGGAGTAAGGAGACCAGCGGTGGGTGGACCCATCGTGCTGGATCAAGGCACCAACGGAAGTGGTCAAGACCTCTCGATCATGGGTTTTCTTCTTCCTGCGAGGTTTGTGGCAATCCAGCTTTTTGGCCCGATCGATAACAGTATAAAGCGAGACCGTGATTCCCTGTTTCTTGAGACGATCGCGCAGGGCTGAGTAGTTGTAGTCTGAGATGGGCAGCTTTGGATCCTCAAGCAAAGCCTTCTCTCGGAGAAGCTCCCTTTCGATGGCTGCTTCCGCCGTGGGAGATATCCTCTTGGGGCTGCTTCGCTGATAGGAGATGGAGAAACCTTCGGGGTCGAGACGGTAGTCTTTCAACAAGGCGAAGAAGCGGGTCTTACCAATGTCAAGCGCCTCTTGCACTTCCCTCCTTCTCATCAAACCCTTGGTGTATGCCTCAAGGAGGAATGCAATCTGTTCGTCCGAGAAACGCCGATGAAGTTGATCCATTATTCCCTCCTGGAAGATGAGGAGGGAGCATACTAGGGGTGTTCACTTTTCAACCAAAAAGAGTTCACCTTTGAATCTCAAATGACAGAGCAAGTCATCCAAGTTGACACGCGGCTATTTTTGATGTAAGGTGATCGTAACCGGTACCGGCACCGGTTACGGTACCGGTAACATCCTGGAGATCATATGCAACAAAAGAAACCAACCATTGCTGATATCGCAGATCGGGCTGGCGTTTCTAAGACGACAGTCTCTCGGGTTCTCAATGACAAGCCCGATGTTTCACCAGAAACGCGAGAGAAGATCCTGAAGATTGTCGAAGAGATGCGCTTTGTGCCGAATCTTGTAGCCAAAGGCCTATCGAGCGGCAGGGTGAATCTACTATCGATGCTGCTGCCTTCTCTAGCATGGCCCTGGGTTTTGGAGGTTATTCGAGGGGTTGCTGAGCGTGTGGAACAGTCTGCCTATGAGCTAGTGCTCTTTGCAACCAATTCGGAGGAGCGAAATGAGGAGCTCTTTAGGAAGACATTCGCGAGCGGCTTTACCGATGGTCTTATCGCCATCGTTCCTCCAGGAGCGTTGTCTTACCTATCAGAGATATATGCCAATGGATTTCCGGTGGTCTTGATAGACGATAGAGGACATCATCCGGAGTTCCCATCTGTGGTGGTGGCAAATTACTCGGGTGCATATCAGGCCACGTCTCATCTCCTTGAGCAGGATCATGCAAGTATCGCATTCATCAGTGGCCCTTTGGAATATGGCTGCAATCAAGAGCGCAAAAGAGGGTATCTTGCCGCTCTTTCTGATGCAGGGGTGTCACCTCGAGAAGAACTCATCCGGGAAGGGGACTTCACCAAAGCGAGTGGCTACGCAGAAGCTCATGCATTACTCGAACTCGCTGAACCTCCAACAGCGATCTTTGCTGCAAATGACCTTATGGCGTTTGGGGTGATAGAGGCCGCAGAGAACAGTGGGTTGTCCGTGCCAAAGGATATCGCAGTCGTCGGATTCGATGATATCCCGCAAGCCTCGATCATTCGCCCAACATTGACCACCGTTCGACAGCCTATGTACGAAATGGGTCAGACAGCAGTCGAAATGGTCCTAAGCCAGATTGAATGTGAACAGCTTCCCGAGATCAATGTCACATTAGAAACGGAGCTCATTGTCCGGCAGTCGTCCAATACCTCTCCTTGAGAATAGCCATCGATATTCTCATCGATAACTGCAGATCATGCCGGCGATTAAAGGAGAGCGCCATGAACTCCAATTCCAGGCACTTCATTATTGCCGGCATATTCCTGGTTTTCGGTTTCTTGATTATTCGATCAAGCGCAGGCCTTGCCTCAAGCTACAGGAGTGAGACCTATAACGATGTATATACGGCGAACGACGTTGCCTCGCTACCGCCAACCCTAAATCTCATCAGCATAGATGGGTTCAATGCCCCTTTCCAGAGCGGAATCCCTGTCCCGTCATTTGAGCGTCAAAACAGTCGAATCAGTTCCGACCTTGGAGGGGCGTGGAAGAAGGAGCGTGTTTCCCTAGACCATGACCTCTCCCTTGCTGACAGAAGCACATCCCTCGCACAGATTGAGGCTGAGGGAAACGGCCGACACACCTCGCAGTACGATGATGCCTCCTGGACGACCAAGATCTTGCCGGCGGTGGAAAACACCATGCCTCCCTATGAGGATCCAGGAGGTGCTGAGACATACGAAGATGGCGTCTGGTATCGACGCACATTTACGGCGGAGAATGCCTGGAGTGGTAAGTACGTCAAAATCATCTTCTACAGCGTCAATTATATTGCCGATATCTGGGTAAACGGGGTTTGGGTGGGCTATCACGAGGGGGGGTATACGCCTTTTGCTTTCGACATTAGCTCCTATCTGAACTACGGCGCCAATAATACCATCGCAGTTCGAGTAGACAATATTCCATGGGGCACCAGAACCGATATTGTGCCTGCCGTAAATTCCGATTTGATGAATTACACCGGCATCATCCAAGACCTCTATCTGGAAATATCTGATCCGGTGAACATCATTCGGGCGGATATCACACCAATCAATACGAGCGGTGATTTGCAGATCTCGGTGCCAGTATTCAATAGTGGCACATCTACCGTCACAGCCACAGTAGATCTCGCTATTTTCGATACCAGCGTCATTCCACAGAACATTACCGACCCGTCAGCACAGGGGATCATCAACAACCAAGTTGCTGTTGAGGGAACAACATCTCAATCAATCAGCATCGATCCTGGCGCTACCAGGGTCCTTAGTTACTCTGTCAGGGTGTCCAATCCTTCCCTGTGGAACCCGCAAAACCCCAACCTCTATGTGCTGAGAGCCTCCCTAAGCAAGGACGGAAACTTCGTAGAGGATTTCTACACCCAGTTTGGAATTCGCACATTGGGGATTGGCACCGGAGCTAAGTTGCTACTCAACGATCATGCGGTGTTCTTCGTTGGCGAAGCACGCCACGAGGACTGGTGGGACACCGGTCGATCGGCAACGATGGATAAGATCAAGAGTGACTTAGATGTCATTCAGGCCACAAATGTGAATTTCCTGAGGACGGCGCACTATCCCAACCACCCATATACCTACATCCTCGCGGATCGTATGGGATTTGCAGTTTCCGAGGAACTACCAGCATGGTGGCATGGAACCTATGAGTGGGCCGATCAGAATCACCGCCAGATCCTAGACCAGATGTGGCGGGAGATGATCTTCAGGGATTTTAACCGACCATCCATCCTTCTCTGGAGCACCATGAATGAGGGCGAGGGGACCTCGATGGCTCGAAGACGCTCGACGATCGAACGGCTTCACCGGGATCTCGACCTCAATTACAACGACGGCCGCTTTGTCATCCAGGCTGCTTCAGCAGACAGGCCTGGAGCCGATGACCTCTCTCAAAATGCCACGGATGTGGCTGCTTGGACCATGTACTTCGGCGTCTTCCATGGAGGCACCCATTATCAAGGGACCCTCGATTTTATGGATGAAGCCCATGCCAACTTCCCGGATAAACCTATCCTGAACATCGAGTACGGGCGCATTTCTCAGCTAGATGACAGCGAGGCAACGGAACAGGATACGACCTTCAACGAGACATTCGATGCCTTTGAGGATAGAAAGGCCGTGGACGCGAATGGCAATATCATGCCAACAAACACCGGATATCTGGCTGGAACGATGTGGTGGACTGCCTTCAACTGGTACACGCAGCGTGAACTAGTCGTTCAGTCTCAGGGATCCTCTCACATGGACAGGACAACGCACAAGCTTGTGCGAAGCTCTATCCAGACCCGACATGCCCCGTACTTCAATCAGGGAGGCCTATCTAATAATACTCTGGCACCCACCGTACCACCTCCGCCCAGCCAGACAATCCCACAGCAGCCGCAAAGTGTGCCTGCCACCTTGCTACAGGATTTCGAGTATGAGGACGGCTACTTTGCCGCGTTTCAGGCAGAAGCGAGCTTGAGCACGGAAGTCAAGTACAGTGGCAACAGCTCTCTGAAAATGAGAGGTACCGGTGGCGAGTGGCATACAGTTGGTGCGTATCTTTATCACCGACCGCTTGACATCACGACCGCAAACCAGATTTGCGTGTGGGTCTACGACACGGTGGGACGAAACACAGTGGGCCTACGTCTGGTAGACAAGTATGGCAGCAATCAAGAGGTATGGAGCAACAATCGTACCCAACTTAGCAAGTGGAAGCTGATGTGCTTCAGCCTGTCGGATTTCAATCAGGTGGACCTAGCTGTGTTGGCTAAAGTCCAGATGACGATGTACTGGGACGGCGTCTATTATTTTGATGAGATCACTGTTGACCAGATTGAGCCTACCCCTACAGCCACGCAAGAAGCCACAGCAACTCCCACTCTCACTCCGACGGCCACACCCACGGCCACTGCCACACCAGGCGGTACCGTGATGCATGTGGAGGATATCTACACTACCGATCAAAATGGCAACCCGAAGGTCAACTTCAACAAGGGAGACACCGTCTATTGGAGGGTTCTGATATATGACCAGAACAACAGTCCCATTGGCGATGTCACTGTCCGGACCGATGTATCTGAACCGGATGGCAGCCCGTGGACGAATCAGACGACCACCACAGACGTGGAAGGATGGGCGTATTTCAACAAGAAGACAAAGCCTCCCGACCCTACGGGCACATATACGATCGAAGTGACATTGGTCACCAAAGATGGCGCAACCTACGATCCGAATGCCAACGTTAAGGATACCCATCAATACACACTGCAATAGGTTCGTGGATCAAGAGGAGGTGCATCTCGTGGATGGGGTGATAGCGGGCACCCATTCAAGCGAAAGGAGGATGGCCATTGAGGAGAAGAACACGTCATCCCTGATCCCGGCCTTTCAGCGGCTGAGTTCAATCAGCATATAATTGCAAGGAGGAAATCTCAATGTATCGAAGAATACTTGTCTTAGTGCTTGTGGTGCTCCTGCCACTCTTGGCAGCCTGTGGGCCTGCCGCTACGGAGGCGCCCGGTCCTGAGCCTGTGACAGAAGCTACAGAAGCCGGAGAAAAGCCACCAGCGGAGCCCGCCGAGCCCATTACCATCAGGGTCATGCACCAATTCAATGACGCCGAGAGCGAGAAATTCGCCGAGATCGTCGCGAAGTTCGAGGCTGAGAACCCAGATATCAAGGTCGAGGTGGAGCGCAACAACGAAGCGAACTACTACGACAAACTGGTCACGACAATCTTGGGTGGATCAGCACCCGATATTGCCCGGGTGGAACCGCCAAAAGCGGCCCAATACATCGCGGCGGGATATGCTGCAAACATAGATGCGTACATCCCGGACGAGATGCGAGGTCAGTTCTTCGAAGGAACCCTGGAACCATTGATCAAAGATGGCTCGCTGTATGGGCTTCCTCAGGATGTTGCCGTCTTGGTTCTCTTTTACCGGACAGACATGTTTGAAGCGGCCGGGCTAGCAGGCCCTCCAACGACATGGGACGAGCTGGTTTCCTATGCCGAAGCATTAACTGAAGATACCAATAACGATGGTCAACCCGACATCTACGGCATTGGGCTGTTTGGGGGATGGGGGGCATTCGAGTTTTATCCATGGTTCTGGCAGGCCGGAGGTGAGATGTTGAAGGAAGAGGACGGAAAGATACTGCCTGCCTTCAACAGCCCCGAAGGCGTCGCGGCGCTGCAATTCTGGGTCGACCTCGTTAAGAAGTATCAGGTGATGCCTGACGGGCTGGCCACCGCCGGTGAGGATGATGTTAAGGGACCGTTTATGGCTGGGCAGATGGCCATGTTCACATCCGGACCCTGGACAGTCGCAAGCCTGAAGGAGGCTACAGACATTGAGGGCAAGTGGAGCATTGCCCCATTGCCTGAAGGCAAGGAGGCGGCCTCTGTCTTGGGCGGAATGGACCTCATCCTTCTGCAGCAGTCAGAGCAGAAGGAGGAAGCCGCGAGGTTCCTGAACTTCTGGATGCAGGATGAAATCCAGCTAGACTGGGCAAAATCGCTCAGCCTATTGCCGGTGAAGAAATCGCTCTACGCAGACCCCTTCTTCCAGACCGATCCGCTCATGCAGGCCTTCGCTGCGACGCTCGAAGTGGCGCGATCCAGGCCCACGATCCCGCAAGCCGGTGAAGTCGACGATTTATTCGGCCAGGCAATCCAAGCGGCTCTGTCTGGCGCTAAGTCGCCACAGGAGGCTTTGGATGAGGCTGCACAACAGGCGGCCGAAATCCTCGAAGCCCCGTAACGCGCAGCCTACGGAAAAGGGAAGGGACATCTCAATCAACAATCCAAGAGGTGTCCCTCTTTTCTTGCAGGCTGTGCGGAGGGGCCTTCGTAGGCACATGCTGGGATACCTGCTGATACTGCCGGCAGGTCTAATCCTGACGGTTGTACTAGTCTACCCTCTTCTGAGTCTCATCCGGATGAGTGTCTACGATATCGAGCCACTGCGCCATCCTGCCCCCATTTTCTCTGGCTTCGCTAATTATATACGCCTTCTTGGCGATCCCAATCTGCGGAACTCTCTGGCACAGACTGCCTTTTGGACGTTTGGGTCGGTAACGGTTCAGTTTGCCATAGGACTCTTGGCAGCGCTCATCCTGAATGAAACATTTCGAGGGCGGGGACTGGCACGTGCTCTCTTGCTGGTCCCCTGGGCCATGCCAAGCGTGGTTGGTGCGTTTGCCTGGAAGTGGATGTACCATGCCCAGCTGGGGTTGCTCAACCATATCCTTACGAGCTTGCATCTGGTTTCGCGTAATGTGAACTGGCTGGGAGACCCTACCACGGCCATGATCGCGGCGGTAATAACGAACAGTTGGCGAGGGTTTCCTTTTATGATGCTGATGCTGCTAGCGGGAATGCAGAATATCCCGCGTGAACTCTACGATGCCTCGGCAGTAGATGGGGCCTCTTTCTGGCAACAACTGCGGCTACTGACTCTCCCCCTCTTGAAACCGGTTATTCTCGTTATCACACTGCTAGCCAGCATATGGACGTTCAATAATTTCACATACATTTACATTCTCACAGGTGGAGGACCTGCGGGAATGACGGAAATTCTCGTCACGTATGTGTACAAGAACAGCTTTCAGTTTTTCCATTTCGGCTATGCAGCGGCTTTGTCGGTTTTGCTATTTGCTATCGTCGTTCTCATGAGTGCAATCTATATTCGGCTCATGTCCCGCGGTGCGGGAACAGGCGACTAAGTCATATGGTCAAGCTTTTCAATAGTCGCTTGCTGAAGATCGTTGCACTCATCCTGCTTGTATTCCTGGTCGCTTTTTCACTATTGCCCTTCCTTTGGATGTTCAGTACGGCATTCAAGACGCCCAACGAAATCTATACGAGCCCTCCGACATGGATTCCCAAGCATCCAACCATGGAGAATTTCGGATATATCCTTCAGCGCGGCCCTTTTGCCCTCTATTTCCGCAACAGCCTGATTGTCGGTCTGGGCACGACTGCTTTGGCGCTGGTCGTCAGTATCCTGGCGGGATATGGATTCTCTCGGTTCCGTGTTCCGGGTAGAGGCAATCTTCTCTTCGGTTTCTTGATGGCGCAGATGTTCCCCAGTGTATTGCTGATTATTCCTCTCTTCCAGTTGTTCAAGTACTTCAGGTTGCTGGATACGCTCTATGTGCTCATTCTGGCGAATGCGACATTCGCGGTGCCTTTATGCACTTGGCTGATCAAGGGGTTTTTCGATCAGATTCCATATGAGCTGGAAGAAGCGGCAATGATCGATGGCTGTTCCCGCCTGGGAGCCTTGATCCGCGTGGCGCTTCCCACCTCGCTTCCGGGCATTGCGGCGGCAGCCATCTTTGTCTTCATTGGCTCATGGGATGAGTTCGTATTTGCTCTCACCTTTACAACAAGCGACGCGGTGCGAACGCTTCCAGTCGGCCTTCAGAGATTCATCACTTCATATGAGATCCAATGGAACCATATGGCCGCAGGTACCGTGCTTGTGACTATCCCGGCAGTTCTCTTGTTTCTGTACATCCAGCGCTACCTGACCCGAGGTATGCTCGCTGGCGCAACCAAAGGTTAGACAAAATGCTTGCCCGGGCGGGTCTTCTCCTCCACGGAAAGCATGTGCCTCTGTTGAGCGGGGAGATGCATTTCTGGCGAATCAATCGGGAGGTGTGGGAGCCTTGCCTCAATCAAATCAAGGCCGCAGGACTGCCCATTGTCTCAACGTACCTTAGCTGGCGGAGGCATTGTATCGGGCCGAATGAGCATGACCTCACAGGAAGGACAGATCCCCGGCTTGATTTGCCAGCGTTCTTGGAACTATGCGAATCGGTCGGCCTTTGGGTTCATTTGAAGCCTGGACCGTGGATCTGTGCGGAGGAGCCGTATGGGGGCTACCCGGATTGGCTTGTTTCCGATCCCGAACTGCAGGTCCTAGATAGTGAGGGGCTGCCTGTGCTGGGCTACAATCCGCCATTCCAATCTCCAATCCCCAGCTATATGCATCCTAAATACCTGGAGCATGTTTGCGTATGGCTTGCCGATGTCGATACTGTTATCCGAGAGTTCTGCTATCCGCAGGGTCCGATCGTCATGATCCAGCTTGATAACGAGCCGAGCATGACCTTTCATGATCGGATGTTTGAATCCGATTACAGCCAGGTCGTTGTCGGCATTGGGGGACTATACCAGCGATGGTTAGAGACCAAGTATGGCTCCATCGAGGAGCTAAACCTCTCCCATAAGACGACCTCAGAAACGTTCGATGCAGTTGAAGCACCGCGATCGCTCTTGATTCAGAGCCTAGCAGATCTGCCGAGATATGCCGATTGGGTGGAGTTCAAGGAATCTCTGCTCGCCAGATACATAAAGACGCTTCGGGAAATCCACGCCGCTAATGGGATTGGGGAGGTCCTATTCACAGTGAACTATAACAAACATGACCCTCTAGCGGTACCCAATAATTGGAGCAAACTGGAGCAGGCCAGCGGTTTGGGCGGTTTTGATTACTACATCGAGCCTCCTCTTGATTTCGCTGATCTCGTTGACATATCTATGGCTGTGAATTACAGCCTGGCTGTTTCAAAGGTGCCTTGGGCTCCTGAAATGATGACGGGGATATGGAAGATACCCGAGGCCACGAAAGACCACGTTGAAATTGACAATAAGGAACTTGAGTATCTGTACTTTATCGCCCTTGCTTTCGGACTTAAGGGAATGAATTTCTACATGATGGTCAATCGAGAGAAGTGGGAGAATGCTCCCATGGACGAGGACGGGAGGCCGACTCCTACGTTCCCAGCCCCCTTGAAAGTCGCAAATTTCCTCAAGCGAGTATCGGACTTTCCCGATCTTCAGAATTCTCAGCAGGTAGCTGTCCTTTATTACCGGCCTTATGCCAGGGAGGCATATATTGCCGGGGAGGAACACGTCCGCATAGATGGGTATAGGCTTGGCCAGGCATACCGGTGGTTTCGCAAGCTGTTTGGCGCGCTAATGAAGCTAAACTATGACCCGGGCATCGTTGATCCCTGGGTAAAGCCTGACCGCATGAAACAATTCCGTCTAATCTTTGTTCCCTGCGGGTCCTATTTGGACCCGACAACTCAACAGCACCTGGCCAATTACGCATCGGGTGGAGGCACAGTCGTCTTCTTCCCCGATCTTCCACAGATGGATCTCGACTTCAATCCATGGCATTCTTCCAAGGCACCAGGAAAGGGGAAGGTGAGGACCTTGGAAGAAGGCGGGTTGGCTTCTTGTAACATTGGAATAGGACAGTTCGTGGCGTGGCGCCCGACCATAGAATTCAGGGATGAGAGACAGGCGCCAAGTGTACTCGAAGCCCTCCGGAGATTCCTTGTCGACCGAAACATAGAACCCGAAGTGCATACGAATGTGCCGGATGTGATAACGAGAATCCAATACAGTCAGGAGTCTGCGATCTTGTTCATTATCAACACCGCTGTTGAAGCCAAGGAAATATCGCTCCATTTTGAGAGAGTCCAGACCGCGAAGCTAGCCCCAGTTCTATGCGAAGGCACGGGCGAATTCATTCGGCGTTCGCGCATCAACCTCGCGATGCCGGGAAGGACCGTTGAAGCGTTCCTCATCGAACAAGAGCAGACCAAATCCTCAGCGGGGGAATAGGCGAGTGGGCAAAAGGATGTCACAGGTACGAATAGTGAATGGGATTCTGCATTTGAAGGGAGAGATCCTTTTCATCATCAGTGCAGATTATCCTTACTTTCGCGATTGTCCAGAGAATTGGGAAGATCGGATTGAGAGGCTAAGGGACTTGGGTCATAACGTCGTGACTTGCTATATTCCCTGGCGACATCATGAGATCGTCATCGACGGAGAGCGTCGTTTTGATTTCACAGGAGATCATCGGCCGAACAGGAATGTTGTCAAGTTCCTAGAGCTTTGTCATAAGAAGGGCATGTATGTCATCGCAAAACCAGGGCCTTTTATTCATGCAGAGACAAACTATGGGGGACTTCCAGACTTTGTATGCCCGCTACAGCGATCAGAAATAGAACCGATGCAGAACAATATGGGAGAACCCGTATGTTGGCCTGGCAATGATCTTACTTCAGACGGCTCTGCCCTTCGGGTCTGGCCTCTTCCAGCCCCGCTTGATCCGGTATTCCTGACGGAAGTCGAACGATGGATGGGAGCAGTAGCCAATCAAGTGATAAGGCCATTCACCTATCCTGAGGGACCGATTATTGCGGTTCAGCTAGGGAATGAGGGAATCTATTCGAACGCTCAACGCGGCCCATGGGAATTTGATTACAGCCGTTCCAGCTTGGACAACTATCGGCGATTCCTTCAGGCCAAATATCAAGATCTTGATAGGTACAATCAGTTCCATGCACAGCTTGTTACTTCATGGGAGGAGATCGAGCCGCCAAGGAAGTGGATACAGCCATCTCAATTAGAGGATGTATTGCCGTATATGCACTGGTCCGCGTACCAAGCTGAATACATGAATGAGATATATCAACGTCTTGCGAGCTACCTCGACACCCGGCTGCCGTATCTTGTGAATATAAATCCACCCCTATCAGATGATTACGGAGTTGATGCATGGCTTAGCCGCATCAACCCGGATGCTTGGTCTGATATTCATTATGGATTCACCAATTGGATCGGTGTTGCCTGCGACGATTCGACCATAGTAGATCGGTATCAGATCATGATAAAGAGAAGGAGGGGTGTGAATCTTGAGGAGAATTGGGGATTCTCTGAATTATATGGTCATGCTTTTTCCTTCGATTCGGTGAGTTTCTATCAAACGCTGCTCGCAATCGCTCTTGGCGCCACAGGGTTCAACATTTACACAGGAGTCCAGACTTCCGATTGGGAGATCGAGCTGGATCGTATCCATCGGAGGCCCTATCCGACTCACGCGCCAGTAAGCGAGACGGGCGAACTCACGCCTAAGAGTCGGATTGTGTCGATGATGAACGAGTTCTTTGCACTATATGGCGTGGATTTCCTGCTCACCAGACCTGCGAAAGCTGTTGCTTTTGGGTTCTATCTACCTTATGCGCACATACAAGCCTGGAGGTCGGATAATGCGCATAGGAACGATGAAGCTCTCTCATTCGCCGATTGCGGCAAGGCCCTTATGCGTTTCGAGCGGCAGCTGCTTAAGGCACATGTAGACTTTGAACTGATAAACCTTCAATCAGTTTCGGATGAGATCCTTCACCAGTTCCCAATCCTGGTGCTTTCTGCTGGCTGTTTTATGGATCGAGATACTCAGGAGAAGCTTTCTAGATATGCGAAAGGTGATCGAAAAGTGCTGGTTATTGGTGACCTCCCACGGTTAGACAGTGAGTTTGGCAAATGTGGGATCTTGAGCAATCTCAGCGGAACCATCACGGTAATCTCAAGGGAAGAATTCTATGAGAAGAACATCGTAGATGTGTTGGTAGATCTTGGATTAAGGGAATCCGTTCTCACGGAGGATTCCTCGTTTATATGGCTATATTCGCATCCGGATCGCGACATACAATACCTGTTTGTCCTTTCCTCCCGCGATCACAGTGGTCTAATCGAATTTGAGTATAAAAGCTTGAATGGATCAAGGCGGGTTGAATTACAGTTGCCCCCAGCCTCGGGTGGTGTGGTTCGTGTAGAGGATGGCCGTCTCTCCGCGGCTCTTCTCAAGGGAGTGAACGACTACCTGGAGAAATCCGAGGCGCCATTTTGCACGGTCAATGGAAGCACTCTGTCCGCCGATATACCTTGTGACTTGCTGATCACTCAAACGGACGATGGTTATGTTGTCCGTGCGGCAGCTGACTCGGGAGGTGACATCGAGGTGAAACTGCCCAACGGCCAAGTGAAAACCTGTAGCGTAGAACAAAGCATGCGCTGATGATGAGAGAGGGATGAAATGAAAACTCAATATGGAGGTGGAGCTGGTGTTCTGAACGAATACAAGTACTAGCAATAGTTGTAGCGGAAGGATACAATTTTAGTAGGACATCAGTATCCAAGCTCGTTGGGTTTCAAGCAATCGCAAACCGCAAGGCCACCCTTGGAATCCCAGCCTGACGATCCAAGGCCCCTGTTTGCGGATTCGAACTCATAACCTGAAGGTCCTTGGTTCGAATCCAAGCCCCGCTACCTGAAGAGGAAGCGCCCGGAAGGGCGTTTTCTGTCTTAAAGAAACGATGTTTAGGTATGTATTCTAGGATTAGGACTAATGACCTCGGGGATATTGGTCTGTGGAGTCGAATTCTTTAAGGTTTTCACAGTTTTCCAGAATTGTTGGGAAGGAATGGTGCTCGGTCCGGATTCGACCTCGCAACCTCCAGGTCCTAGGTTCGAATCCGGACTCCACAATTCAGATTCTGAAAAATGATTGCTAAATACCCTGCTCGCTCCAGGTGATCAAATAAACATGCTACAGGCGAGACTTTCTCCCGTACCGGTATAGGGTGATTAATAGTCAAGCAAAACTCATTGATCCTACACAGATTGGCCGAAATGATGCACCACGCAAAAATGCCGTGCAACTGAGCATGGATGTGTAATCCTTTGAAGCTAATCCCAGGTTTAAGGACAGCCCTTGCCCAGACAGCATCTGATCGCTTCCCGGTATCTCCAGGATAGGTTTTCGTTATTCACCCTGAAAAATCAGTTTGATCAAGTATCTCGCTTTCAATTCGAGTCTTCAATTCATCACGCGCCTGGCGAAATGCTTCCAGGCACTGCTCATTGGAGCCAGTCGATTTCGATGGGTCGTCGATCGACCAATGCCAGCGCTGTGCAGCGTTGGGAAAGACCGGGCAGGCCTCGTTGGCGTCGTCGCAGACGGTGATTACGAGATCAAAACGTTCATTGACGAAAGGGTCGAGCGTCTTCGACTTGTGATGGCTGATGTCGATGCCGAGCTCCGCCATGGCCTGAATGGCCAACGGCCGGACATGGGTTTGCTCGGTGCTGGCGCTGCTCACTTCAAACCTATCGCCCCCTAGTTCTCGCAGCAGCCCCTCGGCCATCTGCGAGCGGGCACTGTTGTGGGTGTATAGGAAGAGCACCCGCACTTTCGCTGGCATAGGCATCATCTCTTTCGTTCGATCTGAGACATAAGTTTACCGCTTGGAAGGCCCCGAGGAGTATATCGGTCGGAAAGACTTTGATTCTCTGATTACGGTGTGTGATCGCGCCGACCAGAACTGCCCCTTCTTCCCGGGAGGCGGCGAGCGGCTGCCCTAGTCTTTCGAAGATCCTGCCGCCTTAAAGGGATCAAACGAAGCCAAGCTTGAGAAATTCAGGGAAGTGCGAGACCTGATCGAAAAACGCGCACGATCCTGGTTGGAAAGCTAGGAAATCCCCGGTTCGGATTAAAGGTTAAACGTGTGAAAGAAAATCCGTTCAGACCGCTTTGGCTTTCATCAAGCGGTCTTGACAACTCATGTCTCCCGCCACTTGTTCGACTGTGAACAGCCTGCTTCGGTAAAAGGTCATAGCGCGGTTGTTATTTTCGACAGTGGCCGCATTTCTCGACGAGTTTATAATATATTCCGAATGTTGAATATAAGATGGAGAAGATTATGAAAGGGTATTCGTTGACCGCAAAGATCCTCAAAGCCCTCGCACACCCAGTCCGTTTGCAAATCATCGAGATTCTGCAGGCAGAGGGAGAGGCATGCGTCTGCCACATGGAAGCCCGCCTCAACCAGCGCCAGTCGTACATCTCGCAGCACCTGGCGAAGCTGCGTGAGGTCGGGCTCGTTGAGGATCGCAGAGAAGGGCTGAACGTGTTTTACGCGTTGGCTGTCCTCGGCGTGGAGGCACTGCTCAAGGAAGCCCGGCAATTGGCGACCGAAGCTGCGCGCGCCGACGGTCTTGAGCTGTCCTTCGGCCCCATCCGTGAGGTCTCGCCGGAGCGCTGCAGTTGCCCGAAATGCGAAGAAAAAATCAGCCTGGCGGTTGAGAACGCATAGGCTGCAGAGCCCAACTGATGAACACTAGAAGGAAAATCTTAAGATGCTTTCTATCAAAGTCTTAGGTCCTGGCTGCAAGAACTGTGAACGCCTCGAGCTGCATGCGGTGCAAGCCGTCGAGCAGTGGCAAGCCGGCCATCCGGATGTGGAGGTGACGATCGAGAAGGTTACCGACACGGAGAAGTTCCTGGACTATGGCCTGCTCTCTACTCCAGGGCTGGTGATCAACGAGAAACTGGTCTCATCAGGCAGAATCCCTGCGCCGTCGCACATCGTCAAGTGGTTGGAAGAGGCGCAAGCCGCGTAGCTCAATCTGGGCAATGCGAGCGTCAGCAGGATTTGCTGATGCGGATATTGTTCGCTTGAGCGTGTAATGCGCTGAGGAAGACCATAGGAGAAGAGGGTTGGTTTGATGGAATATATTGGGACACTGCTATGGTCCGGATGGACAAGCCTGCTGGATTACCTGGCGGCGCACGTGCTATTGTGCCTGGTGCCGGCATTTGTCATCGCTGGGTATATGGCGGCGATGATCCCGCAGGAGGCGATCACGCGCTTCCTGGGACCAAGGGCGAAGAAGTGGATCAGCTACCCGGCAGCCGCTGTCGGCGGGTTCATCCTGGCGGTCTGCTCGTGCACGATCCTTCCGCTCTTCGCCGGCATCTGGAAACGCGGAGCAGGGCTTGGGGCAGCGATCACTTTCCTGTTCATCGGCCCGGCGGTCAACATCCTGGCGATCGCCTACACCGGCGCGGCTATCGGGTTTGATATCGCCTTTGCCCGCATCGTGCTTTCCATCGTATTCGGCATCGGCATCGGCCTGCTGATGGCCTGGTTCTTCAGCGCGGAGGAGAAAGAGCGAGCCCAGGAAATGGCCGACAGCGGGTTGTTCGACGGGACGGCTCAGGTGAAGCCCGCAGTATGGATTGTCTTTGCCCTGCTCTTCGCCGTGCTGATCGTCGGCACACTGCAGATCGATCTGCTGACGGGTACCTGGATCAGCCTTGAGCTTCCGCTCTCCGTCAGCGATGGATTCCAGAACACACTAAGCGCGCTCAATCTCAACCTCCAGGGGGCGGTCTTATTTTTTCTGCTGCTCCTGATTGCGCCCGTAGCCTATCTGGGACTTGAAAATGTGCTTTCCGGCTTCAACCGCTGGACGAGTGCGGCCGTCGGCTTGACAGCTGCCACCATCCTCGTCGCAGCGCCGACGCTGGCGACGGGCAGTCTCGTTGTCAACCTGACGGGCCGCTTCTTCGGCGAGGTGCTCTTGATCGGCTCTATCGGTGCGGTCGCCCCCCGCAGCTTTAAGCGGGATGAGATCGCTGAGTGGTTGTGGGAGACCTGGAAATTCGTAAAGCAAATCTTCCCGCTGCTGATCGCTGGCGTCTTCGTGGCGGGCATGGTCAAGGTGGTGCTGCCGGAGCAGTGGGTTCAGTCGCTGGCCGGCCGGAACACGATCTGGGCCAACGCCATCGGTGTGCTCTTTGGCGTCTTCATGTACTTCCCGACGCTGGTCGAGGTGCCGATCGCGCGTATGTTCCTTGATCTGGGCATGCATCGTGGGCCGCTGCTCGCCTATTTGCTGGCCGATCCGGAGCTGTCATTGCAGAGCATCCTGGTGACCGGCCGCGTCCTGGGTCGCAAGAAGACGGCAGTCTACGTGGTGCTGGTCAGCATCTTCAGCACGCTGGCGGGCTATTTGTTTGGCATGTTCATGGCACTGGTTTGACATATCGACAGATTTTTCCCCCAAAGGAGGCACAGCAGATCACGATGTCATCCACTGAACTCAACGTACTCCAACCTGATGCAGCATCGGAGCCGCGCCGGCTCTCTGCGCTGGACCGCTACCTCACGCTGTGGATCTTCCTCGCCATGGCAGTAGGTGTGCTGATCGGCTACCTGTTCCCGCGCGCGGTTTCCGAGTTCAACACAGCCGTCTCGGTGGGCACGACCAACATCCCCATCGCGATCGGTCTGATCCTGATGATGTACCCGCCGCTGGCGAAGGTGCACTACGATGAATTAGCCGACGTTTTCCGGAACTGGCGCATCCTCGGTCTGTCGCTGCTGCAGAACTGGGTCATTGGCCCGATCCTGATGTTTGCGCTGGCGATCATCTTCCTACCGGCCTATCCAGAGTACATGACCGGCTTGATCCTGATCGGCATGGCGCGCTGCATCGCCATGGTGATCGTGTGGAACGATCTGGCCGAGGGCGACACCGAGTACGCCGCCGGCCTGGTGGCTTTCAACAGCGTGTTCCAGGTGCTCTTCTACAGCATCTACGCCTACGTTTTCATCACCGTTTTGCCCACCTGGTTCGGGTTAAGTGGATCGCTGGTCGAGATCACGATTGGCGAGATCGCTGAGAGCGTCTTCATCTATCTGGGGATCCCCTTCCTGGCGGGCTTCTTCACGCGCTTCTTATTGGTGCGAACGAAAGGCAGGGACTGGTACTACGCGAAGTTTATCCCCAGGATCAACCCGCTGACGCTGGCGGCGCTGCTGTTCACGATCGTGGTCATGTTCAGCCTGAAGGGCGAGTTGATCGTGACGATTCCTGGCGATGTGGTGCGCATCGCCATCCCGCTCTTGATCTATTTCGTGCTCATGTTTCTGGTGAGCTTCTTCATGGGGCATACCATTGGAGCCGATTACAGCAAGACCACCACGCTTGCCTTCACCGCGGCGAGCAACAACTTCGAGTTGGCCATCGCGGTGGCGGTGGCAGTCTTCGGCATCGGTTCGGGAGTGGCCTTCGCCGCTGTGATCGGACCCTTGATCGAGGTGCCGGTGATGATCGGGCTGGTGAACGTAGCTTTCGCCTTCCAGCGGCGATTCTTTCAGGGTGAGCCGGCAAAGACATAGGTTAGAAGATTCGGACTGGAACAGGGGCGAGTGATGAGATTATATTTCCCCCCATCATGGCCCAAGGGAAGAAATGCTGGGATGGATGATTCGAGCAACAGGATAATAACGTGTGAGATGAATATTCTCCACGATCCTCCGATTGTCGGCGAGGAGCGCTCCCCACCCAGCCTGGCGTGAATCCGGTAAAGCATCCCGTCTCATAACAAAGGAAAGATCTCAAGGAGCGTTATAGAACGGATATTCAAGCATTATTGGAAAAAGGCTTCTGGTTCCACGGGCATAAATGTCCGCCCATGCCGATGGGGCTGCGGCTCAGCCTTGCCGCAATGGAGGCATTGGGTGTGGAGCAGCGAGCCGGTGCGGGTGAACTGGTCGCGCTGGCTGAGATCGACGCAGATCACTGTGCGACATGTTTTGCCGATGGTGTGCAGGTCGCGACAGGTTGCACGTTCGGTAAAGGCAATATTCAAAAACTGCACTATGGAAAATGGGGCTTGACCCTGATAGACCGCAGACAGAATAAAGCTGTACGAGTCGTGCCTCGTGCTGAGGTGATGGCAGAGAACAAAAAAACCGAGTTCATCGCCAAGCGCAAGGCGGGAGTTACTCCTACGATGATCCCGGACGATATCTCGCAGCCGTTGGTTGAGCGGGTGATGGCCATGCCCGACGAGCAGTTGTACAAAATCGGCGAAGTCTTCGACTACACATGGGAACCCGCCCCGCATACTTTCGAGTCGGTCGTATGCGATGAATGCGGTGAGATGGTGGTGGAACGCAACGCCCACTTGCAGGATGGTCGCGTCCTGTGCATCCCCTTCGCCGGTTTGGTGTAGCCTGAAAGAGTCTAACTTTCTATCGTAAACCACTCATTACATGTATTCGTACCATGAGGAGAGAGAATAATGTCTCAGCAAACCTTTGATCAATGGTTGAAAGGACTTGACCTGAGCTATTGGGGCACAGGCCAACATAAAGTAACACCCGCTCAATTCTTCGAGCGGCAACAGGCCGAAGAGGCCACACTACTGGACCTGCGTTCCCCGGAGGAGATTGGTTACCTGACCCTGCCATTCGCCCTCCGTATCCCTATCAACGAATTACCGGAACGATGGGGTGAAATTCCGGATGATCGCCTGATGGCGGGGTTTTGTTCCTCGATGACACGTGCCGTTGTGGCCTGGGCATTTCTACAATTGCAGGGCCTGGAGAATGCTCGCATCCTGGATGCCCGCTACGATGACTTAACTGCTGAATTAAAACCCGACAAAGTTTATAAGCGATCTCGGCAGGGTAGAGCATGATACGAGAGAGCTTCGTGATGCATTTCGGAATCTGTCTCAGCCCAGCGAATAGCCTCTGATGAACACTTTCCTGCTGGCACCGCCCATCTTCTTCGTGATCGCCTTTGTCTTTTCCATGTTGGGCATGGGTGGTTCGCAACTGTATATCCCCATTCTCTATTGGATGGGCATGGATTTCAAAACAGAAGCCATTCCTCTGGGAATGCTCCTCAACGTGGCAAACAGCAGCTCGGCAGCCATCACCTACGGACGAAAAAAGCTGATCAAATGGCGGGTGGCGATCCCCTTTGCCGCAGCGATGATCCTCTTTGCCCCCCTGGGGGTATGGCTGAACGTGCATCTCCCGGTCAAGCCATTGCTGGTCTTTTTTGCCCTGTTCACTGCGGCGGCTGCGGTGTTGATGCTTTCTGGGTGGAAACCAAAACGCGGCGACATGTCGCCACGCGGGCGCCTCGTCCTGGGATTTACCGCCGGCAGCGGCCTGGGGACGGTCGCCGGTCTGATCGGTCGTGGGGGTGGCTCGTTCGTCGTACCCCTGCTGTATATCGCCGGGTTGGAAGCGAAGTTCGCAGCAGCCTCCTCGGCCTTTGTGGTCACCAGTTCGGGCCTCTCCAGCTTTATCTCCCACCTGGCGACCGCCGCCCAGCCGCAGTGGGGGGTGTGGGCCTCCACGCTGCTGGCTGTGCTGCTGGGCAGCCAACTTGGTTCCCGCATTATGGCCGGGCGCATGAAATCCAGCGCCGTGAAGCAGGTCTTCGGTTGGGTGCTGCTCGGCGTAGCCGCCTTGATCATCATCAAGGATGTGGTTTTGAACTGAAGGGGCTAGCGATCATGCTCATCCAAAGCTACGACTTGGAAGTCTTCACACCGCCCTGTGATCCCGGTGCGGAGCGTTTTTCGGCGGTGGCTCATCTAAAGGTCGACATCAGCTCCGTGCTGCCCTACCTGAACGCAGTCTTGAAGGGTGGGCGATACAACCCGGCCGCCCCGGCGCTGAGCTGGAAGAAGGGCAGGCACACGATAGTCTTCCACCCGGAGGAAATCGCGATAAACAACTTGACCGATGGCGATGAGGTCGCGGGGGAGATCTGTGAGTTGGTCGATCTAGTCAATCACACCTGGGATGGCCGC
>CAZBLT010000015.1:0-57454 GCA_964492745.1 uncultured Anaerolineaceae bacterium
CCATCGTGTCGCCGGTGCCTTCCAATGTGACGAGCGAGTTGGGCGCGTAGATCGTACCGCTATAGGTTGTATCTAATGTGGCCGTGATTTGCATATTGTTTGAGTTTGCATGGGCAGCGTAGACCAGCATGCCCTTCTAATCATTGCTGGAGCAGGTGAACATCAGGCGGCCAAACTCGACGATCCCCATCATCAGCAGGAGGAAGGCTGGCAGGATGAGTGCAAACTCCACCAGGAATTGACCACGTTCGGCGGGCCTTCTCATCATTGACCTCATGCTCTTCAATGTAGCGCCCGGCCTATACGCCCCCATTACCGTGAGGTGAAAATCATGTAATCTGACCTGCGCTCACCGGCCTCGCCCGCCTTCATGTACCCTAGCCCTCCGCCTGGTGAATCAAAAAGGCCGCGCTGCGGGTCTTCCTGCTGCACGGCCTTGCTTCTAACGGCAGATGCCCCATTCGGCAGCAGGCTGTCGTGGCTGAGAAACTCAGCGGTAGACCCTATTGCTTTGCGTCCCCACCTTTCGGTGAGTTTGCCTTTCTCGTCGGGCGAGACATTCGGTTGTGCAGGTGCGAAGAAGGGCGCCGGCCGGGCGCCACCTCACAATACCCTAACAAATTTAGGCGTATCTGTTTATGGTCCCTATTTCCTAGGCGCCCCCAATGGATGCGTTCCCTGCCAGAAAGCTTCAAGCATCTGGGTATAGGGGAGCGGGCGGTTTATGTAGGAAAAGTGTCCCACCGACCCCAGATTTATGACCGCGGCCTCGGGATAGGTCTCCCGTAGCGTGGCCCGCAGCGCCGGGGTTATGAGCGGGTCGTTCTCGGCCTCGAGGATCATAAGCGGTATGCGCGGCGGTTCTTGGGGCAGGTCGAACCACTCCATCACCGTTCGATAGCGGGCCAGGAAGAGCGGTTTGCTCATATTGCGGAAGGTTCCCTGGAGCAGATAGGCCTTGAGCAATTCCGAGCGGCCGCCGGCGGGGTAGAGGCTGCGGCGGATGTTCAAGCGCATGGCGCCCAGGATGATCCCCTCGGGCAGGATCCGCAGGAGCGGCTCGGCACCTCGAGTGCGCCGGACGAGGATGCGGTTGGGGGGAAAGGTATTGCCGAAGACGGCATCAAGAACGATGTCGGCGTGGCGGGCTACGATGTACTGTGCCAGGTAGCCCCCCAGCGAAGTCCCCACGAGATGGACCCTGTCAACCCCCAGGTGGTCCAGCAGGGCGAGGAGGCCTGCGGTCAGGCCGGCGAGCGTGTCAATCGGGGGATAGGTGACGCTGATCAGACGGTATTGGGCTCTTAGAGCCTCGATTTGCTGCCACCAGAGGTCGTAGGCGCCCGCCATGCCATGCAGCAGCAGGGCAGTTTCGTCGCCTTGGCCAGCCACGATATAGGGCCAGTCGTAGCCGGCGTGCGAGAAAGTCCGCGGTGGGTAACGCTTCCGGAAAGAGAGCAATGATCGGGCGAGGCGCGGGTCGATCTTGCGATACAAGTGCACGAATGGTGAATCGGCCTCGAGCTCGCTGTTTTCATCCATTGGCCCGCTCCCAGACACCGTGGCATAGTATAGTGGAACGGCTGCCAAGGGACGACCTACATGGCCTCAGGGGGCCAGGAATCCCTCCCCAGGGAGTGCAAAAGACCTTATCATTGTATTGCTTGTTCGCATCGCACCTCACATAGAGAAAGGAACGCAACATGCGCGAGCGAGTCGTGCTCATAACCGGGGCCAACGGCGAGGTCGGACATGGCTTGATCACGCACCTGGGAGAACTTGGAGATGCCCACATCGTGGCGTTGGATATCCAGCCGCTCGATGAATCGTTGCGACCCTATTGCCTGCGGTTCATTCAGGGGGATATCCTCGACAGCATGTTGCTGGGCCGCCTGATCCTGGAGTATGAAATTGGGACAATCTTTCACCTGGCCTCGATCCTTTCGACTCGCGCCGAGTACAATCCCGAGGCCGCCCACCGTGTGAACGTGGAAGGCACGTTGAACCTGCTCCGTCTTGCGGCGGAGCAGTCTTCTTGGCAGCAGAAGGCGGTGCGCTTCATCTATCCCAGCTCGATCGCGGCCTATGGGCTACCGGACCTGGGTGCAAAAGCCGAGGCCGGCAAGGTGCGCGAGGATGAACATCTCCAACCGATCACCATGTACGGCTGCAACAAGCTTTACTGTGAGCATTTGGGGCGCTACTATGCGCGCTATTACAAGCAGTTGGCGGCCGATGCCGGCCACTGCAACGTGGATTTTCGTTGCCTGCGCTTCCCGGGCCTGATCAGCGCTTTCACCGTGCCCACCGGCGGGACGAGCGACTACGGGCCGGAGATGCTGCATCATGCCGCCCAAGGCGCACCCTACGAGTGCTTCGTCCAGCCCGGAGCACAACTGCCCTTCATGGCCATGCCAGATGCCGTGAAGGCTCTGGTGGATCTGGAAGCGGCGCCGCGAGATGCTCTCACGCGGCTGATCTACAATGTGACCAGCTTCAGCCTGACGGCAGAGGATTTCCTGCGAGAGGTGGATAGCGCCTTCCCGGGCGCGGCGGTAACCTTTAAGTCCGACTTGAAGCGAGAGGCCATTGTCAACTCCTGGCCGGCCGACCTGGACGACTCGGCGGCCCGGGAGGATTGGGGCTGGGCGCCGGATTACGACCTGCGCCGGGCCTTCGATGAGTACCTAGTACCCAATATCCGGGAGCGTTATCGGGCTGCCTAGCCGCGTCCCCGGGAGAGCAACACGCATCTAAGGAAGGAATGCCATGTCTGCTGGAAAAGCCACCGAAGACAAATTTGCCTTCATCGACCAAGAACTGGCAAGACTGCGCCAAAGCGGCCTGTACATCCGCATCCGCACGATCGAGTCCGCCCAGGGCGCCTGGCTCACAGTGGATGGGCGGCGGGTGCTCAACTTCTGCTCTAACAACTATCTGGGCCTCGCAAACCATCCCCGCCTGCGCCAGGCGGCCATCCAGGCGATTGAGGAGTACGGCGTCGGCCCGGCCGCTGTGCGCACCATCGCTGGCAACACCATTCTGCACGACCGGCTGGAGGAGAAGCTGGCCGCCTTCAAAGGAGCCGAAGCGGCCATTGCCCTGCAGTCGGGGTTCAACGCCAATCAGGCCGTCATTCCGGCGCTGATGGGCGAGGGCGACCTGATCGTGAGCGATGCCCTCAACCACGCCTCCATCATCGACGGCGTCCGCCTGACGAAGGCCGACCGGGCCGTCTTCGAGCATGCGAATCCCGAAGATCTGCGGCGGGTGCTGGCCGAAGCATCTCGCAAGGACTACGGCAAGATCCTGGTGGTCACGGATGGCGTGTTTTCAATGGATGGCGACATAGCCCCGCTGGACAAAATCGTCGAGGCGGCCGAAGAAGTGGGCGCGCTCACGATGGTGGATGATGCCCACGGGGAGGGCGTCCTCGGCCGGGGCGGGCGAGGCATCGTCGATCACTTCAATTTGCATGGGCGCGTGGACATGGAGATCGGCACGCTCTCCAAGGCATTCGGCGTGGTCGGGGGATATGCCGCCGGCTCGAAGCGATTGATTGAGTTCCTGCGCCAGAAATCGCGGCCCTTCCTGTTCTCCAGTGCAACGACAATCCCCGATACGGCTGCCTGCATTGCCGCCGTTGACTTGCTGGCCGAGTCGACCGAACTCGTCGACCGCCTGTGGGCCAACACCGAGCGCTTCAAGACCCGGATGGGCGAGCTGGGCTTCGACACCGGCTTCACGCAGACCCCAATCGTGCCGGTTATGCTCGGCGAGGCCTCGCTCGCCCAGCAGTTTAGCCAGGCGCTGTTCGAGGAGGGAGTCTTCGCTATGGCGATCGGCTACCCGACCGTGCCCAAGGGCAAAGCCCGCATACGGGTGATGGTCAGCGCCACCCACAGCGAGGAAGATCTGGACCGGGGGGTGGAGGTTTTCGAGCATGTCGGCAAGGAGTTAGGTGTGATTTGATCGATAAGGCCGGCAGGGGGAATATCGCTTTGCTGTAGAGCCCAGAGGAGGGGAGGTTCCAATGCTTGTTGAAGAACGCATGTCACGCCCGGTGATTACTGTGCAGCCCGATATCCCCATCATGGATGCCCATCAGTTGATGCGCAAGGAGCGCATCCGGCGTCTGCCGGTGGTAAACAAGGGCGGCGAGCTGATCGGGATTGTCTCGGAGAGCGATATCCTCAAGGCCTCGCCATCTCAGGCCACCAGTTTGAGCATCTGGGAAATCAATTACCTGATGAGCAAGGTCACCGTCGACGAGGTGATGACCTCAGAAGTTGTGACCGTCGACGTGAAAACGCCTATCGAGGAGGCCGCCCTGCTGATGGCCGACCGCAAGATCGGCGGGCTGCCCGTTCTGCGGGACGGCAAGCTGGTGGGCATTGTCACCGAGACCGATCTGTTCAAGATCTTTCTGGAGCTGATGGGCGCTCGTGATCCGGGCGTGCGGGTGACGCTACTGGTGCGCAACGTGCCCGGCGAGCTGGCCAAACTCACCAAGGCGATCTACGACCAGGGTGGCAACATCCTGGCGCTGGTAACCTCCCGCGGCGAGGACGCCAGCACCAGTGAGATCACCGTCAAGGTCGAGAATATGGATCAAGAGGCGCTCGTCGAGGCGATCACGCCCGTGGTCCAAAAAGTGCTCGATATGCGCATCATGAAGCCGATGTAGGCACATTTCAGGCAGCTTGGCGGCTTGAATCCAAGTCGAGACCCTTCAATAATGCGGGGGGCGGAGGAAGGTTTCGGGCTGCTTCCCGAGATGCCAGCGAGGGCGCATCTGTTGAAATGGGGCGCCCTCGCCTTGTGTTTCTCTCCCTTGGATGACGATGCATGGATGAACTACGTCGAAGATAGCCGCTCGCGCCTGCGAATCCTTCCCCGCAGCCAGATCAATCCCAGCGCCGCGGCAATGGCCACTAGGGTCATGCCGGCGGGATTGTCGGTGCGGGAGGGGTCGTTCTCCATCAGCGGCCCGAGCAGGATGAAGAAGGCCAGGGCTCCGCTGGCGGCCGCCCATCGGCCCAAATCGTCCCAATGGCTCTCCCCTGAGGCGCGGCGCATGATCTTCCAGACCGCCCAGGCCAAAAGGATGAGATAGGACATGGTCGCCCAGACGGGCGCGCCGAGTTCGGGGAGCGCCCAGCTTCCGAAGAAGAAGGCCAAGATCCCCGCGAAGGAAGTCAGGCCGGTCCAGAGGGGTTTCCACGGACGTTTGTCCCCTGATGGGCCCCAGGCGGACGGCATCCGGCGGGCCTGCCGGAAGAGGACGACGACGGCGACCAGCGCCAGCAGGTATGGGATGAGGGGGGGCTTATAGGGCGTCATCAGGAAGAGACCCAAGAGCACATCCAAAACGAGCAGGATCGAAAGACCGATGGCCCCGCGGCGGCCGAGCCAGGGCTCATCGCGGCGCTCGGGAAAGAGCAGTTCCACCAGTAGGATGGGAATGGCGATGCTCACCACCGCGTGGTAGAGCGTGAGCGAAAGGCTCCAGACCCAATTGACACCCGCCCAGCGGCCGTAGGTGGCCATGAGCCCCAGATCTGGCCATTGTGGGTCGAAGAAGGACTTGACCATCAAGCCCTCCTCGAGAATCCCGTAGGCCAATCCCAAGGTGAGGATTGAGGGCCAGCGCCTTCCCCAGCGTAAGGCCAGCTCGCGCGCCAGCAGCGCGCCGCTACCGTAGAGAGCTGGCAGGACGATCAAGCCAAAGGGGTGGAAGAACTCGGTCGGTGGGGCTGAGCCCGAGAGCAATTCGCCAACGATGGGTGCCAGGAAGTAGAGCACCAATGCGGGAGGCAGCCGGGACATGAGGAACTCCTTCAGTTGGCCTAACAAGGGTACCTGGACCGGCCGTGAATTGTCGCGGCGGGCAGATCCGATCTCATAGGAGCGCGAAGAAGCGTTCAAGGCGGCGCAAGGCTTCCTCGTTCACATAAACGCCGGCCGCGAAGGAGACCCGCAGGAAACCCTCAGCGCGCGCGCCGAAGCCGGTCCCGCGCAGGAGCGCCATCCCGACCTCCTCGAGGATGCAATCAGCGAGCGCCTGGCTTCGAAGGCCCGTGCGGAAGGCGAACTGCATCAGGGTCTCCTGATCTCGGAGGGGATTGTGCGCTGGCTCTGGCCTGCGGCCAACTGCGTGGCGAGGGTGGAAGCCATCGCAGGATTGCCGCCGGGCGGGTACAATGGCTCGCCTTCGAGAATGACAGATGGCTGCTTCGCCTGTGCCTGAAGACAAGCTGAGCCCGCAAGATACTACGGCGGTGCCGCTTCGAGCCTACCTTGCCCTGGCAGGTGGACTGGCGGCGCTGGGTTTCTCGGCCATTTTCGTCCGCTGGGCAGGCGTGCCCGGCACGGTGGCCGCGTTCTACCGCATGGCGATCGGGCTTGGGATGCTGACGATCCCATACCTGGCTTCACGGCAAGGCCGTCCCCGTCTCCGGGTGCGGGAGGCGCGGGTGGCGCTCATCGGCGGGGTCTTCTTCGCCCTGGACCTGGCGTTCTGGTCCTCCGGCGTGATGCTCAGCGGCGCCACCAATCCCACGCTGCTGGCGAACACAGCGCCGATCTGGGTTGGGCTGGGAGCTTGGCTGGTTTTGCGGGAGCGCCTGCCGGTGCGCTTCTGGTTGGGCTTGGCTCTGGCACTCGCCGGGGCGACGTTCGTCATCGGCCTGGACGCAGTGCAATCCATGAGATTGGGCCTAGGCACTCTGCTGGGCCTGCTCGCGGGCCTGTTCTATGGTGGATATTTCCTAATCACTCAGGTCGGGCGGCGCTCGCTATCGGCCCTGAGTTACTTCTGGCTCTCGGCGCTCAGCGCCACGCTGGTGCTGCTGGTGATCAACCTGGTCTTGGCTCATCCCTTGGGTGGGTACGCGCCGCACACCTATCTGAGCCTGCTGGGCCTGGGCGTAATCAGCCAGGGCGCGGGCTGGATGGCGATCAACTATGCGCAAGGGCACTTGCCGGCCACGACCGTGGCTCCTACATTGCTGGGTCAGCCGGTGCTGACTGGCTTGCTGGCGGGGCCTTTGTTGGGTGAACCGCTGCAGCCCTTACAGGCGCTGGGTGGCGCGGTTGTGCTTGTGGGGATATATATCGTGCATCGCAGCCGGCAAGTCGCGCCCTGAACCTCACCAAAAGATCTGGGTTGCAAGAGCCGGGCGATTTGGCGGTCTAGCCTGCCCATTCATGTGGATTCACCCCTCCAATTGCTCAAAGATCTCCCGCGGCAGCCATCCAGGGTCTCGCCCGCCTCTAGCTTGCCGCCCGGGAATTCCCACAGGCCCCCGAGTAGCACACCCTCCGGACGGCGCCCGATAAGCACTTTTCCATCACGGATCAGGACCATGGTGGCATGAGCGCCTCGGCCCATTCCATGATGCGGCGTTCGCCCTCGGAAGTGCGGGGATCCAGGGCCAGGCCGCCCCAGCGGGCTATCACCCGCCGCAAGTTTCCGTCAAGCGCCAGTGCATCCTGGTCGAAGGCCAGGGCGGGAATGGCAGCCGCCGTGTAGCGTCCGATCCCGGGAAGCGTCTTCAGCGTGGCTTGATCACGAGGCAACTTCCCGCCGTGAGCTTGCATCACCATCCATGCTGCCCGGTGGAGGCTGTGCGCCCGGCGGCAGTAGCCCAGGCCCTCCCAAAGCTCAAGCACCTCATGCTGTTCAGCCTGCGCAAGCGTGCGCAGGTCAGGGAAACGCGCCATCCAGCGCCGGAAGTAGGGGATCGCAGTCTCGACGCGCGTCTGCTGAAGCATCGCCTCCGAGATCCAGATGGCATAGGGATCACGGGTTCGGCGCCAGGACAAATCCCTGCCATGGTGTTGGCACCAGTGTAGAAGCGCCTGCACGGGGCCGGGTGACATGGCTGCGATTGTAGCGGGGCGAGGATTCGCCGGGCAAGGGTATAATGCGCGCCCGTTGGTCCGTGCAGGGCCCCGGGACAAAGGTTGGGGACGCTCGGAGGAGGGAGACCCAACATGGCGAATGATGAGGTTGCTCTGGAAGCCTACGTACGGGATCTGTTTGCCCGCGAGGATGATGTGCTGGCTTGCATTCGGTCCGGCATAGCCGAACGCGGGCTGCCGCAGATCACGGTGCGCCCCGAAGAGGGGCGTTTCCTGCAATTCCTGGCGGCCGTTTCGGGGGCGGGATTGGCACTTGAGATAGGCACGCTGGGAGGTTATTCGACCACATGGATCGCCCGCGGCCTCGCCGAGGGCGGACGCCTGATCAGCCTGGAGCAAGAATCGGACCGGGCCGAGATCGCCCGCCAGCATTTGCGCATGGCGGGGCTCGCGGATCGGGTGGAGATCCGTGTGGGCGATGCTCATAAGCAATTACCGCATCTTGCACCGGAGGGGCATTTCGACTTCGTCTTCATCGATGCGGAGAAGGAGGGCTACCCGGAATATCTGGCGTGGAGCCTCCAACATCTCCGGGCGGGTGGTATCGTTGCGGGGCACAATGCCTTCAGTCACGGCGCTGTGGTGGATGAGTCCGACCGCCGCCCGCGCACGCTTGCGCTGCGGGCCTTCAACCGGCAGTTGGCCGAAGATCCGCGGCTGATCAGCACGGTCTTCCCTGCCGGAGACGGCATTGCCTTTGGGGTGAAGCGCAAGGCCTGAGTCTTGCAGAAGCCCCTATTCTTGCGGCGGCCACACTGCCAGGATCGCAGCGGAATTGGACTTGCAACCGGGTTTCGTGGGTATGCGCATCTCTCATAGACATTTCTAATGGTGCAAAATGGGCGACTGGATATAATCAGAATAAGATATGCGCCTGTGTGGGCGCATATGGAGGGTACCGCCTATGATGCGATTTGATCGCTTTACCGAGCGCGCTCAGGATGCCGCCCAGCGCGCGGCAGAGATTATCCAGCGCTACGGCCATAATCAAATTGACACCGAACACATCTTGCTGGCCCTCATCGAGCAGCCTCAGGGGGTGATCTCCCAGATCCTGGAGAGGCTGAACGTCGATATCGAACAGCTCACGGCCCTCATCGACCAGCAGCTTCGCAGCAGCCCCAAAGCCAACATCTACGGCGGTGGCGCCGGCCAGATATTCATCACACCCAGGGTGAAGCGCGTGGTCGACATGGCCAACGAAGAGGCCAACCGCCTTAACGATGAGTACATCTCCACTGAACACATCTTTCTGGCGATCCTCTCCGAACGTAACACCGCCATCGCCCGGCTCTTGAGTGAGGAGGGTATCACCAAGGACCGCGTTTATGATGCCATCAAGGAAATCCGCGGTGGGCAGCGCGTGACCGACCGGAAGGCCGAATCCCGCTACCGGACGCTGGAGAAGTATTCTCGCGACCTAACCCAGTTGGCCAAGGAAGGTAAGCTCGATCCGGTGATTGGCCGGGACAACGAGATTCTACGTCTGATCCAGATTCTCTCGCGCCGCACCAAGAACAACCCGGTGCTCATTGGCGAGGCCGGCGTAGGCAAGACTGCCATCGTGGAGGGATTGGCCCAGAAGATCGCCACCAACGACGTGCCGGAGATCTTGATGGGCAAGCGCGTGGTCTCGCTGGACCTGGGGGCTATGATCGCCGGCTCGAGATTCAGGGGCGAGTTCGAGGAGCGCTTGAAGGCGGCCATCGAGGAGATCCAGCGCGCCGAGGGCGAGATCATCCTGATGATCGACGAATTGCACACAGTCGTGGGCGCCGGCGCGGCTCAAGGGGCGATGGACGCCTCCAACATGCTCAAGCCTGCGCTGGCCAGGGGCGAATTGCAGTGCATCGGCGCCACCACGCTTGACGAGTACCATAAGTACATCGAAAAGGATGCCGCCCTCGAGCGACGCTTCGCGCCGGTGTACGTGGAGGAGCCCTCGGTCGAAGAGACGATCGAGATGCTGCAGGGCCTACGGGACCGCTATGAGGCCCACCACAAGGTGCGCTTTTCGGATGATGCGCTTGTGGCCGCGGCCCGTCTAAGCCAGCGCTATGTGACCGACCGCCACCTGCCGGATAAGGCCATTGACCTGATCGATGAGGCCGCGGCCAAGCTGCGCGTGGCGCTCTACTCCCTGCCCCCCGAACTCAAGAGTCTCAAGGGCGAGATCGACCGCCTGATGGCGGAGGAGGAGCAGGCCGGGTTGGAACGCGACTACGAGCGTGCCGCGCAAATGAAGGCACAGCGGTTGCGTCTGGAGACGGAGTTCCAGGAGAAGCGAGACGCCTGGGAGGCCGAGCACCAACTGGATGAAGTCGTGGATGTGAACGACATCGCCGAGGTGGTGGCGCAATGGACGGGCATTCCCACCAGCCAGGTGATGGAAACGGAGGCCGAGAAGCTGCTTCACATGGAGGAGCGGCTGCACGAACGCATCGTTGGCCAGGATGAAGCCATCCATGCCCTGGCAGACGCGATCCGCCGCGCCCGCGCGGGGCTCAAGGATCCGCGCCGGCCCATCGGCTCGTTCATCTTCCTGGGCTCCTCGGGCGTGGGCAAAACCGAGATGGCCAAGGCGCTGGCCGAGTTCCTCTTCGATGATGAGGACGCGCTGGTGCGCGTCGATATGAGCGAATACCGCGAGCAACACACCGTCTCGCGCCTGTTCGGCGCTCCCCCCGGCTACGTGGGCTATGAGGAGGGCGGACAATTGACCGAGGCTGTGCGCCGCCGCCCGTACCGGGTGGTGCTCTTCGATGAGATCGAGAAAGCTCATCCGGAGGTTTGGAATGCACTGCTGCAGATCCTGGATGACGGCCGCCTGACGGATGGCCAGGGCCGGATCGTGGATTTCCGGAATACGGTCCTGATCATGACCTCCAACCTCGGCACAGAGTTCGTCACGCGCTCCGGCACGCTGGGGTTCCACCGGGCCGGCGAGGGCGAGGAGCAGGTGGCGGAGGAGAAAATCGAGCGGGCGCTCAAGGACACCTTCCGCCCAGAGTTCCTAAACCGCATCGATGAGGTGATTATCTTCTCAAAGCTCACGCTGGAGGATATGAAGCAGATCGTCGATCTGCAGATGGCCCAGGTGCGCGAGCGACTGGCAGAGCATGGCTTGAGCGTCGAACTTACCGAGGCGGCGCGCGAGTGGCTGGCGGAGGAAGGCTACGACCCAGATTTTGGGGCGCGGCCGCTCAAGCGAGCCTTGCAGAAGTTCGTCGAGAGCCCGCTATCGGTGAAGATCCTGCGAGGCGAATTCCAGGAGGGCGGCCGCGTGGTCGTCGACCACGATGCGGATCAGGGGCTAGTCTTCCGGCGGCTGGAAAGCAAATCGCCGGTGCAGATCGAAGAGGAAGTCAGCGCGTAGATCAACCTTGCGGCGACCGACAAGAAAAGGGGCTGTCCGTTCACAAGCGGACAGCCCCTATGCTTTCTCGGATTGCTGGAGCTCAGCCGGTGGCCTGCGCCTTGATCTGCGTGGCAGCCCGAAGCAATTCGGCCGCGCTCTGGCGGTTGGGGTCGTTGTTCCCGCCCAGCATCACGGCCATCTCGACGATGCGCTCCTGCTCCGCGAGCGCCTGGACATGGGTGATGGTTCGGCCGCCGCGGACCATCTTCTCCACGCGGAAATGCGAATCCCCGAAGGCGGCCAGTTGAGGCAGGTGGGTGATGCAAAGCACTTGGTGGGCGCGGGCCAGGGCCCAGAGCTTCTGGCCCACAACGGCTCCCACCCGGCCGCCGATGCCCTGGTCGATCTCATCGAAGATCAGCGTGGGAGTGTGGTCAGCCTGGGCCAGCACGCTCTTGAGCCCGAGCATCAGCCTGGAGGCCTCGCCGCCGGAGGCGATCTTCGCCAGGGGCTTGAGGCCTTCCCCGGGGTTGGGAGCAACCAGAAATTCCACCCGATCGAGGCCGGAGGGCGTGAGGGCCACGCGGCGCCCGTCGATCGGCGCGCCCTGCGGATCCTCTTCCCAGCGGATGTCAAGGCCGAAACGGGCCCCCTGCATTCGCAAGTCCTCGAGCTGTGCCTCGATCGCCGCCGATAGGCGTGCGCCGGCCTCACGGCGGGCTTCGGAAAGTTCCTGCCCTACCTGGGCGAGACGCTCCAGCAAGGAGGCCTCTTCACCTGCAAGGACGGCCATGCGCTCTGTGGAGTTCGTGAGATTCTCCAGCTCGTGGCGTGCCTGCTCTTCCCTGGCGATCACCTGCTCGAGGGTGCCCCCGTACTTGCGTTTCAAGTCGGAGATGAGTGCCAGCCGCTCCTCGACCTCATCCAGGCGGCCCGGGTTGAATTCGAGCGCCTCCTGGTAGAGGCGCAGTCTGCGGGCGAGGTCGCCAGTGCCCTCGATCAGGGCCTGGGCCTCCGCGTGCAGAGCCTCCATGCTGCTGTCCAATTGGGCCAATTTGTCAAGCGAGACCGCAGCCTGCCCAAGCATGTCGCGGGCACCCGGGGTCTGGTCCTGGCTGCTGTCGAGCGCCTCGAGGGCCTGAACGGCCAAGCGCGCCAGGCGCTCAGCGTTGGCAAGCCGGTTGCGCTCTTCGAGCAACCCCTGCTCCTCATCGGGCTGGAGCCGGGCGGCTTCGATCTCCTGGATTTGATAACGCAGGTAGTCGGCGCGCTGGGCCAGCTCCTGCTCCTGCTGGCGAAGCGCGGCAAGTTCTTCCCGGACATGCCGCAAATCGCGGAAGAGCGCCTGGAAACGGGCACGCGCCTCTTCGAGGTGAGCAAAACGGTCCAGCAGGTTGATGTGCGCCGACACGCGCCGCAGGCTCAGGTGCTCCGATTGCCCATGGACATCGACGAGCCACTCACCGAGGGATGAGAGCAGCCCCAGCGTGGCGACGCGGCCGTTGATGCGGCAGATATTACGCCCCTCGCGGCGGATTTCGCGGCTGAGGATCAGCGTCGCGGGATCCTCGAGCAGGTCTTCGGCCTGGAGAAGGCGATGGACCTTGGGGCGGATGGCTTCGTCCAGGGCAAAGATGCCTTCGATGAGGGCGGCATCGGCGCCGGCCCGGACGGCGGTGCTATCGGCCCTGCCGCCCAAGAGCATCTCCATGGCATCAATGATGATGGATTTGCCGGCGCCGGTCTCGCCGGTGAACACGATGAAGCCGCCACCCAGAACCAGGTGGAGATCTTCGATAATGGCGAAATCGCGAACCCGCAGTTCTTGCAGCATGGCTCAGCCTAGAGCTGAATCCCTCGCAGCCGGTAGAACATAGTCGTGATGATGAGGCCGGCGTAGGCCAGCGGCCAGGCAATCCGAATCAGCGCGCTCACTAGGTAGCCGGGCGGGAGGTCTCCGCCATAGAGGCCCAGCAAGAGCAGGGGCAGGCCTTGATTCAGGAGATAGACGAGTGCGCCAAGTGCGCCGCCGCAGGCCGCGGCGGCCGGGAGCCAGCGGTGCCGCCGCCGACGGACGGCCCAGCGGATGACCTCGGCGATGCCTCCGCCCACAACCGGTGCCAGGAACAACCCCCAGAAACCCAGGAAATTAAGGAATATAATCGCCAATCCAACGCCCACCAGCGCCAGGAGCCCTGCCAGCGGGAAATCGTAGGGCCGCGAGGTATTGAAGATGCGTTGCTGATTGCGCACACATTCCCGGCAGCGATAGCCAACAGGCGTCCGCACGGCACATTGCGCGCAGATGGGTTTGCCACATTTGCTGCAGCGCAAGGCGGTTTCCCGTTGCGGGTGATTGGCGCAGTAGATTGCGCTTTCGGTCATCGAGCCTCCGTTGCGGATGGGTTCTGATTCATGCGCGAAGTGAGGTTGCGGTAGAAGTAATCAGGATCCTGAAGGCGCACGAACTCCACGCTATGATCGCTGGCGAAAGCGTGTACCCAATCGCCATCCTGCATCCGCACCAGCTCCTGTCCATCCAGGCTCAAGGCGGCTTGATGATCGGTACGCACGGTGATGCGCACCTGGGAGCCTTCGTGGAGCACGATGGCGCGGTCGACGGAGAGATGCGGCGCCACCGGCACGAGCAGGATATTGCGGATCTCGGGCGGCAAGATGGGACCGCCGGCGGCGAGGGCGTAGGCGGTAGAGCCGGTAGGGGTGGCGACGATCAAAGCGTCGGCGACGTAGGTTGTCAACCGGTGTCCATCGATCTCGGCCGTAAGGCGCACCGGCCGGACCATCTCGCCGCGGCCGATGACGCACTCGTTGAGAACATCCCATGCCCCCAGTAGATCGTTCCCACGGTAGTGCATAGCGCGCAGCATCATGCGCTGCTCCAGCCAGTAATCGCCCTGCAGGATGCGCTCGAGCGCCTCTTTCCAGGCGGTGCGGCCCACCTCAATAAGGAAGCCCAGCCCGCCGAGATTGATGCCCAGGATGGGGATGCCCGAGGGCGCGCATAAATGCCCGGCGCGAAGCATGGTGCCGTCGCCGCCAAGGGCGATTAGCAGATCACAGCCCCTGCGCTGAATACGGCTCCGCAGGTCCTCATCGTAGAGCGATGCGTGCCAGGCCTGCAGGCCGCGCTGCCGAAGGAAGGCGTTGATCTCTTCGGCGGCTGGCCATCCATCCTGCATCTTCGGGTGGATGGCGATGGCGATGCGCTGGGGCGGAGGCAGGGTTGAGCTCATAAAGCTAATTATACGCGCTGGAAGGGCGCCTACCGGCCCAGAAATCCGATGCGCAGGGCCGCGGTCAAAGACCCTGCTCCTTGAGCTTTTTCTCAACCGATTCGAGAGCCCGCTTCAATTCCCCTTGCTGGAAACTGGTGGTCAGATCACCGCGAGTGCGTTCGGTTACCCCCCGCACCATATCGGTTGTGCGCCGCAGGTTGTTGGTCAGGGCGTCCGGGAAATCGATCGTCACCAGCAGGCCATAGATCTCATCCATGTAGTCCAGCAGTTGCTCGGCCTCTTGCTGACGGCCGTGGCGGACGATGTCCAGGATGCGCCGGCGAAGTTCCCCGGCGGCTTCGCCCAGTCCACCCAGGTAGGGGATGTAGTCCACGCCCAAGGCATCGGGATCCGGCAGCCGGTCCTCAGTGATCAGCGCCAAGACGATATTGGCCTCGGCATATTCCTTCAAGGCTGACCGGGTGTACCCCGCATGGTAGAGGTCTGGGTAGGGCTCCAATTCGGCCTTCAGCTTAGCCACCAAGTCCCGGGCCGCCTGCAGGTAGTCACGTGCATGCTGGAACTCCTCCCGGTGGATGGCGCGAATGGCCTTCGAGCAGTTTCGGATCAGCGTACGGGAATGCTGGAGGGCGCGGTCGCGGGCAGCGTTCTTCTCTTCCAGGTGCTGTCGGATACGATCGCCGATGTTTTCCAATTTTTCCATGGCCTAGGCCTCCCCTTCAGGTTCGTCATGGGGTGATCGGAAGAGCTGATCGGCCAGCGAATTCCCCTCTGGCAGGACAATTTCGCCAAACTGGTTCTCGAAGCGGGAAAGGTGCTCGCCGAGCGCCCGGTGCAGCAGCTTGGCGTTCAGCGAGGTCATGATGATGCGCGCCTGCACGCGCGCCTGGGGGACCTGGGGCATGATCTGTGCGAAGTCGATCACGATCTCCGAGCGGGAGTTTGTGATCAGGGCGAAGTTGGCGTAGGTGGGCCGAAGGTCGGCTGGCAGTTGAATCGGCATGCGGCCACCCCGGGGCGGTTGTTTCGGCTGAGCGGTCATGGTTCGTGGCTCCCTGGAAAGAGGTGCTCGGCCCGCAAACGGGCCGAGCACGCTTGATTGTGGACTAGAAGGGGATGTCCTCTTCGCTCTCGGGCGTGGGCGCCATCGTGGTGGTTTCGTCCGAGGCGAAGGCGGTGTCGCCCCTTCCGCCGAGAAAGCGGACGGTCTGCGCATTGATCTCGAAAGAGGCGGCGGGCGTTCCGTCCTGGCGGGTCCAGATGCGGGGGTTGCCGTTCTCGTCGCCGACGAGGCGGCCCTCCACGAGGACCTGGCGACCCTTGCGCAGGTATTGGTGGCAGGCCTCTGCCTGGCGGCCCCAGACGGCCACGCGGAACCAGATGGTTTCGTCGCGCGCTTCGCCGGAGCTGTCGGTGTAGCGGCGGCTGGTGGCGACGGACAGATTGGTCACCGCCTGACCGCTAGGCGTGTAGCGCATCTCGGGGTCGCGGCCGAGATTGCCAACCAGAATCACTTTATGGAACATGGGGATCTCCTTGCCGATGGGGGTCTTCGTTCGGTTCCGACCCGTGTGGTCGTGACGGCCTTTTGTGCGCCCATCGGGACTAGAACAATTGTACTAAATAAATAGACCTATGTCAATAACCTTTTTCCGGATGGGGCTTGGCGCCAGCGGCCTGGCGCATGCGGCTAGGGTTGCGGTTCATGGGCCAGCTCCTGTAATCTGGCGTGGATGTCCCGGGCCTCCTCCGGTGTAACGGGTCGCGGACGGCCGTCTGCTTCGATCCAGATGGGTGTAAAGCCGATCTCGCGCACGCCATCGGCATCCAGCCAGACGTTCAAGATGGCGCTCATAGGCGGGCCGGCATCCTCGAAGGCAAAGTTGCCCAGACCAAAGGCGATCACTCTCCTTCCGTAGAACTCAACCGGCTGCAGGACATGGGCGTGGTGCCCGATCACCAGCACGGCGCCCGCCTCCAGCGCCGCCTGGGCGACCGCCTGCTGAGGCGGGCTGGGCTGAGGCACATACTCATATCCGCTGTGAAGCAGGACGATCACCGCGTCGGCCTGCCGGCTCGCAGCCTGGACGTCGGACTGGATCCTGGCGGGCTCCGCCCAGGCCACGCCGGGCCGCTCCGCCGTGGCCTGCCACCTGCGGGTGTCGAAACCGCGCACCTCGGCGGGCACATCGACGTAGGCCAGGAATGCCAGCTTGAGCCCCTGCACCTCGAGCATGGCTGGGCGATGGGCCGCCTCCGCATTCTCGCCGGCTCCGGCGGTAGCCAGGCCGGCCGCGTGGAGCCATTGGAGCGCCTCCAGCAGGCCCTCCACCCCGTAATCCATGGCGTGGTTGTTTGCCAAAGTAAGCAGATCGAAACCGGCCTGCGCCAGGGCCGAGGCCGCCTCAGGCGGGGCGCGGAAGACGTATCCTTTGTCCTCGGGCCGGCCGCCCCTACCGAGCCCCGATTCTAGGTTGCCGATCGTGAGATCAGGCGCCGTGAGCAGCGGTTGCACGGCCGCGAAGGGGTAGGCCAGGTCGCCGGCGCGCAACCTCTCGCCGAGGCTTCTGTCGAGCATCACATCGCCCACGGCGGCGAGGTGCAAGGCGGGCTCGGGAGCGAGCGCCGTCTGAAGGCACGGGGAGAGCGCCTGGACGAGGGGTTCTAGGCCCGGCCTTGCATACAGGGACCACGTCTCCACAAGGGGGTAGCCCGGCTCGCTGGGATGCAGGCTGTCCACGCGCAGGGAGCGCAAGGAGGGTTTCAGCGCCTCCCAGGGCATGACGGCCACGAAAGGCGATCCTTCCGTCATGATCCTTTGGGCCTCCTCGAGGGTGAGCTCCCGCCAATCACTTGCGAAGGGGACGGCCAGCGCAATCGGCCATTGGGCTACAGGCAGGCCCTTCTCATCGGGGGCAAGCCATACGTCCGCCGCACCAGCGAGCAGAGCGCCATTATCATACTTGCGCACCTGTAGCTCCCAGACCCGGGAAAGCTGCCGCGAGCAGGAGGAAATCCCCCGCGTGTAATGCGGGGCAAGCTGTTCGCCTGGCAATCCCAGGATCACACTCGCTGGCGAGGGCGAGGCGGGGATTGATCTCTCTGTGGCCGGCCTGGGTGTGGGCGAGGCCGGGAGCTGAGTAGGGGTGATGCTGTGCAGAAGTGGAGCATCTCTTGGCGCGGCGCAGGCTGTGGGTAGCATGGGGAGGCACAATATCCCCAAGATCGAGGTGACTATCCGTGCCCAACTTGCTGGGGTGAAAGTGTGAGGGTCTCTTCCCGGCATGAGAGCGATTATACGATGAGCGCCGATACGCGCCCGCGTGTCGCTTGCTAGTCGAGGGAGCTCGAAGGCTCGATACAGCGGTGTGACAAGCTTTCGAGGGTCTTATGCCGGGGGCGTTCTACTGCTCACGCTGTCAAAGAAAAGCTCAACCACTCTGGGATCGAAGTGCTTACCCGATTGCTCCTGAATGTAGCCGAGCGCCTTTTCATCCGGCCACGCCGCACGATAGGGCCGGTCTGAGCGCAAGGCGTCCCACACATCGACCACCGCGAAGATCCTTGCCGGCAGGGGGATGTCCTCACCCTTCAAGCCCTGCGGGTAGCCGCTGCCGTCCCACTTCTCGTGGTGGCAGTAAGGGATCTCCAGAGCCGGGCGCAGATACTGGATGGGAGAGAGCATCTCATAGGCGTAGACCGGATGCTTGCGCATGATCTCCCATTCCTCATCAGAGAGGGCGCCGGGTTTGTTGAGAATGGCGTCGGGGATGCCCATCTTCCCGATATCGTGCAGGAGGGCGCCCCTGCGAATATGCATCAGCTCGGGACCATCGATACCGAACCTTCTGGCCAGGCGCAGGGTCATTTCGGTCACTCGTTGCGAATGCCCTTCGGTCTCCATGTCCCTGAGCTCCAGGGCGCGTGCCCATCCTTCAATGGTGCTATCGTAGGCTCGGAGTAAATCGGTGTTCGAGCGGCTCAATTCATCGAAGAGCATGGCGTTGTCGATGGCGATGGCCGCCTGGCTGGCCAGGGCCTCCAGGAAGCCCAGCCATTCTGAATTGGGAGATATCGGCCTCCGGTGGAAGATCTCCATCACGCCCTGGATGGTGCCTTTGGCGATCAAAGGCACAGCATAATAGGCGATGAAGCCCTCATCGGAGATGAGCGGAGCCCGGCTCAGGCTATTTTCGGTCTCCCGCAAGTTGGGGATGATCACGATTTGCCGATCGAGGGCCGCCTTCCCGGCGTTGCCTTCGCCAATCCGGAGGTGCGTATGCCGCAGCGCTTCCGTGCGAAAGCCCCTGCCCGCGGCGAAATTCAGCGTTTGCGTGTTCTGATCGAACACCAGGATGTCGGCCGCATCGATCCCCAGCTGCTCGGTGACCTGGGACAACAGCACATCGAACGTGACGCGCGGGTCCAGGCTCGCGGTAATCGCCAGGTCGATCTTCCGGAGGGCTTCCAATTGGCTCAGCTGCCGCTCGATCTGATGTTCGTACCGCACGCGGTCCGTGATGTCGATAACCGTGCCGATGATGGCAGGCTTGCCCCGAAAATCGGCGCGACGAGCCAAGATCTCGCAATGGATGATGGAGCGATCTTTACGGACCCCGCGTAGGTGATATGGCAGGGAATCCCCTTCTCCCTCCGGCCTCTTTCTCAGGCTCTCGGCCCCGAGCGGCAGATCCTCCGGGTGGATGAGATCGGCTACATTCATCTTTCCGATGATCTCCTCGGGTTCATAGCCGAAGATTTCACCCATGGCCGGATTGGCGTATTGGATTGTTTCGTCTTGGATAATATAGACTCCTGCGAGGGAACCTTCCGTCACGATCCGGAATCTCTCCTCGCTTTCCCTCAGCGCCTTTTCGGCCTGCATGAGATCGCTGATGTCCGTGAAAACGGCGAAGGTTCCGCAAAACCGGCCGTCGATGATCCGTGGACTCCCGCTCACCAGCATAGGGATGCGGCTTCCGTCCTTGTGCAGAAGCTCAAGGACGTGTTGGTCCCTCGCGCCGCGCTTCCGGCGTTCATCCGCCTCCTGGACGATCCTGTGCTGATCCTCAGGCAGGATCGAAGTCCAATGCCGACCAACAAGCTCCTCCGGACGGTATCCGAGCATTCGCGCGGCTGCAGGGTTGGCATATTCGATGTTGAGATTCGCGTCCTGCACCATGATTCCTGCGACCAGGTTCTGCAAGATCTCCTCGTTGAATTGCTCGAGTCTTTGCACTTCGCGCGTCGCCTCTTCATGCGCTTTGCTCACTCTTAGCGATGCGATTCCATAGGAGAGGTCGTTCGCCAATATCTGGAGGAGATCAATCTCATCGGTGTCAAAGGCATCGGGCTCGGCTGCATATAGGTTCAATGCACCGAAGGCTTCCCCGTTCACGAGAAGGGGAAGGGCCACCGATGATTGATAGCCCCGCCGCAGGGCTTCGTCCCGCCAGGGTTCGTAATCAGGATCCGAGGCGATATGGCGTGCAACGCAAGGCTCACGCGTGCGGATAGCCGTTCCCGTGGGGCCGCGGCCCCTCTCGGTGTCGGACCAGGTGAGTTTCAGACTTTCCAAATAGCCCTGCTCGAACCCGTATTGGGCGACGGGCCGCACGCTCTTGTCCTCATCCTGCTGGGCCAATCCCACCCATGCGAATCGGTAGCCGCCCGCTTCCACGAGGATGCGGCAGATTTCCTGCACCAATTCCTGCTCGCTGCGAGTGCGGGCGGTGGCTTGATTGCACTCGCTCAGCGTTCTCCAGGCGCGCGTGGTTCGCCGGAGGGCATCATTCATCCTTTGGATAGATGTGAACAAAGGGCCGATCCAGACGATTCCGGCCAGCATGAGTGCCGAGGTGATCAATGCGACGAGTTCGGCGGCCGGGTCCGGCTGAATGGCGGCCTCACCTGCGAGCGATCGCACAAGGGTAATGGACCGGCGGATGGTCATGAGAAGAATGCCGGTAGCGATCGCCAGCCATCCCGCCCTTCGCCGGGTGACGAAGATCAATCGTATCGCAGCGATCGCGGCGACGAATTGAAAGATGATAGAAAGCGCCAAAATGACATGGATCAACATGGCGAAGGTTCTGGGGGCAGTTGCGTGGGAAATGACGCTACTTAATTCTGCGAGGGTCTCTCACTTAAGAGCTTGTTCCAAAATCCAGCGCAAATCTTAATAGCCGACAACCGTCCCTTTCTAAAGAGTGAGAGCGGACCGCTCTCTGGCTATGCGGGGGATAATCCTCGCGCTACCGTGTGTTGAAATATATCAGCCAATGCCCGTGCGTGCAAATCGAATCCGTCCGATTTCGTTCCGCCAGGCGGCCACTCGATTTCTCCAAGAGTGAGCCTGTGCAGAGATTGTCGATGGCAGGATGGATCGCGATCTAACGGCTGGGCAGGGAGTCAGATCTATTGACAGGCGGTTCGAAATGGGCATAATGGAGAAAGCCGTCCAAAGGCTGGGACGGAGGAAAGTAGGCGGGCGGAGACCGCCAGAGAGGCCGGGGCGTGGCTGGAACCCCAGCCCGGAGGAACCCCGCCGAAGTTCCCTCCTGAGCCGCCCGGGGGAACATCCTGCCATACGGCGGGATCAGTAGTCCGGGCCGGAGCCCCACCGTTAGCGCAGGGGAGCCGGTCGCCAGATCGAACCGGTGAGGTCCTGTCTGGCTGCTGGATAGAGTGGGCCCCGAAGGGGTCAACAAGGGTGGTACCGCGGGAAGAACTCCCGTCCCTTGAATGGGGCGGGAGATTTGCTTTGCTGCAGGGGTTGCACAGGGTGTGCAGATCCTTCAGGTGAAGGAGAGTCACGATGCTGCTTAAGCGATTAGATCGTCTCGAGGTTGAGGCCCTGAAGGCACTGGAGGAGGTGTCCGACGAGGAGGCTCTCCAGGCATGGAAGGTCCAATTCCTGGGCCGTTCGGCGGAGCTGGGCCGCATCACCGAGGGCTTGCGGGACCTTCCCAAGCAGAAGCGCCCAGCGGTGGGCCGTCGCGCCAATGAAGTGAAGCGGCGCCTCGAAGCGGCCTATCAGAATCGCCTGGAAGCCTTGCAGGCAGCGGCGCTCGAGCGCAACCTGCGGGAGGAGCGGCTGGACGTGAGCCTCCCAGGCCGGCCGCTGCCGCGCGGCCGCATCCACCCCGCGCAGCAGATCATGCGCCGGGTGCTCTCGATCTTCGTCGAGATGGGTTTCCAAATCTACCGCTCGCCTGAAGTCGAGACCGAAGTCCACAACTTCGAATTGCTGAACATCCCCGCCCACCATCCGGCACGCGACTTGTGGGACACGTTCTATACGACCCAGCCCGGGGTCCTGCTGCGCACGCATACCTCCCCGGGGCAGATCCGGGTGATGCGCGAGCGGGCCCCGGAGCCCATCCGGGTGGTGCTGCCCGGGATGTGCTACCGCTATGAGCAGGTCACCGCCCGGTCCGAGATCCAATTCAACCAGGTGGAAGGATTGGCGGTCGGCAAGCATATCACCTTTGCGGACCTAAAGGGAACGCTGGTGACCTTCGCGCAGCGCCTCTACGGCACGGGGGTGAAGACTCGCTTCCGCGCCGCCCACTTCCCCTTCACCGAGCCTTCGGCGGAGATGGACATCGAGTGCTTCGTCTGCGGCGGCGAGGGTTGTGTGGTCTGCAAGAAGACCGGTTGGCTGGAGGTGCTGGGCTGCGGCATGGTCCACCCGATCGTGCTGACCAACGGCGGGTATGACCCAGAGGAGGTCTCGGGCTTCGCGTTCGGGCTCGGCACGGAGCGGCTGGCGATGAATATCCACCGTATCCCGGATATCCGCTATTTCTGGGGCAACGACCTGCGATTCCTGGAGCAATTCTAAGGCTGCGCAGGGCCTGTGGCGATGGGTGAGAGAGTTCAGGCTTAGGAAGGAGCAGAGCTGATGAAAGTGCCCCTATCATGGCTCAAGGAATTCGTCGATATCGACCTCAGCGTGTCTGAGTTGTCGCACCGGTTGACGCTGGCCGGGCTGGAGGTGGAGGAAGTGCGCTTTGTGGGCCTGCCGATGCCGGAGGAGTCCATCCCAGGCCACACGTCCACGGGGCGGTCGATCGAGGCCAATGTGACCGGCCTGGCTTGGGATCGGGAGAAGATTGTGGTGGGCGAGATTCGGGAGGTGGTGCCCCACCCCAACGCAGACCGTCTGGTGCTTTGCCGGCTATTCGATGGCGACCAGGAACACACGGTGCTGACTGGCGCGCCCAATCTGTTCCCCTACCTGGGGCAGGGGCCGCTGGATCCTCCCCTTAAAGTGGCCTATGCGCGGGAGGGGGCTCGTATCTATGATGGGCATCAGCCGGGCGCCCAGATTTTCACTCTTAGGCGGGCGAAGATTCGCGGTGTGGAATCCTATTCGATGGCCTGCTCCGAGAAAGAGCTAGGCATCTCGGAGGAGCATGAAGGGGTGATCCTGCTGGATACCGATGCCCCCACGGGCATGCCTCTGGCGGACTACATGGGGGATGTGGTCCTGGATATCACGCTGACGCCGAATATGGCCCGCGACGCCAACATTCTGGGGGTGGCGCGTGAAGTGGCGGCGCTAACCGGGGCGAGGCTGCGTGAACCCTCCTTTGACGTTCCATGGCAAGGACCGCCCATCGGTGGCCGGGTGGCGCTCGAGATAGGCGATCCTGAGCTCAACCCGCGCTTCGTGCTCGGGCTGCTAGAGGGAGTGCAGGTGGGACCCAGCCCATACCGGATCCAGCTCCGCCTGCGCATGGCAGGCATGCGGCCGATCAACAATATCGTAGATGCGACCAATTATGCGATGCTCGAAATTGGTGAGCCCCTGCACGCCTTCGATTATGACCTGCTTGTAGAGCGCGCCGGCGGCCAGGCGCCAAGGATCATCACCCGGCTTCCCGAGCCGGGCGAGCGCCTGGTCACCCTGGATGGTGTGGAGCGCCAACTGGATGAGTTCACCATCCTGGTGGCAGATCAGGCGGGTCCGCTCTCGCTGGCGGGGGTGATGGGAGGCGCAGAGACGGAGGTCACCGAGAAGACCCGCAGGGTGCTGCTGGAGGGCGCCACCTGGAATCCGGTCCACATCCGTCGCACGGCTACCTCGCAGAACCTCATCTCCGAGGCCTCCTGGCGCTTCGAGCGTGGCGTCCACCCGGCCATGGCGGAGAGGGGTGTGCGCCGCGGCCTGGCGCTGATGCAGCAGCTCGCCGGGGGGGAGATCGCCGAAGGGCTGGTGGATGCCTACCCCAAGCCCTATGAACCCACGCGAGTGAGGCTGGACGCGCAGGATATCCGCCGCTGGCTCGGCATCGAATTGAAGCCTGGTGAAGTTGCGGGCCTCCTTGGGCCGCTCGGTTTTGAAGTGAGCATCGATGGAGAGCAGATCGAAGCGGTCACACCCGATCACCGGCTGGATATAGGCGAAGGCATCGTGGGCAAGGCGGATCTCATGGAGGAGATCGCCCGCATCTATGGATACGACCGCATCCCTGAGACAAGGATTGCGGATGAGCTTCCGCCTCCCCATCCGGAGCGTGCCCTCGAAGCGGAAGAGGCCGTGCGTGACCAACTGGCCGGCCTGGGTCTGCAAGAGGTCGTAACCTATCGTCTGACGACGCCGGAGAAAGAAGCGCGCCAATGGCCGGAAGACGGAGGCGTGAAGGCCGGACCCTACGTGCGGCTGGAGAATCCCATCAGCGCCGACCGGACTGTCATGCGGCGAAGCCTGCTCGCCAGCCTGCTTGAGATCGCCGAACAGAACGCCAAGTTGAGAGACCGCCTGGCGATCTTCGAGATCGGCCCGGTCTTTCTACCAGAGGCGGGGGAAGCATTGCCGGAAGAACCCCTCTATCTGGGCCTAGTGCTGACAGGACCACGAAACCTCGAAGGCTGGCAGGTAAGCGACCGCGAATGGATGGACTTCTACGATCTGAAAGGCATCCTGGAAGGCCTGGCCGAGGGGTTGCATCTCCCCCCCTTGCGCTTTGAACCCCATCAGGATGCACGCTTTCACCCCGGGAAATGTGCCCGTGTACTGTTGGATGAATCGCCTCTAGGCATAATGGGTGAGCTGCACCCGCGTGTGAAGGGCAACTATGACCTGCGGGAAAGCCCGCTGATCGCCGCCGAGCTGGCGTTGGCGCCCCTGCTGGAAGCCCGCCCCTACGCCGTGGAAGTGCGGACGATCAAGGCCTTCCCACCCGTCTATGAAGATCTGGCTGTGGTCGTCGACGAGAGCGTCCCTGCAGAGGAGGTCATGCGCGTCATCAAGGAGGCGGGGGGAGCGTTGCTCGAGGAGGTGCGCCTCTTCGATCTCTATCGAGGCGACCAGATCGGACCTGGGAAGAAGAGTTTGGCCTACGCGCTGGTCTACCAGGCTGAGGACCGCACCCTCACCGATGAAGAAGTTACCGCGGTCCGTGCCAGGATCGTCCAACGGCTGGGATCAGCATTGGATGCGAAGCTGCGGACCTAGCCCTCACCCGCAGCAAAGCGTTCGGCTCGCTGGATGGCAGCCGCGGCGAGCTGGGCTACCACCAGGAGCAGATGGTGGTCTTCGGCGGAGAACTCACGCTCGGCCTGCTTGTTGACGGCTTCGATCACTCCCAGCACACGGTCTCCATCGAGCAAGGGCACGCAGGCCAGCGTCTGAGTGTAGAAGCCGAAGGTTTCATCCACCTGAGGGAAGAAGCGCGGATCCTTTCGCACGTCGTGGACGATCGCGGGTTCACGCTGGTCGGCCACCCACCCGGCGATGCCGCGGCCTGGAGGCAGGCGATAGCCGCGCAGGCGGTCCCGGGCATCTCCGTGGACAATGGCGAAAACCAACTCCTCCGTCTCTTCGTCGAGCAGGAGCAGGGACCCATCGCTGGCGCCCAGAACGTCGAGGACGGAACCCAGCAGGTCGTCGAGCAGGAGAATGGGGTTCACATCGGGGGTGACGCGCTGGATGATTTCCTGGAGGGCACTGAGCCCGCGGATGGCTGAGCGCAGGGCGGTCAATTCTTCCTTGAGTTCCTGATTTTCCTGGCGTAGACGTGTCAATTCGCCCTGCATGTAGCGGATGGGATCGCGAGTGTCCACCATGGGTGCCTCCGTATGCCATTGATCTTAGCATAGGTATGGGGCGGAACCAAACCGGACCGCTGATCTGCGGATGGCGTGCCTGGGCAGGGAGTATATCTTGCAGAGCGCGGCATGGTATGATGGCGCCCATCGAAGCAGAGGAACGAGCTCAGAGGGGCTGCATCCCAATGCTGAATATCTACTTCTCCTGCTCTCTCACAGGCGGCCGCGCATATGAGGCCATCTATGCGATCATCGTGGACTACCTGCTCGCGCAGGGACATGAGGTGCCCACCGCTCACCTGGCTCACCCGGAGGTCATGTCGCTCGAACGCGTGGTTGATCCTGAGGAGGTCTACACCAGGGATATCGAGTGGATCGATGCCTGCGACGCCGTGGTTGCCGAAGTCAGCACCCCATCGCACGGGGTGGGCTACGAGATCGCCTATGCGCTCGGCCAGGGCAAGCCGGTGCTTTGCTGTCACCGGGAGGGTGTCCCGGTGTCCAAAATGATTACTGGGAACCGCAGCGCTGGCCTGCGTGTGCAGGCCTACAGGGACCCGAAGGAGGCCTTGCGGGCCATCGATAGCTTCCTGGAGGAACTTTCGCGCGCGACCTGACACTTGGCGCGGGGCGGCGAGGTTTCAGGCTGAGTAGATCAGAACTGGCGCCGAGTTACACGGCTTCGACGCGCTCCAGATCGGGGAAGAACTGGCGCACAGAGCCCTCCACCCAGCCGTGGAGGGTTCCCTTTGAAAGGGCACAGGTCTCGCAGGCCCCGCCCAGACGAACTTTCAGGACCTTCCCATCGAAGTCGACCATCTCGACCGATCCGCCATGATAGTGCTCGATGTAGGAACTGATGGTCTCGATAAGAGCCCGCATGCGTTCCTGCGCGGGGACTTGGGAGGCATGTTCGTGATTGGCCAGCTCCATCGAATCTCCTCCCTGATAGGCGGCCGGCCTAGGAGTGGATGCCGGCGCGCAGCAGATCGATGACCTTCTCGTGTGTGCTCTGCAGACGCTGGGCAATCACCTCGGCCAGGCGCTCAAGGATCATCACACCGGTCTCGGGGTGTTGTTCGATCATCTCCCGCAGTTCTACCCCCCGGATGCTAAGGGCTTCGGTGGGTTCAAGGCACACTGCGCATGAGGTATAGCGCTTTCTGCCCAGAGCCGAGGACCAGCCGAAGACGCCGCCTGCTTCCACCTCGCTGACGTTGATCACATCGCCATCCTCGGGCTTGAAGCGGATGGCCACCTTTCCCGAGATGACGGCGTAGAACTTGTCGGCGCGGGCCCCCTGGAGGAAGATGACCTCCCCGGCCGAAAAGGTCTCGGCATGGAATCGGTCCGCCAGGAGATCGAGATCCTGCCGCTCGAGTCCCTGGAAGAGTGGCATGCCGCTCAGGATGTTGGGCTGCACCATGGCTTGATCCGGGTTGCGTGTGCCATCTAGTGTAGAAGCCAGGCGCTTGGGTTCCGAAGTGGCTTCCTTCCCATTATGCATGACAACCATCACCTTCGGGCCGGGCGTTTCGGCCGGAGAAGGGGGCGATTAACTGGCGGGAGACAAATTGCCCGAAGTTCTCTTGACGCCAGCGAAAATTGTGATTATATTTGCAATCACAGGCAGGCATCTGGGTGCCCCCCTCACCTAGATGCTTGTCTGTGTTTAGCCGGCTGTTGCCCCCACCCTGTTTGCTCACAACCCATAGGCCGTGCGGCGCTGTCGTCCCTCAGCCGGGGCCATGCCTAGGCCCTTGCCAGCAGCGCCTCGGCGCGGGCGAGGTCCTGGGGTGTGTTAATGTTGAAGAAGGCTTGGCCATCGGGATCGAGTTGGGCCAGCTCCCCGCCTTCTATGGCCAGGATATCGAGGCCGGCATAGAAGCTGACCATCCTCTGCTCACCACGCGCCAGAGCTGCTTCGACAGCCGGCAGGCAGGATTCGCGCCGGTAGAGAGCCAGGAGCGGCTCAAAGTGCATCCCTCTGCGGGGCACGACGATATCTGCTAGGCCCCGGCGGGCGATAATATGCTCCAGCAGCGGACGCGGCATGAAGGGCATATCGCAGGCGATCACGAGCAGATCGCTTCCCTGAGCGTGGGCGAGCGCCGTTCGCAGGCCTTGCAGCGCGCCGGCCCCGGGCTCGGCGTCAGACACGAGCCGAAGCCCCAAATAGCGGAGGGACTCCGGGTGGTTGGTGGTGATCAATAGATCGTCCGCCAAGCCCTCGATCCGCTCCAGCACATGTTCGATCAGCGGGCGCCCGGCGAGAGAGATGAGCGCCTTGTCGTGCCCCATGCGGCTGGAACGACCGCCGGCCTGGATGGCGATGGAGAGCATGCCATGATTGTACACCTCCGGGAGTTCCTTCGAGCGGGTGATATAATCCTCGCCAACAGGCATGTCTTCCCTTGACAAGACCCTCGGTGCGCTGACCGCGCCAGGAGAATTGTATGAGCGGTTCCCGGATAGGGCCGTGCGCTGCATGGCGTGCGGGCACCGCTGCCTGATCCGGGAAAGGCGGCGGGGTATATGCAAGGTGCGCTTCAATCAAGATGGGGTCCTCAAGGTTCCATGGGGCTATGTGGCCGGCCTCCAAGTCGACCCTACCGAGAAGAAGCCCATCTATCATCTGCTCCCCGGCTCCGATACGCTCACCTTCGGCATGTTGGGGTGCGATTTTCATTGTGGCTATTGCCAGAATTGGATCAGTTCACAGGCGTTGCGCGATCCGGCCTCTGAGATCGCTCGGGGCGCCCTCCGACCGATTGACCCGGAGGCAGGCCTGCGTTTCGTGTACGCAGGCAACCTCCCTGGACGCGTGGGACCCTATGAGCACACCTACTGCCCCAACTGCCAAACCAGGCTGATCCGGCGGCTGGGCTACCTGATCCTGGAGTACCGCCTCACGGAGGGAGGTGTCTGCCCGGAATGCGGTGTTCAGATCCCGGGCGTTTGGCCCGAATCGGCTGATCAGGTACGCATCCAGCGCGAGGCGGATCGATTCGCCCGAATGCCGCGAGTGGTGGGGTAGCGAGGCTGGCATGGCAGATACGAACAGGGCAGCCGACGCAGAGCGCCGCAAACTTCTGCTGACCTATGATCCCCTGCCCGGACGCAGGGAAGCATACTTCCGGTACGTATTGGGTGAGTTTATCCCCGCCCTGGAACAGATGGGGTTGACACTGTGCGAATCTTGGCACACGGCCTATGGCCCTTACCCATTGCGCCTGACCGGCCTCCTGGCCCCCGATGAGGAGACGCTGGAAGAGATTCTGGCATCGGAGGAGTTCAGACGCCTGGAGGCGCAGTTGCAGGAATACGTTTCCAATTACCAGCGGCGCCTGGTCCCCAAGAGAGACACATTTCAATTCTGAATCGGCCGGTGCAGGCCAGAGGCCTATGCTCATGCGGTTCGAGGACGAACGGCATATGTGACCGCCTTCACAAACTTGATATAATGCGGCACGAAAAACCCCTGGCTCATCGCACATCCAACTTTCGTGGTACTTCCCCTCATCGCAGCCCAGCCAGGGCTTTTTCTTTAAAGTGTGCATGGATGAAGGAAAGGGATTGCGAGCGGGTGCAGCTTCAGTCCAAGGTGGTCTATCCGGCGCCCACTCTTCCCGAGGGCCCGCCGCGGGTGCCGGCATACCATTGCTCGCGCGGGATGATCTGCAACGCCTACGATCGCCCCGCCTGCCGGATTTTGACTCCTTCGCCTCGGGCTAGGCAGGAAAAGGGAAGTGGTCAGGACCATCGCGCCCGGGCACATGCCCGGGCGGTTTGATTTAGGCGCGGCGCGAAGTGTAGTGAGCCGATGCTAGGGATTGAATTCCTGGGTCTCGGCCAGGCTGGCCTTCTGGGCGTGGGAAAGGCGTTTCAGGGCGCGCTCAGCCTTCATCGCCTCCGAGCGAGTGGCATAGGATGCCGTGTAGACCAGCCGCAGCGGCCGACGGCTGCGTGTGTAGCGCGAGCCCTGCCCCCTGCGATGCTCCTCCAACCTCCGGTCGGGATCCGAAGTCCAGCCAGCGTAGTAGGACCCATCGGAGCATTCCAGCAGGTAGGCGTAGTAGGTCGGCATTGCGGAGAGAGGATGCGGCTGCCGGTGCCGGCGGGCTATTTCTTGGAGCGAGACTCACGCGGGCGGAAGCCAAAAAGTCTGCCCACGAAGCCGGCGTCACGGACCGGTGCTGCGCCTCTGCCCTCGCCGCTCCAGTCCGCGCGCTCACGCGCCGCAATCCAGTCATGCCGTGAGCGGTCCGCTTGCTCCAAATAGTCCTCCACGGCCTCCTCCCGGCGCGCCTCTGCCAGCAGCCCTCGCAGGCGCTGGAGTTCCTCGATCAGCGCGTCCATCTTGGCGAGCAGGTGCTCGCGATTCATAGCCCAATGTTTGGTCAGGGCGGCGGGCTCCAGCAGCCCGCACAGGCTGACAGCCTGGGCGAAGTTGCCGCCGGCAAGCCTCTGGACCTCCGGCCAGGAAGCGGAATCGCTCGCGGCATGGACCAACGCTGCTCCCAGGAACGCCGGCAAATCTTCGGCGCCGGCGAGTGCCGAGTCATGTTCGGACAGATCCATGAAGAGTGGCGCTGCACCCAGCAAGTAGGCCAGGTTGACGGCCACAGCCATGGCATCTTCGGAGGCCTCGGGGGGTGTGATGATGGCCATGCTTCCGCCCTGGAAGAGATCCTCCCGGGGCGCCTCTGTCGCTGAAGGATCTCGTAGAAGCGCATCCGGGCCGATGATGGGTGTGGCGCCGACATAGTGCCTGCCGGGAGGTAGATAGCGCTGGGCCCAGTCGAAGAAGGTCCGCTTGATGGGCCCGGTATCCAGGACCACTGCGCCCTCTTTAATGGTGCTGCCCAGATTATCCAGGTAGACCTCCACTTCCGCGGGGGGCAGCGAGAAAATGATGAGATCGGCTGTCTTAATCGCGCCGCGGGGGTGAGGGACCAGCGTGTCGACGGCGTCGAGCTCTTGCGCCTTCCGGGCGATACGCTTCTCGGGATCGAACCCGATGCGGCGCACCTCGCCCTGGGTGCGGCGCAGGGCCATGCCAATGGAAGCCCCGCAGCGATCGAGGCCCAGTATTAAGACTTCATAGGACATCGTTGCACCTCAATAGGCTCCATCCGCCTCTTGCAGGCGAAGGAGCAAACGGTCGGCCAGCGTGTCGGTCTTTGCGGGCGGGGGCTCCTGATGGCGCCGGATGAGCTCGCAGAGCAGGGAGCCAGCCCCACGGGCGGCCGCCAGCTCGGCACCCCATTGAGGGTGCTGCCGGGCGATGACGAAGCCCCGCCGCCATCCGCATGGCGGGCCCTGGCCCCAAAGGGCGGCTTTGAGCGGGAAGAATCGTGCCCCGAGGACCGCCAGCACCCGTTCGTGCAGCCGCGGCGGGTGAAGCGCCTTGCCTGCATCATGAAGCAGCGCGGCGGCCAGCAGGTCTGGATGCTTCTCGCCCCGCTCGAGAAGGTATCTCAGAACCCTGGCGGCGTGGGCACGGTCGGCAGCGGGTAGGCCGCGATAGAGTTCCAGGAGAGGCGTGGTCAGGTATTGGCCGGCGAGCTGGATCTGCCGATCATCGGGCCGCGCCCGCAGGCTCCGCAGGAACTGGCTGACTCGATAGGCGACGGTCATGGCTCAGGAGAGCAGCAGCCGCATCACGCTCGATGCGGGGCCGCCGATCAGCGTCCCCAAGATGTTAAAGCCCCCGAAATTGCCCAGGACGATCAAGCCCATCAGGATGTACATGCCATAAGGCCGCAACTGGCTAAGGATTTCCTGGCCTCGAGGGGGCAGGAAATACTCGGCCACTTTCTCTCCATCCAGAGGGTAGATCGGGATTAGGTTGAAGAAGAGCAGGATGAGGTTGATCCAAATGAACTCGACCAGAAAATGGCTCAGGAAATCGCCGCCCAAGCCAAAGCGAGACAGGCCCATCCGGAAGGGAATGGCCGCAACGATGGCCAGCAGAAGGTTGGAAAACGGTCCCGCGGCGGAGACCAGCATCATGCCTGCCCGGGTCCGGCGTCGGAGTGTGTAGGGGTTCACAACCACGGGGCGCGCCCATCCGAAGCCGGCGAAAAGCAACATCAGCGAGCCCAGCGGATCGAGGTGGGCCAACGGGTTGAGAGTCAGCCGGCCATGTGCGCGAGGTGTCTCATCGCCGAGTTGGACCGCTGCCCATGCGTGGGCGAACTCATGCACGGTGAGGGCGACGACGAGCGTGATCAGGCGGGCGATGAAGGTAGGGAAGCTTCCGAAGCCAAAGGTGAGCATGGCGCTGGGATTATACCACCCGGCCGAGGTATAATCCTGCGGCTTCGCACGCCTCTGCGGGATCACGGGTAAGGGGCATCATGCTCACCGATCTGAAGATGGATGAAGTCGTTCGCCTGCGCAAACCCCACCCCTGTGGAAGCACAGAATGGCGGGTTGTGCGGTTGGGCGCCGACATCGGCTTGAAATGCATGGGTTGTGGGCGGCGCATCCTGCTCTCACGCCGTGAATTGGCCAAGCGCCTAAGAGGACGCCTCCCCGGCGGTGGGGAGGCGGGTTAGGGGCCTTCTGGCAGGGTCTGGCACCCTTGAGGCTGCCTGCATTCTAGAAGTTATGGATGATATTACTGAACATATTGCCCACGCCCGAGCCGTACAGTGCAAGGACGACAATGACGATGATGCCCACCAGCAGAATCATCAAGGCATACTCCACCAGCCCCTGACCCCTAGGGGATAAGTGGACCATAAAGGCCTCCAGCCAATGAACCTGATCCCGATAAATGCGCCCATAGTATAGGTCAAACCATCGGTTAGGGACAATAGCCCCAAAGTCAGCCGGCGGGAAGGGTGTATCCAAGATCCAGAGGGAAGGTGGCCGTGCATAAGCTCATGCTGCTCTTCAAGAAGACTGACGACCCGCTCGAATTGGAGCGCCTATGGAGCGAGCGCTTCGTCAAACGAGCCGAGCGCATGCCGGGGTTGCGCCGAGTGGCCGTCAGCCGGGTTGTGGGTGGGCCCGAGCCCGGGGATGATCTGCATCTGATCCATGAATTCTACTTTGACGATATGGCCGCGCTGCAAGAGGCGATGGGTTCCCCCGAAGGGCAGGAGGCGGGCAAAGCCTTGATGTCGTTCGCAGCGGGTGCGGTGAAGGTCTATTTCGCGGAGCACCTCGAGGAGCCGCGGGGCGGCTAAGGGGGCAAAGGCATGGCGGGCGAGGCTGCGAAAGGCCCAGGCGGAGCACCTTTGCCCTGGGGCCGCGCTCAACTCGAGCGCTTCATGCGGCAGAGAGGCATCCAGGGGGAGCTCGTCCGCCCTGGCGCTCCGACGCCCACGGTTGCCAGCGCTGCGCTGGCCGTAGGCGCCACGCCCGATCAGATACTAAAGACCCTGCTCTTTCTCATCCGGGGTGAACCCGTCTTGGCAATCGCCAGCGGCCAGGGTTACGTGGACAGAGCCAAACTGGCGGCCGAATACGGCGTCGGAAAGAAGCAGGTCAAATTGGCCGGAGTGGCCCAAGTGCTCGAGATTACAGGATACCCTGTCGGAGCCGTCCCGCCTTTTGGACACCTGAGTCCGTTGCGGACCCTGATCGACCCCGGCGTGATGGAACTCAAGATCGTCTATGCCGGAGGTGGTGAGATCGATTGCCTGCTGCGCACAAGCCCGGAAGAGATTCTACGGGCCACCCGGGGCAAAATCCTGGCGCTGCAGCGTGAGGAGGCTTGAGCTGGGGCAGGAATCCGCTTCGCGCCGCCTCGCCCGCCAAAGGCCCGGGAGACGCGGGTGGGCAATCTGGGTGATAGCCATATTCGTGATGGTGGCCGGCTTGGCGGGCTATCTGATCCTTCGCCCAACCATCCGGTCCGGGCCCCGCCTTACCCGCTTGCGGGCCTACTTCCGGGACCCCGAGGCCTTCGAAGAGTACGCCATCCAAGCCAGCGAGCGCTGTGGGAATGCGCCCTTCCTGCTGCCGACTGACGGGTACGTGGGTTTCTTCTGGGGAGACTCGTTTCGGCCGGGTCATCGCCATCAGGGCATCGATATCTTTGGGCCGCCCGGCCCTGAGACTCTGGGGACGGTGCCGGTCGTCGCCAGCTTTGATGGATACCTGACGCGCTTGCCGGATTGGCGCTCGGCTGTGATCCTGCGCGTGCCCAAGGATCCCCTCCAGCCGGGGCGTCAGATCTGGATTTACTACACGCATATGGCTGACCAGGAAGGGCGGTCCTTCATCGCCGAGGCCTTCCCGCCGGGGACAGTGGATGCCTTTGTGGAGGCGGGGACACTGCTCGGATTTCAAGGCAATTATTCGGCAGATCCTGACAATCCAACCGGCATGCATCTCCATTTCTCGCTCGTCATGGATGATGGCCAAGGCCAGTTCCGGAACGAACTCCGGATCGAGAACACCCTGGATCCCAGCCCCTATCTCGGCCTGGAATTGAATGCCGAGCGGGCCGGTGGGAAGTTGGCCTCATGCCCGGGCTGAGGGTGACCTTCCTGGCCGGAGTGATCTAAGGCGGTCTGGCTTCACGCGACGTATAATTGCCTATCCGGCGGACCGCTTCGCCATGAGCGCTCCGCTTGCGAGCCTGGATCTTGTGAGCAACCCACGGCCTGGCCGAAGGAGTGGTGCAGCGTGGCCTACATCGTATGCCTGGAAGAGGATCAGGATCGCTGGATCGCGCATGTGCCCGATCTGCCAGGTTGCTATGCAAAGCACCCGCAGCGCGAAGTTGCCGTCCAGGCTGTCCCGGAGGCGGTCTCTGCCTATCTCGATTGGTGCCAGGGACATGGCATCCGCATCACCGGCCTTTCAGGGCCGATGGTTGTTGCCGAGGTCATCCGGACTTGGGAATTCGAGGATGGCTACCAGGTCAATGCCTTTTTCGCCGCTGACCGTCCGCCCGTGATGGAGCAGGAGTTGAGGGAATATCAGCTCCTGCTCGAGGCGACCTACAAGGATCTCAAGGGTGCGGTGGAGGGCCTGGGTCCGGAGGAAGAAGGTCAGGTTCTTCCGGGGGAGCGCTGGTCGATCGGTGGCGTGCTCGACCACGTCTTTCGTTCAGATTGGTGGTATCTCGATCGGCTGGGGCTCGCCTTTTCTGAGCGTGAGCTACCGGGGGATCCACGGGCCGGCCTTGACCATATCCAGGCGTACATGCTGCAACAACTCCCTCAACTTGCCAAACGCGTCAATGTGTTAACCCTGGCGGGCGAAACATGGTCGGCGCGCAAGGTGCTGCGGCGAAGCCTTTGGCATAGGCGGGACCACACGCAGCAAATCCTGAAGTTGCGCCAAAGGCTGTCGGGCCGGGAGACACGCAGATGAGTTTTTGACGATTTCGGGCTGATCTTCCATGAGGATGGGAACGCCCTTTTTCGAGAAGCTATCGAGGAGGCGGGGTATGGACTTCCAATTCGTGCAGATAGAGCGGCATGACCGAGTGGGGCTCATTCGAATACATCGCCCCAAGGCATTGAACGCGCTCAATCGCACGGTGATGCAGGAGATCGGAGAGGCGCTGGAGGCCTTCGAGCAAGACGAGGGCATCGGCGCCATTGTCATCACCGGTGATGAGCGTGCCTTCGCGGCCGGCGCAGACATCAAGGAGATGGCGGAAGCCTCGGCGGTCGAGATGCTCGAGAGGGACACGATAAGCCTTTGGGATCGGGTCCAGGAGGTAAAGAAGCCGGTCATCGCGGCCGTCTCCGGATGGTGTCTGGGCGGGGGAAACGAGCTGGCGATGGCCTGCGATATGATCGTGGCTTCGGAGACGGCCAAGTTCGGCCAGCCGGAAATCAACCTGGGCGTGATTCCGGGCGCAGGCGGCACCCAGAGGCTCACGCGGGCGGTGGGCAAGGCGCTGGCGATGGAAATGATCCTGAACGACCGCCATCTTTCAGCGGAGGAAGCCTACCATTTTGGATTGGTAAACCGCGTCGTCCCGCCTGAGGTGTACCTGGAACAAGCGCTCGCGCTGGCGCAAGAAATCGCAGCCCGAGCCCCGCTGGCCCTGCGAGTGGCGAAGGAGATGGTCTTGCGCGCAGAGGAAGTGCCGCTCTCGGAAGGCATCCGGGATGAGCGGCGCAATTTCTACTTCCTTTTCAGTACCGAGGACCAGAAGGAGGGCATGAAAGCCTTTAGAGAGAAGCGCAAACCCAGCTGGAAAGGGCGGTAAGGCGGGGGCGGGATGATCACCTACCGGGACCTGGTGGTTGCCCTTGGAGACCTGGGACTGGATGGGACCAGCCGGGTCATCGCGCATGCCGACCTTGCGGGTATGCCGGGATGGGTTGGTGGCGCGGAGAGTGTGGTGGGGGCGTTACGGTCGACGGTAGAGGTGCTGCTCATGCCAGCCTTTACTTATCGCACCATGGTCGTGCCGCCGGTTGGCCCGCCCAACAACGGGCTGACGTATGAGGGTCACGAGGAGGCCAACCGCGAGGCCGAGATCTTTCACCTGGATCTGCCGGTTGACGAGGCCTTGGGGCCCGTGCCAGAGGTCCTGCGGCGCATGGAAGGGACCCGGCGATCCACCCATCCGATCCTGTCTTTCTGTGTCTCTGGCGCGCCGGAGGCCCTGGAGCGCCAGTCGCTGGATGAGCCGCTGGCGCCGATCGCATGGTTGGCGGAATACGACGGCGATGTGCTTCTCTTGGGAACCGATCAGCGGCGGAATGTGAGCTTGCATTGGGCGGAGGCGCTGGCGGGCCGTAACCGCTTCGTGCGCTGGGCACCCACGACGCGGGGCGTGATGGAATGCAGGAATATGCCCGGCTGCTCCGAGGGCTTTGGTGCCATCTGGGAACGCTTGGAAGGAGTGGCTACGACCTTGACGCTTGGCAACGCGCGGTTGGAGCGGGTGCCGCTGCGCGACTTGCTCAACATCGCTTCGGCGTGGATCCGGGAGGATCCGGAGGCGCTGCTCTGCTTGCGGAAGTCCTGCCAGCGTTGCGCCGCCGTGCGGGCCGATCTACGTGATAAGGTTTGATTGAGGTCGCGATTTATGCCGCGAAGGGGAAGGTCTCCATGCGGACGATCTACTTTGAGAAGAATATTCCCCGCATCCTGGCCGCGAAGGCGCTCAAGCGAGTCTGGCCGGGCGTGATCTGGAGTCCCATCTCGCCGATCCGGCGGGAGACTCTTCCCGACCCCCCGTTGCCAGGTGGCCGTTGGCTGCGGGTCCGGAACCGTCAGTGTGGCATCTGTGCCACGGATCTAAGCCTGCTGCAGGTGAAGGCCGACCCGGCCATAGCAGGCGCCGCCGTGCCGGGGGTGCAGCGTGTCTATTTGGGACATGAGGCTGTGGGCGATGTTGTCGAGGTGGGGCAAGGGGTCACGCGCTTCAAGGTGGGGGACCGCGTCGTGATTGAGGCCCGTCCGTTTGGCAGCCCCAACTGCCATACACAGGAGATCGACCCACCCTGCCCCCCATGTGCAGCAGGCCAGAGCCGGCTTTGTGAGAACGGTTCCTTAGGGCTCGGACCGGTGGGCTTGGGAGGTGGCTGGAGCGATAGCTATATTGCCCATGAAAGCGAGGTCTGGCCCGTGCCCGAAGACCTGACCGACGATCAGGCTTCGTTGATCGAGCCCATGTCGGTTGGGCTACATGCGGTTCTGCGGCGGCCCCCGGCCAAGGGCGACCAAGTGTTGGTGATTGGCGCGGGCATCATCGGCTTGGTCACGTTGCAGGCGCTGAGGGCGGTTCAGCCTGGGGCCAGGGTGGTTATCCTGGCCCGATACCCGCATCAGGCCGAGGCAGCTCGGAGCCTTGGGGCGGATGAGGTCATCACCGGGGGCGACACCTACGAGCGCATGGCCAAGCTCACGGGCGCCAAGCATTACCGGGCACCCATGAACCGCGGCATGCTCCTGGGTGGGTTCGACCAGGTCTACGACTGCGTGGGCAGCGCGGCCAGCATCACGGATGGGCTGCGATGGGCGCGCGCACTGGGCACCTTCGTGCTGGTGGGCACCTCCTTCGCGACCATGCGACTCGATATCAGCCCTGTCTATCATCAAGAGGTCGACTTCCTGGGAGCGAACACCTTTGGAATGGAAACATGGCAGGGGCGCGAGGCGCACACGTTCGATCTTGTGATCAAATTTCTGCGGCAGGGCAAGCTCCGCATCGACGGACTCATCACGCATCGCTTCCCGATCGAGCGCCTGCGAGAGGCTTTGCGGGTGGCGCAGGACAAACGCTCGGGCGCGATCAAAGTCACACTGACCTTCCCCTCGGTCGGAGGGGTGGCACTTTAGGCCCGCGGCGAGGATGATGAAACCGCACGCCGATCGACCTCCAACGGCGCTGGTTCTCGGCGCGAGTGGCTTCATCGGTGGTCATATTGCCCGGGCGCTGCTCGAAGAGGGCTGGGGCGTGCGCGGGCTGCGTCGTTCTCCGTACTCCGTCGGGCATCTCGGCGATCTTCGCATCGGTTGGCTCGAAGGCGATGTGGAGGAGCCCGCAAGACTTCGGCTAGCGATGGAGGGGGCGGATGTGCTCTTCCATGCGGCCGGGTATGTGCCGCCGAACACCTACCGCATCCCCGCGAAAGTGGCCCAGGCGGTGCAGCGCATCCGGGGCGTTCTCCAGGCCGCGGAGGCGGCCGGAATCCGTCGGGTGGTCTACACATCGAGCCTCTCCACGATTGGCACACCGCCGCCTGGAGCTCATCGACTTGCGGATGAGCGCGATGCCTACATCCCCTGGACAGCTCACGGTTCTGCCTATTATGAGTGCAAATACGCCATGGAGAGTGAGGTGATGCGGGCCGCGGCCCGGGGCCTGGATGCTGTGGTTGTGAACCCCACGCTGGTCTTGGGCCCAGGCGATGTTCACCTTTCGGTCAGTGGCATCCTGGTCGCGGCGGCGAAGGGTTACCTGCGCTTCTGGCTTCCGGGGGAGATCAACGTTGTGGACGTTCGTGACGTGGCGTGGGCCCAGGTGCGGGCGGCAGAGGCCGGCCGCCAAGGGGAGCGCTACGTACTGGGCGGCCACAATGTGAGCGTGCGGGATCTTATCGAGCGCATCTGCGAGACCGCCGGCGCACCGCCTCCCCTTGTGGGCATGCCCCGCGGGTTGCTTTCGGTTCTGGCCTGGCTCTTGCATGCCATCCCACCGTTGGATCGGGCCAACAACCATCTTCGAGCCGCGGATCACTGGCAGGCCATCCAGACGACGAAAGCGCGGGACGAGCTTGGCCTGAATCCAAGACCCTTGGAGAGTACCTTGCAAGATGCCCTTGCATGGCTGGAGAAGCAGGGCAAGCTGAAGCTGCGGCGATCTTTGGTATAATTCCGCCGCTCCAAAGTCAGGAGCCGAGGTCAGCATGAACGAACCCGAGAAGATCACCATCATTGAAGGACCCCCTCCGACATTCGAACTCGTGAGCGATCCCTGGCAATTTGGGCTGATCGAAGGTCCCTTGCCTTCGCAGGTGGCGGTTTGCCGCGTCAGGACCTCCAATGGCCCTGCGCTGGTCGAGCGCTGTCACCGGGCTTGGCGGCATGGCCAGACCATCTACCTGGAATACCGTTCGGGCGATGGGTTGACCGAGCAGGCCCCCATCACCGCGGTGCGCTGGATCGATGCCCCCGAGGGGCACATCCTGTTGCTCTGGGTGCGGCTCGAGGAGCCTGAGATCGAGATTGAATTCGAGTTCGACGACGATGATGAGGACTACGACGATTTCAGGAGCGACGACGAGGAGGGGGAAGACGACTGGGATTTCGGCTTGTCGATCTGAAAATCTTGCCTGGGCCGGGCAGCGCTGCGCCCGGCCTTTGCTTTTCAGAAAGTTGAACGGGGAATTACGTTGATTCTTGCATGGGCCGCCCGGCGCGGCCCATGTTTTCAATCTGGCAACTGGTGCGGGAGAGACATCTATGGAAGCCTATGAAACCCTAATCGTCGAGCAAAATGCTGCGGTTCTGACCGTTTGCTTGAACCGGCCCAAGGCGAATGCTTTCAACTTCACGATGGTGGAGGAATTGCTCGCCATCCTGAGGCAAGCCCGGAAGGAAGATGGCATTCGCTGTCTTGTGCTCACCGGCAGCGGGCGCTTCTTCAGCAGCGGTCAGGATCTGGCCGTCGTCGAAGAAATCGGCACCCCGGTTCCCTTCCGCTACCACCTGCAGCGCACCTATAACCGCATCGTTCTTGAGATGCGCTGCTTGGAAAAGCCCATCATCGGCGCCATCAATGGAACTGCCGCAGGGGCGGGATTGGGAATCGCCCTGGCGACCGATATTCGCTGGGCGGCCGAAAGCGCCCGCTTCGTATTCGGCTTCACCGGCATCGGGCTCACGGCCGACTCGGGGGTGTCCCTCGCGCTGCCGCTGCTTGCAGGCATGGCGCGAGCGGCGGAGTTCGCCTTCCTGAATGAGCCGCTTTCCGCACATCAAGCCCTCGAGTGGGGCGTGATCAGCCGGGTGCTCCCCGATGAGGGACTCGAGGATGCCGTCGCGGAACTGGCGCAGCGCCTGGCCGCAGGGCCTACGCGAGCTCTGGGGCTCACGAAACGGGCCTTCAACCATGCGGTGATGCCCAGGCTGGCGGCGGTGCTGGACTACGAAGCGCACCTGCAGGAGATCGCCGGGCGATCCCGGGACCATCTGGAGGGGCTGAAGGCCTTTCTAGAGAAACGCCCAGCGGATTTCCAGGGGGCTTGAGACTGGGGCCGCGCTCGAAGCGACTGCGCGCCTCGGACCCACTCAGTCCAGGCTGACGGGCGTTGGAGTGGAGGTTTCGGGCTGCGGGAGGCGAATGATCTCTCGGTTCAATCCAAGCTGCACCTCGGCGCCCCCGGTTGTGAATCCTGCCAGGGAGAAGGTGGCGTTCGATAGCTCCATGATATCTTCGCCCCAGTTTCGAAGCGCGGCAAGAATGACGCCCTCCGAGCTGACGAAGCCTCTCGGAGAGGGTATGGGCGTATCTCCCCAGCCTGCCCCGAACCCTCCCCAGAAATCCTCCTCGGGATCGTAGAGATAGACCTCCAGCGTGGGAGGCGTATCGACGGAGGCCGGAAAGGCTTGGAAAACGAGTGTGGCCACGTTCGCAAGGGGGAGGGGTTCGGAGGGCTGGAAGGCGAAGATGGGGAAGTCGCCCGGCAAGAGCGTCAAAGGGCCGGTGCCCTGCATGATGAACACCACGCGTGCATCGATCGGATCTGGCATCGCAGCGGGGGTGGGCGGAATGGGTGTGGGAGAGGAAGGGGTGGTCGGGGTGGCCGTGGCGGCGGGAGTGCTGGAAGGCCGCGGCGTGTACGAGGGTGTGGGAGTCCAGGTCGGAATGGCCGATAGGGAGACTGGGGAGGGTGTGTGCGTCACCGTGGCTGTGAGCATCGGTGCAAGCGTGCTGCGGCTTAGGAGAGCCGGAAGATAGCTGAGCGAATCGAGCAACACGTAGGCTCCACCCCCAACGGCGATGAGGAAGACGCCCAAGGCGAGCAGCACCAGGATCAGGCGTTGGGTGGAGGTCAGGCCAGCGGGTCTCCTCGTGGGCGCTGGGGGTGGCTCGGCTGGTTGAGGACTCGGAGGCAGTGCCGCCGGCATCTCCGGGGCCTGGGGCACCTCAGGAGGTATGCCCAGTCTTTCGCGCGCGCCGGCATGGCCAGGATCGAGCGAGAGGATCTTTCGATAGCAGAAGGCTTCCTTGTCGGGCTCTTCGAGGGTCTGCGCCAGCCACCACCAGGCGTCCACCGATTCGGGATGGTCGAGCACCAACCGGCTGAGGAGCTTGCGGGCGCGAGGTACCTCGCCGCTCTGGATGGCTGCGATGGCTTCGTTGAGTGTGGCGTCCGGTTCTTGCGGGCGCTCCTGATCCATGCGGAAGATAGCTCCTGCTTGGGTGTGGGCTCGGGTACCCTCATTCTATGGTGATGAGGCGAGGGGGTCAATCACCCCTTAGAGCCGGGCCTGCTAGCTGCGGAGCTGGGAGAAGTGGGGGGGTGGCCGATATGGGAGTCGGCGAGGTTGCCTGCCTCTCATCCGCCTAGCTGGCCCAGTCGGCTGCGCTCCTCCTCGGCCATGCTCTCATCGAGTTTTCGATACAGAGGCTTGGGTTTGGAGAAGGCCCGGCCAGGCTCGAGGGTGCTGGGGCCCCAGCGTCCGGAGGCCTGGCTGGCATCGTAAATCAGGGCCTCGTGGCCGCGTGAGTCTTCCTCGAAGCGCTCAATGTGCTGCTGGCCGAAGAGCGGTTGCTCATAGCCAAGGGTCTGGTGCAGGCTCTCGCAGGAGAAGGGCAGGAAGGGAGCCAAGAGAACCTTGAGCGAGTCGATCGCTCGCAGCGCGGTGTAGACCGTCGTGGCAGCAGCCTGACGGTCCTGCTTGATGACGCCGAACCAGGGCGCCCGGTCGAGGTAGCCATTCACCTCCCGCGCCAGCGCCATGGCTTCCTGCAGAGCGGCGCGCAACTTGACCGCCTCGATCAGCCCGCCGATGCGATCGAATCCGCCTTCGATCTGGACCAGCAGGGCGCGATCGATATCGCGCAGATCGCCCGGCTTGGGCACGCGTCCCTCCCAGTGCTTGTACGCAAAGGAGAGGACACGGTTGGCCAGGTTGCCCCAGGCAGCGACGAGCTCGTTGTTGTTCTTGCGCACGAACTCACTCCAAGAGAAGTCCGTGTCCCGCGACTCGGGCATGGCCACCGTAACGTAGAAGCGAATGGCGTCAGGGTCATAACGTTCGAGGACGTCTGGCAACCAGATGGCCCAGCTGCGGCTTTTGCTGAATTGGGCCCCTTCGATGTTCATGAATTCATTGGCGGGAACGTCATAGGGCAGGTTCAGGCGCCGAGCCTCGTCCTCTTCGTAGATGCGTTCGACACCGAGCAACTCGGCCTGCCAGATGATGGTGTGGAAGGGGATGTTATCCTTGCCGATAAAGCAGTAGATCTTGGCCTGGGGGTCATACCACCAATCCTTCCAGGCCTGGGGCTGTCCGGTGATTTTGGCCCATTCTATCGAAGCCGAGAAGTACCCGATCACCGCCTCGAACCAAACATAGATACGCTTGTCCTCCCAGCCTTCGAGCGGGACAGGGATCCCCCACAGGACGTCACGCGTCACGGGGCGGCCTTGGAGGCCCGACTCGACGAAGTTGCGGGCAAACTTGTAGACATTCGGGCGCCAGTGGTCCTTGTGCTGATCGAGATAGGCGAGGATTTGGTCGCTGAAGGCAGGCAGATCGAGGAAGAAGTGCTCGGTCTCGCGGATGATTGGCGTGCTGCCATCGGTCTTGCTGCGGGGGTTGATGAGCTCCAGTGCGTCGAGCAAATTGCCGCAATTGTCACACTGGTCGCCGCGGGCCTGTTCATAGCCGCAGATTGGGCAGGTGCCTTCCACGTAACGGTCAGGCAGGAATCGGCCTTCCGACTCGGAATAGAGCTGGCGTTGGACCTGGCGGTACAGATAGCCGCGCTCATGGAGGCTCAGGAAGAAGTCCTGCGCCACGCGGTAATGGTTTTCGGTGTCGGTGTGGGTGAAAAGGTCATAGCTGATGCCAATGGCTTTCTGCGTTTCCAGGAAGCGGTGGTGAAAGTGTTCGAACAGCTCGCGTGGGGTGATGCCGCGGCGATCGGCCTCCACCGTGATGGGGGTGCCGTGGGAATCCGAGCCCGAAACCATCAGCACGCGGTTGCCCTTCAGCCGATGATAGCGAGCGAAGATGTCGGCTGGCAGATAGGCACCAGCAAGGTGTCCGACATGCAAGTCGCCATTGGCGTAGGGCCAGGCCACGGAGATATGGATGGTTTCGGTCATGAGGTTCCTCTTTCCTAAGGCGCGACTTGCCGCACCTCGTGATCTCGAACGGAAACCGCCAGCTCGAGGCTGGCGGCGGTCAGGCTACCGGGGCGGGCGCCGGTCAGGCGCACCGGCCCATGCCGGTGGGCCTCACTCCACCGGCCTCGGCAGCTTGTGCATGGCCATAGCGAGTTCAGCGCAAAGTGCTGAGCTCACTTCACATACCCTCCCGTTCGGTGCCATGTATTCTACAACCAGGCGTGAAGGAGTCAAGTATCGCTGGTGCCGGCAAAGACTTGCGGAGTGCACGAGCCTCTTTCGGGATAGCAGGGTTGAGCGCCTTACAAGGCTTGCTCTTTCTGGATGGAAGACCGGCGTCAATCGAGGAATGCCGCGATGTGGGCTTCCAGGTCGATGGGTTGCTGATCCGCATAGAAGGTCTCATGGGCCATGGCGAAGTAGACCAAGGGGCCCAAGAGCGCGGCGACAGCGTGGAAGGGTGGTTCTTGACGAAGGACCCCTTCTATCTGATAGCGCTCGACCAGATCGGCGATACCCTGCATCGCACGCAAAGGCCGCTCCATCGCGGACGCCAATTCGGGATGACGCCGTAGCTCTGCGATCATCGCGGCCAGGAAATCGCCGTACTGCTGGGTCATCTCGCGATAGCGAGTCACGATTCGTAGAAGATCATGGGCCACATCGCCGCTGTATTCAACAGCCGCCTCGAAGTCGATCTGTTTGGCGATGAAGGCGATCGCCCGCCGAACAAGTTCGGCCTGGAACGCAACAGCCGTCCGATCGGCATCTGGCTGCCACTCATCTTTGGGCTCCTCATCATCCTGAAAGGAGCAATCGACCTGCGGTGACTCACGATCAAGCCCTCATCCTCCATTTTGCGGATATCCGCGCTGAAGACCTTCCGCGTGTGGGAGGCAAAGGCGCCAACCTAGGCGAGTTGGCCGCCGCCGGCCTCCCGGTGCCGACTGGCTTCTTTATCACTACGAGAGCGTTCTGGCTGTCTATGGACTCTGGATCGTTGGCCGAGCGGGTCTATCCGCCGCTTGAGACCCTGGACCCAGAGGATCTAGAGGGCGTCCGAGGTGCAAGCCGCAAGATCCGCCGTGCCCTGCTGCGGGCGCCCATCCCCCAACCTGTCGCCGAGGCCGTGCTGGAGGCCTGGAGGGCGACTGGCCGAGAGCAGGCCTATGCGGTGCGATCTTCTGCCACTGTTGAGGATCTGCCTCAGGCATCCTGCGGGTCAGCAAGACACCTTCCCAAATGTGATCGGCGAGCGGGCGATCCTGGATTCTGTTCGCCGATGTTGGGCCTCGCTTTTCACTGAGCGCGCCATCCTGTATCGCATCCAAAACGGTTTTCCACACGACAAGGTTGGCATCTCGGTCGTTGTTCAACGGATGGTGATGGCGGAAGTATCCGGCGTGTTGTTCACCGCCGATCCAGTCACGGGTCACCGTCATACCATGACCATCGATGCCAGTTTCGGGCTCGGGGAGGCTTTGGTGGGTGGGTTGGTCACGCCCGACACATACCGGGTGGACAAACGCACGCGGTCCATCTTGGCGCGGGAGGTGGCGATTAAGCAGGTGGCCATCTTGCCAACGGCGAAGGGCGGCACTCGCAAGGTTGAGTTACCGCTCGATCGGCAGGGTGAACCTGCGCTCACCGATGAGCAGGTGCTGGCATTAACCGAGTTGGGAATGCGCATCGAGTCCCACCATGGGATTCCGCAAGACATCGAGTGGGCGCTCAGCCCTGCGATGGAATCGCCTGCCGTCCCCCATGGTTTCTACATTCTTCAATCGCGGCCCATCACCACACTCTATCCCATCGAGGGGTTAGAGTCGCCGGATGGCAGCCTCCATGTGTACTTCAGTCTTGGCCATCAGCAAAGCATGACCCGCGCCATGGCGCCGCTGAGTCTCTCCAGTCTGCAGGTGATCATGCCCGTTGGGCACGAAAGGGATCGCTTTGACAATGCCTATATCCGCTCCAGCGGGGGGCGATTGTTCGCCGACCTTACGCTCCTGCTGCGTCATCCGATCGGCCGTCGGTTCATCCTGGGCCTCCTGGCGCAGCTCGACGCCCTTGCTCCGGAGGCCGTGCGCCAGGTGATCCAACGTCCGGAGTTCTGGCCTGCCTCTCGGCGCTGCGGGCAGAGGCTGCGCATTCCGTGGCGGCTGGCCAAGCTGTTGCTCGCCATATTTGCTCGCGTCCTGGCGGCGCTCTGGTGGCGCCCTCTGGGTGGCTTTCGGGAGGGCGCCAACGATCTCATCGAGAACTTCACCGCTGAAGCGCGGAACCATCTCGAGGCTACCCATCCAGGACCTGCGCGGATCCAAGCCCTGCTCGAAATCCTTCCCACGATATTTCCCACTTTCCTGCAATGGGTACCAGAAGCGGCTGCGGGCGTGGTGGCCTCACGGATGCTGCCGCGCTTGGCGCGTCCATGGCTCGACCCCGAATCTTGCGAGGCGCTGGTCAAGGGTATACCCGGCAACGTGATCAATCAGATGAATCTTGAGCTTGACGAGTTGGCCGAAAGCGCACGCCAGTACCCTGAGCTGGTTGAGCGGTTCGAACATCTCGACCAGGACCCAGAGGCTTGACTGGAGGGCTCGGCGAGCCTGCCATGCCGCCAACCCTTCCTCGACGGCTGGCGGGTCTTCATGGAGCGTTATGGCATGCGAAGTGCGGCGGAAATCGACATTATGATGCCGCGCTGGTATGAGGATCCGGTCCCCCTGCTGCAGGTCATCGCTGGGGCGATAAAGCAGGAGGATGGCTACCGCGGTCGCTTCCAGACCTTTGTGCGATCTCGCGTGCGGTCCTTTCACGATTTGTTGCAGCGGGCGGGTAGGGGGCCTCTGGGTTGGATACGCGTGCGTCTCTTCCGGCGGCTACACATGGTGGTAACAGAACTCGGGGGCATGCGCGAGCATCATAAGTTCTTGGCGATACGGGTGCTGGACCTGGCCAAGAAGAATCTTAAATCAGGTGGCCCATGAGCTGGTTGCGTTGGGTCGCCTGCGCCAGGTGGACGATCTCTGGTTCCTGACTTGGCGCGAGCTGACCACCATTTGGAGGGATGAAACCACCGACTGGGAATCCCTCGTCGAGCGGCGCAGGGAAGAACTTGAGCGCTACCAGCGCCTTAACGCACCGTTGATCATCACCAGCGATGGGGAGAGCCCCGTTGTGCAATACCGGATGGAGGATTTGCCCGCTGGAGCCCTGGTGGGCAATCCCGTCTCGCCGGGTCTCATCGAGGGGCAAGCGCATGTCATCCGTGATCCGCAGCGCGAGCGCCTGGCCCCAGGTGAAATCCTGGTTGCCGAGTTTACCGATCCCGGGTGGACCCCGTTGTTTATCAATGCTGCCGGCCTCGTGCTTGAGGTCGGGGGAGCGCTCACGCACGGCGCGGTAGTGGCACGTGAATACGGCATCCCGGCCGTGGTGGGTGTGCGCCAGGCCACTCAACGAATTCAGACCGGCCAGCAACTGCGTGTGGACGGCAACCGCGGGATTGTAGAGCTGCGGTAGCTTAACCTTCGGCCAGGCGCTCGCAACGAGCGGCGAAAATGAAATCGGCCTCACCGAGCCCGCCGATGCTGTAGGTCCGAATGGTGATACGCGTGCGGCCCCAGGAGGTGCAGATCTCGGGGTGGTGGTCGAGATCTTCGGCCAGTGCGCCGACCCGGTTGGTGAAATCGAGCGCGCGCTGGAAATCCCCAAACTTGAACTCTTTGGTCAAATGATGTTCTTCGACGACCTCCCAGCCAGCCGCTAGCTGGGCCTGCAGTTCTTCAAGCGCCGGCCCGCGGACGAGCTTGCTCCGGTCACTTCCTGGAGCCTCGAAGTGGCGATCGGCCAATGGCTGCGTTCAACTCCTCCTTGTTGGCGAGGTCTTGCGTAATGGCATTGTATCCGGGGCTGATGGCCGTGGGCGCATACGAGCGTTAGCGGTTGATCCCCTCGATGATCTCCGCCGCCATGTCGTAACGGCCGAAGGGCGGCATCAGGTAGACCCCCTGGACAAGCGACCGCAGTTGCTCCAAGAGTTCAATCGAGATCCGCACCCCCTCTTGCGGGGAGTCGTCCCCGGCATCATGGATGCGCCGGAGAATGCCGTCCGGGATCTGGATGCCAGGCACTTCGTGGTGCAGGAAGGCTGAGTGCCGGGCGTTGTAGAGCGGCAGCACGCCGACGAGAATCGGGATCTCGAGCGGCCCGAACCGGGCCGCGTAGGCCTCCAGGAATTGTGCGGCGAGGGAGGGATTGAACACGGGCTGCGTGAGGGCGAAATCGGCCCCGGCCTGGACTTTCTTCCTAAGGGCCCTGAACTCACGCTCCGGGTCCTGCGGGCTGAGGTTCAGCGCGCAGCCGACGAAGAAAGAAGTGGCCCCGCCGATATCGGCGCCGGCGTGGTCCCTTCCGGTGTTGAAGTTATGCTTGATCAGGCGAATCAGGCCTGAGGGCACCAGGTCGTAGTCATCCATGGCGTCAGGGTAGTCGCCGATCGCTGTCGGGTCGCCCATAACCACGAAGACGTTGCGCACGCCCAGGGCGTGGGCCGCCAGCAGGTCGCCCTGGACCCGCAGCAGGTTGCGGCCACGAGTCGGGAAGTGCAGCACCGCCTCCACCCCCACTTCCTGCTGGATCAGGTTGCAGACCGCCCAAGGGCTCATGCGCATGCGTGCCATCGGGCTGTCGGCCACGTTGATGACATCGCTGCCGGCCTCGGCCAGCAGGTGGGCGCCGGCGCGGAGCTTGTGCAGGGCGTAACCCCGCGGTGGATCCATCTCGACCGAGAGCACGAACTTGCCCTGCCTGAGCTTCTGCGCCAATTGGGTTGGCTCCTCGCCGGGAGCGGGTGGTTCGGAGGGCAGCCGTTCCGGCAGATGCACCTGGACTTGCCGGGGCGGCTCTTCGGCCGAGGTGAGCGCTGCGTGCATGGCGGCGATATGGTCGGGTGTTGTTCCGCAGCAGCCGCCGACGAAGCTGGCGCCTTCGCGCCAGAAGGCCAGGGCGTAATCGCCGAAATAGGCCGGGGCGGCGGGGTACATGATGCGGCCCCCAACCCGTTCGGGCCAACCTGCGTTGGGCATCAGCAGCAAATGTGTCTCCGGAGCCGCCTGGCGCATCTGTCGCCCGATCCGTAAGAGCTGGGCCGGGCCACTGGAGCAGTTGGCGCCAAGGATGTCCACGCCCAGATCGCCGAGGGTCCTGGCCACGTGCTCGGGCGGATCGCCGAGCAGGGTGCGGTCATCGCGGGTGAAGGTCACGGACGCGGCGATGGGCAGATCGCAGACCTGGCGGGCGGTTGCGACGGCCTCCCGCAGCTCATGCAGGTCGCTGTGGGTTTCGAGCAGGATCAGGTCTGCACCGGCCTGGGCCAGGGCCTCGATTTGCTCGGTGAAAGCCTGGCGGGCCTGCTCGGGCTGCACTCGCCCGAAGGGCGCCAGCCGCACGCCGAGCGGACCTACGCTGCCGGCGATGCGAATCTCCCTCCCGGCCTCGCCTGCGGCCCATTTTGCGAGCGAGACCGCCGCGGCGTTGATCTCGGCCAGGCGGCCTTCCAAGCCTTGCGAGGCCAACTTGTAGCGGTTGGCGCCGAAGGAGTTGGTCTCCAGGATTTGGGCGCCGGCATGCGCATAGGCGCGGTGAATCGAGAGCACCAGATCGGGTTGGGTTAGGTTGAGTTCGTCGAAGCAGGTGTCGAAGCTCACGCCGCGAGTGTGCAGCATGGTGCCCATGGCACCGTCGAAGAGCACGGGAGCGCCGCGCTCGACCCAACTGGATAGCCAATTTAGGCCTGTCATCGGGCTGCCTTTCCACGCCTGAGTGGGGCCGCGGTCCAATCCAGCCGCGCCCTCTCTACCCGCAGCCATCTCCACCATTGCTGTGCCTGGTGATCGGTGTCAGCGGCCCGCGGGCTGCAATGGTCGCTGTACCCGCGCAAGGGATTCTCCTGGATGGATGGCCGCACAGCGCGCTCGCTGCGGATGATGTGTTCGAAGGATTTGCGTTGCCACAAGGAGCTTGCGGGGCTTTGTCTGACTTTATTGACACGCCGAGTCACAGCGGATTTGTGGGGTCGATTGACCGTCGGCAAGGTCCCGCTGAAAGGTTTCCCGAATCCCTCTTGGCGTCCTTGCTTGCGGTTGGGCATGAAGGCATAGGCGTCTAGCTCGACATCCGGAAAATGCCCGCGGATTCCGAGCCAGCAAGCTGGGGCGATCTCGCCGAACCTAGTCATCATCATCTCGCCGTCCGCAATCTCTCCGGAGATGGGCTCCCGGCCAGGCGTGCAAATCGTCACGAAATACCCGCCGGGCTGGATGAAGCCGGACTCCTTTAGACGAACATTGCGGCGGCTGCAAAGGCGGCTACCCATCCCCTGGAACCCTCACTCTCCCTCGAGTTGCTCGACGCGGCTGGTGCCGATGCTGAAGTAGCGTGCCGCGGGGTGGTGAACAATGATGGCGGCGGTGGACTGCTCGGGAATGAGCTGATAAGCCGGAGAGAGGCTCATTCCCAGCGACTCCTCTGCAGGGAGAAGGCGGAATACCTTGGCGTGGTCGGCCAGGTCGGGGATCGCGGGGTAGCCCCAGGAATAGCGTTTGCCCTGCCCCTCGGCCAGCCCCAGTTCGCGGCGGATATGGCGGTGCAGATACTCGGCAGCCGCTTCAGCGGTTTGCACGGCAAGACCGTGGATATAGTAGGCCTCGGCGTAATCCCCGGCGGCCTGCAGCGCATCGAAGCGAGCGGTCGCCTCCGGCCCCACTGTCACGATCTGCAAGGCCACCAGATCGATGATCCCCGACTCCAGGGAGGCGAAACAATCCGCCAGGCACAAGCCTTCGCCGCCAGTCTGTCGGGGGAAGTGAAACCGCTCGATGACTTCGGGCAGGCCCTCTTCGACCGACCGGGGATCGTAAATTAGAAGCTCGCCATGCTCCGATTGAGCCGGCCAATAGCAGTAGAGACCTTGCGGGCGCAGCCAGCCCTCCTGGAGAGCCTGCCGTTGCATATGCTCCAGCCGGGATTCGAATTCGGCTTCCAGTTGCTCCCAGGATCGCCCCTGGGTGTTCTTACCCCCCCACGAAAGGCGGAAAAGCTCCTTCTTATGAAGATGCTGAAACACCAGCTCGAGCGGCATCTCCTGCACATGGCGCGGACCCCATCCCGGCGGTGCAGGGATGCGTGGGGCGGGCTTGACGCGGGTCCGGGGTGATAAGGCGGCCGCCCTGGACCTGGCTGGCCGGCTGTGTTCGCGCTCGGCCTGGGCGTGTATCTCCTCCAACAGGGCGGGCCTGGACTCGGGGTCTATCAAGCGGTCCATGGTCGCCAGTCCCTCGAAAGCGTCTTTGCAATAATAGACGCCGGGCTCGTAGGGCTCGCCGGAATCGGTGAACAAGATGCGTCGGCCGAAGCGTCGATTGATCGCCGCCCCGCCGATGAGCACCGGGATCTGCAGCCCGCGGCGGTGAAGCTCATTGACGATGAGCGGCATCTGCTTGCTGGTGCTGACCAGCAAGGCGCTCAACCCGATGGCGTCGGCGTTTTCCTCCACTGCCCGATCGATGATGACGTTGGCCGGCACCTGCTTGCCGAGATCGTGGACCTGGTAGCCGTTGTTGGCCAGGATGGTCTTGACCAGATTCTTGCCGATGTTATGCACATCGCCGTAGACGGTGGCGAGCACCAACGTACCCTTGCTCACCCCTTCCCGGCGGTCGAGATAGCTCTCTACATAGGCGACCGCCCGCTTCATCACTTCAGCCGATTGCAGCACGAAAGGCAGGATCAACTCGCCCGCGCCGAAGCGGTCGCCAACCTCCTTCATGGCCGGGAGCAGCACCTGGTTCAGGATGTGGACGGCGCCCTCCGAGCGAGAGGCCTCCGGATAGCCTGTGAGGATTTCGTCGATATCTGCCTCCACGCCCTCGCGGTGGCGGTGCAGGATCCTCCATTGCAGGCGGGCTTCCGGCGACATGCCGGCGGTGGGATCCTCGCTCGCGGCGACCGGCGAGGCTTCGACCTGCTCAAAGTGGTCGATCAGGCGCGGCAAGGCCTCGGGATGGCGGTTGAAGATCAGGTCCTCCGCAAGTTGGCGCTGCTCTTCGGGGATCTCTCCATAGGGGATGATATGGGCAGGGTTGACAATCGCCATGTCCAGCCCGGCCTGGACGCAGTGGTACAGCATCACGCTGTTGATCGCCGGCCTGGCCTGCGGGCTGAGCCCGAAGGACACGTTTGAAACCCCTAGGGAGGTGAACACGCCCGGAAGCTCGCTCTTGATGCGGCGGATGCCATCGATCGTCTGCACAGCCGAGTCGGCGAACTCGGGATCTCCGGTGGCGAGGGTGAAGGTCAGCGCGTCGAAGATCAAATCCTCGGGCCGCAGCCCAGATTCGCCGGTGGCGATTTCATATATGCGGCGGGCGATGGCCAGCTTGCGCTCGGCGGTCTTGGCCATCCCCTCTTCATCGATGGTGAGGGCGATCACGGCTGCGCCGTGGTCCACCGCCAGGGCGAGCACGCGGTCCAGCTTCTCGCGCCCGCTCTCCAGGTTGACCGAGTTCAGCACGCAGCGCCCCGGGGCCGCCTTGAGCGCGGCTTCCATCACCTCCGGCTCGGTGGTGTCGATGATCAGCGGGGCTTCGGTGTTGAGCGAGAGCAGATGCACCACGCGGTGCATCATCTCGGCTTCGTCGGTCCGCTCTGTCAAAGCCACGCAGATGTCCAGGGCGTGGGCGCCCCCGTCGACCTGCTCACGGGCCAAGGTCAGGATGGAATCGTAATCCTCTGCCAGCAGCAAGCGCTTGGCTTTGCGCGACCCCTGGGTGTTAATGCGCTCACCGATCAGCAATGGCGGAGGCTCCTGGCGCAAGGGCACGGCCCGCAGGGCGGAGGCCAGGCGCGGCTCATCCTGAGCGGGCCGGGCCGGGCGGGGACGGCCGCGCAAGGCGCGCACCAGCTTCTCGAGATGCGCCGGGGTCGTGCCGCAGCAGCCACCCACGACGCTGATGTTATGTTTCTCCACGAACTCCACCAGATCTTGGGCGAAGGGTTTGGGCTCCATGGGATAGACCGCCTCGCCGTCCACGTTCAGGGGCAGGCCGGCATTGGGGATGCAGGAGACCGGGAGGGGGGCGTGCTCACCCAGGAAACGGATCGGCTCGCGCATGTGTTCGGGTCCGGTCGAGCAATTGAGGCCGATCACATCGATGGGAAGGCGTTCTAAAGCGGTGAGCGCGGCGGCGACGTCGGTGCCGAGCAGCATGCGGCCGCTGGTGTCGAGCGTCACCTGGGCCTGAATGGGAAGGGCCCGACCGATCTCCTCGAAGGCGCGCTGGATGCCGTAGATGGCGGCCTTCACCTCCAGCAAGTCCTGGGAGGTCTCGATGAGCAGCAGATCGACGCCGCCTTCGATCAGGCCGGCGGCTTGCTCGCGGAAGACGTCGGCCAGCTCGTCGAAGCCGATATCGGATAGTTCGGGGTCGTCGGCCGATGGGAGCTTGCCCGAAGGCCCCATGGAACCGGCTACGAAGCGCGGCTGCTCGGGCGTGCTGTATTCATCGGCCAAACGGCGGGCCAGCGCGGCGGCGGCGCGGTTGATCTCCAGCACGCGGTGCTTGAGTCCAAACTCCGCCAGCGTAATTCGGTTGGAGCGGAAGGTGTTGGTCTCGATGACATCGACGCCGACCTCCAAGAAGGAGCGGTGCACCTGCTCCACCGCCTCGGGCTTGGTCAGGACCAGGATATCCATGCAGCCCTCGAACTGCGCGCCGCCGAAATCATAGGCTGTGAGCGCCAAGGCCTGCAGATTGGTCCCCATAGCCCCGTCGAAGATCAACACACGCTCCTGGAGGGCCTTTCGGTAGGGATGATGGCTTCCGTCGTTTGACTTCAAGCGGGCTCGCTCCTAAACGAAGTGCATAAAAAAACCTCTTCAGGAAGAAGAGGCTCATCAGCTCTGCTCTCATCTCCCAGAAGGATGGCAACGCTGCCGTCTCTTCTGCCGGAGTTGGCACCTTCCGCCGGCCAGGCCAGCAGGGGTTGCCGAGGCTTCACAGGGCCGGTCCCTCAGCCTCTCTGGATGAGCGCCTTCATAATATCAGACTTAGATGGTCAGTTTACCACGCGGGCAAGGCGCTCGTCAAAGCCGAAATCTCAGGCGCCTTCCCGCAGGCTTCGGGCCGTATCGCGCAGCAGCTCGAGGCAGCGCTCGGCGATCTCGACCGTGGCCGAACCCAACCCGCAGGAGGGTGTGATCAGGCTTTGAACGGCGAGGTCGTCGGGGAGGCTGACCCCCCGCGAGGCCGCGCGCTCGCGGATATGCTCGATGCCATCCCGCAGGCGTTCTGCAAGAGCAGCGGCGTCCGTTTCGAACACCTGCTGATCGTTGGGCACGATGCCCCAGGCGATGATGCCTCCCCGAGCGAGAAAGGCGGCCAGCTCGTCTGGGTAGAGCGCCAGATTCTCGAGATAGCCGTAAGCGTCCAGGTTCAAAATATCAATTTTCGTCGCAAGCAAGACCGACCAGTCGGTGTTGGCGCAGCAATGCACGCCGGCCAGCGCTCCCTCAGCGTGGATGGCCTCGAAGACCTCGTCCAGCATGGCGATTACCTGCTCCCGGGCCAGGCTGATATAGGCCGAGCCGAAGGAGGCCATGTAGGGCTCGTCCACGAAGATGACCACACCTGGGCGGCGTTGGCGAAGGGTCCGGGCCTGCCAGCGGGCGTTCATGGCCAGGTTCTTGACGATCGCATCGGCGAGCATCTCGTCATACAGGCTGGCGCGCAGGTTCTCATCGGTTACCGTCAGGCCGAAGCTCACAGGCCCCGTCACCTGCCCTTTGGCCCATTCGCCCGGCGTTCCGGAGAGGGCGTCGAGCATGGCGTGGAAGCCTTCCGCATATTCAACGGGCAACGCGAAGGCGTCGATTTGCCCGGCCAGCACTCTCTCATAGAAGGGGGTGAGCAGGCTGCTGAGATCACCGGAGATCTGGAAATAGATCTTCTCCGCCTGCGAATCCAGCACCAGCCCGGGCAGGGGCGCGCTGAATTGGGCGTACATGTTCTCTTGAAACGCCCTGCGGGGAAATTGGGGCCAGGCCGGAAGGTCCAGAGCATCGATGAGGCGACGGCAAAGGCCTTGGCTGGAAGCGTGCGGGAAGCTGCCGACGACGGTGGTTCCAAAGGGGGGCGGGTTGGGCATGCGTTTCTCCTCCGGGCGATGTAGGCACGATTATGCCTTGATCCCGCATTTCGCTCAAGAGTAGGAGTGAGTGCAGGAAGCCTTTGCTACAATAGCAGCGTGGGCAAGCTCTATCTGGTGGCGACGCCGATCGGCAATCTGGAAGACATCACGCTGCGCGCCCTGCGCATTCTGCAGGAGGTAAACCTGATCGCAGCGGAGGATACGCGTCGCACCCGGAAGTTGCTGCGTCATCACGGCATCCAGACTCCCTTGATCAGCTATCACGAGCACAGCAAAGAAGCGCGCCTCGAGGCTCTCTTGAAGGCGCTTGCGGAGGGCGATCTGGCCCTCGTCTCGGATGCAGGCACGCCGGGGCTCTCGGATCCCGGCTACGAACTCGTCCAGGCTGCGCTTGAAGAGGGGCACGTGGTTCACCCCATCCCAGGCCCATCGGCGCCGGTTGCAGCGCTGGTGGCCTCGGGCTTCCCCAGCGATCAGTTCATCTTCCTGGGATATCTCCCCAGACGCCGGCAGGAGCGACAGCAGCTGCTGAGCGCGCTGAAGATGGAGCTGCGCACCGCTATCTGCTTCGAGGCACCGCACCGTCTGTATGATTCCCTGGATGACATGCTGGCCGCTTGGGGAGGCGAACGGCGGGTGGCCATTTGCCGCGAGCTGACCAAACTGCACGAGGAGATCCTGCGTGGCCCCCTGAATGAGATCGCTGCTCAGGTGAAGGCCAGGGAGCCGCGGGGCGAGTACACGATCGTGGTTGAAGGAGCCCAGGGCGAGCGCCGCTGGTCGGAAGCCGAGGTGCGCGCCGCGCTGGCCGATCACCTTCGAGCCGGGCTCAGCCCGTCTCAGGCGGCCCGCGAGTTGGCATCCATCAGTGGTTGGAGGCGTCAGGACATCTACCGTCTCGGTCTGGAGGAGCCATGAACCTGAATGATCTATCGCGCTTCAAGGAACTCGACAGGAAAGACATGCTCTCAGAGATCGACGGGCTGCCCGATCAGCTCCAGTCGGCATGGGATCTCGGAAGGCGCCTGCCGCTGGGCGAGATCTCCAATATACGCCTGCTGGTCGTGGCGGGGATGGGCGGATCGGCGATCGGTGCCGATTTGCTGGCGGCTTTTATTGCGCCGATGGCAGCCGTGCCTGTCCTGGTTTGGAGGGACTACGATTTGCCAGCCTGCGCGCTCGACGAACAGGCCCTGGTAGTGGCCAGCTCGCATTCTGGGAACACGGAAGAGACGCTCTCGGCGTTCGAGGCGGCGGTGGAGTCTGCAGCACAGGCTGTGGCTATCACGACCGGCGGGGAGCTGGCGCGTCAGGCCGAAAAGTGGGGGGTTCCGCTTTGGCAATTCTCACATGCGGGTCAGCCGCGGGCAGCTGTGGGCTATTCCTTCGGCTTGCTGCTGGGGCTGGTGAACCGGCTGGGGTTGGTGCCGGATCTGGAGGGGGAGGTGGAGGCGGCGGTGGCAGCCATGCGCTCGCAGCAGCAAAAGCTGCGGGCGGAGGTGCCGGTGGTGGAGAACCCGGCCAAGCGCATGGCCGGGCAGCTCGTCGGGCGCTGGCCGGCGATCATAGGTTCGGAACACCTGGCACCGGTGGCGCGGCGCTGGCGCACCCAGATCGCCGAACTGGCCAAGGCCTTGGCCCAGTTCGAGAGCCTGCCGGAGGCCGATCATAACATGGTAGCAGGCGTGATCCATCCGGAGGCCCTCTTTGGAGCATCGATGGTGTTGTTCCTGCAGGGCGATACCTTGCACCCCCGCAACCGCCTTCGAACTCAGGTCACGCGCGAGGTGATGATGGTGGAGGGCTTCAACACCGATATCATCCAGGCGCAGGGTGAGACCCGGTTAGCGCAGCAATGGACGGCGCTGCACTTCGGCGATTACACCGCCTACTACTTGGCGATGGCTTACGGGGTAGATCCAACTCCGGTAGAGGCGATCGAGGATCTAAAGCGGCGACTGCGGGAAGCGAAGACTTAGATACGGCAATATTCTCTAATTTACGATCATGGAGTCGCCATAGCATTGCATATGGAAGAGGGGGCACTAAGATGTTGATGGAAGTCGTTGATAACATGCGGCTGAAGGCTGCGGACGCTCTGACAGGAGCAATGGAATCTGCCAATTCAATCCGCTTCGCAGTGGCGTTCGCCTCTGCGGATGGGTTGGACAAACTATCTTCGAAAACGACTGGCATATTGAGAAAAGGGGGATCCGCGGAATTCCTAGTCGGTCTCGATCTGCGGGTGACCGAGCCTTCGGCGCTATGGCAAATCTATAAGTGGTCCAAGAAATACAAAGGTGCTTCCCTCTATTGCCTTGCCGAGCCAGAGAAGGCGGCTCTGTATCACCCGAAGCTCTATCTCGTAGAGGCAAAGCAAAGAATCTTGTGCTTGGTGGGCTCCTCTAATCTGACTGCCGGCGGGTTGGAGCGTAACCTGGAAATCAACGTGTTGCTGAGCTTTCCCCAGGATTCTGAACCGGCGTCCGATCTTCAAGCCGCGTATACGCGGATGAAGTTTCACCCTATGCGCGTGGTGCCGAATGAGGAATTCCTGCGCCTATACCAGGAGTTATGGGAAAGGGCCCGCGTTAGCGCTGAGCGCCGCGTTGACGCTAATGCGGCCTCAGAGCTTTGTGCTGCGGCGGGGAAGCTTCCCCGCCCGAAGGCCAATCGCCGAGACCTTGGCGGATGGCTAGCCATGGTTTTCGACGCTTTACCTGAAGGCGAATTCAGCAATCAGGATATTTACGAGCACGAGCAGGCATTCTGTGCCCGCTATCCCGAAAATCAAAACATTAGAGCTAAGATCCGGCAGCAGCTCCAGTTGCTTCGCGATTTGGAAC
>CAZBLT010000016.1:0-48481 GCA_964492745.1 uncultured Anaerolineaceae bacterium
CGGCGAGCTGGGTCGGACCTTGGGCCCGGTGTTGGTCGTCTCGGCCATCACCCTCCTGAGCCTTCAGGGCATCGCCTGGCTCATGGTTGCGGGTTGGCTGGCGTCCCTGCTGCTCTACCTGCGACTGCGCGGGGTCTCAGGCCGTCCCGAGATCCCACAGGGAGCGATGCCCTGGCGGACGGCCCTGCGGAATATGCGTCCGCTCTTTGTCCCCCTGGCGCTCTACCTGGCAGTAAGCAGCTTCATTAATATTGCCTTGACGACATATCTCCCCACCTTCTTGAGGGAACAGGGCTCGGGGTTATGGCTGGCCGGCGCATCGCTTTCGATCCTCGAAGCCGCTGGCGTCGCCGGCGCGCTGGTCGGCGGTTCCCTAAGCGACCACCTCGGCCGAAGGCGTGTGCTGGCGGCCTCGATGGCCATCAATACGGTGCTGATGTTCATTTTCGTATCGACCCAGGGCTGGGTCCGTACCGCGCTGCTGCCCATCCTGGGATTCACCTCCCTGGCCCGAACACCGGTGGTCATGGCCATGGTTCAGCAGACGTATCCTGAGAACCGCGCCTTGGCCAATGGGTCCTACATGGCCCTGTCGTTTCTCATCCGCTCGGGGATGCTGGTGGTATTTGGGGCACTGGCAGATGTGCTGGGATTGCGAAGCGTTTTTGCTCTCAGCGCCTTTCTGCTGCTGGTCGGAATGCCCGCGATCTGGTTCTTCCCCGCACCGAAGCAGGATCAAGGCGGCGAGAGCGACGGCGCTCCCGTGCCAAGGGCTTGAGCCCTTGGCAGGCCTGCGTTACAATGGAGACATCAAGCCCCTGTAGCTCAGTGGATAGAGCGCTGCCCTCCGGAGGCAGATGCCGGCGTTCGAATCGCCGCAGGGGTACACGAGCCCTGGCTCGCCAGCCAGGGCTCCGCATGTCCTAGATCTCTAGGTGCTCAGCCTGGCGCGTTTCGCTGTCCAGGAGGGCCATCATGCTCGGGCCGTTCATCCCCATCAGTTCACCCGGATTAAGCAACAGGCAATCCCCCACCTTCTCCGCCTTGGCTTGGTGGTTATGCCCATAGCAGACCACGTCGTAGAGGCCCGAGAGCGCCAACCCCCGAGCGATCTGCGGATAATGGATCATCGCCACCCGCAGCCCATCCAGCTCAAGCTCCGCGAATGGCCCGTGCAGGTGGACGCGCGGGTAGGCCTCGGCCATCTTCCCAATCAGGTAGGGGTCGCCCTCGTTGTTGCCCCAAATGATATGAATGGGAATATCCCCCAGCGACTCGCCCAGGCGCCGCACCATGAAGGGCGCGCAGAGGTCCCCGCAGTGCAAGACCGCCGCGGCCTGCCGCAAAGTCTCCATGGCCTGATCCAGCTTCCAGATGTTATCGTGGCTGTCGCTGATGACCGCAATCTTCATCGCCCTGCCTCCTGCGCCCGAGAATTTGCCGCAACGCAAGCAGGGGCGCCAGACGTGCGCGCCCCTGTCTCTCATGCTTCGCCCGGCCCCGGCCTCACTTGCCCAGGCGCTCCTTCAATGCCGCCGTCAGCGGGGGAACGACGTCGAAGAGGTCACCCACCACGCCGAAGCGGGCAAGCTTGAAGATGGGCGCCTCAGGGTCCTTGTTGATGGCGACGATGTTCTTGGATGTTCGCATGCCGGCCAGGTGCTGGATCGCACCCGAAATCCCGCAGGCGATGTAGAGATCGGGCGATACGACCTTGCCGGTCTGCCCCACCTGATGGGCGTAGGGGATGTAGCCCGCATCCACCGCGGCGCGGCTGGCGCCCAGGGCGGCGCCCAGGACTTCCGCCAGATCACCGATGAGCTTGAAGCCCTGCTGCGCCCGCCAGATCTCCTGTTCCTTCTCGTCGGTGATCTCCGCCGGGGGCGCGAGCTTGGGATTGTTCGAGACACCCCGGCCGCCGGAGACGATCACAGCGGCGTCGCTCAGGCTCACGCCGACGTCGGCCTCGGCATAGCCTAACACTTCGGTAGGAACCTCGTCGAGATCGACCTCGAGGGATTCGATCTCCCCCGAACGACCAGCGTCCATCTCCTGCTTGGGGAAGGCCCGGCTGCGGAGCGTGAGGATCTGCGGGCGGCGTTCCGGTACCCGCACCTTGGAGAGCAATTTCCCGGCGTAGATCGGCCGTGTGGCCAACAACGTCTCGCCCTCCACCTTCAGCGCCACCACATCCGGGATGACCCCGGTCTCGAGATCCACGCCCACCATCGCCGCCAGTTCACGTGTGCGGCCTGTGGTCGGGAGCAGGAGCGCCTCGGCCTCTGCAGCCGCCTTGGCCACCGGGGCAGCGTAGGCCTCCGGTCGGAAGTCGGACAGCGCGGCATCTTCTGCCAACAGCGCCCGATCGGCGCCCGCCTGGATGGCCTGCTCCGCAAGCTCTCGGACCCCCTGTCCGACCACGACGGCGACGACCTCCCCGCCGAGCGCATCGGCGACCGTCCGGGCTGCGCCCACTGCCTCCCAGGAGGCAGGCACCGCCTGCCCCTGGAAATGATCGATGTATGCAAGGATGCGCTTCGTCATCAGATCACCTTCTCTTCCATCAAGCGGTCGGCCAGCTTCTGGGCGATCTCATCCGCGGATTCGCCTTCGATGAATTCGCACTCCGTCTCCACCTTCGGCGGCGCGAAGATCTCCGGCCATTCGACGGCTGCTTTGAGCTCCTCGGTGAGCCCGATCTCCGCCGCGCTCCACACCGGGATCTCTGCGCGGGCAGCCTTGCGGATACCCATAAAGGATGGGTAGCGCGGTTCGTTGATCTCCTTCACTACGCTCAGCACTGCCGGGAGCGGGCTGGCGACCCGCTGGCGCCCCTCCTCCAGCATGCGCTCCACCTCGATGCGCCTGCCATCCGGGTCGATGGCGCTGATCTTGGCCACCAGGCTGAGCGCCGGCCAGCCAAGACGGCGCGCCACCTGCGATCCGGTGATCCCGGTGTCGCTATCGACCGAGGAGCGGCCGAAGAAGACCAGATCCACGTCCCCAATATGCTGGATGGCGGCCGCCAGCACCTTCGAGGCCCCCAGCGTGTCGAGGCCCGCAAAGACGGCATCGCTCAGCAGGATGGCTTCATCGCAACCCATCGCAAGCGACTGCTTCAGCGCCTCCCGAGCATCCTCGGGTCCCATGCTGATGGCCGTCACCTTGCCGCCATGGGCTTCCTTCAGGCGAAGGGCCTCTTCGACGGCGTACTCGTCCCATGGGTTGAGCACCAGCGGCGCGTCTCCCCAAGAGACCTTGCCGTCTTCGACGGTTACTGTCGCTGCCGTATCCGGCGTTTGTTTGACACAGACGACGATGTTCAAGGCTCCCTCCTTCTCTCAAGATGACAGGACGAACGTGCGGGCCGGGAACCGCACGATATTGCACCCATTAGCTCGATTGCCAAATGGCGGGGTCGTAGGCTGGCAGCTCGCATCGCAAGGGCTTGTCCTTGCGATAACCCAGGGCGTAATCCGCCTGGATGAGCGTCTGAATTTCGTTGCTGCCCTCATAAATCATCGCACCGCGGGCGTTGCGCATGTAGCGCTCCACATCATACTCATCGCTATATCCATAGGCCCCATGCACTTGCACTGCCTCCGAGGCGGCTTCAAAGGAGGCCTGGGTTGCGAAATGCTTGGCGATGGAGGTCTGATAGGTGTTGCGCCGGCCCTCATTTTTCATCCAGCCTGCTTGCAGGTAGAGCAGCCTGGCGATCTCATAATCTCGCGCCATGCGGGCGATCTTCTCTTGCACCAACTGATGCTGTGCGATGGGTTTGCCGAAGGCCTGTCGTTCCTTGGCATAGGCAACGCTGGCCTCGAGCGCCGCCCGGATCAACCCCGCCGCGCCCGCGGCCACCGTATAGCGGCCGTTGTCGAAGGCCGACATAGTGATCTTGAAACCCTCCCCCTCCTCGCCGACGCGGTTGCTCACCGGGACGCGCACATCCTGGAAGGAGATCCAGCCCGTCGAGCCGGCGCGTACGCCAAGCTTGCCATGGATATCTCCTCGGGAGATGCCCGGGCGGTCGAGTTCGACGAGAAAGCTGCTGAGCCCGGCGCTGGGCTTTTCTGCCTTCGCGTCCGTTCGCACCGTGACCAAAGCGTAGTCGGCCTTGGTGGCCAGCGAGATCCACATCTTCTCACCGTTGAGCACATATTCATCGCCCTCGCGCCGGCCGGTGGCCTGGATATGGGCGAAATCCGAGCCGGCTCCCGGCTCAGAGAAGGCGCCGCAGCCAATCCTCTCGCCACGCGCCAGCGGCGTCAGGAAGGTCTGTTTCTGCTCTTCCGTACCCCACTGGAAGAGCGTCATGCTGCAGAGGCCGACATGGACCGACATCACCACCCGCAAGGTGGTGTCCACCGCCTCCAGTTCCTCACACGCCAACCCCAGGGCGATGTAATCCATGCCCTGGCCACCGTATTTCTCGGGGATGCAAATGCCCAAAATGCCCAACTCCCCCATGCGGGGGAGCACATGCGGTTCCATCTCACCTTTTCGATCAGCTTCTTTGATGCCAGAGTAGACTTCTTTGCGTGCGAAATCCCGAACCATCTTCTGAACCATCTCATGCTCGGCCGTGAGACCAAGATCCATTCACCTGCCTCCTGGGTTGTGAATCGGCGCCCCTTAGTATAAGGGCTCCCCAGGCACGCGACAACTGCCTTTCATCGCCGCCTGCATCAACCGTTTTTCCTGCCGCCGTCATCCTTTCGGCCTATAATCCCACGCACGGAGGTCTATGGACTGGCGAGAGAGATTGCGTTCCCGCTGGCTGGCACTCGTGGCGATTGCGGTTGCTATGATCGTCCTCTCCCCACGGCCGCTGCCCGCAACGCCGCTCGAAACCCTCGAAAGCGCACGAGTGGCCCTTCAACATGGCCAAATTTCTACTGCGCTAGACCACCTCGATGAGGCTGTGGCTTTTGAGCCCGCCCTCGGCCCTCTGCGCACCGAGGCGGCCAGGCTGGCGCTCGAGGGCGGCGAACCAGCCCGGGCGCTGGAAATCCTGGGTGAGGTTCGCTTCTCGCTGGAGGATTCCAAACCCGCGGCCTGTATCCAGACAGCTGCCGAAGTGATGCTCGCGCCAACAAGCCAAAGCTACGAGCGCTTGTCCGATTGGCTCGATGCTTGCCCCGATAGTGTCGGCTGGGCCACGACAGTGGCCATCGACCTATTCTATTCCACGGACCCCTCACGCTCGCTCCCCTACCTGCGGGCGCTTATGGCCCACAATGTTGCGCAGCCCCAGATACTTGAGGCCTATGCCCTCATGCTGGCGGCATTCGAGCCGTGGGAGGCGGAGCCGGTCTTGGCTGGTGCCCTTGAGCGCGGCGGGAATCATCTTTCGCTCATACAGGATCTACTAACAGGACTGCAGGATCTGGGCTCCGAAACACCCCGGGCGGTTCTCTGGATGCAGGCCGGGCTCATTCTCGCTCGGCATGATGAGTGGCCATTGGCGCGCCAAGCCTTCGAACGGGCGGCAACCGAGGATTCCAAGAACGCGCTCGCCACCGCCTACCTGGGTCTCTCGATCGATCAGCTCGGAGGGGATGGCCTACCCTACCTCGAGCGCGCCGCCGCGAGCGCCCCCTCAGATGCAACGGTCCAGCTCCTCCTGGCGATGCACTGGCAGGGCCGAGGAATCCCCGGCAACGCCCAGGAGGCGCTCGAACGCGCGGCGCGGCTTGCGCCATACGATCCGGCGGTCGCCGCACAACTTGGCTCGGTCTATGCCGAACTCGGCGATCTACCCGCCGCCGCAGCGGCCTATCGCCTAGCCGCCGAGTTGGCGCCTGATGAGCCCCGCTTCTGGCGGCTGCTGGCAGAATTCTCGCTCTCGTATCACTATGATCTGGAATCCCTGGGCAAAGCCGCCGCCCGAAACGCTCTGGCCCTGGATCCGCGTGAGGCGCGTTCCTGGGCAGCTCTGGGCCAAATCCACCTTCTACAGGAACAAATGATTCTCGCACAGCGCTGCCTTCATCAGGCCATCTTGCTCGATCCACTCGATGCCGAGATACAGTTGCGCTACGGCATGCTGCAGCAGGCGCTAGGAGAGCTACAGGCGGCGCGGGCGGCTCTTGAGCTGGCCTCACGGCTGGATCCCCAAGGTATGAAGGGCACGTTGGCTGGCCGGCTCCTGGATGCTCTTTTCCCCTAAGCCCTGTCCAACCCCGCATAGGCCTATGCTAGAATGCAGTCCATGCCGCTCCGAAAGATGACCCGCTTGAGAAGCAATGGCGTGTTGATCACGCTCCTGGCCCTTGCCGGCTGCCAGCTCTTCAATATGGATGTCGCTCCGGGCCAGGTGCTCTTCCAGGATGAGTTCTCCCTCCCCTCCAGCGGGTGGGACCGCTATCAAGACGATGCATACCTGGCCGATTATGATGCAGGAGAATACAAGCTCGTCCTGTACAGCCCCCAAACGCTCGCCTGGAGCGTGCCAGGCATCCAATTGCAGGATGGGATGTTGCGAGTGGAGGCCAGACGCGCCGGCGGACCCGAGGACAACCTCTTCGGCCTGATCTGCCGCTACCAGGGGCCCGGCGACTTCATCTTCTTTGCCGTAGCCAGTGATGGCTATGCAGGGATCGGGCGATTTGCAGCCGGGCAGCGGATGCTTCTCTCGGATGAATCCCTGCTCCCGACCGGATCGCTAGTTCTGCCGGATGGCGTCAATATCATCGAAGCCGATTGCGTTGACGAACGACTGACGCTGCGCATCAACGGCGTCGAAGTTGCCCATGCTAAAGACCCCGCCCCTGCACCAGGTGATGTCGGCTTGCTGGCTGGCGCCTATGAGCAGGCCGGCGTGGAGATCCGCTTCGACCGCTTTTCGGCTTTGCAGCCTTGACCGGATCGTGCGATGCGCGTGTTCCTGGATGCCATCGGTTGCCGCCTGAATCAAAGCGAGCTCGAGCAAATTGGACGCCAACTGCGGGCGCAAGGACACTTGCTCGTGTCCGATCCAGCCAAAGCCCAACTCGCGGTGGTCAATACTTGCACGGTGACGGCCAGAGCAGCCGCCGATTCGCGAAAATGCATCCGCCGGGCTGCCAGGAACGGAAATGTCCGGGTAATCGTGACCGGCTGCTGGTCCACGCTGGCGCCGGAAGAAGCCGCATCGCTACCTGGCGTCGCGAGGGTGATACCCAACACTCAGAAGGAACGCCTTGTTTCGATCATCCTCGAGCAAGCTGCCCCCCCGCCGGACGCTGGCCTGCAGGCACGGAAGCCACTCCCGGGCAGGCGGGGTCGCACACGTGCCTTCATCAAAGCCCAGGATGGCTGTGACCAGCATTGCACCTACTGCCTGACGACGCGGGCTCGCGGGCCCTCGCGAAGTCGCCCTCTTGACGAGATTCTGGAGGACATCGAATGGGCAATCGCCGGCGGCGTACAAGAGGTGGTGCTCACTGGCGTCCAATTGGGGGCTTGGGGCCGGGATCTTCGCCCCCAGCAAACCCTCTCCGATCTGGCACGCGGCATTCTTCAAAGGACTGGCCTGCAGCGCCTCCGGTTCTCATCCGTGGAGCCTTGGGATATCCCTGAGGGCTTCTTCGCCCTCTGGGAAGATGCGCGCCTGTGCCGTCACCTGCACCTTCCGCTGCAATCCGGCTGCGCGGCCACGTTGCGCCGCATGGGCCGCATAACAAAACCCGATGAATATCGCGATTTGATTGCACGCGCCCGGTCGGCCATCCCGGGCATCGCTATCACGACCGACATCATCGTGGGGTTTCCAGGTGAGAGCGAGCAAGAGTTTGAGGAGAGTCTGAGATTTGTGCGGGCCGCAGGCTTCGCCGGCGGGCATGTCTTCACCTACTCCGAAAGGCCGGGGACGCCTGCCGCCCGCTTTCCCGACCGCATCCCTGAAACCGTTCGCAAACAGCGCAGCGTGCGCATGCGCCAGGCATTCGAGGAATTGGCTCGCAGTTTCCGCCGGTCGTTTATCGGGAGCACCGTGCATGTGCTCTGGGAACGCCATGCCGGCTCGAAGATCGAGGGGCACTACCTGCTCGGCATGACCGACAACTACCTGCGCGTGGCAGCGCCCGCGCGCCTCGACCTCAGGAATACAGTGACCAATGTCTTGATCGAATCCGAGGATGCCCACACCGGCAGGCTGCTGGGCAGGATATTGGACCCTGGACAGCCCTCCTAGCCACTGAACAGGCCCTCGTCTTCAACCTGGTGTCTGTCCAAGACGGTGCCCCATGCCCGCTGCCGTTCCGCTGGCGGGGTTGGCCGCCCCATTGTGGCTATGCGCAACAGGGGCCGTTTCGCACTCGCATTCCATGCGAGACCGCAGGTATAATGATAGACATGCTGAGCAAATCACAACTTGAAGACGATTTGAAGCAAGCTATGCGCGCCGGTGACGACCTCCGCAAGCGCACGCTCCGCATGGCGCTATCAGCTATAAAGCTGGCCGAAGTGGATAAGCGCCGTGAGCTCGAAGAAGGGGAGCTTCTCGCGATTCTCCGGAAGGAAGTCAAGTCACGGCAGGAAACCCTCGTGGAAGCCAGGGAGCTTGGCAGAGAAGACCTCGCTGAAGCCGCCCAGGCCGAAATCGAAATCCTTCGAGCCTACCTGCCCCAGCCCCTGAAGCCGGAGGAGATCGAGCGCATCGCCCGGGATACGATCGCAGAAGTAGGCGCGACGGCCCCCCAGGATATGGGCAAGGTCATGAAAGATCTGATGCCCCGGATGCAGGGGCGCGCCGATGGCAAGCTCGTGAGCGACATCGTCCGCCGGCTGCTCAGCGACTCCTGATCCCATGCAGGAAATCCCCGAGTCCCCTCTGACCACATTGGAACGCCTGCGCCGGATGTGGCTTTCGGCGAGACTTTGGTTGATCTTGCTGTTGGGCCTCGCGGGTACAGTGCTTGCCCTTTCCTTGCCCATCAGCGGGGATCAGCAAACATTCGGACTCGAGGTCGGGGATGTCGCCCCACAGGATATCCTGGCGCCCTACGCCCATTCCTACGTGAGCGAAGTGCTCACGGAACGTGAGCGCCAGGCGGCCGCGGACAGCGTGCCCATGGTATATGACCCCCCCGATCCGGATATCACTCGGCAGCAGCTTGAGCATCTGCGAGACACGTTGGCCTTCATCGACTCGGTGCGGGCCGACAGCTTTGCCAGCCAGGAGCAAAAGATCGCCGATCTTCAAGGCCTGGAGTACGTCAGCCTGGATCGCGAGACCGTCCTCGCCATCCTGAACCTTCCCGATGATGCCTGGGAAGCGGTTAAGGCCGAGACGCTTGCAGTAGTGGAGCGGGTCATGCGCAGTGAGATCCGCCCTGGGCGCGAGGAGGAAGCCCGCAGAACCATCCCCGCTCTGGTGAGCATTCAATTACCGGAGGAATGGGCCGCACTGGTGGAGAAGCTCGCCCCGGCTTTCGTGGCGTCCAATGCCCAACTGAACGAGGAAGCAACCGCGGCCGGCAAAGAAGCCGCACGCAAGGCCGTCGAGCCAGTGACTAAATCCTACGCAGCCGGGGAAGCCATCGTCAACCGCGGGGATCTTGTCACCGAGGTTGAGCTGGAGGCCTTGGAGGAGTACGGCCTGCTCAAACCACCACAGCCCTGGAAGGATGTAGCCATCCGCACGCTCCTGGTGCTCTTGCTAGGCGGTTCCTTCACACTCTACGCCTATCGGACTCATCCCCAGCAAATCTCGCAGCCCAACCTGGCCTTCACCATCAGCCTGCTGTTCATCTTCAACGCCTTCACCATGCAAATCATGATCCCCGGCCGCACGGTCCTACCCTACCTCTTCCCGGCGGCGACCCTGCCTATTCTGCTGGCCGTGTTCTTCAGCCCGGGCGTTGGCATCATGTCGGCGCTGGTGACCGGCGCGCTGGCTGGCTACCTGGCGCCTCGCGGCCTCGAGATGGCCCTTTATGTGATGACTGCGGGTCTGCTGGCGGCGTTGATGATCGGCAAGGCCGAACGCCTGGGTTCCTTCATATGGGCCGGCCTAGCTGCGGCGGTCGGAGCGGCGGTCGTGATCGTGATTTTCCGCATCCCCGATCCAACCACCGACCTAGTGGGCAAGGCTTCCTTGCTCGGCACGGCTATCATCAGCGGGCTGCTATCCGCCAGCCTGAGCTTTGGCTTGCTGCTGGGGATCGGCAACCTGCTGGGCATCACCACAAACCTGCAATTAATCGAGCTTTCACGGCCAGACCACCCCTTACTGCAGCAAATTCTGACCAACTCGCCAGGCACCTATCAGCATAGCCTGCAGGTCGCAAATCTAGCCGAGCAGGCTGCTCGCGCCATTGGAGCCAACGCCTTGCTCACCCGCGTCGGCGCGCTGTACCACGACCTCGGCAAATCGCTGCGGCCACAATTCTTCATCGAGAATCAAATGGCAGGGCAGAATATCCATGAGCAGCTCGACCCAAGCACCAGCGCGGATATGATCCTCACGCATGTACGCGAAGGCCTGGACCTGGCCCGCAAACACCGCATCCCGCCGAGCATCCGGGCCTTTATCTCCGAGCATCACGGCACGATGCAGGCCTCCTTCCAATATCACGAGGCCGTTGAGGCGGCCGGGGGCGACGAGAGCCGGATCAACCCGCGCGATTTCACCTATCCCGGACCCCGCCCGCGATCGCGCGAAACCGCTCTAGTCATGCTAGCCGACGGCGTGGAAGCAGCAGCGCGCGCCGAAACACCTCAAACCGAGGAGGAGATCGATAAATTGGTTCGATGGGTGATCGAAGATCGCATGGCCAAGAGACAGCTCGACCAGACCGATCTCACTCTCAAGGACCTGGATACCATTCGGCGCTCCTTCGTGAAGACCCTCAAGAATATGTACCATCCGCGGCTTCGATACCCGAACGGCGCCCCCGAGAACGAGGAGGCCTCGGTGGAGAGTCGCCCACCCGCGGAGGACACACGACCCGCAATCACCCCATGAGGCACCGGATCCATCTTGAGCTTGGCCAGGCCACAGCCTCCCTAGGTTCCCCTATCGTGAGGGCCGCCCGGGCAGCCCTCGAGCACGAAGACGCCCCCGAGGGTCGACTTGCGGTGGTTCTTGCCGATGAGGATACCGTTCGAGAGCTCAATCGCCGCTATGCCGGCATCGACGAAGCCACAGACGTGCTTTCCTTCCCGGATGGAAGCCGCGATCCCTCGGATGGACTGACCTATTTTGGTGATATCCTCATCGCCCTGCCATTGGCAGAACGGCAGGCCCTGGAAGGCGGCACCTCTCTCACCGAGGAGCTTCAGGTGCTCGTGGTCCACGGCGTCCTTCATCTTCTGGGGCATGATCATGCCGACCCGAAAGGCAAGCGGCAGATGTGGGCTGCCCAGGAGGCATGCTTGAAATCACTCGATGTAAGCCCAAAGGCATGGAAGACCCTGTAGTCACGGGAGGCCGGGCCCGCTCTCGCAAGGAGGCCTTCCGCTCCGCCTTCGCAGGCTGGTGGCATGTCCTTCGAACCCAGCGGAACGCGTGGGTTCACGCCCTGGCAACTTTGGCGGTTTGCGCTCTGGGCCTCTGGCTGCAATTGTCATCCATCGAATGGGCTATCATTTGGCTGGCGATTGGCCTGGTTTGGACGGCCGAGTTTGTGAACACGGCACTTGAGGCGGTGGTGGACCTGGCAAGCCCGGACCTGCATCCCCTTGCTAGAGTGGGGAAAGATGTCGGTGCGGCTGCGGTCCTAATCGCAGCAGGCATTGCCGTAATCATTGGCCTGCTCATTCTGGGGCCACCGCTCCTGAGTCAGTGGCTGCCCTAGCCATGCTGGTGCCAGGACCGCAAGCGGATTGCCTGCGGATTCGTTCTATGCCATAATCATCCCAGGCCTGGCGGGAAACATCAGCCCGAGCGGAAAGACGGGTATGACCTCCGACGAAGTCCGTGGCAGCCTGTACACCGCTGCCACCTCCCAACTGGACATCCAGAACCCGATGCAAGCTCTCACGGGCTTGCTCGAGCTAGCCTGCCAGCTTCTCGGCACCGAGAAAGCCGCGCTCTACGAGCTAGATGCAGGCGAGGGGAGCTTCCAACCCCGGCTGGCCCACGGCATCGAGCTGAGTGATCTGGGTCGCGTGGCCTCCCAATCCGACCACCCGGTGCTGAAGCAGGCCATCAACGGACAGCGCGCCGCAGCCACCAGCGGACAATCCGGTGCGTTGGGCCTCCCCCTATCCCCAGGTATCGTTGCCTGCGCACCCTGCATCGCCAACGACCAGACCATCGGTCTGCTCTTCACCGCCAGCGAAAGGCTGGAGGCGTTCTGCGACGCCGCGCTGGCCACGCTGGAGGTGCTGGCCGCCCGGGCTGCCGAGATCTTCGCCCTCGCCCGTCAGACGGCCGGCCAAACGTACTTGCTCCATAAGCTTTCGCTCCTCTACCAGGCGAGTCACGCCATCACCGGCACGCGCGACCGGCAGGAGGCCATCCGCCAAACCGCCTCGCACTTGCTCAAAGCCACCTCGGCGGACATCTGTGAGGTGCTCTTGCGCGATGGCGGCGCGGGGGAGACCATCCGCTTCCGCCAGCAGTTGGGGAAATCCATGCAGCAGAACGTTGTCACGCTCGTGGCGGACAACATGCCAGATTACCCCATCCACCAAGATGTTCTTGAAAGCCTCAAGCCTAAGACGATCAGCTTGCGCCCACCGATGGGCTCCGCCAAGGACATCGCTATGCTCGAGGCCGAGGGAGTGGCCACCGCCTCGATCTTCCCGCTGGCCACTCGCAATGAGGCTCTCGGGCTTGTGCGCCTGATCTACTCCCGGCCCGGCCGGTCGATCACCGAACAGGAGATGGAAATCGCCCAGGCCATCGTGAACATCGGCGCGGTGGGGCTCCAGGATGCCCTCCATTTTGAGACCGCCAAAGCGCATGCCAGCCAGCTTGAAACCCTCGGTGAAATCGGCCGCGAAATGACTTCCACACTCGACCTTGAGGACGCCCTGCAAAAGGCCATGGAACACACCCAGAATCTCCTGCGGGCGGAGGCGGTGGTGCTCTTTCTGCTGGACGACAAGGGCGAGAAGCTGGTGCTCAAGGCCAGCGGCGGCGCACGCATTCGCATCCGCGATGTCGCCATCCGCTTGGAGGAAGGGATTGCCGGCTGGGTTACCCGCAATAAGAAGCCACTCATCGTGAATGATGTGCGCGCCAACCCGCTCTACCACAGCGCCATCGATGGGCAGACCGGGCTACTCACCACCTCGGTCCTATGCGTTCCGCTTGCGCGTCGCGGGGAGGTAATCGGGGTCATTGAGGCTATCAATCACCCTCGCGGAGCCTTCGCCGAGGCCGATCAGCGCCTGCTCTCCTCGGTGGCCTCCTGGGCGGCGGTCGCCCTCGATAACGCCAGCCTCTTCCGCAGTGTCGCCGATGAGCGCCGGCGCCTCGAGACTACGCTGCGTGAGACGGCGGATGCCGTCGTGCTGACCGACAGCAATGGGCGTATCATCCTGGTGAATCAGGCCGCGGGCCAGGTCTTCCGCATCAATCCTGAACTCGCCGAGGGCCGCTATGCCACTGAGATCTTCGTCGGCCACCCGCTCGGCGATTTACTCATGGATGACGAGATCAGCCTGCCGACCACCCTCGAGGTGACGACCCCTACGGAGCGTGTGCTCTATGCAACCATCAGCGAGATCACGGAAGTGGGACGCGTAGCTGTGATGCAAGACATCACCGCCCTGAAGCAAATCGACCGCATGCGATCGCAGCTGCTGGGAACCGCCGCCCACGACCTGAAGAACCCGCTTAATGCGATCCGCCTGGGCGCGGATTTGCTCAACGATGCTCCTCTGAGCAAGCAACAACGCAAAGCCCTCAATATGATGCAGCGCGCCACCGACAGCATGACCAGCCTCATTACGGGGCTGCTCGAGACTATCCGTGTGGAATCAACCTCCACGTTCTCCTTTGAGGCCTTCCAAATCAACGATTTAATTCGCCGGGCCATCGAGGATTTACGCCCGCTGGCCGAAGCTAAACAGCAGGCCGTCACATTCGAACCTCCGGAGGATTCCATCCTCATTATGGGTGATCCCAACCGCCTGAATTCGGTCATGGGTAACCTCCTGAGCAACGCCATCAAGTTCTCCCCACCCAAGGCGGAGATCCGCATCGAGCTCTCCTGGGACGATGACGAGGTGATCGTGAGCGTAATCGATAATGGCCCAGGCATCCCCGAAGATGAAATCTCACGGGTCTTCGATCATCTCTTCCGGGGACGGATCACCGTCCAGGATCCCAACAACCCCATCGAGGGAACTGGACTGGGCTTGGCGCTTGCCAAAACGGTCATCGAACAGCACGGCGGCCGGATCTGGGTTACAAGCAAAGAGGGCGAGGGCAGCAACTTCAGCTTCGCCCTGCCGCGAGAGCCCACTCCCAAGACAGGATCCCTGCGGCAGGAGCGCGAGGACTAGGCGCGCGGGCCCACCTGTATCCCTTCCCGTCCCCATTCGCTGAAGGTTCAAGCGCAGGGACCTCTCGCTCTTGGCCTGAACCCGGAGCCACACAATGGCGATTGATTCTTTCGTTTTCGGCACTGTAGGTACGCCCCGGTCAACGCCTAAAAAGCCCGGCGGCACGGTCGGCACCATCGAGTACCTTGCCGGCCTGGGGCTGATGGCTTTTGAGATCGGCTGGGTGCGGGCCGTGCGCGTCTCGGAGAAGACCTGCGCCTCGATCCGGGCTGCGGCGCAGGAGGCTGGCGTCCAGCTTAGCGTGCATGCTCCCTACTACATCAACCTCAACGCCGATGAGGAGGAATGGCCCAAGTCCCGTCAGCGGCTGATGGATGCCGCCCATTATGGCTTCCTCGCCGGCGCCACCGACATCATCTTTCACCCTGGGTCGTATTTCGGCAAAGACCCTCAGAGCGTTTTAGATACAGCCATCCCACGCCTGCGCGCGTGCATCCAGGAGCTTCGCTCGAATGGCGATGAGGTCACACTGCGACCCGAGACCATGGGCAAGAGCGCAATGCTGGGCTCGCTAGAAGACACACTGCTCATGGCACGTGAAGTCGAGGGTGTCGAACCCTGCCTCGATTTCGCCCATTTGCATGCCCGCGCCGGGGACGGCAGCGTGAATTCCTATGAGGAGTGGATGGCCATTCTAGAGAGCATTGAACGCGCGCTCGGACCCAAAGCCCTCAGGCGCCTCCATTGCCATCTCTCAGGTATCGCCTATTCGGAGAAGGGCGAGCAAAATCACTTGATGATCGCAGATTCAGACCTCGATCTGACTGCCCTCTTGCAGGCCCTGCACGATAAGGATTGTGCAGGCCGCATTCTCTGCGAAAGCCCAGAGGATATGGATAAGGATGCGCTGCGGATAAAGTCCGCATGGGAGCAGCTCGCATCCTGACGGGCAATTTCGACCCAAACCTTCCAGGCGATCCCATGGAGTGCTTTCCCCATACTCCGTCAGCGGCAGTCCCAAAGGACCATGAAGGCAGCCCCTGGATGATGGAGCCAATGCAAGGGCGAGCCGCCGTTCGCCCCTGCGCATCGGGCTCCTGCCCGAGCACGAAGGCAAGCCCCCGGACTCCGTGAAGAAGGAAAGAGGGCTGCCCTCTTTGGACAGCCCCTCCCTGGATATGCTAGCCGGGGATCAAGCTCCGGTTCCTCGCAGCGGATCGATCAAACCGCCGCCGGGTCCAGGAGCGACCGGGCGCGCAGGGCGACTGCCCGATGTCCGCCCGTCTGCCGAATGCCTGCCGACGCCCACCCACAGGGCCACCCAGCCACCGTCCTCGGCCTTGTGCAGCGCCACCAGCGTGATCATCCCGGGCTCCAGATCATCCAACCCATCCACGTTGCCGTCGCGGGACCGGAAGCGAGTGGCGGAGCTTACCTGGACTATGAGCTGCTCACCTTCGCGAGTCTGGATCGTGAAGCTGGAGGCACCCACCGAGAGGATCTTTCCCGCCGCCTTGCGGTCAATCACCGGCCTCCCTGGCCGGTCCTCGGGATCTCCAGCCGCGACCAGCAGCGCACGATTGGCGCCATCCTCCTGCTTGATGGCGCTCACTGAGGCGAGCATGCCTGCCTTCAAGTCATGGATGGATTGAATAGAGCCATCCCGGCTTTTGAAGCGCGTGCGCTCATCCACCTGGAAGGTGAACGTCTCACCTTTGCGTGTCTGAAGCTCGAAGACGCCCCGGCCAGGAATGACATTGGTGATTGTGCCCTGGGCCCGGAATACCCTATCGCGAAGGTCGTCCGGCCGACCGACGGCAACCGCCACAGCAGTGAGCTCATCTTCGGGTGTCCGCACTGCGGCGACCAAGGCTGCCATGCCCGGCTCCATGTCTTCAAGCCCATGGATTTCGCCATTCGGGCTGCGGAAGCGGGTCCGTTCCACAACCTTCAGCCGCAGCACCTCACCCTGCGCAGTCTCGAGGGTGAAGGCATCCTGGGCCGGTTCGACGGCCTGGACGATTCCGCGGAAGGTCAGCAGATCAGGCCGCGCGAAGGCGACGATTGCTTCGGCGATGACGGCGCCATCCCCCCGAGGCTTGCCTGCCACGGCGACACGCATGCCTTCCTCCAGGTCATCGAACGATTCCACCTCACCACCCGGCGACCGAAAGGTTGTGGCACCGGTCACATGGACCCGGATCTCAGCGCTGTGTGGCGTCCGAAGCAGGAAGGCCTTCCCGGGCAAATCCAGGTCGGTGATCAGGCCTGCATACCGGACTCCGCCTTCGGGGACACCCGACTCGGCGAACGCCACCCCGGCGGTCACCAGACTCAGGCTGAGCACCACGAACAGGATGCGGATGCTTTTCGCGAACATCATATACCTCCTTCGTTCTTCACTGCCGAAAGCATCGCAGCCAGGCATGAACCTGGGATGGTAGGGGTGTAAAAAGCCTGTAAAAACCAGCCCTGGCATACAAAGAGCCCTGGAGGGGCCAGGGCTCCTTGGGCAGGATCGAGGTGAGTCTGGCAGCTCAAACCTCGTTGTTGGTCGGGAAGGTGACCTCCTCTCTTCCCGCCAGCTTGTCATGAATCCGCTCGATGACCAAGTCCAGATGGCGAGGTTTATGGACGAAATCAAGGTCATCTGTGCGGATCGTCAGGACGGGGCAAATATCGAATCCTTGCATCCACTCGTTATAGAACGATTCGAGCAGCTCAAGATACTCTGGCGTGATCCCGCGTTCCATCTCGCGCGCCCGCTGGCGGATGCGCTCCATCAGCACAGGAACGGGGGCCTTGAGCAAGATAAGCAGGTCCGGGGATGGCAGTCCGCTCACCACGAGATCGAATATCCGGCGGTAGGTCAGGTAATCCCGCTCGGAGATCGTTCCCAGGGCCAGCGCCGCCCGCGCGAAGATTTCGGCATCCTCATATATGGAGCGGTCGATGATGGCTGAGCCGGGGGCGTTGGCCAGCGCCCGATGCTGTTCGGCACGGTGGCCCAGGAAGAAAATCTGCAGATGAAAGGCCCATGCGGCCATGTCGGCGTAGAAATCGGCTAGATAGGGGTTATCTACGACCGATTCATAGGCAGTTTGCCATTCCAGGCGGCTCCCGAGCCGCTCGGTGAGGGAGGTCTTCCCTGCGCCGATATTGCCTGCCACGAGCACGAAGTGTTTGGCCATCCAGTCTCCTCCATCCTGCCTGCAGGCGAGGATTACAGTATAGAACGGGCCGGCCGTTCGCTCAAGCCGCCATGGACCGAAAGAAACAGGACCACTGGGTACAGCGGCCCTGAGACTGCGGTTGAAGATGTTTTGGGCTCTCAGAACCCCGAGGGGCTGATCCTTCAGGCGGATCGGGCGCGCAGCAGCCGTGGGCCTATGAGGTCCATCGCCCAGCCAAAGGCCAGTTCGATCCAAGGGACCAGCGCCAACCCAGAAGGGACGTATGCCACGCGGCGCGGTCGGCGGACCAGGCGCAAAATGGCCTGCGCCACCCTCTCGGGCGCGATCGCCAGCTTGCGTGCCGGCATCTGCCTGCCCCTCTCTTGCGCTGCGGCGCGGTCGAAGAAAGGCGTGGCGACGGCGCCGGCCCGCACCACGCTGGCGTGCACACCGCTGCCCTGCAATTCGCGGTGCAGCCCGGTGGTGAAGGCATCCACGAAGGCTTTGGTTGCGCTGTATAGCGCCACCCCCTGGCTGGGGATTGACCCGGCGATCGACCCCACGTTGATGATATGGCCCCGGCCGCGACGCTTCATTTCTGGAAGGAAGAGCCAGGTAAGCTCCACCAGGGCGCGGTTGTTCACCGCCATCATCTCGCAGGCGATCTCCCAGGGCATGATTTCACTGTAGCCATACCAGGCAAGGCCGGCGTTGTTGATAAGAAGATCCACCGGTTCGGCCGATCGCATCACACGTTTGGAGAACTCGCGCAGATCTTCTTCACGGCCCAGATCCACGGCCATGGCGAGCGCCGTCCCCCCGCCCGACTCGATGGTCCGGCGGAGGCGTGCAAGCTTGTCGGCGCTTCTGGCAGCAAGCACTACTGGATACTCGGCCTGCGCTAGGGCCAGGGCCGTGGCGCGGCCGATGCCACTGGATGCGCCGGTCACAATGGCCCAGGCCTTCTGCGATTCCAGGCTCCCTTTGATGCGGTTGCGCATCCTCAAGCCCTCGCGCGCGACTTGCTCAGAACCCATAGGCGAATGATCGGCCGCAAAATGCGGATCAACTCACGGCGGAAGCCGAGCCGGCCCGTCAACTCTTGGACATAATCCGCCAGTGTCCGCCGCTGGAAGCGCAGCACGCGCTGACTCTCGCTGGTGTCCAGCCAGTCCGTGGGATAGGGCTCATCCGTGAAGGCTTCTTCGGGCAACATTCCGATTCCCACCGCCTCCAACACCTGCTCTACCAGCTGGCGCTGATACAGCTGGCATTCCGGACCGCCCCCGATATGCCAGGTATGCCCCCAGGCCTCCTCCGTCTCCAGCGCGTTTGCGATGGCCTCGCCCACATCCCGCCTGTGGACGAACTCGATGCGGTTGTCGAGCGGGACATCGAACATGGCCGGATCCAGGATGAGCCGTACCGGAAGCGAGGCTGCCAGGCGAAATATCACCCAGGTGAGCCCGGATTGGCGGATCATCTGCTCGCACTCTACCTTATGACGGGCGTAATGCTCGATGGGATTGGGCGGATCCGTGACCTTGCGAGGCGGGGTCAGGTTTTGGGTCTTCCCGTAGATATGCATCGAGGAGCTGAAGATCAACCTCGGCGGGGGCGATTGCGCCTGCATCGCCAGGATGAGATTGGCCGTTCCACCCACGTTGATATCTCTAGCCCACGCAGGATTATCCTCGGTGCCCTTTCCGGTCGCCGACAGCGTGGGGATGACAAATGCCAGATGCACCACGACATCCATACCCTCCACCGCCTGCTCAAGGGAGGAAAGCGAGCGGAGATCACCCCAAAATGCCTCTGCGTTGGGAGGCAACCGCCTGGCTGCGCGCCGGTTTGGTTTCGAGGGGACATCAAAGCAGCGGACATAGTGGCCGCGCTCCAATAGCACGCCCACCGCCGACCGCCCAATATTGCCAAATGCACCTGTTACTAAGACTTTCATTGCGCCTCCTTGGGTACGAGCCCATTGAAGATCAAATCGAGGCCGAATGTAGTGGCCTCGTTCCAGTCGGTTCCGTCCGGATCCAAGAGACCTTGGAATAGCAGACCGATCGCCATCGAAAGGATCGTGCGCGCGGCGCGTTCGGCGTCAACCGCACGGAAATCACCCAACTCCATCCCGGCGGCGATCATCTCGGTGAAGAAGGCCAAGTAGTGCTGGAAAGGCTGGATTGTGGCTTGCCAGATTTCCCGATCCCGTGTCGCCTGTGCCCAGAATTCCAGGTAGATAGGCAGCTGGGGCGCGCCGAGTTCGAGCACCTCCCCAACAAGCCCGGCCATGGATAGCAGGCCTTCCCGGGCTGTTCCAGCCTGGTCGCGGAAGGCGGTCAGCTGGGTTTCCAGCATGTCCAGCCAGCGCTGCATCAACTTCAGAAAGACTTCCTGCTTGCTCTCGAAGTGGTGATAGAAGGCCCCCTTGCTCACGCCCGCGTGCTCGCAAATCAGCATCACGCTGGTGGCGTCATAGCCCCTCTCAGCAAAGCAGCGCTCGGCTGCCCGCAGGATCTGCTGACGGGTCTGTTCTCCCTGTATTTGCTTCTGCACGCTGGCCCTTTCCATACCGACCGGTCGGTATGGATTATATCAGATTGATCCTTCGGGGCAATGGCGCTGCGTTCCTATTCTGCGGCCTGTCTGGCCGCTCGCGTCGAAGAGAAGTGGGGAAGCGAGGTCTTCAAAGGGCGATCAACAACATGGCCGCCAAAGCCATCACAACGCCCACCACCTAGCGGATGGTGAGACTCTCGCCCAGGAAGTTGGCCGCCAGCAGGATGCTCAGTGCAGGGTAGAGCGTCGCAAAGCTCACGAAAATCGAGACTTTGCCCATACTGACAGCCTGCAGAAATGCGCAGGCACCCAAGAAGCCAATCGTGCCGGTGATCAACCGCAGCACCATGCCCACAGGGTGAACCTCGATCCGGAACCGAAAGAGGCCCACAGCGACAGCCCCGAACACCAATCCCCCAGGATCTCGTAGAGGACGGCACTGCGCGGGTGCATATAGCGGACAGTGATCTTCGGCAAGTATCCCCACGCCCCCAGAAGATGAACATGGCCAGGGCAGGCGAGATGCAGGATTTAATAGCTGACCTCGTTTCAAGACGGAACGCGATGATCTGGGGGCAGGTCGTAGTCTGCTAGGCGCTCTCTGTCCCCGCACTCAGCGCGAGGCGCGCATGCAGCCAGCACAAGGGGAAGACGGGCAGGAAGAGTCCCGATATGAACAGGTAAGGTGCAGGCCATGCGGCCCATGCGCCGGCCGCCAGGGTTGCGAAGAGATAGATGCCGGCGGAATAGCACGAGCCGGTCAGGGCGACCGTCCCCAGCCACGGAGCCCATGTCGTCCCCCGCCTCTGTCCAACCGCAAATGCAGCGCCCATGATCGCAAAGGCCGCGTCCAACAGCCCGGTGCCTAGCAGGAAGAGTTCCGCCTGGCGGGACCAGCCACCGGCCGGGGGTGGTGCCAGAGGGCCGAGTGCCCCCGATTGCAGCCAGGTAATGGCACTTCCCAACAGCCCAACCAGATGAAGCGCCTGCAAGGCCCCATAGTAGGCGACCAGGGCTCCATACAGGCGCCTAGAGGAGGAGACTTTCATCAGGGCTATTCACCGATGATCTTGACCAATACCCGCTTCCTGCGGCGGCCGTCAAACTCGCCGTAGAAGATCTGCTCCCAGGGCCCTAAATCGAGGTGGCCTCCGGTCACAGCCACCACCACTTCACGGCCCATGATCTGCCGCTTCAGATGTGCATCGGCGTTGTCCTCGCCGGTGCGGTTGTGGAGATACTTGCTCACCGGCTGATGCGGGGCCAGCTCTTCTAACCAACGCTCGTAGTCTTGATGCAATCCGGATTCGTCGTCGTTGATGAACACCGAAGACGTGATGTGCATGGCGTTCACCAGCGCTAAACCCTCTTGGATTCCGCTCGCCTGCAAGCATTCCTCCACCTGCGGCGTGATGTTAACGAAGGCCCTCCGGCCCGGGACATTAAACCAGAGTTCCTTTCTGTAGCTTTTCATCAGCTTGTCCCTCCCCTCCCTAGATCGTCGCCGTGGCCACAGGCGGGCCCTATCCACCATAGAAGATGCTTTCGCCCAAATCCCTAAGCCATAGCGTATGCGAATCCGGTCGTCCATTCTCCGGCAAGGAAGCTCCGGCCTCCACCACCTCCGCCAAGAAGACGGTGTGGTCACCGGCGGCCATAGAATCAACCAGCCGGCACTCCACAAAGGCCGGCAGCTTGGTCAGGATGGGCGCGCCCGTTACGCCTGGTCGGAAAGGCTGTCCAGCCATCAGATTCCCTTCGACCTTCACAGATTTGAAGAAGGCGAAGGCCACTTCGGCATGTTCTTTGCCTAATATGTTGAGAGCGAAAGCCTTTGCTTCCTGGACCACCTCGTGAATCCAGGAGTCGGATTGGACGCAAACCGCAACCTGCGGCGGCTTGAACGAGGCCTGGGTCACCCAGTTGACAGCCGCTGCCCCGCTTCTCCCATCCTCGGTCTGGGCCGTAAGCACGAACAGCCCATAGGGGATCATCCGCAAGGCAGTCTTCTTGGCCTGCTCATCCATGCGTGCCTCCTCACCATTACTCGTACTCCATTCATACCATAGCACGGAGGGCGGGCATATCGCCCACCCTCCTCGCCATCCCCTGCTATCGAGAGCGCTTCGGTGGCTTCAACATTCGCTGAAGCCGCAACTATAACATTTCCGGCAGCCCTCCTCGTTCACCACTGCGGCAGCCCCGCACTCCGGGCAGAGGTCACCGATTTGCAGGCTAAGCTGGTCTTCCGGAACCCCTTCTTCGATGAAGAACTCCTGCGGGATGGCATCGGGTGTTTCTTCCAGGTAGGCCGCCAGCGCGCGGGCGAGGCCATCCGGCAATGAAAGAACCCGGTTCGGTCCAAAACCGGTCGGGCGCCCGCCGCCAATGCCAGCCAGCTGGCGGACGACCTCAGCCAGGCGGTCTCGCGGCGGCACGGGTGAAGCGACTCGCAGCAGATAGGAAATCAGGCGGCCGATGGCCTCCGACACGGCGGCAGTTTCCGAGCCAGCTTTGGCGGATGTTATGAAGACCTCGAACGGTTGCCCCGCGCCCCCGCCATTTTCATTGATGGTCACAAAGGCCTTGCCGAGTGGGGTTGTGATCTGGTAAGTGCAGCCATCCAGCCGCTGAGGGCGGGGCTTCTTGCCCTCCAACCAGAGTTGTATCTGCCTCGGCACACCTGCCTGCAACTCCTTCGATTCGGCGGTCTGTTGGGTCTCAAGCACTACCTTGCTGCGCGAGCCGGTTATATAGACTGTGAGGCCCTTGCAGCCCAGTTCCCAGGCCAGCATATAGGCCTTGGCCACATCCTCAACGGTCGCGTCCGGCGGGAAGTTACAGGTCTTGCTCAAGCTGTTGTCTACGAACGCTTGCATGGCTGCCTGCATGCGGACATGTTCCTCGGCCGTGATATCCTGCGACACGACGAAGATTTGACGCACTTCCTCGGGCACGGCCTCGATCCCTTGACAGGAGCCGTATTTCAGCACGGCTTCGAAAATCATCTCGCGAGTCAATTCGTCCACTCCAGCCCGGATGAGGGCCTGCTCAAACATTGGGCTGGCGTAAGTGAGTCGCAAATCCTCCCCGCCATCATCCACGTGGCGGTAATAGGCCAGCGCGAAGACCGGTTCGCAGCCGTAGGCCTCACAGCCGGCCACCGTTGCGATCGTTCCCGTCGGCGCGATGGTGGTCTGGGCGGCATTGCGGATGCCTCGCTGGCGGATGCCCTCGAGGACTCGATCCCACTCGACGGCCGGGCGGCCGAAGTCGCGCTCATAGGGTTCGATCGGGGAGGGCGGCTCCCACTTGAGATCATCGGGGTCGTAGATGCTGCCTTCAATCGCCGGGAATGGCCCTCGCGCCTTGGCGAGGTCGATACTCGTCAGCATGGAATGATAGCGGACGAACTCCATCACCTGGGCCGCAAATTCCTGGGCCTCCTCCGAACCATAGCGGATGCCGACGTGATACATCAAATCCCCCAGGCCCATGATCCCCAGACCGATCCTGCGAGCCCGCATGGCCGCTTCCCGCAATTGCGGAACGGCAGGGACGTAGGCGTTGGCAGTCACGACATCGTCCAGGAAGCGTGTGGCGAGGGCAACGCTCTCGCGCAATTGCTCCCAATCGACGGTGGCTTCAGGTCCGAGATGTTGGGCCAGATTAACCGATCCGAGGCAGCAGTTCTCATAGGGCCCGAGCCACTGCTCCCCACAGGGATTGGTGGCCTCCAATTCATAAAGGTGAGGCAGCGGGTTGCTGCGGTTGGCGGTATCCAAGAAGAGCACGCCAGGCTCGCCGTTATGGTGAGATTGGCGCACAATCCTATCGAACAGCTCGCGGGCCCGGACACGCTTGAAGGTCTTGAATGGAACACCGCGGGCCTCCATCTCCCTGATGCCGCCCTTGAACTCATGATAGGCCTGGGAAGATACATCCGGAAAGCGCAGCTCCCACCAATCGTCTTCCTTCACAGCCTTCATGAAGGCATCGGTGATACCCACCGAGATATTGAAATTGGTGATGGCGTTCTCATCGGTCTTGCAGGTGATGAAATCCTCGATGTCTGGATGGTCCACTCGCAGCACAGCCATATTGGCGCCCCGGCGGGTACCTCCTTGGGCGATCTCGCCGAAGGCCTGGTCGTACACCCTCAGGAAACCCACCGGCCCCGTGGCCTGGCCGGCCGAGGACGCCACCAGATCTCCCTTGGGCCGAAGGCGGGAGAAGGAGAAACCGTTACCGCCGCCGGTTTGCTGTATCAAAGCGGCGTCCCGCAGGGTCTGAAAGATGCCCGACGGATCCCGGCCCATGTCGTCCGAGATCGGCAACACGAAGCAAGCCGCAAGCTGCCCCAGCGGAGTCCCAGCCCCTGTGAATGTGGGAGAATTGGGGAAGAACCGTTTGCTGGCAAGAAGCTGGTAGAAGCGCCGGGCCTGCTCCAGCACATCCTCCCCCCACAGTCTCTCGGCGGCGGCCACATGGTGGGCAACCCTCCAAAACATATCCTCGACGGTCTCTATAGGCTCCCCATCCTCCCCCTTGCGGATGTAGCGCTTCATAAGCACTGTGCGGGCATTCTCAGCCAGCTCGACGGCTGGCAAGCCGGAGGGCAGTGGCGGGTGGCCCTTGCCGATATCCTCCGTCGATACCTCCAGATTCCGACTCTCCATCTCCAGCATCGTTCTCCCTCCAAGGTGAGCAACCGACCCAGACACATCGAGACCGCAGGGCGGTCCCGCCATGGAATGCAAATGATTAGGCTTCTAGCAAACGGTTGATCTCGTCGCGAACAGCGCGCAGGTCGTCAAGCCCCAAATAGACGATGGCGTAGCGGATATAGGCCACATGATCGAGCTCTTTCAACCCGGCGATGACCATATCCCCGACCACCCGGGAAGAGATCTCCGGCTTGCCCATCGATTGCAGCGCCGACTCGACCTCGCCCACCAGACGCTGGATCTTTGCCCCCGGCACCGGTCGCTTGGCGCAAGCAATGCGGATCCCTTGCTCCAACTTCCGGCGGTCAAACTCCTCCCGCGTGCCGTCTTGTTTCACGATAAGAGGTGCCGCTAGGATAGCGCGCTCGTAGGTGCTGAAACGCTGGTCGCATTGAACGCACTCCCGCCGGCGACGGATGCCGCCCCGGCTGTCGTGCGTGGTATCGATAACGCGCGTGCGTGCGCTTTGGCAGTAGGGGCAGTGCATAGGTCCCCGCGGGTGGAATACTTGTTCTACGCCAGATGTTCGCCTAGCAGGTTATGCAAACCCCGCCTGTTGGGGTAGGCGGGCCATTCTAGCATAAAGGGGAACTCCGCCACAAGCCATGAGGTGGGCCTGGGAGGCAAACGCGCATGGTACTTTGGTCCCCCTAGAAAGACCCAAGCAGACCAGCGCCGGGAGGAGGAGACCGACGCTGGCCTGCAGTGGGGATGCCCTCAGAGGGACCGGGCGGCAAACGGCCCTCTGGGGCTAGATGTGGCAGGAAGTCGGCTGGCCGGGCCGAGAAGCCTGCCACCTTAGCGGCGACGCAGAAAAGCCGGGATGTCCAGATCGTTCAAGTCGAAAGTCTGCGGCTGGAAGTCCTCCACAGGGATGCTTTCTTCCTGACCCTGCTGGGCGCGCGCTTCGGTTCGGCTGCGTGCCCGGCGCGAGGTGCGGCGCATTGACCCGGAGCGTTCGAAACCCGTAGCGATCACCGTGACGCGCAACTCATCGCCCATGCTGGGATCGATCACGGCACCGAAGATCAGGTTCACATCCGGATGTGCGGTCTCTTTGATGATGGCGGCGGCCTGGTTGACCTCGAACAGGCTCAGATCACTGCCACCGGTGACGTTAAAGAGGATTCCGCGGGCGCCATCGATGGTGATGTCCAGCAAATGACTGGAAATGGCCTGCTCAGCCGCCACGCGGGCTCGATCCTCACCGGAGGCGCGCCCGACGGCCATGAGCGCCGCCCCACCTTCCGACATGATGGTGCGCACATCCGCGAAGTCCAGGTTGATCAGGCCCGGCACGGTAATGAGCTCGCTGATGCCTTGGATGCCTTGCCGCAGCACATCATCTGCAATGCGAAAAGCTTCCTGAAGGCTGGCTCGCTTGTCGGCTATCTGCAGCAAGCGGTCATTGGGGATCACGATCAGGGTGTCAACCTGCTCCTTAAGCTTGGCAATCCCCGACTCCGCTGTCTGAGCCCGCTTGGCACCCTCGAAAGTAAAGGGACGGGTGACCACGCCAATCGTCAGCGCCCCGATCTCCTTGGCGATCTGGGCGATCACCGGTGCGGCGCCGGTTCCGGTGCCACCACCGATGCCGGCGGCGATGAAGACCATATCGCTGCCTCTGAGCACCTCATAGAGGTCGTCGGCGGATTCTTCGGCCGCTTTCTGGCCGACCTCTGGATTGCCCCCGGCGCCCAGGCCGCGGGTGAGCTTGTCGCCGATGCGCACACGGGTAGGCGCATCCGAGAGCAAGAGCGCCTGGGCATCGGTGTTCACGGCCACGAACTCGATGCCTGAGAGGCCCTCCTCGATCATGCGGTTGACGGCGTTGCTCCCGCCGCCGCCAACCCCGACGACTTTGATCCGCGCAAATGATTCCGTCTGTGGTGTTGCGTTCATCTTCTCAATCCTCCTCGCAGTTCTCGATCTCCCGGCTTTCTTTCCCTTCTTTTGAGCTGGATCGGTCTAACCTGGCAAGAGCCGCTTGAAGAACTCGGCAGCTTTCTCTAGATTGATCTTCGGCAAGGTGAAACCGCGGTAGTTCATGCTCCCAAAGAGCGCCTCCTCCTCCAGGACCTGGGCCCAGTAGAGCAAACCCAGGCTGGTGGCATATGCCGGCGAGCGCAGGCGGTCGACCAACCCAATCATGCCCTCCGGCTGGGCGGTGCGCACCGGCAGCTTCAGCACTTCGCTGGCAACTTCCTGGATGCCTGGCAAGGCGGACGTACCGCCAGTTAGGACCATGCCTGCTGGCAACAGGCCGTCATATCCGCTGCGCTTGACCTCCTGACGCACCAGCCCGAACAACTCCTCCACACGCGGCTCAATGATCTCCGCCAGTGTCGCGCGGCGGATCTGCACAGGGCGCTCTTCGCCGAAGGGCCGCACGGCGAAGGAGTGCGTGGGATCAAGGGCTCGCGGCCTGGCATGGCCATGCTGCCGCTTGACCGACTCGGCCGTTTCCTGCGGCAGGTGGAGCACCTGAGCGATATCGTTCGTCAGATGGTCCCCTCCGACCGGGATGACCGCTGTGTGCCAGACAGCGCCTTCGATATAGACGGCGATATCGGTGGTGCCCGCTCCGATATCGCAGAGCAGCACACCCATTTCTTGCTCAGTCTCGCTCAGCACCACGCCAGCTGAGGCCAGCGAACTCAGCACCCAGCCGTCCACTTCGACCTGCGCCGCCTCGATGCATTGCTCGAGGTTCTGCAGCGCAGTGGCGCTTGCAGTAACGATGTGTGTCTCGACTTCCAGGCGGTAGCCATGCATGCCGATGGGCGATTTGATCCCATCCTGGCCATCCACCACATAGCTGCGAGGGATAACATGCACAATGACGCGGTTGTAGGGAATCACGATCGAGCGCGCCGCATCCACCGCCCGGCCCACATCGTCCCCGCTGATGACCCGCCCCGTAACGCCGGCCATGCCCTTGCTGTTCAGGGAGGAGATATGCACACCTGAGAGACTAACCATTGCGGAAGTGATCTCGTAGCCCGAGGTTCTCTCGGCCTTATCCTTCGAAGCCCGGATGGCGTGCGCCAGCGCCTCGAGGTTCACGACGCCCCCTTTGCGCATGCCCCCGCTCGGGGCTTCTCCCACCCCGATCACGCGCGTCTTGCCATCCGCGGTGGCATGACCGACCAGCGTGCAAACTTTGCTGGTGCCGACGTCGATCCCGACGAAGATCGTCTCTTCCGAACCCAGTAGGCTACTCACCGACTTCACGACTCCACACTGAAGTAGGGCGCCGCGGCGTCCACCACGCTAATCAGCGTGGCCGGCTGGCCGCGCTCATTCAATCGGGCGGCGATCGCCCGGTAAATGGCGGCTTTGACCCGCATGTCTCCCTCGACACCGAAATAGACCTGCCGGCCCCTCTCATCCACGAAACCCAGGCCCCGCAGGCGGTCGAACTGCCAGGCGCCCACATGCGGAAACTCCGTCCTGAGCACCTCGGCGGCTTCCAGCACGGCGGGGGAGATCACTGGGTCCTGGGGCGAGCCGTCGAAATTCAGCACATCGGGCTCACTCTGAATCCGGATCAGATCGTTGCGCTCCCCATGCTGGATGTAGGCCACGCCGTCGGCGCTGACCCACCAAATGCGCCCTCCGGCATCCCAGGCCGCCAACGGTTCCCGTTCTTTGAGTGCGATACGGACCCGGTTGGGCCATCCCAATTTCACCGTTGCCTCTTCCACCTCTGCTGCCTCCTCCAGCCGCCCTTCCACTGCCCTCGGATCCACCAAGAAGAGCGACTGACCCTCTACGCCCGCGATTGATCGGATTTGCGCGGACGTAAGCATCTGCGCACCGCGGATCTCAGGCTGCACCAGTCGGTAGACAGGCGATCGGAGAAACTGCAGCCAGGTCAGTCCGCAAAGCAATAGCACCACTGCGCAGAACATGCGCATCCCAATGTATCCAGCCGGGAGAGCGCGGACTTGAATTTGTGCGCCGGTTTCCGCCGAGAGCACCAGGTCCACACGCCGTCTCGGCCTGCGGGCCTTCCGCCGCCTGGGGACCTCGACCTTGCGAGCGCGCTCGACCTGCCGTGTGCGCCGCACCCGTCGCTGCCGGACCTGATCGGCCCGCGTGCTGCTCCGCTCCAGCGCCTGCTCATGGACCGTCATGACGCGCCCTCGTAACTCCTTGCCAACCCGCTCTTCTGGCGGTGTCGCTCCAACGCCAGCTCGATCAGTCGATCCAATAGGGCCGGGTAGCTCAGTCCGCTCGCTTCCCAGAGCTTGGGATACATGCTGATCTTCGTGAAGCCGGGGATAGTGTTAATCTCGTTCAGGTACAGCTCTCCGGTCTTGCGATCGAGCAGGAAGTCCACCCTGGCCATCCCGGCCCCATCGATGGCCTCATAGGCGCGGACGGCGAGCTCTCGCGCCCGCTCCATCAAGTCGGCCTCGATGCGGGCGGGAATGATCAGTTCCGAATCATCATCCTGGTATTTCGCCTTGTACGAGTAAAAGGCGTCGCTGGGCACAATCTCCCCCGCGACTGAGGCCTGCGGGCGCTCGTTTCCCAACACGCTGATCTCAATCTCGCGCGCCTCCAGGCCGCACTCGATCACAACCCTCCGGTCATAGCGGGCAGCTTCACGCAGGCCCTCGATTAGGTCCGCCCGGTTCTTGCAGCGGCTGATGCCGACCGACGAACCCAGATTGGCGGGCTTGGTGAACAGAGGATAGGGGCCCAAAGACTCAGCCTTCTCCAAGGCGGCCTCGAAATCCGTCTCCAGATCCACGGCGGTAAGCACCACCCAATCCACAACCGGAATGTCCCAGGCCCGCATCACAGCCTTGAAAAGGCCTTTGTCCATCGCCGCCGAGGAGGCCAGGACGCCCCCGCCGACATAGGGGATGTCCGCCAGCTCCAGCATGCCTTGCACCGTGCCATCCTCGCCATAGGTCCCATGCAACACCGGAAAGGCGACCTGCAACTGCGCGCAGACTTCGAGCGGTCTGTCCGGTTCATGCCAGTACAGCGCGCCTTCATCCGGCTCTGGAAGCATCGTTACGGGCCGCAGCGATCCCAGGTCACCAGCCTCAAAGGCCTCCAAGACCTGCTCACCGCTGAGCCAACGACCGTCCTTGGCGATGCCGATTTGCACCAATTCGTACTTCTCGCGGTCCAAAGCGGCGAGGATCGATCGCGCGGAGAGCAGCGAAATTTCGTGCTCGCCTGAGCGGCCACCAAGAAACACGCCCACCGTGCGCTTCTTTGTCACGCCTCGTCTCCCCAATGCAAACTACTTATTTCTGCTTCGGTCCAATCTCCCAGCAATTCGATCTCCAGATCCAGCCGAACGCCGAAGCGCTCGGCGACCTTCTCCTGGGCGGTTCGGACCAGAGAGAGTACATCGGCGGCCGTTCCTGTGCCTTCGTTCAAGAAGAAGTTGGCGTGCTTCTCACTGATCCGCGCTCCTCCAACCCGCGAGCCCTTCAATCCGACGGCTTCGATCAGGCGTCCAGCGGAATCTCCCGGCGGATTCTTGAACATCGAGCCCATGCTCGCCCCACCTGGCTGGCTGTCTTCACGCCGCTCCGCCAGTTCCTGCATCTTCGCCCGGCAAGCTTCCGGGGTCGACGGCTCGAGCCGGAGACACCCTGCCAATACGGCGAAGCGACCACCGTGGCCCTTCAGGGCACTCGTCCGGTAGCCATAGTCAAGGCGCTCGACCCCCCAGCTTTCCCTCAGGCCGTTATGTTGCAAGATTTCGGCCATCATCAGGCACCCGGCGATGTCCCCCCCATAGGCCCCGGCATTGCCCACGATGGCGCCTCCCAGCGTGCCGGGCACGGTGGCCGCCCATTCCAGGCCTGCTAGGCCTCGCTCAGCAGCCAGCCGTGCGATCGTCCCCAGCATGGCACCCGATTCGGCCCATACCGAAGGGCTCTCTGCCTCCGCTTCGAACCGCACAGCTCGCGCCCGGTTCAACAGCACCACGCCCCGCACCCCGCGATCCGAGATGAGCACATTCGACCCGCCACCCAGGATTAGGAGGGGCGTCGCCGATTCCCACAGCAGCCGGACGGCGGCCTCCAGCGCGCCGGCTGAGCGGACCTCGACCAGGAAATCCGCCGGACCTCCGATACGCGCCGAGGTATATGGGGCCAGAGGCGCATCCCTTCGCACTGTCAGGCCGAGCTCATTCTCCAGCCGCTGAGCGGCCTCGACGGCGTGCGGCGCAGCAATCACAGCGTCCGTACCCTCGCGATGATGCGCCCCAGCAGATCACGCTCAGGCAGCTCCACGCTCAAGTAGCTCGGGATCCCCGCCCGATCGCCGCTGGCGGCGCGCTTCGCCGCCAGGCGCATGCGCAGTTCCATCTTGCGATCGGCCTCGAAGACGCCCTTTTTCTTCTTAGCCATTGCTCTCCGCTCCTTCGTTCCCTCGACCCTTCAGCAGGAGTGCGCCGACCCGGTTTCCATCTCCTGCACTCAGTGTGATGACCACGTCGCCACTCTGCACCTGCCCGGCCAATAATTCCACGGCTTGCTCAATGCTTTCTGCAAACGTTACCCGGGGGTGCTCAATGCTCTCGGCGATCTGCCGCCCGCCCAGTGCCATATCTGGCGCCTCGCGCGCTGCAAACACTTCCAGGACAACTACCTGGTCGGCCTGCGAGAAGGCCTTCGCGAAGGCCGGCAGCAGCGTCCGCAGGCGAGAGTAAGTGTGGGGTTGAAAGACGGCCCAGATCCTGGATCGTGGGTAGCGCTGGCGTGCCGCTTGCAAGGTAGCCTGGATCTCGGTGGGATGATGGGCGTAGTCGTCGATCACCGTAACCCCACCGGCAGTGCCCATGATCTCAAAGCGCCGCCCCACGCCCTGGAAGGAGGTCAGCGCCTCGCGCGCCTGGGCAAATTCGACCTCCAACGCGGCGCTTGCGGCAAAGGCCGCCAGAGCGTTGAGCACGTTATGAAGGCCAGGGAGCCGCGAGCGCGCCAACCCCAGGGTCTCTCCGGCCTTTGAGACCAAGAAGTCAGAGCCGCCAGCGGCATTCGGCCGGATTTCCTCTGCCCGCCAGAGCGCCTCGGCCTCCAGCCCATAGGTCTCGACGCGGGCCTTGGCCGAGGAAAGCTCGCGCGCGCCCGGGTCCTCCGCACAGACCATCAGCAGCGACCGCACCCGGGCTGCGAAGGCCTGGAAGGCCTGTTTGAACTCGGCCTCGGTGGGATAGCAATCGGGATGGTCGTGTTCCACATTAGTCACCACGGCCAGCCAGGGTTCCAGGCCAAGGAAGGTGCGGTCGTACTCATCGGCTTCGATTACAAAATCCTGCCCATCCCCCCACTGTGCATTCGTGCCAAGCCCGCGGATCTGGCCCCCGACAATGAAGGAGGGCGCCTTGCCGGCCGCCTGCAAAATCCAGGCGATCAAGGCCGTGGTTGTGGTCTTCCCATGCGTCCCGGCGACGGCTACGACCCGCTTCCCATGCACAATCTCCGGCAGGAAATCCTTCCTGCGCAGCACCGGGATGCCGGCCGCACGGGCCGCGGCCAGCTCGATGTTATCCTCTGGAATGGCCGAGGAGGCCACCACCAAGCTAGCACCGGCGATGTTCTCGGCGCGATGCCCGATCACAATCGGTACCCCTATCGCCTCCAGAGTCTGGACGTAGGCCGAGCGCTTGCGGTCCGAGCCGCGCACGCGCTCACCCCGGGCGATCAAGATCTTCGCGATCGCCGACATGCCCGCTCCGCCGATTCCCACCAGATGCACCTCTCCCCTCATACGAACACCACGATGATGAAAACGAAGACCACGCCTACCGCAAAGTACAGCTGCGGTATGGGCAACAGCTCCGGCGGGAGCATCCCCACCAGGTTGGATATCTGCTCGTAGAGTTCGCTCCCCTCAGCCGGCATCTGGACCCAGGGCGTGGGATAGTTGGCAGCGTGGAGATAGAACCAGATCGACCCAAAGAGCAGGTAGCCGTTCAAAGCCCCCATGAAGAAGCCCAGAAGCACATCCTGGAGCCGCTCGCGGGCCAGCTTGGGCTGCAGCGCCCGGATCTGCGGTGTCTGATAGCCGAAGAAGGTCAGCAGCACAATTAACGTGGCGCGGATGGCGAATTGCGTCCCCGGCGGCTGCAGTATCAGAGCCGCGTAATAGGGCTGGATATGGACCTCCAGAATCTGGAGGATGAAGAGCGCCAGGATGATCGCGCTCGTCACCAGCAACTCCTTCGCCCAGCCCCGCATGGCGCCGATCACGGCGAACAGGAGGACAAGCAATCCGAAGAGCACCGTCAGGCTAACCACGGATAGCCTCCCTCCCCATCGCCAGGCGTTCGATTTCCGCGGCGATGCGCCTTGCCGCACCCGGACGGTCCAGCGCCCGCGCTGCTCGCCGCATGGCCTCCAAGCGCTCGCGATCCTCGAGCAACTCCAGGACCGCCGCAGCCAGGTTCTCCTTCAGGTCCTTATCCTCCAGGACGACGGCCGCCCCACGCTGTTCGAGATAGGCGGCGTTCATCTTTTGATAGCGCCAGGCATGGGGATAGGGCACCAGGATGGCGGGCAGACCCAAGCGCGGGTACTCGCCCAACGTGGCTGCTCCCGCACGCGAGACCGCCAGGTCGGCAGCGGCCAGCGCGCTGCCCATCTCCTCATGCAGGTAAGCATAGGGGCGGTAGCGCTCCGATAGATCGACCGGCAAACCCGACCGCACCTCCGGAACCCGGTTCCAATCCAGGGCGCCGGTGATATGAATCACCTGAGCGGCGCCCAGCAACTCCGGCAGACAAGCCCATAGCGCCTCGTTGACCGAGCGTGCACCGCGGCTGCCGCCGAAGACCAGCAGCACGGGCAGATCGGCCCTGAGGCCCAGGCGGAGGCGGGCATCCTTTTGCGTCGTTGCACCCAAACCAGGTCGAGCGGGATAGCCGGTCACCACGACCCGCTTGGCAGGCGGATAGTAGTCCCGCGATTCCTCGGTGGACACGGTGACCACATCCGCGAAGCGGGAGATGAGCCGCAAGGCCAGCGCCGGTTCGATATCGGGCACAAACACCGCCTGGGGCAGACGCTGGCCTGCGACCGCGACAGGGACGCCGACATAGCCTCCCGTGAAGAACAGCACGTCCGGATGGAAGCGGGCGATCACCCGCCGGGCGGCCGGAATGCCGCGGGCCAGGCGCAAGAGAGAGCCCGGCAAGGCACGCACACCGACGCCGTGGACACCCGCGGCGGGGATGGCCTCGAAGGGGATCCCGGCTCTGCGTACGAGGTCGGCCTCCATGCCGCCCTCCCCTCCTACCCAGAGCACTTCAGACCTCACGCCGAGCGCGGCGACGACGGCCAAGGCGGGATATACGCCGCCGCCCGTCCCTCCGGCTGACACTAAAAGTCGCAACGGTTCCTCGCTTTCCTCGCTCGATCCTGGCCATGCGGGAGACGTTCAAGAGGAATCCCACTCCCGTGAGGGTCGTGACCAGGCTCGACCCCCCGTAGCTGAAGAATGGCAGGGCGTTGCCCGCAAAGGGCAGCAAGCCCAATAAAACCGACATGTTGATAAGCGCCTCGGCGCCGATCCAGAAGGTAATCCCGCTGGCCAGCAGAAGGCCCAGCCGATTCTCCGTGGTGACGGCCACCTTGAAACCCCGATAGGCGAAGAGGCAGAAGAGCGCAAGGATGAGTAGCGCTCCAACCAGACCTAACTCCTCCCCGATGACGGCGTAGATGCTGTCGGTGTGGGGCGCGGGCAGGAAGCCGAACTTTCCCCGGCTGGCACCCAGGCCGCGACCCAGGAGCCCGCCCGAATAGAAGGACTGCAGCGATTGCTGGACATGGTAGTGGGCCTTCTCGATGTCCACCAGACCATTCCTGAATTGCAGCCAGCGCTCGGCTCCCGTGCGGTGGAGCCGCACGAGCAGATAGCCGACCGTGGCGCCGCCAGCCGCCAGGCCCAGCGTCTGCAGCCCCTTGGCGCCGGCCAGGTAGAAAAGCGTAAGCGCGACCAGGCCAATCGTCAGTCCCGCGCTTAGATCCGGCTGTGCCACGATCAGGCCGCCCACAAATCCGACGATGATGATCAACGGCCAGAAGCCATAGCCCATATCACCCAGCCGGTCGCCCTTGGATTCCATCCAAACCGCCAGGTAGATCACCAGCGCCAGCTTGGCCATCTCGGAGGGCTGCACGGAGGCGCCCAGGAAGGCCCGCCGGTAATCGCTCCCCAGATTGACCAAGAGCACCGCAAAAAGAATCAGGATGGTCACCGCGATGAGCGGCAGGGCGAGTTTGCGCAGCCAATCCAGCGGGATCCAGGCCGCCACCATCATGGCTGCCAGCCCCAATGCAGCAAAGAGCAGTTGGCGCCGGAAGATGGCATTCGGATCACCATAGAGGCGCCAGGACACATCCCAACTGGCCGAATAGACCATCACCAGCCCGAGAACCAGCATCAGGCCAGTGAGCAACACCATCCAGGGGTCGAAGCCCCAGAGCCAGTGGCGTTTGCCCAATGCAGGTGCCTGTGCGCTAGGGGTCCTCACAACGCCTCCACCCATGCCCGGAAGGCATCCCCGCGCTCCTCGTAATTCTCAAACTCATCGAAGCTGGTGCCGCCGGGCGCCAGCAGGACCACATCGCCGGGCTCTGCCACTGCCGCAGCTGCGGCCACAGCCGCTTCCAGATTCAAGACCCGCGTCACCGGCGGCGAGCCTTTCTCGGCGGCAGCCTCGAGATAGCGGGCGATCTTCTCCGCCGCCTCGCCGAAGAGCACCACGTGTTTCACCCGCCGCACGACCTCGTGGGCGAAGGCATCCCAGGGCAGATCCTTATCGCGCCCGCCCGCCAGCAACACGACCGGCTCATCAAACGCCCGCAGCGCCGCAAGCGCCCGGTCGGGCGTGGTGGCGATCGAATCGTTGTACCAGTCGGCGCCGCGCACCCGCCGCACCCACTCCAGGCGGTGCGGCACGCCCTGGAAATTGCGGGCCACCTCGCGCATGGCCTCCAGCTTCAGCCCGGCCGCGGCGCCCAGCACGCAGGCTGCCAGGAGGTTCATGCGGTTGTGTTCCCCGCGCAGCGCCAACTCGTCCAGGCCGCAAATGCGCTGCTCATGGCCGTCCCAGCGAAGGTAAAGGGCCTCATCCCGAACGAAGCCACCCTCCTGACCCGCGGGCAGCTCGGCGCCGAATCCCAGCAGGCGCCCCCGGACCAGATCGCGCATCCCCCAGACGGCGGGGTCATCCACATTGAGAACCGCCACCCCTTCGGGAGATTGGCAAGCCAAAATGTGGGACTTTGCCGACTGATAGGCCTCCATCGACTTGTGGCGGTCGAGGTGATCGGGCCGCAAGTTGAGCCAAGCCGCGAAGTCGGGCGCCACGGTCATGATCTCCAATTGGAAGGATGAGAGCTCGAGGATGGCCAGGTCATCGGGTTTCATCCGGTCCAGCGCGTTGAGCAAGGGGAAGCCGATATTCCCACCCACCCATGCCCGGCGCGGCGATCCCACGAACGATCGCTCGGCGATCTGACCCAGCAGCGATGTGGTCGTGGTCTTGCCCATCGAGCCCGTGATTCCAACCGTGGGCGCCGGCGAGGCTTCCAGGAAGAGCTGGGCGTCGTTCGACACCCGGATCCCGCGGGACCGCGCTTCAAGCACAAGCGGGAGGTCTGCCGGCACCCCGCCCGACAGGAAGAGTGCCCCGGCGCCCTCCAAGAGCGAGAGCGGGTGCTCCCCCAGGACATACTCCAGGTCGAACCCCTTTAACTCTTCCATCTGCGATGTCAGCGCGCCCTTCGTCTTGAGGTCACTCACCGTCACCCGTGCGCCACCCTGGGCCAAATAGCGGCAGAGGGCCTTGCCCTGGCGGGCAAGTCCCAGCACAACCACGCGCTTGCCGCGCCACTCGTCCATGCGGTCTGCACCCGGCTAGGCAGCGCGCTCCTGCATCGGCTCCGCTGGCTTCTCTGCCGCGACGCTCTTCTTCGTGCCCCGCGCGCTGCGAGCCTTCTCATCGATGCCAATCCAGTAGTGATTGGGCATCACATTGCGGGCCTCGCGCACCTGCACGCCCGCAATCACGCCTCCGCTCCCATTCAAAGTCGAAGGGTGCACCAGGCAGTGCGTGGGCTTCTCGCCGAACTTGTCCTGGTAGAACGCCACCGCCTGACTCACTTTCTCCCGCAGCGAGTTGGGACTGTCATCAAACCACAGCATTCCGATCTCCATGGCGAACCTCCTTAGATCAGCGCCAAAGCTACCCCGAACATGCCGGATAGAAGTGCCACCAGCCAGAAGCGTTGGACGATCTGAGTCTCGCTCCAGCCGGTCAACTCGAAGTGACAATGGATAGGCGCCATCTTGAAGAAGCGGCGCCCCTTCGTCAATCTGAAATAGGCGATTTGAATGATGTCGCTCACGGTCTCGATGAAGGGGATGATGGCGATGATAGGCAGCAGGATCCAATGTCCGGTCATCAGCGCCACGACGCCCAGCGTGGCGCCCAGCGGCAGCGAGCCGGTATCGCCCATGAAAAGCTCCGCCGGGTGGGCGTTGTACCAGAGGAAAGCGAACAGGGCACCCACTACGGTGAAACAGAAGCGGACCAGGAAGATCTGCCCCTGCAGCATAGCGATGGCACCATAGGCGGCGAAGGCCGTGGCGGCAATCAGCCCCGCGAGCCCATCCAGCCCATCCGTTAAATTGACAGCATTGCTGGTGCCGACGATGATGAACATCGCCACCGGTACGTACCAGACTCCAAGCTCGATAACCTCTGGGACGTTGGGCAGGATCAGCTCGGGCGGCTTAAGGCCGTACTTTAAGATCAAAGAGGCCCCTAGCGCGATTATGGTTTGAAGCAGGAATTTCCAACGCGCCCGCATCCCTCCGACGCCCCGGGGCCTCTTGATCCCAAGCCAGTCATCAACCGCCCCCACAATGGCGAAGAGCACCATCGTCAGCAAGGGTAGCAGAATGGAATTGCCCAGCACATCCAGGTCGCTGATGATCGAGACTAGGTTCAACACGCCCGTGATCAGCAGGATGGGGATGATGAAGAGCCAGCCGCCCATCGTGGGCGTGCCCAGTTTGGTGAAATGACGGCGAGGGCCCTCGATGCGGATCTGCTCCCCAATGTTCAGCATGCGCAGGATCCGGATGAAGGGTCCGCCCCAGATCACCGCCAACAAGAAGGTGACCCCTCCTAGGGCGAGCGCCATGGCGGTTTCGGTCATTCCCGCTCCTCCAGCGCTGCCACAATCTGGTCCATGCGCATGCCCCGCGACCCCTTCACCAAGATGACATCTCCCTCTGCCAATCGGTCACTTAGGAACTCCACTGCAGCCGGGCTGTCGGGAAGCTCCACCACCTGGTCCTCGCGCATGCCCAACGCCCTGGCCTCCTCGGCGATCCACCGGGCGCGTTCACCAACGGTCACCAATAACTCGGCCACCTCAGCCGCCCTGGCACCTACCATGCGGTGGCCGCGCTCCTCGAACTCGCCTAGCTCGAGCATGTCCCCTAAGATGGCGATCTTGCGCCCCTCCAGATCCTCCAGCAGGTTCAGCGCGGCGATAACTGAAGGCGGCGCGGCGTTATAGGTATCGTCGAGGATCAACGAGCCATTCGGGCCCTGAACAGCGATCAGCCGCAATTGGTTCTGTGGATTCTGGAGGCCTTGGACGATCTCCTCCCAGGTGAGACCTTCCACCAAGCCCACAGCCGTGGCCCGCAGGACGGTGTGCACAGAATGGCGCCCCAGCAGTGGAACCCGCATGTAGACGCTCTCTGGCCCGTAATGCACGACGCAACGAATGCCCTCCAGCCCCAGACCTTCCACCTCGCTGGCCCAGAGATCGGCTTCGGGCGATAGCCCATAGTAGAAAACCCGCGCTTGCGTACGGCTGGCGAAATCCCGCACTCGCTCGTCATCCTGATTCAGAATGGCCACGCCCTCCGGCGCCGGCGGCAGCCCCTCGACCAACTCAGCCTTGCCATTCACAATGGCCTGCATGCTGCCGGCCCGCTCAAGATGTACCTCGCTGATATTGGTCACCACGCCCACCTGTGGCTTTGCGATCGCGCATAACTCGGCGATCTCACCAGGCACATAGAAACCCATCTCGAGAACCGCTCGTTCGTGTGCCTCGCTCACCCTCAGCAGGCTCAGCGGCAAGCCAATCTCGTTGTTCAGGTTTCCTGGGCTGCGCACGGTTGCATAGCGCTGCGATAGCACATCGGCGATCAGTTCCTTTGTCGTCGACTTGCCCACACTGCCAGTGATGCCGATCACGCGAATATCGATTTGCCGGCGCCAGAACGCCGCCGCCTGCTGCAAGGCCCGCAGGGAGTCCGGCACGATCAGGCACAAAGGCAGATTCCAGCTCTCAGGAAGTTCACCGGCCCGAATTGCCTCCACCTCCACAAATTGGGCATCGACCGGCAGGGGCCGCTCGACCAGCGCCGCAAGGGCTCCTCGCTCGAAAGCCTCGCCGACGAACTCATGACCGTCCTGCTTCTCGCCCCTGAGTGCCACGAACATTGCGCCGGGAGTCGCCTGACGCGAGTCGATCACCGCGCCCGAAAGGCGGGTATCCAAGGCGGGGATCGATACCCCACTGATCCCCTCGACAATGTGCCCCAATGTCAAACTCACTGCTGCTCCACCTGCGCCTGCGCGCCCTGCGCTGCCAATTGCGCCCGGACTGAGTCGGGCGGGATCGCCAGCATCGTCACCAACCGCTCCACCACTTCTTGGAAAACCGGCGCCGCCACAACCGAACCCCAGGGCGAAGTCTCGGGCTTATCCAGCCGCACCAGCACAATGAACCGTGGATCGTCGACCGGGCCCCAGCCGACGAAGGAGGCGATGGTCCAGCGCTCGTCGTAGCCCTTCTCGGTGGGGATCTGCGCTGTCCCCGTCTTGCCCGCCAGCCGGTAGCCATTCACATGCGCGAAATGGGTCTCTCCCTCCAGCGACTCCGCCAGCATCTCGGTCAGGGCTCGGGCCGTTTCGGCCGAGATGGGACGGCCCAGGACGGTCGGATTGGGCCAATAGGCTCCTTCCGGCCCCACCACCGCGCGCACGACATGCGGCTGCAGCATCACGCCCTCATTTGCTACCGCGCCCACCGCCGCCAGCAGCTGCACCGGCGTGACCGAGACCCCCTGACCGAAGGCGTTGGTTCCCAGGTCTGCTTCGGTCCACTCGGGATTGCGGGGGGTCCGCAGTTGGCCTCCCACCTCCCCGGCAAGATCAATCCCGGTGGCCCGGCCGATGCCGAAGGCAGTCAGATAATCGTAGAAGGTGCTAGGCCCCAGCTTCTCGGAGGCCAGCCAGGCCAGGCAGACATTCAGCGAGTGTTTCATGCAGCCCACCATCGTCTGCGGGCCCCAGGCACCCCCGTTCCAGTTGCGGATCCGCACCCCGCCGACCTCGATCACGCCAGTGTCGATGAACTCCGTGTCTGGCTCGACGAGATCGGCATCCAGGGCAGCGGCCATGGTGAGCACCTTGAAGGTCGAGCCCGGCTCGAATTGTCCGCCGACGGCGGGGTTGATGATCGGGTCCTCAGCCTTCTCCAGCTCCTCCAGCTCCTCCAGCTCCAATCCTTGCTCCTCGAGCCAGGGTTCGTAATGATTCGGATCGAGCGGCGGTGCGATGGCCATCGCCAGCATCTCGCCATTGCGAGGATCCATGATCAGGATCTGACCCGCCTCGGCCCCGGTACTCTCCAAGGCCTCGGCCAGCGCTTGCTCAGCCATCTGCTGAATATCCATATCGAGCGTGAGGATCAAGTTCACGCCGGCCGGCGGATCGGGCTCCAGGCGAGCCTGCAGGGGTATGTAGCCGCGCTCGACGGTCATCGGCTTGCCCGCCAGCCAGCCATCGTAGAAGCCTTCAACGCCGAAGAACCCCTTGCCCTCCTGATTCACGAAACCCAAAACATGCCCTGCAAGCGAGCCGGCCGGATATTCCCGGCGGGGTGCGGGCACGAGCTTGAGCCCACTCAGGTCTGGCGCCTCTGGATCCAGCAAGAATCCCTTGAGCATCTCGGCTGCCACCTGGTCCACCGTGATGGGCCAGCGCTCCCCGTCGCCGACCACGCGGGTCAGACGGATGCGATATTGGCCCAGCGATCCCCAATCCGTGCTCAATTGCGCATAGAGGTCTTCATACGGAAGGATGAGAGCCCTCGAGAGCGTCGCGGCGATTTGCTTGCGGCTCACCTTGGTCAGTTGGAAGACCTCCACCTCCAGGTAATACATGGAGACGTTGGTGGCCATCAGGTCACCATCACGGTCGTAGATCAGACCTCGGGCCGGCTCGACTTCATCACGGGTGTCCTCGGCCGCTTCGACCCAGGTGGCGAACACGGGGGCATAGGGCCCAAACTGCACGCGGATGAGTTGGACGATCATGGCCACCACAGCGGCGATCATCGCCATCAGCAGGATGTAGACCCGGCGGTAAGGCAGGCTGGGGTTCATCGTGGCCCTGCCTCCTCCCGGGGCCGGATCAGCCGGGCGAGCCAGTCTCCCAACGTCTCCGTGTAGGCTGGCGAGAGCGATCCCTCCCGCAAGCTACTGGAGGACGGAGGCCTCGGGGCGATGAACGGAGCCGGTGGATGGTAGCCCTCGACAACCACGTATTCGATATCCTGCATACGGGCTGGCTCGAAACCGAGCTCGCGCGCCCGGGCCAGCATCTTATGCGGCATGGTCAGCTCCGCCCAGGTGGCTTTCAGATCTTCGATCTGGCGCTGCAGCTCGGCCCGCTCCGATTGCAGGTCGAGCAGGGTCCGCCCGGCGCGAGCCAGCCGGGCATTTACTCCCAGGTAGAGCCCGCCCGTGAGCAGCAACGCCAGGGCAATGAGCATCGTGCGGCTGGTAAGCCGCAGGTGCCTGCGCCAAGGTATGGGCCGTGATGCCTGTCCCCAGCGTCGCAATTCGCTTCACCTTCTCATCGGCGGTCGTATACCTTATTAAAAATGCAAGGTCTATGCCACGACCAGCCGCTCCGCCACGCGCAGCCGAGCCGAACGGGCGCGTGGATTAGCGCGGACTTCCTCGTCACTGGGCCGGATGGGCTTGCGTGTCACCACCCTCAGGGTGGCCACATGGGCACATCGGCATACCGGAAGGTCGGGCGGGCAGATACAGTCCTGGCTCTCCCTGCGAAAGAAGGTCTTCACCAAGCGGTCCTCCAGCGAGTGGAAGGAAATTACCACCAGGCGCCCTCCCGGCTTTAGCAACCCGACCGCGGCGCTCAGGCCCCGCTCGAGCTGCTCCAGTTCCTGGTTTACGGCGATGCGCAGGGCCTGGAAGGTCCGCGTGGCTGGATGGATCTTGCCGCGCCGGCCGCCCACCGCAGCTTCTATCACCTCGGCCAGCTCCAGGGTCGTTTGGATCGGCCGGGCGGCGACGATGGCGCGGGCGATCGCCCTGGCCTTGGGTTCTTCCCCATAGCGGAAGATCACGTCGGCCAGCGCGCGCTGATCCCATTCGTTGACGAGATCATGGGCTGTCAACGCTTGACAGGGATCGAAGCGCATATCCAGCGGGCCTTCCTGTCGAAAGGAGAATCCCCGCGCCGGATCTTCGAGCTGCAGCGATGAGAGACCCAAATCCAGCAGGATCCCATCTATCTCCGGCCAGCCCAGCGCCGCGGCCTGCACCGCCATGTCCGCATAGGAACTCTGGCGAAGCGCGACCCGTTCGCCGAAGCGGCTAAAGCGCCGCGCCACGACTTCGAGGGCCTGCGGGTCGCGATCGAGGCCTAGCAAACAGCCGTTGGGGGCCGAGCCTTCCAAGATGCCCTCGGCATGGCCACCTGCGCCAACCGTCCCATCTATGTAGCGCCCATCCGGACTGAGTTTCAGTGCGGTGAGCACAGGCTGGTAAAGAACCGGGGTATGCCAGGCAGAGGAGCCGGCGTCGGCCGACGCGCTCATGCCCTACCCCGTGGAAAGGTCAAACTGTGTGAACCGCTGCGCGTTGACCTCTGGATCGGCCACACCCACCAGTTCCTCCTGCCAAGCGGCCGCGTTCCAGAGTTCGAAGTACTCACCCGCACCGACGATGGTCGTCTCGCCGTCGAGATTGGCGTACTCACGCAGGAAGGGCGGAATTAGGATGCGCCCGGACGAATCCAGTTGGACCTCCGTGGCGCCGCCAAAGATCACCCTGCGGACGGCCCGCGCTTCAGGATCCGTCGTGGTGAGCGAGGAAGCTTTTTGGGCCAAGCGCTGGAAGCGATCCGTGGTATAAACCAGTAAGTTGCGTTCGAACCCCTGGGTCACATACGCGCCCGAGGCCAGTTGCTCCCGGAAGCGCGCCGGGACGGTGAGGCGGCCCTTTTCGTCGATGGTGTGCGTGTATTGACCCAAGAACATGTGTTCGGATCATCCTTCCAACGGCGGGACGCCGGTGATCGCCGGCGTCCCACTACACCCCACTTTATCCCACAAGTGCCCACAGTATATACCACTTCGCCCCACTTCTGCAACTAGGTTCGGGAAATTTTAAGGTCAGTACTTTGGTCCTATATCTATGCGCAGTTCAGCCTCCATGCTCGCAGGCCCTATGCAAGAAAAAGAGACTTCCGAAGCCATGGCTTCTCGGAAGTCTCTTGCCTTCAGGCCGGCCTGTAAGCCGCGTTCTGTCCGGCCCGACGGATCCGCCCGCACGGGGCTGGCGGTACCCGACGAGCGTGGGCAACCATCCATCTGGGCCCGCGCGTCGCCGCGGGGCTCTTGCAGCCTACCCGGAACTCGGAAGGGACGAGCAGCCCCTCGCCCACGAATGGGCTTCGTTCCTGCTTGGCCTTGCTCCCGGCGGGGGTTGCCTGGCCGCCGGCATTGCTGCCGGCGCCGGTGGTCTCTTACACCACCTTTTCACCCTTACCCCACTCAGCGCCAAGCGCTGAGCCTGGGGCGGTCGTTTTCTGTGGCCCTGTCCGCGGGTCGCCCCGCCCGGGTGTTACCCGGCGCCGTGCTCTTTGGAGCGCGGACTTTCCTCGAGCGGCATGAGCCGCCCGCGGTTGCCCGGCCGGCCTTCCGGCGTTAAGTATCCTACCGCCGCCGCGGCTGGCCGTCAACGCCTGCCCCTTTGAAGATTTCTGCCAGAGAATCGCCCTTCCGTTAATGCGCCACTAATGCACTTCGACTATCTTGCTCTTGTAAGCGGATAGGCCCGCGGCTATAATGTCTGCTGTGCACTGGAAGGGTGACTATGCCTATCTATACGTATCGTTGTGAGAATTGTGGGGTGCAGTTCGACCGCCAGCAACATTTCGACGACCCCGTTTTGAAAAAATGCCCGGAATGCGGCAAGCTCTCGCTGCGAAAGGTCTATTTGCCGGTTGGGATCGTTTTCAAAGGCTCTGGTTTCTACGCCACCGATCATCGCTCCCCCTCGGGCCAATCCTCGGGCAGGGAGAACGGCAAGTCCAAAGCCAAAGAGAGCGCCAGCGCCGAGGCCAAGAACTCGGGCGCCGAAGAATAGAGCATCTCCTCTGCCAAGAGAACCGAAAGCCCCGGCCGATCGCCAGGGCTTCTGCATCCCTAGAGCCTCGAAGCCTACAGCTGGAATCCCCCAGTGGCCTTGACCACCTTGGAGTCGAAGTTCGTGACGAACTCGAAGAGCTTATCTTTTAGTTCGGCCCAATCTTCGGTGTTTAATGCTCGCTGCATGATCTCGTGATTCTCGGCCACGAATCCGGCAAGCATCTGCGGCCCCTCGCCATAGGTTGTATACCAGGCCTCAGTCGGCTGCACGCCCAGGCGCTGGAGTCCCGGGACGAACTCGCGTACCAAGAATTCGAAGTATTCCTGTTCGCGCCCGGGGATCATGTCCCACGTCATGAGCAACTTGAGCGCCATTGTCAGCCTACCCTTTCCACCCGAGAGGCATGCATTTCGATCTTCTGGGCTCAGCCACTTGCCGGCTTGAGCACCACGATTTGTGTCTCCTCGGAAAGCGAGCTCTTGGTGACCTTGAGGCCTTCCACCGGCTCAGCCTTCCCCAACCCCATTTCCTTAAGGAACCCCGAGACCGTCCCCAGCTTGGGGCCTTCTTTATAGGTCTTGTAGTGCATGGGGATCACGATCGAGGGTTCGATCAGGCTGATCACCTCGGCCGCCTTAGATGACGAGAGGGCGCTGCCCCCTCCCACAGGCACCAGGGCGATGTCCACTGCGCCTAGGTCTTCGATCTGTGCCTGGGAGGGCACCGCCGCCAGATCGCCCAAGTGCGCCACCGTCAGACCGTCGTAATCGTACACGTATAGCGTGTTCGCCGGGTTGCCCGATTTTCCGTTCTTGCGGGCGGGCATGCGCACACCGGTGATGAAGACCCCACCGATCTCGTATTCCCCCGGGCCGGTGATTACCCGCCGGGCAACCTTGACGCCCTTCACATGGTTGTGGCCGGGGGCGTCATGACTGATGGTGACGACATCGGCGCGCAGCTTCAACTCGGGCAACCCGACCGACGGACTGTATGGGTCCGTCACGATCGAGATCTTGCCTCGCTCGGTGATACGGAAGCAGGAAAGCCCGTGCCAGGTGATCTCCATAACCACTCTCCGGATGGGGTCGAGGGATTATACCTGATTGCCCACGCCCCTGCCAAAACCTATAATCGCCGCATGGACAAAGAGGGCTGGCAGTGGGAGGCATGCGTCTCCGGAGGGGGCGCCGTCCGGCGCGTTGGGCCTGGTAGATGGTCTCTCCAGTTGCCGCCGGCGAGCCAAGGCTACGCGTTGGCGCAAATCGATGACTACCGTTCTTGCCCTCGGGGGTGGTTGCCCTGGCGGCCGCCCGTTCGGCTGAGCCTGCGGGCGCGCGCCTCCTGCCCGAACCCCCGCGGCACGCTGGGGTTCGGCTTCTGGAACGACCCCTTCGCGCTGCGATTGGGCCAGGCGGGCGCCGCCCGGCGCCTTCCGGCGCCACCCCACGCCATCTGGTTCTTCTACGGCTCCCCTCCCCACGATCTGCGTCTGGCCTCGGAGATCGCGGGCCATGGCTGGAAGGCGGCGGCGCTGCGCATGCGCTCGATCCCCTCGGTCCTGCTGATGCCGGCGATGCTCATCGGCTTCCCCTTGTCTCGGCTGCCCATTTTGCGACGGTTTGTCGTGGGCGCTGCCCAGCGTCTGATCCTGGCCAAGGAGGAGCCGCTTGACCTGCATCTCGATGCCTGGCACAGCTACACCATTGAATGGCGTCCGGGGCGGACCGAATTCTTCGTCGACGGGCGCCGCGTGCTGCGGACCGATCTGGAGCTGCCGGGTCCGCTCGGATTCGTGGCCTGGATCGACAATCAATACGCGGTCCTCGCGCCGGAGAAGGGCGTGCGATTCGGGCTGATCCCTTTGTATGCGGCGCAATCGCTCGAGATCGAGGGGCTCGAGGTCAAGGCGACCCGGAGTTCAGGATAGGATTGGGAGGGTCATTCAAGCCAGCACCGCGCACTCTGCACCGGCAGAAACACTTCAAGGAGCGGCCTTGGAATGTACTACTTCCTTAGCCCTGACATTGGGAAACTGGCTGCCTGTCTTCTGATGAGCCTAAGCTGGGCTCTGGGAGGCTGGCTGCTGGTGAGTCTCGGATTCAGGCTTCGAAGCTCTGAGCGCCTGCTTGGCGGCATCGCTTGTGGGCTGCTCCTCTTCATTACCCTCAGCAATCTGCTCGCCCATTTGCTTCCCATCTCCGCCGCGTTCTGGGCCGCTTCCCTATCGATTCTCATCGGCGGCGCCCTGGCCGCCACCCACCCTCTCTATCGAAGCAGAATCATGTGGAGCGATGTATATGATCTTCGGGCCCCAGCGGCTTTGATCGCGCTGACGTGGCTCTTCCAGGCGATCCAGCGCGGCCTGGGTATCTTCGACGAATACCTGCACTTGCCGCTTATATCGGTCATGGCGGCAGGAGATATTCCGCCACACTTCTACCTAAATCCATCCCAATCCTTCGCCTATCACTATGGCATCCACGTATGGTCAGCCAGCTTGGTGCGCGTGGCCGGTCTCACGCCCTGGAGCGCGTTTGACCTAGCACGGGCCTTCGCCCTTGGCCTGAGTGCTTGCCTCGGATTCTCGTACTTCAGTAGGCACATCCATAATCCATTGGGGGCTCTTATCGGCGCGGCTGGGCTCATGCTAGTGGGCGGCGCCCGCTGGATGCTGGTGCTGCTGCCCTCGCCTCTGTTATCTCGGATCGACGTCCATATATCGCTCGCCAACACAGGCCTCGACACAGCAGCCACGGTCTCGGAGGCCCTGGCAAGGCCATGGGAGATCCTCGGAGGCGGTCCTTTCCCATTCCCATTTGCATTCCACAATGGCATGTTCGTGCCGTTGATCTTAATCCTGGGCTCCACAGGCGCGATGCCGTTCTTCACGGTCATTCTCCTCCTGATGCTCAATAGAAGCATGCGGCATAACCCGATTTCCGCATCATGCCTGGCCCTGATCCTGGCCTCTATGGCGCTCAGTGCGGAACACCTCTTCGCCTTCTTGCTCATAGGTCTGCTCATCGTGGCACTTGCGGCCTGGCCGCGATACAGACCAAGACGCCGGCATCGGAGAGCAATGGCCATCTGGGCCTTGATCCTTCTCGCGAGTCTTGCCTTGGCTCTGATGCAAGGTGGGTTCATTACGGAGACGGCCCGGACAGCCACCGCCACCCTCTTCGGGTCAAAAACCTCCAGCTACAATTACCATGGCTTCAGTCTTCGCTGGCCTCCCGGTCTTCCCTCCGCGCATATGGAAGAGCTTTCTCTCACAGATGGTTTGAGCACGATTGTGCTGCTTGCAGAGCTGGGCCCGACTCTGCTGATCGTCCCCTGGGCCATGAAGCGCGCAACCCGTTCCCGGCGAGAGCGCCATTGGGTTGCTTATGCCATCGGGGTGAGCGCTTGCATCGAACTGGGCTTTGCCATCTTAATGCGGTATGGGGTGGATCGCTCCACGACGCGACTTCCCGGCACATCTTTATGGCTCTGGTTTCTGCTCGGGTTCCCTTGGGTATGGGAGCGAATGACAGGCGGGAGAGTGGCTGAGCGCTTCGTTCTGAGCGGTATGCTGGCCACCGCATGTCTTAGCGGCATCGTCATCTTCGCTATCCAGCTCCTCGCCATCCCACGCCCACAGTTCTCCTTCTTCATCGAGGCCATAGACACCCATTACGCGGCACAATATTGGGATATTCTCCCAAGAGAGGCCCAGGTTTTGGATCATATTCCATACCGGAGTGTCACCCTGTTCGGGAGACCGGCACGGGCGCATGCCGGCATCTACAAGCCGCTTGATGAATGGTTGATGCTCGTACGAGAGCCATCGATCGTCCATATCTTAGATGCAGGCTATACGCATGTCTACTTCGATCGAACTTGGTGGTCGAGGTTGCCCGATCCGATCCGAATCGCCTATCGCGAAGGCTGCCCGGTGCGTATGGGCCTAGAATCAGGCCAATCCAATAATGACCGCAGGCTTTATGATCTGAGCCCTTGCCTGGCACCGCCCCCCTAGGGATCGATGACCCATCGACTCTGGAGAACGCGATTCGCCAAGGGCATTGGCGGTCTCATGAC
>CAZBLT010000017.1:0-47361 GCA_964492745.1 uncultured Anaerolineaceae bacterium
GCTGTGCGGGCCGTCGATGACGCCATCCGTGACCTCGATGTTGCGGTCGGCCGGCAGGGGGTGCATGTAGATGGCGTCCTCCTTTGCCAGCGCCATAAGGGCCTCGTCGGCAATCCAGTCCTTGTAGCGGTCCTGGATCTCCTTGCCCTGTTCGGGGTCCGTGGTAGTCAGCAGCGGGCCCCAGGACTTGGCATAGATGATATCGGCGTCCTTTGCCGCGGCCTTCATATCGTCGACCACCTCGAAACCCGTGCCGAATTTCCGCGCCTGCTCCCGCGCTTGGTCCATGATCTCGGGCATGAGCTTGAACTCCGGTGGATGGGCCAGGACAACATCCAGGCCGAAGCGCGGCATCTGCAGGATGAGCGATTGCGGGACCGAGATCGGCTTCAGATACGAAGAGGCGTAGGCCCAGGAGACGACCATCTTCTTGCGGCGCAGATCACGGCCCTTCTTCTCGATGATGGTCATCAGGTCGGCCAGGATTTGGAAGGGATGGTAATACTCGCATTGCATGTTGAGCACCGGCACACGCGAGGCCTCAGCCACCAGGTTGAGGTAACGGTTGCCGATGCCCCAATCCACGTGCCGAATGGCAATGCCATCGAAGTAGCGCCCGAAGATTTCCCCCATCTCTTTCTCGGTATCACCGTGGGAGATCTGGGTGGTGCGGGATTCGATGAAGGCCGCATGACCGCCCAATTGGGCCATCCCGGCCTCGAAGGACCCGCGCGTGCGGGTGCTCGAGAAGAAGAAGAGCATCGCCAGCACCTTATCGCGCAGGTAGGGATGGGGCTCGCCCAGGGCCCGCTTGCGCTTCAGGTCGAAGGCCACATCCAGCACTGTCTCCACTTCTTCCCGGCTGAAATCCAGGTCGCCGATCAGATCTCGGCCTTTCAAATGAGTTTGCATCGGACATCAACCTCCTGGTCCAAGCAATCGCTGCAATTGGAATCCGGCCGGGGATTATCCCCGGCCGGTGTGATTACTCCATGGCACCCAGCACAAGCGCCAGCAGGCCCATGCGCATGACCACGCCGTTGAAGGCCTCGATCCAGTAGCGCGACCACCGCGTGGCGTCTACGTCTGTGGGGATCTCGTCCATGCGCGGCAAGGAGTGTAGAAGCACAGCGTCCGACTTGGCCTTGGTCTCTAGCAGCTCACGTGTGATCTTGTAGTTTGCCGGCGTGAGACCTACATCGCCCTTGCGCTCGTCGAGCGACTTGGTGTAATCCGGCTGCACGACGGGCTCCACCAGGATCACGTCCGCTTCGGCGATGGCCTGTTCTACATGCTCCTTCTCCTGGAAGTCGAGGCTCAGTTCCCTGAGTTCGGCCTTGAACTCCTCGGTGAGGGACATCTCCGGTGGTGAAACAAAGGTGATCGGGCAGTCGAACTGCGTGAGCCCGTAGGCCAGCGAGTGCATCGTTCGCATGCGCATATCGCCGACCGCCAGCCAGCGCAGGCCATCCAGGCGCCCTTTTTCCTTCCAGATGGTGTAAAGGTCCGTGAGGATCTGTGTGGGGTGCTCGCCCCAGCCGTCACCCCCATTGATCACGGGGATCGAGGCCCACTTGGCGGCCTCATGCGGCGCGCCCTGCTGGAAGTGCCGCATGACGATCACGTCGCCGTAGAACTCCAGCATCTTGACCGTATCCTTGATGGACTCCTGGTAGAAGTCACCGGCGCGGGTCATCTTCGCGTCTGCGAAACCGGTCACCTTGCCGCCCAGGCGGAGCATGGCGGCCTCATGCGCCAGGCGCGTGCGGGTGCTGGGTTGATAGAAGGCGGTCACCAGAGTCTTCTCAGCCAGCATGTCGCTGTTCCGACGGTCTCTGGCAATGGACGCCAGACGGTCGCAGACTTCGAACACACGGAAATACTCCTCGCGTTCAAAGCCCTTCAAAGATAGAATGTCTCGTCCTGCAAAGCTGCGCATTTCAATTCTCCTTCATAATTGGTTTTGGTTTTGACCTTCTTGCGGGCTCCTTCAACCGGGCGTCACCCTTGTGAAATTCTGCGGACGACGTGGAAGCGGAAGGTGCCCGGCAGGAAAAAGCTGTAGGAATGGTCCACCGCTTCACCCGAAGTGGTGTAGAGCCAAGCCTCCAGGCTCAAGAGCACATCCCCGCGCTGAATCCCCAGATATCTCGCCACCTCCGGTGAGGCCGAGACGGCCGAGATATTGGCGTGGGAATGGGACAGCCCCGGATCCCCCTGGCGAAGCAGCAAGTCCAGCACGGATCCCCGGAAGGCGCCATTGAGGATCTCCTCCGGCAAGAACGGCTCGGGCAGGGCATCGATCAGGTAGGCAATCGGCCGGTTTCCGGCCAGCATCACGCGCGAGACCTCCGCTAGTGGCACGCCATCGGCGAGGCCGAAACGGTCACGCTCTTCACCGCTGGGTGGGCGCGTGCGCAAGGCCAACTCACCCATCTCAACTTCCAAGCCGATCCTGCCGGCCAATGTTTCGATGCTCTCGAGGGCCTCGATCCCGGTTTCGATGACTCGAGGCGGTCGCATGACTACCGTGCCGACTCCCTGGCGGCGCACGATCAGCCCCCGGCCCTCGAAAACGCGCATGGCTTCCCGCAGGGTAGCCCTCGAGACACCCAATTGCCTGGCCAGCTTGGGCTCGGAGGGAAGATAGGTGCCCGGCTCGAGATTCTCGAGCAGCCTGGACAGGGCTTCCGCTGTTCGCTCGTAGAGCGGACGGCGGTCCGTCTTCCTATTCAATCTGGATTTCGGCTCGGTGGGCATCCTCAGATCCTCCCCGGCAGGTTCAAGGCTCGAGCACCGGGATGACTTCAAAGCGCTCGACGTCCACCAGACCCTGATCAGAGATGCGCAAAGCTGGGATGACCACCAGCGCGATCAGGCTGAGTTGCATATTCGGATTGTTCATCGTGCAGCCACAGGCCCGGAAACCCTCCAGAATACTCTCAGCCTTCTCGGCGACAATTTCGGCCCGTTCGTTCGACATCAGCCCAGCGATGGGAAGCTCCACGAGCGCGATCACCTGCCCCTCACAGACCACGATCTGCCCGCCCCCGGCCTCCGCCAGCTTGTTGGCAGCCATGGCCATATCTGCTTCGCTGGTGCCCACCACCACCATCTGATGGCAGTCATGCGCAACGGTGGAGGCGATGCCGCAGGGCTTCTTGAACCCGAATCCCTCCACCAAGGCCACCTGCACCGTTCCGCTCCCCTGATGGCGCTCCACGATGGCTACCTTGGCCAGGTCCTTTGAGGGATCCAGCCTTACCTCCCCGTCCGCGGCCTGCACCTTCCGCTTCAGGTGACGCGTGGGGGCCTGGTTCTCCACAACGCCGATGACGTGCGCCTCCAGTTCGCCGTCACGCGGCGCCTCAAGCCGGAAATCATGAGGCACCAATTCACGCCCCAGATGAACGGAGGAAAGCACCTCGGCCGGGTACGCGAAGGACGGCAATTCGATCAGCAATTGCCCGTCGCGCGCAGCCACACGCCCCCTTGCGATCACTTCGTCGGCGCGGAACTGGCGCAGATCCTCCACCAGCAGGATGTCGGCGAAGCGCCCAGGAGCGATCTGCCCCACCTCGCGCGCCACGCCAAAGTGCTCGGCGGTGTTGAGGGTGGCCATCTGAAGTACGATCATCGGATCGGCCCCTTGTTGAATGGCATGGCGCACCACGCGGTCCATATGCCCCTCGTGAACCAGGGTGGCGGAATGGCTATCGTCGGTGACGAGCAAGAAATGCCTGGGATCGAGCCCCATTTCCGTGATGGCGCGGATCTGTGCCGCCACATCGTGCCATCCTGAGCCGTAGCGGAGCATGACCTTCATGCCTTGCCGTGCGCGCTCCACGGCATCCTCCAGGCGGGTGCCCTCATGGTCGTCTTCGGGGCCACCGGCCGCATAGCCATGGAAGGCCAAGCCCAGGTCGGGCGAGGCATAGTGGCCACCGATGACCTTCCCGGCGGCGCGTGTCTCGGCCATCTCGGCATGCATCTTCTCGTCCCCATGGATGACGCCCGGGAAGTTCATCATCTCCCCCAGGCCGATGATGCCAGGCCACTTCATGGCCTCCCGCACCTCCTCCGGGCCAATGGAAGCGCCTGGCGTCTCCAGTCCGGGCGCGGAGGGGACGCAGGATGGCATCTGCACCCAAACATGGATGGGTTGGATGGCGGCTTCATCGACCATCATGCGCACACCCCGCAACCCGAATACATTGGCGATCTCATGTGGGTCGACGAACATCCCTGTAGTGCCATGGGGCAGCACGGCCCGCACGAACTCGGTGACTGTCAGCATGCCGGATTCGACATGCATATGCCCATCCAGAAGCCCCGGGACGAGGTGACAGCCGCCAGCATCGATGCGCACGGTCTCGGGGCCTATGGTGTGACTGGCGTCGGGCCCCACAAAGGCGATACGCTCACTCTTGACGGCCACGCTCATGCCCGGCAGGATCTCCCCGGATTGGACACACACCCAGCGGCCGTTCTCGATCACCAGATCGGCCGTCTCGCGTCCCATGGCGACAGCCACGAGTTGGCGGCTGATCTCGGACCACTTGGTCACATATTCGCTCGACATGCTCCCCTCCCTCTCAGGCCTCGCCGTCCACGAGCCGGCGGGCAGCCCGGTTGTGAGCCTCCACCAGCGGGCCGAGGTCAACGGTTTCCAGATGACCCTGGCGGATCACCGCTCGGCCATGCACATAGTTGTAATCGACACTTACGGGCGAGCAGAAAACCAGTGCCGCCACGGGGTCATGCAGGCCGCCGGCATACTCCAGCCGCTCGAGCCGGATGGCGATGAAATCGGCGCACTTGCCTGGTTCGAGCGAGCCGATGTCCTCACGGCCGAGCACGGCTGCGCCGCCGCGCGTCGCCAGACCCAGAGCCTGTCGCGCCGTGAGCAGCGGGCCGGGACCGTCGATGTCCGGGGCCACCGCCGCTCCCACCCGAGAAATCAACATCGCCTGGCGGGCCTCGGCCAGCATGTGCGAGCTATCGTTGCTCGCCGAGCCATCCACACCCAGGCCCACCTTGACTCCCTGCGCAAGGTATCGCCGGACCGGCGCGATGCCGGAGGCCAGCCGCATGTTAGAGGAAGGGCAATGCGCCACGCCCACGCCCGTGCTGGCCATCCGCGCGACCTCCTCGGGGTTGATATGCACGGCATGCGCAAACCAGACATCCTCCCCGGCCCAATCGAGCCGCTCGGCATAGGCCAGCGGGCGCTCCCCGAATTGCTCCAGGCAGAATACCTCCTCGTCCAGCGTCTCGGCCAGATGAGTGTGCAACTGAACGCCCGCGGCACGAGCGAGCGCCGCCGATTCACGCATGATCTCCGGTGTCACCGAGAAGGGCGAGCAGGGCGCCACGACGATGCGGGTCATCGCTCCTGGGTGGGGATCATGGAACTGATCGATCACCCGCTGGGTGTCCTCGAGGATTGTGGCTTCGTCCTCGACCACTGAATCCGGCGGCAATCCTCCCTGGCTCTCCCCCAAGCTCATCGAGCCACGGGAGGCATGCAAGCGCAGTCCCACCACGCGCGCCGCCTCGATCTGATCGTCCAGGCGGCATCCATTGGGGAAAATATAGTGATGGTCGCAGGCGGTAGTGCAACCCGAAAGAGCCAACTCCGCCAGGCCAAGCTGCGTGGAGAGGCGCATGTCCTCCGGGCGCATGCGGGCCCAGATGGGATAGAGCGTCTTGAGCCATTGGAACAAATCGGAATCCTGGGCCGCGGGCACAACCCGTGTGAGCGTTTGATAAAGATGATGATGGGTATTGATCAGGCCGGGGAGCAGAATATGGCCTTCCAGATCCAATATCTCATCCGCATCGGTGGGGAGGGTCTCCGAGGGCCCAGCCTGTTCGATCCAGCCATTGCGAATGAACAATCCGCCGCCCGGTATCTCCCGCCGGGCATCGTCCATCGTAACCAGCAAGCCGGCATTTCGTACGAGCAGAGTGCTCATGGGAACTCCCGAGAGGATAGCGGGAGTGTAGCACCCTCACCAGCACGCGTCAATTGTCAGACAACATGGTCCAATGCCGCCATTCGTCATGCCCTGGCATGATTGGCATCGCCCCATCCGGCCGCAAGGCAACCCATTGCCGTCAACAAGAACGAACGGGCAGCCTGGCAGCTTCCCTTCCCTTTCCGTTCAGACCAGCGGGTCGGCACCATGAGGTCTTGCCTCAACCTCCCGCATCTATTATCCATCGAGAAAGGGGGCAGGAGGAAATGCAGAGATCCGCACAAGGAGGAAGGGCGCCCCCGATGCGAAGACGACATCCTGGGGGTCCATTCCCCGCTTCGCCGAGGACAGGCAGCTTTCCCCGGGATGATATTTAGGAAGGGGCGCACGGCCGTGCGCCCCTTCCTTCGTCTCGGGATCCCGCCCGAGACCGGAGGCAAGCCTCCGGTCTCCGTGGAGAAGGAAAGGGCTGCCCTCTTGGGACAGCCCCTCATATGCTCGCTGCCTGAGTGAGCCAAGCCTAGGGCATGGCGCGCTGTGCCGAGCACAGCGTGTTCTGCAGCAGCCCAGCGATCGTCATCGGCCCCACGCCTCCGGGAACCGGCGTAATCGCGCCCGCAACCTCGACTGCTTCATCAAAGGCCACATCTCCCACCAGGCGGTAGCCGCGCTTGGCTTCCGGATCGTCAACCCGGTTCACACCCACGTCGATGACGTAGGCCCCCGGCTTGATCCAATCCCCCCGGATCATCTGCGGCCGCCCGATGGCGGCGATCAACACATCCGCCTCTCGGCAGACGCTGGGCAGGTCCTGGGTGCGCGAGTGGCAGATGGTCACCGTGGCGTTTTCCTTGACCAACAGCAAGGCTGCCGGCATGCCCACGATATTCGAGCGCCCAACCACCACGGCTCGCGCCCCCTCGAGCTTGGCCCCGGATCGCTTCAGCAACACGATGCACCCGGCGGGCGTGCAGGGCACAAAGAGCGGCTCCCGGCCCTTTTGCGCCAGACGGCCGATGTTGATCGGGTGAAAGCCATCGACGTCCTTCTCAATACTGATCGCCCGCAAGATCGCTTCCTCGTCTAAGCCGGCCGGAAGCGGCAGTTGGACCAGGATCCCATGCACTTTCGGGTCGACGTTCAGTTCCTTCACCAGCGTCTCAACCTCCTCCTGGGAGGCTGTGGCCGGCAATTCATGCCCGAAGGATTCGATTCCCACCTCCTCACAAGCCTTGCGCTTCATGCGCACGTAGGTCTGCGAGGCCGGATCCTCACCCACAAGCACCGTGGCAAGCCCAGGCCGAGGCCCCCCCGCTGCGAGCAGCTTCTCCACACCCTTGGCCACTTCCTGGCGGATCTCCGCCGCGATGGCTTTCCCGTCGATGATCTTGGCTGTCATCTCTTGCTCCCTTTCGATTGGAATAAGTCCTGCGAACTTCGGCGCTGGGCCGGATGGCCGTCGCTATCGCCATCCATGGCGGGGCGCACCTGCGATTATCCCCGAGAAAAAAGCAGCGCTGCAAGTACGGAGGTCCGCAGCAATACCTGACACCCTTCCTTATCCGCGCGGCTCCCCATCCTTGGGTGACGGAACCAGCCTAGGGCAGCGGACGCCAGGCTGCGTCGAAATCCAGGCCCGGATCGCTGGTAATCTCGCCGTAGTTGGTGCAGCCCACGCGGAGGATGGCGATGTTGTGATCGACGCCGTCCGGCCAGGTTTCGAAGACGATCCATTGACCATCGGGTGACCACCCCGGCTCAGCCATGGGTTGGTTGGCGCGTTGGCCCTCTGGGCAGACCCGCGAGAGGCGCGTGCCTTGATCAGCGAAAGGGGCAATAACGAGCCTCGAGATCCCCCCGATGATGCGATCGAAGAGAATCCATTCGCCATCAGGCGACCAGGCCGCATGTGTATCGGCGCCGTCCTCAGCCCGTGAGAACCGTTTCACCTCGCCTCCTGTCGCGGGCATGACCCAAATCTCGGTCGCGCCCCCGCGACTGCTGGTGAAGACCAGCTGCGTGCCGGCCGGCGACCAGGCTGGCTCACGGTTGTGCCCCAGGTCCTGATTGAGGTTCTGCAGTTCACTCCCGTCCACTTGCATCACGTACACCTGCGGACGGTTATCACGCAAGGAGGTGAAGGCCACACGGTCGCCATTGGGGTGCCAGGCCGGATCGTAATCGCCCCCTGGCGCGGTGCGCAGCTGGGCCGGCTCGCTGGCGTTCCCTTCCGGATCCACATCAATCATCCACAAGCTTGACCCGGCATACTGGTCACGATTGCCACGGCAAGGCGAAGTGAACACCAACTGGCGCCCGGAAGGGGCCCAGGCCGGCTGGCAGGCACCCTCCTCCAGCTGGGTCAATTGCCGTAGTCCGGTGCCGTCGATATTCACCAGGTAGATCTGGGGTACACCAGAGCGGTCGGAGGCGAAGGCAATCTGGCCGATGCCTCCTCCGGTGGGCGTGGCGGTGGCGGCCACTCCTGGCATTTGGGTGGCCGTCAAGCCTTCCGGGGTGTCGCTGGCCTGAGGCGTGGGTGATTCCACCACCGGCGGTAGGGCGACCTTCAATGTGGCGGTGGGCGCGGGCGGCTGCGTGGCGCTGGGCTCAATGGGTGGCTCTGTGGGTGGCGAGGAGGGCGGGGAAAAGATTGTCGCCAGCGCCGGCGCCACGCGGGGTGCGCTCACTACGGCACCCCCCGCAATCAGAATCATCACACCGGCGATCACGAGCAATCTTGGCAGGGCCCGGCGCCTAACACGCTGGGTCACCTGCAGCCCCGGGATCTCAGTCTTCGAACCCCGGCTGGCGGCGATCGTGCGCTCCAGGTTAGGATAATTGCGAACCACCGTCGGCACACTTGCCCGGGTTGAGGCCGCCAGCGCGGCGGCCATCTCTGCGATGCTCTGATACCTATCCTTGGGATCCACAGATAGGGCCTTCGTCACCACGCGGGCCAGACCGGGACTCACCTCGGGATTTCGCTTTCGAAGGGGCGTCAGCTCCTCACGACCCATAGCACGTTCAAGCGAGTCCTCCGGGATAGTGGCCGTCAGCGCGGCATAGAGGGTGGCCCCAAGGGAATACACATCCGTCCTCGGATCGGTCCGCCCCGTCCCGTATTGCTCCGGGGGGGAGAAACCAGGCGTCATCGCTTTGGCCCCGGTGGTGGTGGTGCTGCTCTTGTCGTCCACTTTGGCCAGGCCGAAATCCACTAGGATGGCGCGGCCATCGGGCATGATCTTGATGTTGCCGGGTTTGATGTCCCGGTGCAGGATGGGGGGCGTGCGGCTATGCAGGTAGGCGAGGGCGTCGCAGATATCCAGGAACCAAGGCAGGCACTCGGCCTCCGGGACCGGGCCTCCACGCTCCAAGCGCTCGCGCAAATCGCCTCCCTGGATGAAATCCATCACCAGGTATTGGCCTTCACCCTCGATGACAAAGTGGTCGGTGACTCGCGGCAGGTTGGAATGGCGCAGGCTGGCCAGGATGGTTGCTTCCCGGCGGAACTGGCGGGCATACTCTTCTGTGGTGAAGAGATTCTCCTTCACTGCCACCGCCACGCCGAGATTGATATCGAAGGCCTTATAGACAGCACCCATCCCGCCCTGCCCGAGGACGCCTTCGATGCGATAACGATGGCGCAGAATATCACCCTTTTGGAGAGGCATGCCTACCTAAGATCGATGGGAAGCGCTCGGCTACCGTGCCCATTGTAGCAAAGCGGCGGTGATTTGACTACCGAGAACGCTTCCAATTGGGGGATTCTGTAAGCCGATTGGAAGCCCGGGCTAGGCCCCTCACCGGCAGTGCAGCGATGCCTATGATAGAGTCATCCCATGCCAGCTCGCGTGAACGTATCGCCCACGCCCGGCGGCGTGTTTCGAATGGTCGGGCGCGCGCTCGCTGCAAGCTTGCTGCTTGCCCTGTTGAACGGTTGCTCGGCACTCGAGGCTTCGCGCCGCGACCCGCTTCCCAGCCCGCATCCCGGCAATCCCACGGCTGCAGCTTCCGCAACCTCACCGCGCCCAACGGTGCCCCCTACGGGCACCACCGCGCCGCTCTCCGATCCCACCCCGACACCCTCGCCGACGGCAACACGCCCTCCGACGACATACTCGGTGATGGGTTATTCCGTCGAAGGTCGTCCCCTGGAGGTGTTCAGCTTCGGCACGGGCCCTCGTACCCTGATGATGATTGCCGGGATCCACGGCGGATATGAGTGGAACACCATCGCCCTGGCGGACGATCTGATCGCCGTAATTTCTGCCCGGCCCGAGCTCATCCCGCCCGATGTGACGCTCCATATCCTGCGGTCGCTCAACCCTGACGGAGAGGCGCGGTCACAATCGTACGATGGCCGGGTGAATGCCCGTCGCGTCGATCTCAACCGCAACTTTCCATCGCACTGGCAGACATTCTGGCCCGTCGATGGCTGCTGGTCCTACACCTATGTCAGCCCGGGAACGCACGCCGGGTCCGAACCGGAGACGCAGGCGCTGATGGAATTCCTCCTAGCCGAGCGTGTCGAGGCACTGATCTCCTATCACAGCGCCGCTCTGGGAATCTTTCCCGGAGGGCAGCCTCCGCACGCCCCCTCCGTGCAACTGGCGGAGGCTCTGGCAGGCGCGAGTGATTACCCCTACCCACCCATCGATACCGGATGCCAATATACTGGCCAGCTCATCGATTGGGCCGCCGACCATGACATCGCCGCTGTGGATATCGAACTGTCAAATCACAGGGATACGGATCTCTGGCAGAATCTGCAGATCCTGGAAGTCTTCCTTAATTGGCGTCCATAACCCCGGGGAGAGGCCATAGGAGAGTGCGGGCGCGGCCGAACGGCCGCGCCCCCCGTTCTCCCTCACTCGGCTGCAGCTTGCGGCGCTGCACGCCGCTCCCGCCAGGCCCCATAAAGCGCCTGAATGAAGGCGCCCAGGCCCCAGAACGCAAGATAGGGCAACAGCCCAAACCATCCGATGTATGGGGTGGCGGATCCAAGCAGGATGAACCCTGCAGCCGCTGCTAATGGCTTCCAGCCGGACCGTTCCGGGAAGAGCCGCTCTGCTGTGAGAGCGACCATGCCCGCCAGGCCGAAGACCAAACCCAGCGCCAGCATCACGGCCAAGATCAGACCCAAAGCACCAAGAAAGACCACGCCCGAGTTCTCTGCCAGCGCCCAGCTGCCAACTGCCAGAGCGCTGATGAATAGCGCATTCACGAAACCTAGCAACACCGATCTCCCGACCGACTGGCTTCCCAATTCCTTCGTCCGGTGCACCCAGCGCCGGAAATATAGCTCCATCAGGATGAAGATCGAGATCACCCCAAAGGCCACCAAGATGGCCAACACCAGCACGCCCAATCCTTGATTCATGATTTCCGCCTCCTTCGGAGGGACGCGGCACAGCAGGCTTGCGCCCTAGGCCCCGGCCATAGTTTCCCCGTTCTGATTGACCTCCGAGAGCAGGGCCCAATTCAGCCGCAACCAGATCGCAATGGCCAATGCAAGACCTATCGCCCAAGGTAGCACCCCTGCCCTGGGAGGATGCCATGGTTGCAGACCAACCAGCCCCTTGGGAAGATTCTGCGGCAGCGCCAGGCTCAGCAGGGTTTGCCAGAATTCATCCCATAGTCCTGAGAAGGCCTCGCCCCAATCGGTCATGCTAAGAGGCCTAAGCCATGATTCGGGCGCCGGCAGTCCGGGCAGGAGAGGCGGTATGGCCACCACCAGGACGATGATTGCCACAGCCATCTGCAGCAGCAGAAGCCCGCCCATGCCGCGCCTTCTACGCGCCGGCAACGAGGCGAGCACCCGCGCTCGTACATCTACATGGGCCGGCGTCTCTTGCATAAGATCGAGAGCCGCCGCGAGCTTTGCCATTCGATCGAGCTCACCACTACACCTCACGCAATATACAAGATGGGCCGCTATGCCCTCGCGCTGCGAGCGGGAGAGCTCGCCATCGAAGTACGCCTGCAGATCCAATTCGCTGGGGTGCATAGCACTCGACTCAGGCATCCTGCAGCAACCTCCGCGCCAATCGCTGGCGGGCACGATAAAGATGACTCTTCACGTCGCTGAGCGGAATGCCCAGCGCCTCCGATATCTCGGCATAGCGCAGGCCCTGGAAATGCCGCAGCTCGATGACCGCCCGGTAGTGCGGCGGAAGCGAGAGGACCGCCGCCCGAACAATCTCCTGCTGCTCCTTGATTTCGGTCAGCGCTTCCGGACCCGGGTCGGCGCTCTCCGAGGGTTGATCCAGCTCATCCTCAAGCGGCATGACCGCCCTCCGGGACCTCGCGAGCCGATTCAGGCACAGGTTCGCCGCCACCCGTCGGATCCAGGGACCGAAGGGGCGCTCCGTGTCATAGGTATCCAGGTGTTGATACGCCCGCAGGAAGGCATCCTGCGTCATATCCTCCGCCTCCTGACGCTCGTCCATCATACGCAGACAAACACCGAACACGCTTGCCTGATAGCGTTGAACGAGTTCCCCATAGGCCTGGGTCGCTCCACGACGTGCCTGGAGCACCAGATCCCGGTCGCATGCCTTGGCCATGGCTATATGGTTATACATGGAAATGGTCCCCAAGGTTGCAGGGAGCCATGATCTCATTCCGAGAACGCAAAAGCCCTCCCGGATTGGGAGGGTTGCTGGAGTCAGGGGGCTTCACTCAGGGCGAGATCGCCCCATGGCCATAGAGGCCGTCCAGAAACTCGGGTTGCTCTTCCATACGCGGTCAGATCTCTTTCAGGAAGGCCACCAGACCTCCCCAGTCAAGGCCAGGCCATGCACGGGTAGGGTGGGAATATTGCTCGATGAGGTACGGCGGCATGCATCACCGCCACTTCTTGAGTCTTAGGGGCCTCACCCTCCGAAAAACGGCGGATGAGCTCGATGCCTCCGCCGTCTATCAAGGTTACCATCCCATCCTACTCGCTCAGCGAATCCGATGAGCCGTAGTCCGCAGGCGATTCATGGCCTGCATCTCGATTTGTCGCACTCGCTCGCGGGTGATGCCCATTTTCTTGCCCACCTCTTGCAGCGTGTGGGCCTTGCCATCCTGAAAACCAAAGCGCAGCATCAAGACTTGGGCCTCGCGCATCGGAAGGGCTTCCAAGACATCCCGCACCTGGGCCCGCATCATCCCCTCGATGGCGGCCTCCTCAGGGGAGGGCGACTCCTCATCGGGGATCAGATCCCCCAGCGAGCGGTTCTCGTCATCATCCTGAGGGAGCTCCAGGGAAATAGGCGTCAGCCCGATCATCATGATTTCGTGAACATGGTCGACCGGGACGTTCAAAGCCTCGGCCAGCTCTTCGGCGCTGGGATCGCGGCCCAGTTGCTGGGCCAATTCATTGCGAGCGTAGGACAGCTTGTTGATCTCAATGTTCTTATGCACCGGCAGACGGATCGTGCGCGAATGGTTATCGATGGCGCGGGTGATCGCCTGCCGTATCCACCAAGTGGCGTAGGTGCTGAAGCGGTTGCCTCGCGCCGGATCGAACTTCTTAGTAGCGCGAATCAATCCGATGATGCCCTCATGAACCAGGTCGAGAAGGGGAACGCCCCGGCCGGTATAGCGCTTGGCGACACTGAGCACCAGCCGCGTATTGGCCATGATAAGGCGCTCGCGCGCGGCAGTTCCCTGCTCAATGATCGATTCGAGCCGCGCCTGCTCCTTGGGCGAGAGCCCGCCCTCCGCCAGCCGGCTACGCGCCACCCGCGCGGCCTGCAGCTGCTTTGTTAAGTTGACTTCTTCATCGGCTGTGAGGAGTGGGGCTCGCGTGATCTCCTCGATGTAGCGGTCCTTAAGGCTTTTCTCATCCAATCCGATAAACCGGTCCTGTTCCATCTCATCCATCCTTCCCCCTGCCCGACCCCCTCTGCCATTGCGCGTTACCTGGTTGGGGGACTCAATCCCTCGAGCTACCGTTTCCGAGTTGGGGGTCCGTTGCTTCTGCATCTTATACTTTTATGGGACTTAAGTCAATATCTCTCAAATGTATAATGTATATGGCATATTTGACGGCTCCTACCCTGCGTGATACCATCCTGCTGAGACCAATGGATCCTATGCAATCCACCCGTCAGGACATCCTCTCCTATCTACAACGGTATCCCGGCGTCAGCGTGGGCGATCTGGCCTCCCATTTAGGCATGTCCCCGGGCACGATCCGCCACCATCTTTCCGTGCTTGAGCGTGCGGGCCTGGTCGCGCACAAAGCCATCCGGCAAGAGATCGGACGGCCTCGCATGGTCTATTCCCTTAGCGAGCGCGGCGAGGAGAGCTTTCCAAAGCAATATGACCGCCTCTCGGCCGCACTTCTTACCGAAATCAAGGCCCAGTATGGCGACGAGGTCCTGGTGGAACTGATCCGTGGCGCCGCCCGGCGCCTGACAAAAGCCATGGGCATCGCGGATTTACCCGTGGACGCCTATGAGGCCCGTCTCCGATCCCTCATGCAACTCATGAACCGGGGCGGCGATTCGCTCGAGTGGAGCATCGAGAATGGGCGGCTGCTCATACGCCAGCACACCTGTCCCTACCAGGCGGTGGCAGGGCAGCACCCCGAGGTATGCCAGTTCGATCGCGAGTTGATCGGCTGTGTGATGGGCCAACCAGTGCGCCAGATTGCCAGCCGCATCCAGGGCGACAGCCACTGTGCCTACGAAATCGAGCTAGCTAGAAGGCAGCAAGAGTAGGCTGGCAGAGCCTTGACCAGCGGGCTGACCCCGGCCTTCCATGGGGGTATAATGCCCCCACGAAAAGGAGAACCGCATGATCCAAATCACCGACACCGCCCAAGCAAAGATTCAGGACCTCCTGCAACAGCAGGGCCGTGGCGACCTGGCCCTGCGCATGCAGATCATGGGCCGGGGGCCTGGCGGATTCCGCTATGGCTTGAGATTCGTCCCCGAGAGTGACCGCGCCGAGGGTGACCAAGTCGTCGCCTTCGAGGGATTCAACGTCTATATCGACGGCGCCAGCGCGCCCAAGCTCTCTGGCGCCACGGTCGACTTCGAGGAAAATGCTTTCCAGGGCGGGTTCAAGATTGACAACCCCAATCCCGCCTGGGATGATCCTACGGCCCAATCGATCCAAGAATTCATCGACGGCCAGATCAACCCCGGCGTGGGCGCCCATGGCGGCTTTGTGACCCTGCTCGATTACCGCGATGGTGTCGCCTATATCGCCTTTGGCGGGGGCTGCCAGGGCTGCGGACTTGTTGATGTGACCCTCAAGCAGGGCGTGGAAGTGATGATTAAGGAAGCCATCCCCGAAGTCCGTGAGGTCGTGGATACCACCGATCATACTTCTGGCCACAACCCATTCTACGCTGCGCGCGAGGGCAATTCGGCCCTGTCCTGAACCCCGGGCATAAACGCCAGTATGCCAAGAGCCGCCCTACAGAGGCGGCTCTGATTTTCTTGGGACCCTGGATCGATGACTTCGTCGATCCGCGATCCAAGCCCTTGCAATCCAGGAAACATACAGGGCTGCCTGGTCAAGGCAGCCCTGGTGCGATGGCTTGATCCGCGCGCCCTAGATATCCAGATTGCGGACTTCCTTGGCATGGGTCTGGATGAAGCGCCGCCTTGGGGGCACGGCCGCGCCCATCAACATATCGAAGGTACGGTCGGCGGCGGCCGCATCTTCGATCGTCACCTGCAGCAGGATGCGGTTGGCGGGGTCCATGGTCGTCTCCCACAGTTGCTGCGGGTTCATCTCGCCCAATCCTTTGTAGCGCTGCACGGATACGCGGTCGCCGTCCACACCCAGCTCCTTGATGATCTGCGTCCGCTCGTTCTCGGTATAGGCATACTGGCGCTTTTTCTTGTACTCGATGCGATAGAGCGGTGGCTGAGCCACAAAGAGGTGGCCCTTCTCGATCAGCTCCGGCATATATCGGAAGAAGAACGTGAGCAGCAGCGTGCGGATGTGGCTCCCGTCCACGTCAGCGTCGGTCATGATGATCACACGGCCATAACGCAGACCGCTGAGGTCGAACGACTCTCCGATGCTGGTCCCCAGCGCGGAGATCAGCGCTTTCACCTCATTATTCGAGAGCACCTTGTCGAGGCGCGCCCGCTCGGTGTTCAGAATCTTGCCCCGCAGAGGCAGAATCGCCTGGAAGTGGCGGTCCCTGCCTTGCTTCGCAGATCCGCCGGCCGAGTCGCCCTCCACGATGTAGAGCTCGCATTTGTTCGGATCCCGCTCTGAGCAATCGGCCAGCTTTCCGGGCAGGGTCAGGCTTTCCAGCGCGCTCTTGCGAATGACTAGGTCGCGCGCCTTTCGGGCGGCATCACGCGCCCGGGCCGAGGTCAGGCATTTCTGAACGATAGCCCGGCCAGCGCGAGGGTTGCCCTCCAGAAACTCGCCCAGGGCTTCGCCGAGCACCTGCTGCACCTGGGTCTGCACCTCCGCATTCATCAGCTTGACCTTGGTCTGGCTTTCGAACTGCGGATCGCGGTGCTTGATGCTGACGATGGCCGTCAAGCCTTCACGAGTGTCGTCCCCGCTGAAATTGGGGTCCGAATCCTTCAGAAGGCTATTCTTGCGGGCGTAATCGTTGATGGTGCGGGTGATCGCCGCCCGCATCCCGGTCAGATGAGTGCCACCATCGACGGTGTGGATGGTATTGGCGAAGGAGTATACCGACTCGGCGTAGGAATCGGTATATTGCAATGCCACCTCTATCCCCGTCCCGTCGATCTCCTTCTCGACGTGGACGATGGGGTGGAGCACGCTTCGATGCCGGTTCAGGTAGGCCACGAAGGAGATGATGCCGCCTTCGAAGTAGAAGGTCATTTCACGGCCATCGCGCTCGTCGAGCAGATGGATGTTCACCGCCCGGGTGACGAAGGCCATCTCCCGGAAGCGCTGGACCAGTGTCTCGAATTTGTAGCCGAAATCACCCTGGAAAATCGTGCGGTCGTACATGAAGGTGGTCTTTGTGCCGGTCTTCCCTTTGGGCGCTTTCCCAACCACCTCCACCGGCCCGACAGGGGCCCCGCGTTCGTAGCGCTGAAAGTGCACTTTGCCGTCCCGGCGGACCTCAACCTCGCACCATTCCGAGAGGGCATTCACTGCGGAGACACCCACGCCATGCAGCCCGCCCGAGACCTTGTATCCTTCCCCGCCGAACTTGGCGCCAGCGTGGAGCATGGTCATCACGATTTCGAGCGCAGGTTTCTTCTTTTCGGGGTGCAAGTCCACAGGAATGCCGCGGCCATTATCCTCGACCGTCACGCTGCTATCTTTGTGGATCGTCACCTGGATCGAATCGCAGGCGCCAGCAAGAGCCTCGTCGATCGAGTTGTCTACCACTTCGTAAACCAGGTGGTGAAGGGCCTTGACATCCGTGCCGCCCACATACATGCCCGGGCGACGGCGCACGGCCTCCAGTCCCTCCAGGACCTGGATATCTTTGGCTGCATAGCTGCTGACTTTCTTCGCACGTTTGGCCACGATTCGTGCTCCTCGGCTCCCATCCCTTGCAGATGGCTGGTGAACCCCCATCACAGTTCATGCGGTGGGCTCAATCGCTTTGGCCAGGAGTTCCCTCGAGAGCTGGCGGCAGCCGATTCGCCTTCGATGATCGCTCGCCAAAGAGTTGGACGTCCAGGCCAGGGAGAGCTTCGAGCCCTTCGCGATGGGGTTAGTTCACGAAAATCTATTCTAACATAGAAGCGCCCTGGCCGATATTCGCCGACCCCTCTCGCCCCCGACGGCCGATTGACCCTCCTTGGCCCTTTCGTTAGAATTGCGACGGCTATGACCAATCCACGCCCGATCGCCCTGCTCACCGATTTCGGCCTCCAGGACACCTACGTGGGGGCCATGAAGGCCGTAATCGCTGGGATTGCCCCTCAAGCCCCGGTATTCGATCTCACCCACGCCATCCCTCAGGGTGACATCCGGCGCGGCGCGTTCGAGATCTGGCGCGTCCACCTCGTCCTGCCCGCTGGCTCGGTCGTCGTCGGTGTCGTGGACCCCGGTGTCGGAACACAGCGCAAACCAATCGTGATCTCAACGCCGGAATGGCTGCTTGTGGGCCCTGACAACGGCCTCTTCAGCTACCTGCTTGCGGGCGTTGGGGGCATCCAGGCCTACGCCCTGGAGAACCCGGCGTACCGCCTCGAGCGAGTGAGTACGACCTTCCACGGCCGCGACCTCTTCGCCCCTGCGGCCGCCCATCTGGCCGCGGGAGTCCTGCCGGATGCATTTGGGCCTGTCGTCGGGGACCTGGTGCGATTGCCTTGGCCGCATCTGGATTTCCCCGATGCCTCCACTCTCGCCGGCGAAGTGATCCACATCGACCGCTTCGGCAACCTGGTGACCAGCATCGGCCTGCTCGAACACCGGACCGAAGGCCTGGCTCTCACGCCCTGGATCCCCGGAAAAGGAGATCGCATCCTGCCGGGCGCCCTCTTCGAAGCCCGGTTGGGATCAGGCCCAGCCATTCCGATGGGCCGCACCTTCGGGGATGTTGCCCGCGGGGCGTTGGTCTGCTACGTCGGCAGCGATGGCCTGCTGGAGATCGCCGTTCGGGACGGAAGCGCCGCCGAGAGACTCGGCGCCGATATCGGGCAGCCCGTCTGGCTGGCCCCCAAAGGATAGCCAATGCCTGCATTCATCATCGAGGGCGGTCACCCCTTGCAAGGGGAGGTCACACCCTCCGGGAACAAGAACGCCGCGCTCCCGCTTCTGGCGGCGTGCCTGCTGACTGATGAACCCATCGTCTTGCGCAATCTGCCTGACATCGGCGATGTGCAGATCATGGGTCGGCTTCTGGAAAGCCTGGGGGTTTCCATCGAACGCAAAGAGCCGCACACCTGGCGCATCCAGGCCCGCGATGTGCGCCAGGCTGATCTGGACCCCGATCTTTGCCGAAAGATCCGCGCTTCGATCCTGCTCGCCGGCCCGATGCTGGGACGCGTGGGCGGCATCACCCTGCCTCCACCCGGCGGAGATGTTATCGGCCGCCGACGGGTCGATACCCACCTGCTGGCCCTGGAGCGCCTGGGCGCCGACGTGCGATACGGGGAGCGGGAGTTCCACATGCAGGCGCCTGCGGGCGGGATGCAGGCTGCACAGGTATTGCTGGACGAGGCCAGCGTCACGGCCACCGAGAACGCCATCATGGCGGCTGTCACCGCGTCGGGCGAGAGCGTGATCCGCAACGCGGCCTCCGAACCGCATGTTCAGGAGCTTTGCCACTTCCTGAACCACCTGGGCGCCAAGATCGAGAACATCGGTTCGAACACGCTCCGCATCGTCGGGGTCGAGCGCCTGCGTGGAGGCGAGTTCACGATTGGCCCCGATTATCTGGAGGTCGTGAGCCTTATCGGCGCGGCGGTGATCACCCGGGGTGAGATCCGCATCCGCAGGGCCGGCCCGGAATACCTGGACATGACGCGCCTGGTCTTCGGCAGGCTGGGCGCCCGCTGGGAAGTCGATGGGGAGGATATCCTGGTCCCATCCGACCAGCCCTTGCAGATCCGCCCAGATGTGGGTGGCAAGATCCCCCAGATCAGCGTGATGCCCTGGCCGGCCTTTCCCACCGATCTGATGAGCATCGCCATCGTGATCGCCACTCAATCCAACGGGACGGTGCTCTTCCATGATTGGATGTATGAGACCCGTATGTTCTTCATCGACAAGCTGGTATCGATGGGGGCTCGCATCGTCCTCTGCGATCCCCATCGCGCCATCGTCCAAGGACCTTCGCGCCTCTATAGTGAGCAACTCGAGAGTCCCGACATCCGCGCTGGTCTGGCCCTGACACTCGCTGCGCTCGCAGCCCAGGGCACTTCACGCATCGGCAATATCGGGCAAATTGATCGCGGCTATGAGCGCATCGATGAGAAACTACGGTCGCTGGGCGCCCGCATCGAGCGCATCAACGAGTAGGCTTTGTCATTCCTAATCCCGCTTGAGAAACAGGGGGCGCTCGCGCGTTGACCCTCTCCAGGGGGCGCGGTATAATCGCTCGCCGCGTGGTTTGAGATGTGAAGTCGCCGACGTGAGATTTATCATAGGGTTCGTATCATGCCAAAACGCACGTATCAACCGAAGATTCGCCGCAGAGTCCGAGTTCATGGATTTCGAGCCCGGATGAAGACACGCGGCGGCCGGGCCGTCCTGCAGCGACGACGCCAGAAGGGTCGCCTCCGCCTGTCGGCGCGCATGAATCGACATGTGAAGAAGATCAACTGGAAGGCCTAGCAACCGCCGCCCAGTTGGAGCATGCCTGCCCTCAACCGGCCAGGTGGATGAACCGCAGACATCGGCTCACCAGCTCGTCCGACTTCAAGCGGGTGCGGCGCACAGGACGTTCCTATGCCCACCCGCTTGCCATTCTGGCGGCATGCCCGAACGATCGAGAGCATGTGCGCGTGGGCATCACCGCAGGGCGGGCCATGGGCGGGGCAGTGCAGCGCAATCGCGCCAAGCGTTTGCTACGCGAGGCCCTGCGCCACAACTTGAATCGCATCCGGCCAGGGTGGGATATCGTGCTCATTGCCCGCCCGGACTTGCTGAGCGCGTCCTGGCCGCAGATTGAGCATGCCTTGCTGGATTTGCTCGCTCGGGCTGGCCTGAGGCTTGATGATGGACTTGAGAATGGAGATCAGTGAACATAGCCATCAGAAGTCCCAGGAGCCTTCTCTGCGCGAGATGCCCATCACCCTGGGCACGCTTCCGCGGCTTCCGGTCCTGGCTCTGATCCGGCTCTACCAAAGATGGATCTCGCCCGCACTACCGGCGGGGACATGTCGCTTCTACCCCACCTGCTCCCATTACAGTTACCAGGCCATCGCAAAGTACGGCCTGCTGAAGGGGGGAGCGCTGTCCGTATGGCGGATTCTCCGCTGCCAGCCATTGCATCCGGGCGGGTACGATCCGGTCCCATAGGAGAAGTATGAAACCAATCAAATTGCACACGCTCCGCTTCCTGCCCCTGATCTTGCTTGCCGTGCTTCTGACCGCCTGCGGCTCCAGCAGCGTCATGCAGGCTTCCAGCTGGCCCGGCGTCGCCGTCCAGGATGAGGTCGCTTATGTTTCCTTCGGGCCGTTTGTCCGGGCCATCAGCCTGCCGGATGGCAAGGCGCTCTGGACCTACCCACAGGAAGAGCAGCGCGGCGTTACTTTCTTTGCTCCCCCCGCCGTAAGCCAAGAGGACGACGTCCTCGTGGTGGGCAGCTACAGCCAGGTGGTTTATGGGCTGCGGGCCTCCAAACCCGCCGGCTCCCCGCTCTGGACCTTCGAGGAGCCCGAGGACCGCGTGATCGGAGGCGCTCTCATCAGCGGCGGACGCGCCTACGTGCCAACTGCTCTCGGGCGGCTGTGGGCGCTTGACCTGCGCACCGGCGAGCCCGCCTGGCGGCAACCCTTCGAAGCCAAGCATGCAATCTGGTCGGCCCCGCTGACAGACAACGGGCATATCTACGTGGCCTCGCTCGATCACCACCTCTACGCCCTCGACGCCGAGAGCGGCGCGGTGGCGTGGGAGCTGGATCTCGGCACCGCCATCTCCGACACCCCCGCCCTGGCGGATGGCCTGCTGCTCTGCGGCACTCTTGGCGGACAGCTCTATGCCGTGGATGCGCAGACAGGCGACATCCGCTGGACCTTCGCGGCCGAGGATGCCATCTGGGGAAATCCAGCGGTCAACGGCGAATTGGCTTTCTTCGGCGATGTCTCTGCCACGGCCTACGCCCTGAAATTGGCGACAGGCGAGGAGGTCTGGCGCCAGACGCTCGAGAGTTCCGCCTCGGCCTCGCCGACCACAGCTGGCGAGCGTGTCTATTTCGTGAGCGAGGCCGGCGCCGTGGATGCTTTCGACAAGGCCAGCGGCGACCCTGCCTGGCCCTCGAGCGCAAAGGTCACCGGCCGGCTGCTGGCCGATCCGATTCTCACCGAGTATGGCCTGCTCGTGCCGGCCATGGAGAGCGAGTGCTTGCTCTATATGGTTGATGCAGATAGTGGTAGCGTGCGCTGCCTTTTCAGCCCTAATTGATGTGCAAAGGTTAAACCTATGTGGAACACCCTGATTCTCGAACCGATGATCAATGCCCTGATCTACATCTACAGCCTGTTAGGGCAGAATTTCGGCTGGGCGATCATCATCTTCACGGCACTGGTGCGCCTGATCACGCTCCCCCTCACCTATCAGCAAATGCGCAGTTCGATGGTCATGGCGGAGATCCAAAAGTCCGAGAAATATCAAAAGATGCAAAAGAAGTACAAGGACGACCGCCAGAAGCTGGCTGAGGAGCAGATGAAGCTCTTCCGTGAGGTTGGCTACAACCCGATGAGTGGATGCCTGGGACTCATCATCCAGTTCCCCATCATCATCGGCCTGTATCAGGCGCTGATCCGCAGCCTGGCCTCCACCCCGGCTCAGCTCTTTGATCTTTCGAAACATATCTACGACTTCATCCCTGCCAGCCTGATCCCGCTCAACAGCCATTTTCTGTGGATGAACCTGGGACAGCCCGAGCGCCTCTCGCTTTCCTTCCTGCCCTTCGAAATCCCGGTCCTCACCATTGTTGTGGTCGTCAGCACCTACTTGCAGACCAAACTGACCACCCCGACGACACCCGATTCCCAGGGCGCCGCTATGACCCAAATGATGAGCCTTTATATGCCCCTCCTACTTGGATACTTCGCCTATACCCTGGCATCCGGCCTTGCGCTCTACTTCGTCGTATCTAACCTGCTCGGCATTCTCCAGGGCCTCATCATGCGCAGGCTCCGCCAATCCCAATCGACCTAGACCCTCCGGGGCCTCCAGCCCCGTTCTGAGAAGGTGACGCCGATGAACGAGACGCGAACCAGTTTGGAAATCATCGCCCCCACGGTCGAAGAGGCCATCCGCCGTGGCGCCGAAGAGTTGGGGCTTCCTCAAGAGACTCTCGAGGTCGAGGTCCTCGACAAGGGCGGAAAGGGGCTCTTCGGGCTTGGCAGCCGCCAGGCGCGGGTGCGACTGACGGTGAGGGCTTATGAAGCACCCTCCGCCGCCGAGGCGCCCGAGCCGGCCGCCGAGGCGGCCGCAGATCTGGGCGAGGAGGAATCCGACGAGGAAGCCCTGCGTGTCACCAGGGATACCGTTCAGGAACTCCTGCAGCGGATGGGCGTCGAGGCCGAGATCCATGCCGCTTGGGGCGAGCCAGACGCGCCCGGGAAGATCCGGCCCCTGCATGTCGACATCCACGGCGATGATCTGAGCCTGTTGATCGGCCGCCGCGGAGAAACACTCTCGGCCTTGCAGTACATCACCCGCTTGATCGTCGGCAAAGAGCTCAAGCGGCCCATCTCTGTACTGATCGACGTCGAAGGCTACCGGGCGCGGCGCGAACAACAGCTCCGGCGCCTGGCCCGCCGTATGGCCAGCCAGGCAGTGGAGACCTCGCGCACGATGACTCTCGAGCCCATGCCGGCCTACGAGCGCCGCATCATCCACCTCGAACTGCGCGATGACCCCAATGTCGATACGCTCAGTGTGGGCGAGGGACGTCACCGCAAGGTGACGATCATCCCCCGCCGCTAGGCCACTGCGGTTGTCTCCCCTGAGCACACACGTAGAATCGCCTCCATGCACGGCGCATCGCAGCCCATCGATTTCCTGATCCTTGGCCATCTCACCAAGGACCTCACCTCGGATGGCTACCGCCTGGGAGGCACGGCGGCGTATGCCGGGCTGACGGCCGCACGCTTGGGTCGCCGGGTGGCGTTGGTCACCTCCTGTGGCGAGGACCTCGATTTGTCGCCGCTGTCCGAAGTCACCCTGCAATGCAAGCCATCCGATCAATCGACCACATTCGTCAATCTCTACCGAGCCGGTTCACGTAGCCAGCGCGTCGAGGCCCAAGCCATGCCACTGACCCTGGAGGATATCCCGCCAGCCTGGCGCCAGGTGCCCGTGGTGCTATTGGGGCCGGTGCTCGATGAAGTCGACCCTGGCCTTCTGGAGGCCTTCCAACACTCGTTTGTGGCCCTGACCCCGCAGGGTTGGTTGCGGCGCATGGATGAGCAAGGCAAGGTCAGCTTAGCGCCCTGGGTGGAAATCGCCAGGCACCTTCCAAGAGCGAAGGCCGTGATCCTTAGCATGGAGGACCTGGCAGGAGATGAAGCCGCCCCGGCCGCCATCGCCCGCCATTGCGGGTTGCTGGTGGTGACCGACGGCCGGGCGGGAGCCCGCCTCTTCGTGGGTGGAATCGAGCGAAGGATCCCTGCGCCGGAGGCAGAAGAAGTAGACCCGACCGGCGCGGGTGATATCTTCGCGGCCGTCTTCCTCCACGCCCTTCAGGCCGGCCATGATCCGCGCCAGGCCTGTGAGATGGCCAACGCCATTGCTGCCCGGTCCGTTCAGCGCCGCGGCCTGGATGGCGTTCCGCGTCTGGAGGAGTTAAGGCACGCTAAGGAAACCGCCCAGCTATGACGAAGATATACACCCTAGTCAATCAGAAGGGCGGTGTGGGCAAAACCACCACCGCCATCAACCTGGGCGCCTACATGGCTCAATTGGGCATGCGTGTGCTCCTGGTCGATATCGACCCACAGGCCAATGCCACGGCATGCCTGGGTGTGGACCATAAGTCTCTGCGCCGTGGAACCTATGACGTCTTGATCGGGGGAGCACCCGCTGGAGATGTCATCCTCCACAATCGCAAGCTAGGGCTTTCGCTTCTCCCCGCTTCCGCAGCTCTCGCTGGCGCACAGGTGGAGATGGTTTCACTGTCTGATCGTGAGCGCCTGCTCGTGAAGGCTTTGACCGACACCTGTGCCAGCTACGATTACATCCTGGTCGATTGCCCTCCTTCGCTCGGGCTTCTCACCGTAAACGGTCTGGTCGCTGCCCACGATGGAGTGATCATCCCGGTCCAGTGCGAGTACCTGGCGCTGGAAGGTTTGACACAGCTAATGAACACGCTGAACCGGGTGCGCAGCGGGCTCTTTCCGGGCCTGCGGATCCGAGGCTTGCTCTTGACGATGTTCGACACCCGCACGAACCTTTCGCGGGATGTGGTCGCGGAAGTCCGGCGCCACTTTCCCGGCCAGGTATTTCATGCGATCATCCCTAGAAGCGTTCGGCTGGCCGAGGCGCCCTCCTATGGGCTCCCGATTTCTGCCTATGCTCCAGCCTCTCCAGGGGCGAAAGCCTACGAGGCCTTTGCGCGGGAGATCTTGCAGGCCGATGGTGTGAGCCTGCCGGGGATCACCCGCTAACGAAAGGTGGTTATGAGCAAGAAACGCGGTTTAGGAAAGGGGCTCGACGCGCTGATCCCCTCGGGGCCCGGTGCAGCCATGCCTGGCGAGGGCGTCGCCCAATTGCCGGTGGAGGCCATCCGGCCGAACCCCCGCCAGCCACGCGAATCCATGGACCCTCAGGCCCTTGAGGACCTTGCCCAATCCATACGCGAGCACGGCGTGCTGCAACCGCTCATCGTCCTCCCGGCGGATGCCCGCGGGAGCTACACGCTCATCGCAGGTGAGCGCCGCCTGCGCGCAGCCGCCATGGCGGGGTTGAAAGAAGTTCCGGCCATCATCCGAGAAGCCACCGAGGCCCAGCGCCTCGAGCTGGCCCTGATCGAGAATTTGCAGCGAAGCGACTTGAATGCGTTGGAAGCCGCGGAGGGATACCGCCAGCTCGCAGAAGATTTCGGCCTTTCACATGAAGAGATCGCGGCCCGCGTGGGCAAGAGCCGCACAGCGGTGACCAACACGCTTCGGCTCCTCAAACTCTCGGCCTCAGTCCGTAAGGCACTGATGGCGGGCCAGATCTCGGAGGGACACGCTCGAGCGCTTCTGGCGCTGCCAACTGCCCAAGCTCAATCCGCGGCCCTGCAAGGCATCCTCGCTCGCGAGCTCAATGTGCGTCAGACCGAGGAATTGGTGCGCAGCATGCTGGGAGAGCGTCCTCGGCGCAAGAAGAAAGGCCATGACCGCCCGGCGGAGGAGGTGGCGCTCGAGGAGGAACTCCGCCAAGCGCTGGGAACGAAGGTTACGCTCCGGCGGGGGCGCCGCGGCGGCCGCTTGGTCCTGCATTTCTACTCCGACGAGGAGCTGAACGCACTGGTAGAGCAGTTGCTCGCCCGGCCTAAGAAGAACTGATGCATTACCTCATTTACGGCACAGGCGCCGTCGGGGGATACTTGGGATGTGCTCTAGCGCTCGCCGGAAACCCTGTCACGTTCTTGGCCCGCGCTCACATCGCCGAGGCCATGCTGACTGGTGGGCTGCGGCTGGGGGGCGAAGGCCTGGCGGGCCATCTCGAGGCGCCCCGGGTGGTCACAAGTCTCGAGCAGGCCTGGGAAGGCGAGGCGCCTGATGTCGTGCTCCTCTGCGTGAAAGCCTACGATTGCGGGGCGGCGGCCGACGCGCTGCAGGCACTGGCCGCGAAAGAATTCCCAGTTGTATCGCTGCTGAATGGCATCAGCAATGAGCAAACCCTGGCCGCGAGTCTGGGCGAGGAGCGGGTGATCCCGGCTACGCTGACCACCGCGGTCCAGATGATCGAGCCCGGCGTGCTGCGTGTGGAGCGGCTGCGCGGGGTCGGCTTCGCCGGTTCGCACCCGAGCTTATCCGGCATCCTGGCCGATTTCAATGCCGCCGGGCTGGACACCCGCCACTATGCCGACCCCGCCCGCATGAAATGGTCCAAGCTCATGACCAACATCGTTACCAATGCCACCTCGGCCATCCTCGGCTGGACCCCCGCGCAAGTCTTTGCCCATCCCCAGATCGCGGCGCTTGAGATCGAGTCCCTTCGAGAGGCCGTGCGAGTGATGCGGGCGATGGGACTCCGGCCACAGAACCTGCCGCATGTGCCCGTGGGCGTGCTCGGGCGGGCGATCTTCCTTCCGCAAGCCCTGACGCGTCCCATCTTGGGCCGGATTGTCGCCAGCGGCCGGGGAGAGAAGAAACCTTCCTTCCATTACGATATCGGGCGCGGACGGTCCGAGGTCCAATGGCTGAATGGGGCGGTGGTCGCGGCAGGAAGGAAACTCGGCGTGGCTACACCGGTCAATGCTGCGCTGACCGACACGCTGCTCAGCCTGGTTCACGGCGAGGTCAGCCCGGACCGCTATGAGAACCGGCCCAAAGAGCTGCTGGCGCTGGTTGTGGCCTCCGGATGGCATTCGGCATGAGCGGCGCCGTCCGCATCCACACACGCCACACCAGGCAGGCGGTTTCACATTTGCAGGTATAATCACATGCCAGCAGCGGGCATCGGCACAGGAAGAAGCGAGGGCTGCATGGAGTTTGAAGGAAAGGTCGCCATCGTCACGGGTGCATCCCGCGGCATCGGCCGGGCGATTGCCATAGAGCTGGCAAGCCGCGGCGCGAGCGTGGTGGTCAACTACCGACAAAACGAAGCCGCAGCCGAACAGGTGGCCGCGGCCATCCGCGAGGCCGGCGGCGCGGCCATAACCCACCAGGCGGATGTGAGCGAGTTCGAGCAGGCTCAAGGGCTCATCAAGGCCGGGCTGGATTCCTTCGGCGATCTGCATATCCTTGTCAACAACGCCGGCATCACGCGCGACGGCCTGATCATGACCATGGCCGAGGAGGATTGGGACGCCGTCATGCGCACCAATCTCAAGTCCACCTTCAATTGCTCCAAGCCTGCGGTTCGCCATATGATGCGCCGGCGCTATGGCCGAATCGTCAACATCACCTCGATCGCAGGCATCATGGGAAACGCAGGTCAGAGCAATTATTCCGCCTCCAAAGCCGGCCAGATCGGCTTCACCAAGGCGCTTGCTCGTGAGGTGGCCTCGCGAAACATCACCGTCAACGCCGTTGCGCCAGGCTTCATCGAAACCGATATCTGGGATACCGTACCCGAGGCTTCCCGGGAAGGCTTGATGGGATTGATCCCCTTGGGACGCGTGGGGCAGGCCGAGGAGGTTGCCAAGGCGGTGGCTTTCCTGGCCTCCGATGGGGCCAGCTACATCACAGGCCATGTGCTCGTCGTGGACGGCGGGATGGCGATATGAGGCAGAGTGAGGGAACCATGGACTCAAACAAGGAGCAGGGAGATCGCGCCCCTGGCACCACCAGCATCGCCCCTGGTGTGCTGGTGACATTGGCCAAGCATACCGCGTTGCGCGTGCCGGGCGTGGTGGGCATGGCGCCCCTGCCCGGAGGGGTGAATCGGATCTTCCGTCCAGGATCGAGCGAGGGCGTTCGCATCGAAGTCCAGGACGGAAGCGTCCGGATCGATTTGCATCTGATCCTGGCACAGGACACGAACGTGCGCGATGTGAGCCGCAAGGTTCAAGCAGAGGTGACGCGCGCCATCGAAGAGATGGTCGGCATGGACGTGGTGCAGGTGAACGTGCACATCGAGGACATTCGTTATACCGAATCAAAGGATTCATGAAACACGAACGAAGCCGAATCCGTACCTTTGCGCTTCAGGCACTTTACGAGATCGATACCGTCGCCCATCCTACCCAGGAGGTGCTGGCGCGCTACCTGGAGCAGAACAGCTCCCTCTCGGAGGATGGTTCCCGATTCCTGCAAGAGCTGGTGATGGGGGTTGTATCCCTAGCGCCGAGGCTCGATGCCTGGATCGCCAGCTGCGCGCCCGAATGGCCTGTCGACCAATTGGCCGTTCTGGATCGCAATATCCTTCGCATGGCGCTCTGGGAAATGGCGCTTTCCGATGAAACCCCTTTGAAGGTGGCCATCAATGAGGCCGTCGAGCTCGCCAAGCGCTTTGGCTCAGATAGCTCGCCTCGCTTCATCAATGGCGTCCTGGGCACGCTGGCCAAGCAGGTGCGTGAGATCCGGGCGAAATTGAGAATCCCTGGATAACTCCATGGATATTCTGGGGATCGGACCCCTCGAACTGCTTTTTATCCTTTTGCTAGCGCTGGTCCTGGTCGGGCCGCGGGATATGCGCCGCTTCGGCCGCTCCTTGGGCCGCTTCCTAAACCAGATGTACCGGTCTGAAAGCTGGCGGGTTTTGAACGAAGCCTCGCGCACGCTGCGGACACTCCCCAACCGGCTGGCGCGTGAGGCCGCCTTGGAAGAGCTGGATAGCGTCCGCCGGGAAGTGGAAGATGCCGGCAAGGAGCTGCGGATGGAAGTGCGGGAGGTTGACCAAGGGCTGCGTGCCTGGACCGAGGTTCCCCCGCAATCCCAGGCTGATGGCGAGTCGGCACCGGGCGCCGGCGCCGAGCAAGAGGCGGATGATCCGCCAACCGCAGAAACATCTCCGGGCAGAGTCTAGTCCATGCGTCGGTTCTTGCACCGGTTGCTGCATGTGCTCACCGCACCCTTCCGTTTCATTACGCGGCCCATCCGTGATTTCATCAACTATGAGCCCGAGGATGCACCCATCGGGGAGGTCTTCTCCAGAACTGTGGAGCAGCCCTCGCTCCTGCTAGACCACCTCGAAGCCCTGCGGCGTCATCTGCTGCGATCGATCCTCGTCTTGGTGATCACCATCGGTGTGAGCACGCTCTTCGCCCAGGATGTGCTCGCCTGGTTGGCCGCGCCTATTGGGGGGCTCCAGAAGCTCCAGGCCATCGAGGTCACGGAGAACATCGGCGCCTTTATGCGGGTCACGCTCCTGACCGGGTTCGCGATGGCTTTGCCCTACATCGGGCTGGAGATCTTTGCCTTCCTAAACCCGGGGCTCCGCCGGCGGGAACGCATCTTATTGCTATCGATGATCCCGGCTGCAACGGTGCTTTTCATCGCTGGCATGGCCTTTGCCTACTACATCATGCTACCTGCAGCGCTGCCCTTCCTGCTCAACTTCCTGGGTATCAGCGCTGCTATCCGCCCCTCGAATTACATTCGCTTCGTCGCCGGCCTGATGTTCTGGATCGGATTGGCCTTCCAGTTCCCGCTGGTCATCTATGCACTGGCCGCCCTGGGGATGATCCGCGCCCGCAGCCTGCTGCAAGGCTGGCGGTTCGCCGTGGTGGGCATAGCGGTGATCGCCGCCGCCGCCACCCCTACAATAGACCCGGTGAACATGGGGCTGGTGATGCTCCCCATGATTGTGCTCTATTTCCTGAGCATCGGGCTGGCCGCCATGGCGGGGCGCGGCCGTCGGCGTGCCGAAGTGCGCGAGCTGGCGCGCGCCAGGCGGGATTCCTCGCACGAGTAGCCAGCCGGCATGCCCTGCACGCAACCGGCAGCCGATGGGTGTACAATGGCACGGTGGAGACTGGCCCAGCCAGCCTCCACACCTGAAGCCATCCGGCGGGATTCCTGATGACCGAGCTTCTGCCAAAGGACCACCCAAACTTGGCGCAAGCGGTGCAGCGATTGAGAAGGAGCCAGTGGATCTGGGGGCTCTCGTTGGTTGCAGGCTGGCCGGCGCTGGACCTGCCCGCTAGCGAGGCGAGCCTTGCAGGTGGCAAATTGGCCGTAGTGGCACCCACCCTCTCCGTTGGCCTGGGCGCAGGTTCCGCCTTCTCACATACAGACCGCCGCATGGCGGCGATTGCAGAGACCACCCTCGGCGTGGCTGGCTTCCTGCCTGGACTCGACGGGGATATAGGCCTCTGAGCCATGGCCATCGCCGCCACAGCTCCGGGGGCTTCCCGTCCCAAGACTCGCACCCGCCACTATGGCCTGCGCAAGGATTTGCGGTTACTCCACACCCTGCTCCTCTCCGGAGGCCTCGCTGGGCTGTTCCTCTCCATGGCATGGTCGCTCTACAACGCTTTCTTTGCCTATCAAACCTTCGGCCCGGCGATCGTGCCAAGGTGGGCCAGCAGGCCGCTGCCTTTCGCGTTCGCTGGCCTGGCCATCACTGCCTATAGCGGCCTCTGGCTGCTCCGGCGCCGCGGCCTGCGGGTCAGCCTCCACCCATCCGGTTTCCGTATTTCCGCCCGGGGCCGGAACCTTCAAGCCCGCTGGGATGAGGTCGAGCGTATCTGGCTCACGAGCATCCGCTATGGCCTGACGGCCCAACCCTCGCGACAGCATGCCAGCATGCGCCTCGAAACCACCGCGGGCGAGACCATTCATCTAGACCACACGCTGGAGGGCTTCTTGGAATTAGTCCAGTGCGTGAAGGAGCATGCCTACCCGCATATCCTGGACCGCTATCGGCAGCAGCTCCGGCGAGGCGAGAGCCTGGATTTCGGCCCTCTCAGGCTGAGCGGCGAAGCCATACGCTTGGGCTCGCGGTCCTTCGCGTGGAGCCAGTTGAGCGACGTCTCCATTCGCAAAGGCCGCCTCGAACTCCTATTTCAGGAGGAGGGGCAAATCCTGCGGAGGCGTGTTACCCTTGGGCGGGTTCCGAACGCCGACATATGCTATCAACTGCTCAAGAACATGGAATTCTGACATGTCCAAGCTTGCCTGGCTCTCCTTGCTGCTCCTAAGCCTTGGGCTGGCCTCGTGCTCGCCCGGCTTGATACCCTTGCCTTCGCCCGAGGCCGAACCCACTGGCTTGCCTGCGACAGAGGTCACGTTTCTGATCCAGGCCCCGGCCTCTACCCCCGCCGATGCTCAACTCTCAGTTCTCATCCTCGATCCCATCGCCGGGCTGGATTACCATGCCAGCCGGGTCCCCATGCAGAGGCGGGAGGATGGCCGATGGGTTGCGACCGCAATCGCGCCCGTGGGGTCCATGCTCTACTACCGCTATGAACGTCTGAATCCTTCCCCGGCCGTTGAAGTCACCGGCGAGTTCCGGGCAGTTCCTTTCCGGGCCGCCCATGTTCCCGGCCCACTCACCATTAAGGAGACGATCGCTGGCTGGTCCGATGAGCCCTATGCGGATGCCACGGGCCGGATTCTGGGCCACATCACCGATTTGGAGACAGGGGAGGGCCTTGCCGAGATCCTCGTCGCCGCCGGAGGGGCTGTCACCTTCACAGATGCGGAGGGCGCATTTCGCCTGGATGGCCTCGTGCCGGGCGAGCATCTGCTGGTGGCCTTCGGCCCCGATGGATCCTACAAACCCCAGCAGCAGGGAGCCGTCGTCTCCGCTGCGGCAACCACCCCCGTCGAACTGGCGCTACAAGCTGCCATGCCCGTCCACGTGACCTTCCAGGTGACCGTTCCGCCGGATACGCCCGCGGAGGCGGAATTGCGCCTGGCCGGCAGCCTTGCAGGTGCCGGCCGGCGCTTCGCCGAGTTGCGGGGCGGCCTCCAGTCGACTGCAGTCGACATGCCCGCCATGGTGCGCGTCGACCCCAGCCACTTCCTGGCCGTGCTCCAATTCTACGAAGGCTCCGATCTGCGTTACCGCTATACTCTGGGCGATGGGATCTGGAACGCTGAACGCAGCGCCGACGGCGGCCTGGTCACGCGGCAGCTCATCATCCCTGCAGGCGAGCCGATCGTGCGGGATGTGGTCACGACCTGGAGGAGCGGCGCCGACGAGCCGGCCACCTTCCATTTCTCGGCGCCGCCCGGCACCCCTGATCGCGCCCTGGTCGGGATTCAGTTCTCTCCCAACACCTGGTATGAGCCTATTCCGATGTGGCGCGTGGGTGAAAATCGGTGGACTTACATTCTCTATAACCCGCTACCTGCTCAGGGTTCGCTGTCCTATCGTTACTGCCTGAACCTTGCCTGCGAGCGTACGGGCGATTCGCGCCCACCGCTTCAGGCGCCTTTCTCTGGCAGCATACAAGACGACGGCCTCTCCAAATGGCCCTGGCCTCCCTCCCCTGACCAGGATATCTCTCAACACGCCGCCATCGCAAGCTCCCGGGCGCTCGAAGAGGCCGGTGCCGAGCTGCTCCCTGCCTATGACGCCTCCTGGAAGGCCACCTTCCCCCAAGCGCTCACAGACTTGTCCAGCATGCATTCCAATACGCTTGTGATTTCCCCGCGCTGGATCTGGCAGGCGAACAATCCTGTTCCACGCCTCGAATTCGATCCCGCCAGAGCGCCTTTCAAGGCCGAGCTCCAGACGATGGCAGCATTGGCTCAGGCTCAGGGTCTGCATGTCGTGATTCATCCTACGCTGGGGGCAAATGAGGCGCGGCAAAGCTGGTGGGCAGAGGCCACCCGCGATCCCACTTGGTGGGACCATTGGTTCAGCGAATATCGCTCGCTCCTCCTAACCTATGCCCACCATGCCCAAATAGCAGGTGCATCCGAGCTTGTGATCGCTGATCCCTGGGCCCAGCCGGCCTTGCCAGGCGGCCGTCTTCCAGAGGGTGGCTGGTCGGATGTTCCCGAGGACGCCGAGACGCGCTGGCGGGAGATGATCCAAGACGTGCGCGAGGCCTTCGGCGGCCGCATCGCGCTTGAGATCGAAGTTTCTGGGGATCCTGTCTTTCCCCCGCCCTTGCTGGATGCGGTGGACCAGGTGCATCTCTACTGGCATGCACCCCTGAGCGACTCGGATGCCCCGACTCTTGAGGAGATGGCCCGCACCGCCGGCCTCCTTCTGGACAGCCTGATAGCCAGCGGGGATCTCGGCGGTCTCCCTGTGGTGCTCAGTGTGGAGTACCTTTCGATCCCAGGCAGCGCAAGGGCCTGCACGCCTGGTCCGGGGGGCGAATGCCGCCCCGCTTCCGATCTTGAATCTGGATTTGGCACAGATCTCGGCTTCGCACCCGATTCCGAGGCTCAGCTCCGGGTCTACGCCGCACTGTTGGAGGCTATCGGGCCGCGAGCCGATGTGGTGGGCTTCCTGGCCCGCCGGTACGATCCGGCGCTCGGTGTATTGGATGGCTCCGCCTCCGTGCGGGGCAAGGCGGCGGAGGCCTTGTTGCGGGCCTGGTTTGCGCAAGCCACCGCAGCGCCTTAATGCTATATTCTTGGAGGACGCAGGAGTCATCCGCCCGGCCGCGCAAGGATCGACCCATGAAGCCCATCCCGCCCAGACCACTATCCACGGGCTTCCCTCACCCGACGAAGTCCTGCTTTCTTTCCCTTCCCCCTTCAAACGATTCCAACCTTCGAAAGCGAGGCGAAGATGGACTTTGAGTTGACCGAAGAGCAGCGCATGTGGCGCGCCAGCGTGCAGGAATTCTGTGCGCGTGAGATCAAGCCCTATGCGGCTGAGTTCGATAGCCGGGCAGAGTTGAACGAGGAAGCCTTCCGCAAGATGGCCACCCTCGGTCTGCTAGGTCTCAATATCCCCGAGGCCTGCGGCGGTGCAGGGGTGGATGCCATCAGCGCGGCTCTGGCGATCGAAGCCTGTGGTTGGGCAGACGGCGGAACAGCGCTTTCGCTTGCCGCTCACAACAGCTTGGGATGCGCGCCGATTGCCCTCTTCGGCAGCGAGGAGCAAAAGCAACGCTGGCTCCCCGCTCTCGCCACCGGTGAGGGGGGCCTGGGTGCCCTGGCACTGACGGAGCCGGGCGCAGGCTCCGACCTCGTGGGAGGCGTCCGGACCCGCGCGGAGTTGGAAGGCGATGAATGGGTGATCAACGGCAGCAAGGCCTGGATCACGAACGGCGGTGTGGCCTCCGTCATCGTCACCCTCTGCCGCACCGATCCGGCCGGCGGTTCACGCTCCCTGAGCTTGCTCGTGGTGCCTCGCGATACCCCTGGCCTGCACATCCACCCTCCTGAGAAGAAAATGGGCGTGCGCGCCTCCCCGACGCATGCGCTGACCTACGAGAACGTGCGCGTCCCCAAGGAACACCTCCTTGGCGAGCCCGGCAAAGGACTCTATCAAACGCTGCAGGTTCTGGACGGCGGGCGCGTCGGCATCGGCGCCTTGGCGGTGGGGTTAGCGCAGGCTGCGCACGAGGAATCGATCCGCTATGCGAAGGAGCGAAAGGCCTTCGGTAAGACACTCGCAGAGCATCAAGCCATCCAATGGATGATCGCCGACGCGGCAATGCAGATCGAAGCCGCCCGCCTGCTCGTCTACCGGGCCGCCTGGCTCAAGGATCAAGGCGCTTTCTACAACCGAGAGGCCGCCATCGCCAAACTCTTCGCCACCGAGATGGCCGAGCGGGTGGCCCGCAACGCCATCCAGATCCTGGGCAGCTACGGCTACAGCCAGGAGTATCCCGTCGAGCGAATCTACCGCGACGCCCGCCTGATGACCATCGGCGAAGGAACCAGCGAGGTGCAACGCATGGTGATCGCAAAGCGGGAGCTCAGCCGGGAGTAGTCCGGGAGCGAATCAAGAGAGGCCCCCAACCGTCAGGGGCCTCCTTCTTCCCTCGCGGCGCTATTGTGCAACTTGATCCAGGACTGGGCGCACCTCTTGCCCCATGACTGGGCCTACCCATTGAGCCGCGATCTCCCTTGAGGGTTCGATCACGAAAATATGCGGCTGGTACCGGTGGCCCAGCGCCTGCTTGAATGGCGTGGTGGCAGGATCATCGATATCCAGATAGACGAACCGGCCCTGTCCTGTGTACTCTGCCTCGAGCCCAGGCACGATGGGCGCTATCCGCTGGCAGGCCGGTCACCGGATGCCTGCCCTCAGTAGGGACATGCAGGAGGATTGGACTATAATCGGGACCTAACAGCAATGGAGTGGCACCATGACCCAACCCATCGTCGAATGCATCCCCAATTTTTCGGAAGGGCGCCGCGTCGAGGTCATCGACGAAATCCAGGCAGCCATTCAGCAAGTGCCCCAGATCCATGTGCTCGACAGGCACTCGGATTACGATCACAACCGCACGGTGATCACATTTGCCGGACCTCCTGATAGAGTTGCAGAGGCGGCCTTCCAAGCCATCGCCAGGGCGGCCCAACTCATCAATCTCGAGGAGCATGAGGGTGAGCACCCTCGCATCGGCGCCACCGATGTGGTGCCCTTCGTCCCCATCGCCGGCATCACGATCGAGGAATGCATTGACATGGCCCGCGAGCTGGGCCGGCGCGTAGGCGAGCAGCTTGAGATCCCGGTCTACCTCTACGAGAAGGCGGCCACCCGGACGGATCGGGTGAACTTGGAGAACATCCGGCGCGGCGAATACGAAGGACTCAAGAAGTCGATCGAGCGTGATCCCGAGCGGGCGCCCGACTTCGGCCCCCCCAAACTGGGTCCTGCCGGCGCGACGGTGATCGGTGCCCGGACACCTCTGATCGCTTTCAATGTCTACCTGACAACCAGCGAGGTGGATATCGCCCGCCGTATCGCCCGCGCCGTGCGCCATTCCTCGGGGGGGCTGCGCTACGTGAAGGCGCTGGGCATGCTGGTCGAAGGCCGTGCCCAGGTCTCGATGAACCTCACAGATTACGAGCGCACCCCGGTCGCCCGCGTGGTCGAGCTGATCCGGCGCGAAGCTGAACGCTACGGCGTATCCATCCACCACACCGAGCTGGTTGGGCTCATACCGCAGGCGGCCATCGTGGATGCGGCGCAGTGGTATCTGCAATTGGACGAATTCGAACGCGATCAAATCCTCGAGACACGCCTGTATGCAGCCATGCGGGCCGGCGAGCCGGAGGCAGGATTTCTCGACCGGCTCGCCGAGGGGACATCCACGCCCGGAGGAGGTTCCGCGGCGGCTCACGCCGGCGCCATGGGGGCCGCGCTTGTCGCCATGGTCGGCCGGCTCACGCTAGGAAAGAAGAAATACGCCGAGGTCCAAGAGCAGATGGAGCAGCTTGTTCAGCGGGCCGAGGCACTTCGCAGGCACCTGCAGGAGGCCGTGGAACTCGATGCGCAGGCATTCGAAGGCGTGATGCAGGCCTTCCGGATGCCCAAGGGGACAGAGGCTGAGAAGCAGGCCCGCCGCGAGGCCATCGAGCAAGCCACGCACAAGGCCGCCGAAGTCCCCTTGCAAGTCTGCCGCTGGTGCGCGCAGGTGGTCGCGATGGCAGCCGACGCGGCCGCATTGGGGAACCGCAACGCCGTCAGCGATGCAGGCTCCGGCGCGGCGATGGCCGGCGCCGGCTTCCAGGCGGCTGCTTATAACGTGCGCATCAACGCGACCAGTGTCAGCGATCGTAAGGCGGCGCAACGATGGCTCGAGGAGCTGGAGCGCCTCGAAGCCGAAGTTGCTGAGCAGGGCAAGAGGGTCCGAGCCACACTGGACCAGGCGCTCAATCCATCCTAGCCGGGCCTGACCTCAGACCCCGGCACATGCGCCACGGGGCTTCTTTCTTCTCAACGGATCGCCCCAGCCTTCGATCTCACCAGCCGCTGGCGGCGAAGATCCGCTCGAGAAGCGCGGTGCGTTCCTGTAGCGTCATCGGCCTCGGCTGGGCGTAGTCCTCCAGCATGGCGGTGAGCAACTCGGTGCTGATATGCCTGCCATCGTAGAAGACATGGCGGTCGACAAACTCTTGCCGCAGCGGCAGGGATTGCATCTGGTCGAAGAAGAGATTGCCCAGACCGTAATGGATCAAGGCCCCGGCATGGAATTCCAGTCCCTGGGGTTGATGTGCCTGGCTGCCGCTTACGATAACTGCCCCAGCCTCGGCCGCGGCCCGGAAGGCCTCCTGCTGCTCCGGGGAGGGCTTTGAGAGCTCGGCCCATTGGAAGGTGAAGATGGGCAGGTAGCCGGCATCGCGCAGATCCCTCACCTCTTGAAATAGCAGCTCGTAATCGCATGGAGCCGATCCGGGCTCATCCGGACCGGCCCAGGCATATTTCGGACCCGCCCAATTGCATCCCAGGAACGCGATCTTGTTTCCGTTGTGCTCGATCCGGGCCGGCTCATAGGCTCTGGCCAAATTCGCGCCACCTCCGAATGTCAACCAGCCCCGCAATTGATAGGCCTCCAGAGTCTCCAAAAACGGCTCGGGGCCGAAATCCTTGCCATGGTTCCCGGTCAGCTCGACGATGTCGGTACCGATGGTCTCCAACAGTGCGATGTATTCGGGACGGGCACAGAATTTCAGGCCTTCCTGTGTCGGATCGGGATAGGGGCAGGTTTGCATGAAGGAAACTTCGTTGCTGATATGGGTCCAATCGGCCTCCCGCAGCCAATCCCCGATCCGGGCGGCGGGGTAGGCCAACCCCTTGCGTTCCATTCGCCAGGCGGTCGCCCGCGTCAGCGCTGTAACCCCCGTCATCACCACCACGGTCATCCGCCCGGGATCCCGGTTGCTCGCAGGCCAGTCCAACAGCTTCGCGAGGGCCTCGCCCCCTTCAGGGTCGCCGCTGATCCCAAAGGGGATGGTCAAAGCGTACGACATCGGGTCAAACGCTCCCCTGATGGGCGAGGCGCCATCCAGGGAGAGCACCTTCCAGCGCGGCTCCAGCATCTCAAATGGCACAACCGCCAGAGCCGGCCGCGTCCCCCAGGCACGATCCAAGAGTTCGCCGCTGGGGACGACCTGCACATGATCGCCCGACGGCGCATTCAAGACCGAATTCAGCAGCGCGGCGACCTCGGGCGTCACAAGGATCGACTCCTGCCCCCCAGACGCCCAGCGAACCTGAAGGTCGCCGAAGCCCAAACCTTCTTGAAGCGAGGGGAAGGGCGCCACAACGGCGTAGATCCAGCGGGCCAGCGGCCGCTCCGGATAAGGCTCGATGCGCACATCCGCAGCTTCAGCCGTCTCAGACACGCGGAATCGCCCGGAGGATTCCGCCATCGCCTGCTCGACGGCCTCCCGCAAGGTCCGCGGCACGGCGGGGGATACCCACAGTGCCCACTCCAAGGGGGCGGAAGTTGGCTCCAGAGGCTGGAAGGCGGTCGGTGAGGGCGTGGCCAGAGGCGTGGGGTCGCCTGGCTCAGTGGGCTCGACAGGCGGAAGCAACGTACAAGCACTCAACCAGATGGCGAGCAGTACACTGCATACTTCGGGAACGCGCCACACTCGGGAATACACAGCGGCGCCATTATCCCACGGCGCCACCCCCCTCGCCAGACCCGCCCGCCGCCGTTCACACGGCGCACGCACGGCTTGAGGCAGCCTGCGCCGAGGTCCGGCCCCAAGGACAGTCGCGCTGGCTGGCTCCGAAGGCATGGGCTTGACGAAGGGTCGCTCCGATGGTACTGTAGGCCGCAAGATGGTTCGAACGCCGCGCTTCCTGCCGCAATGCCCACCCGTCCCTACCAGCCCTAGCGGGCTGCGGGCATCGGTTCGGGCGCGATGATGGTGTGAGGCGCGGACCCGGCAGATCATTCTTGCCGCCGAACCCCTGCCCCGGAAAGATCGGGGCGTTTTCATTTAGGAGGTCCGCATCCGCCGCAGGCGGCGCGATTCGGGAGGATTCGACATGCGCATGAGCAGACTCTTCAGCCAAACCCTGCGTGACCGGCCCTCCGAGGCCGAGGTCCCCAGCCACGAGTTGCTGCTGCGGGCGGGATTCATCCGCCAGCTCGCGGCGGGCATCTTCAGCTACTTGCCCCTTGCCAGGCGCTCCCTGACCAAGATCGAGAACATCATGCGCGAGGAGATGAACGCCATCGGCGGGCAGGAGATCACGATGCCCGTTGTGCACCCCGCCGACCTCTGGAAGGAGACGAAGCGCTGGTACCAGATCGGATCGGAGATGGGACGCTTCAAGGACAAGGCCGGGCGGGATATGGTTCTGGCGATGACGCATGAAGAGGTCGTCGCCGACCTGGTGCGCAAGGAGATCCACTCCTACCGCCAGCTCCCCCAGATGATCTACCACATCCAGACCAAGTGGCGGGATGACCCACGCCCGCGGGCTGGCCTGATCCGCGTGCGCGAGTTCACCATGAAGGATAGCTATAGCCTCGACGCCGATCTGGAGGGCCTGGACAGGCAATATCGCGCTCATTATCAGGCCTACTTCAACATCTTTCACCGCTGCGGCCTGCCGGTGATCGCCGTGAAATCCGATGTGGGCATGATGGGCGGCAAAATGGCCCACGAGTTCATGTACCTGACGCCGGTCGGCGAGGATACGCTTCTCATCTGTGAGAGCTGTGACTACGCCGCCAACCGTCAGATCGCCCGCTTCCAGAAGCCCGAACCGCAGGCTGAGGAGGCCAAGCCAGTCGAGAAGGTCGCTACACCGGGTGCAACAACCATTGCCGAGCTGGCACAATTCCTGGGCATTCCAGAATCTCGGACCGCAAAGGCAGTCTTCATGATGGCCACGGTCACCGAGGGGATCGAATCCCGCGACCGCTTCGTTTTCGCAATCGTGCGCGGGGATATGGACCTTAATGAGACCAAGCTCGCCAACGCCATCCACGCCAAGGAGCTGCGACCGGCGACCGAATCCGAGATCCGCGCCGCTGGGGCCACGCCTGGATACGCCTCCCCCGTGGGGCTGAAGGACGTGCTCGTGGTGGTCGATGATCTGATCCCGCATTCTCCCAATCTTGTGGCCGGCGCCAACGAAGAGGGCTACCACCTTCTCAATGTCAACCTGGGCCGCGATTACCAGGCGGATGTCGTGGCCGATATTGCCCTGGCCGAAGAAGGTGCCGCCTGCCCCGAGTGCGGCAAGCCGATGAAGACCGCCCGTGGTATCGAAGTCGGCAACATCTTCAAGCTGGGCACGCGCTACAGTGAGGATATGGGCTGCACTTTCCTCGATCGCGACGGGCAGGAGAAGCCTGTCATCATGGGATCCTATGGCATCGGAAGCGGCCGACTGCTGGCCTCCGTGGCGGAGGAGCACCACGATGACCGAGGCCTGATCTGGCCCATCACCGTAGCACCCTATCAGGTCCATCTGGTGACACTCAAGGGCGCCCAAGACGCCGCCGACAGGGCCTACGCCCAGCTCTCCGAAGCAGGCGTGGAGGTGCTCTACGACGATCGGGAGGAGAGCCCCGGCGTGAAATTCGCCGATGCTGACCTGATCGGGATCCCCCTGCGCCTGACGCTCAGCGAGCGGACCCTCTCCAAGGATTCGGCCGAGATCAAGCGGCGAGATCAGGCCGAGACGGAATTGGTGCCTCTGGCCAGGCTTGGGGAAGAAACCCAAAGCCGCATCGCCGCGCTCGAGGCCGAGATTGCAGCCAAGGTTGTGGAGATGCCCTTCGACGGATAGTGCGTCGATCCGCGCAGTGGAACCCAAATCCTGGGAGGCCGGTGCCCCGCAGGACCGGCCGCCCGGGATGGTAGCAGGTCATCCCTGCGCCATGAGAAGGAAGACGTCCTCCAGCGTGGGTGCGATCGGCCGCAGGCTGTGAATGCCAATCCCTGCCCTCTGGAGATGCGCACTCAGCCTCTCCTCAGATGCGTCCAACCCAGCAATCACGCGCACATGCCGCTCATCCAGCGACACGGATTGAACCTCCGGGAAATTCTGCAAGACTTCGATGGCCTCGAGGGGCTGGTCCACTTCCAGGCGCCACACATGCCCTGGCAGGAGCTCGCGCTTCAAGGCCGAGGGGGGTCCCTCCGCCAGCAGGGATCCTCGCCGCATGAACGCCACCCGGCTGCAGTACTCGGCTTCGTCCATGTAATGGGTGGTCACAAAGACCGTCACGCCTTGCTCGGACAGCGCGTAAATGAGATCCCAGAAAGCCCGCCGGGCCATGGGGTCCACGCCACTGGTGGGCTCATCGAGGAAGAGCAGCTGTGGGGAGTGCACGATGGCAACCGCGAGCGCCAGGCGCTGACGCAGCCCCAGCGGAAGTCCGCCCGCCCGAACCGATCGAAGCGGCTCGAGTTCGAGCCCGCGCAGCACCGCCTCCAACTTCCCGGCTTCCCGGATGCCATAGACGCCGGCGTAGAATGCCAGATTCTCCCAGACCGTGAGCTCGTGGTACAGAGCGAACCGCTGTGACATGTAACCCACTCGCTGCCGGATGGCCTCCGCCTCGCGGACGGAATCGAATCCCAGCACCCAGGAGCGCCCGGAACTGGGCAGCAATAGGCCTAGAAGCAGCCGGATCGTGGTGGTCTTTCCCGATCCATTCGGCCCCAAGAAGCCAAGCACCTCGCCAGCCTTCACCTCGAAGCTGACCGCGTTCACGGCCGTCAGATCCCCAAACCGCTTGGTCAATCCTTCCGTCCGGACCACCACCTGCGGGTCGGCCTTCATGATCCCTGCTCCAGCAATTGCGTGAACACATCATCCAGGGTTGGTTCGGCTTGGGTGATGCTCTCGATATGTGCCTCCGTCTCCTTTGCCATCTGCTTCAGATGGCGGGCGACGCCCTCGCCGGCGCCCTCCGCGATCCTCAGACGCAGGCGGTCCCCGAAGGGCTGGGCCGATTCGACCTCCGGCAGCTGGCGCGCAAGGCTCGCCAAGGACCGCAGTGGGCCGCCGAAGACCTCCAGCACCCTTCCCTTCAGCATGTGGCTGAGGCCTTGAGGTGAGCCCTCCACCAGCAACCGGCCCGCCCGCATGAAGCCGACCCGGGTGCAGCGGGCGGCCTCGTCCATGTAGGGCGTGCTCATGAGAATAGCGACGCGTTCGCGCAGCAAGCTGGTAATCAGCCGCCAGAACGCTTGGCGCGTCAGCGGGTCCACGCCGCGGGTGGGCTCATCCAGCAATAGGATCCTGGGACGATGGATGACCGCCACCGCCAAGCCAAGCTTCTGCTTCATCCCGCCGGAGAGCGCCCCAGCCCGGTAATGCGCGAAGGCCTCCAAGCCCACAAACCGAAGCGCTTGCTCAATGCGCTCGCGCCGGCCCTGCCCCGGCAGCCCCCGCACTTCGGCAAAGAAGCGCAGGTTCTCGGCCACCGTGAGATCGTCGTACAGGCAGAAACCCTGCGGGAAGTAACCCAGCAGAGACCGGGCGCTTTCCGGCTGCCTGCCCAGCGAGACGCCGCCCAAGATCACCTCTCCCTCATCGGGGCGCATGGCCCCGCACAGCAGCCGGATGGCCGTGCTCTTCCCGGCGCCATCCGGCCCCATCAAGGCATAGATCTCGCCCGCCTCGACCTGCAAGCTAAGGCCATCCACAGCCAGAACGCCGCCCAGGCGTTTTCGCAGATCACGGGCTTCCACCAGCGCCGACATACCCGCCTCCCTCAGATGCCCTCAGCGCTGGAAAATGACATCCGCCGGCATGCCGGGCTTCAACCTACCCTGCGGATCTTCCACCGCAATCTCTACAGCAAAGACCATCGTGCGCCGGCCTTCCTCGGTTTGCACATTGCGAGGTGTGAACTCAGCCTCATCGGCGATCCGCCTGACGGTTCCCTCGAACTCCTGGCCCGGAAAACTGTCCGCCTCGATCGTGACCGGGGAGCCCAGCAAGATTTGCCCGTAGCGGTCCTCGGGGACATACACCGTAATGATCAGGCGGTTGAGATCCCCCAGTGTGAAAGCCGAGGTTCCGGCCGTGACCACCTCCCCAACCTGAATATGCCGCGAGAGGATCACCCCATCCATGGGCGCGCGAATGGTCAGCTGCCCGATTTGGCGGTCCAGGCCGAGCAATTCCGCCCGAGTCTGCGCTTGCGCCAGTAGCAATTGGGCATTGGCCTGGTCCAGCCGCGCCTTCGCCAACGCAACCTTCTCGGGATCGGGGCCCTCGCGCCACTTTGCCCATTCCTTCTCCGCATCCGCCACCTGGGCCATCGCCACCGCTACCTGTGCATCCAAAAGCGCCTGATCGATATCGGTCGGCTCCCCGGTGTACCAGTTGAGCAGCCTCACGATGGCATCCCTTTGCTCCTCGGCTTCGTGCAGCGCGGCCAGGGCGGCAGCACGCTGGGGATCCTTCTCGGGTTTATCCTTGACCCGATTGAAGGCCTCCCGGGCTTTTTTCACGGCATCCTCCGCAAGCACCAACTGCGCCTCCGTGGCCTCGATCGTCTCCGACGTGGCCCGGTGGCCCTTCTGCTGATAGGTGGCCCGCCGCTCAGCGTCATCCAAGGCGTCCCGAGCCTGCGCCAGCGCCAACTCAGCCTGCGCCGCCATCAGGCGCCAATCCTCGTAGAGGACGTCCAAATCCTGCTTTGCCTGCAAGATCTGCAGCTCCGCCGCTGCCTCTGCCGCCACACCTGCAGCCAGGACGCGTTCACGCTGGACGCTCAAGGCTGCATCCTCCAAGCGGAACAGCGCCTGCCCGGCTTCGACGAACTGTCCCTCCTCCACCCAGATGGCCTCCACGCGCCCCGGGCATTCCGGTGCCACGATCACCTGCTCCGCCTCCACTGAGCCTGAGGCCTTCAAGCCCATTTCCGGGGCAGGAGCCACGAAATCGAGCATCAGGTAGACAGCCAACGCCAAGATCGCCACGATTAGGAGAGGCAGCAACCTGCCTAGGATTCGCTTTCGCATGCCAACCTCCGTCATTTGCCGCCAGACCTTGCTCCGCACGGCCAATCAATCCAGGCGCTTGCGCAGCCTCATGGCGGCGAAGGTGATGATTAAAATCCCGAAAACCACTAAGGCGAGTATCTCATCCCGGATCGCCTCCACTCCCACTCCTTTGATCATCAGCGAGCGGATGATGATCAGGTAGTACTTTAAGGGAATGGCATAGGAAACCCACTGGAGCAATCGAGGCATGGCCTTCACGGGGAAGAAGAACCCCGAGAGAAAGATCCCCGGCAGCAAGGTCATATAGCTGGCCAGCATGGCCTCCTGCTGGGTGTTTGCCAGCGTCGAAACCAGGAGGCCGATCCCCAGGCCCGAGAGCAGGAAAAGCGCCGACAGCCATAAGATGAGGGTCACATCACTTCGGACGGGCACTTCGAAGAGCCACGAGCCGATCGCCATCACCTCGAGCGTATTGACCAGTGCAAGCAGGATGTAGGGCAAGATCTTGCCGACGATAAGCTCCCACGGCCGGATGGGCGTGACGATCAGCTGCTCGATCGTGCCGCGCTCTCGCTCGCGGACGACCGCGGTGGCGGTGAGGATAGGCGTGAGCGCGTAAAGGATCATGCCGATCACCCCGGGCACCATGAAGTAGGCGCTCACCATGTCCGGGTTGTACCAGACCTGAGTCCTCACTTCGAGGGGTGGCTTCAGAATGGCGGTCTGTCCGCGCCTTGCAAGCTCTCTTGCCAAGACCTCGGTGGCATGCTCCTGGCCGATTAGGCGAGCCGCCGAGAGCGAAGTGGAGGCCAGGGTGGGATCGCTGCCATCCAGGATGAAGGCCACCTGGGCCTGGCCGCGGCCCCGCAGCCGTTCGCCATAATCCGGGGGGATGATCAGGGCCGCCTTGGCATCGCCGCGATCAATCAACCCCAGCAACGCCTCCAGGGAGTCCACATCGAAGGCCAGCTCAAAATAGCCCGCAGCCCGGTAGGCGTCCAGTAAGGCGCGCGCCTCGGCTCCGCGATCCTGGTCGAAAATCGCCAGCGGCACATGGCGCACGTCTGTGGTGGCCGCATACCCCATGAGCAGAAGCTGCATGATAGGGATGACTATCGCCAGGGTTAGGGCGCGTGGGTCTCTCCATAGCTGGAGGAATTCTTTGCGGATGATGGCCAGCAATCGCATCGGGGTTCCGGCCATGCGAGCCTCCAGTCAATCGATATGTCGTCACCGGGCCTCTTTAGGCCTCGGATTTCAGGATCCCGTGCAGAAAAATCTCCACAAAATGCTCCAGCTCGGTCGCCTGATCTGCGGGTGCGAAGGCGCCTCCCAAGAGCTTTCCAGTCAGGTAATGGGAGAGCATCAAGCCGATGAAGGCCCTGAGCAACGTTGGGAGGGGAATCTCCCTCAGCTCCGCCTCGCCTTGCGCGAATCCCTCGATGGCCTCCACGACGCGGGGGAAGATGGCCTCGTAGAGAGCTGGGATATGCACGCTATTGAACTCAACGACCTCGATAAGCATCAGGTTGAAGAAGTCTGGACGCTGCTCCAAGGCTTCGAGCATGCGCTGGGTCGAGTGGCGCACGAAGCTCTCGATATCCTGGCCTTCCACGCGCTGGATAGTGGGGAGCACCTGGTGGGCGGGATGGTGCGCCTCGAGCAACTCGGTGAAAATCTCCTCTTTGCTTTCGAAGTGGTTATAGATGGCTCCAAGCGAGATACCCGCCTGGGTTGCGATGGAGCGCATTGAGGTGCCGTGATAGCCTTGGCTCAGGAAGAGCGCATAGGCTTCCTGAAGGATTTGCTGCCGGGTGTTGCGGCGACGGGTGAGTTTCGGAGAGACCATATATTAAACGAACGTTCGTTTTAAGATTAGCGCAGAAAAAGGGGGCCGTCAAGCCTAGGCCCCCGGCCAGCGGCGGAGAGATTACTCCCCGCCCTCCCCCAGATTGCTGACCTGCCGCAACAGGCCCAGCAGGCCCATGCCCAGCTTGATGCCCTCCTTGGGTCGCAGGTGCAGGCGCTCGCCGCGCTCCTCCGCCCGACGAATCAGCAGGTAGGCCACGCCCAACCCCGTGAGCGCGCCCAGCAGCCCACCCGCTAGAAGGGTGCGGCTTTTCCAGTTCTGATCTTCATTCATAGCCCTCTCCATCGCCTGATACGAAGAATGATTTCAATCCCCTGCCAACTGCCCCCAGCACAGCTCCCGCCGCCTCGACCATGATCAACGGCCGGGCCACAATGTTCGCGCCCCGGCGCACCCCCTGCCGAACCTGCTCCGCAATGACCCGTCCACGCCCAAATACACCCGGCAACCAGCCGATCGCCCGCACGACGAGTAGAGTGAGCGCCATGAAAATAAGCAGCGGCAAGGCACCCGCGCACGCCAGCGGGTAGGCCACCAGAACCAGCGAGGCATCGGCGCCGGCACTCAACACCGCCGGGCTCACGCGCCAAAGGCCATACCCTGCCGCCGCCAGGATCAACAGGCCCAGGATGATCGGCATGACGACCTGCAAGATCAGTCTCCTGGCCAAGCGGCCGGCTTCTGCGCTCGCAACCCTCTGCTCCCCTGGCAACTGCCGTCTCGCTTTCATTAGCATCTATTCTAGCATGAGCCCCCGATGATCTGGGGCATGACCTATTCCTCGCTCCCGCCTCACGGGTTAGAATGATAGCCTAAGCCCGAGGAGATAGATATGACCAATTTTCCTGGCCGAGGCAAAGTCGCGGTCTTGAAGACCTCCCCAGAAAGCGTGCTCGAGGACATTCAGAGCCTGATGAAGCTTGCCGACTTCGAGGCTGCACTACCGCGCGAGGCACGCACAGGCCTCAAGATCAACATCTCCTGGCAAACCTGGTATCCGGCCTGCTCGACCACCCCCTGGCAACTCGAGGGGGTTATCCGCGCCCTTCAACATGCCGGGTACAACGACCTCGTGGGGGTGCACAACGACACGGTGGTCGTCGACACCCGTGTGGGCGAGTTCAACAACAAACACCGCCATATCACCGATCAATACGGAATCCCCTGCATCTATCTCTATGAAGAGGATTTCGAATGGTTCGAGTATGTCCCCAAGGGGCATGATTTCCTGGTCCTGGACAAGGTATACCCGAAGGGGGTCTTCATCCCCAAGGCCATCGTAGGGCTGAACATGGTGCACCTTCCCACGGTGAAAACCCACGTCTTCACGACCATCACCGGCGCCATGAAGAACGCCTTCGGCGGCCTGCTGCACCGCAACCGCCATTGGACCCATGCCGTGATCCACGACACGCTGGTCGACCTTCTGATGATCCAGCGCGAGATTCATCCGGGTCTCTTTGCGGTCAT
>CAZBLT010000018.1:0-44967 GCA_964492745.1 uncultured Anaerolineaceae bacterium
CTTCCGGATCCAGCGCCCACTTCATGCGCTCGATGCCTTCCGTGATGTCTTTGACCGAGCCTGCAAAGCTCAACCTCAAGTATCCCTCCATCCCAAAGGCCGAACCTGGAACGGTAACGACGAGCGCTTTCTCCAGCAGAAAGTTGGCCAGCTCGATTGAATCCTGGCTGTAGGCACGGAAATCAGGCAGGCAGTAGAACGTCCCTTCGGGCTTCGTCGTCCTGACGCCGTTGAAGGACCTAAGCTCCTGCATGATGACGTCACGGTTGTTCTGGATTGTCAGCCGCAGGCTCTCCACCACGCTCTGCACGCCCGTCAGCGCCCCTTCCGCGGCCGCCTGGGAAATCACGGATGGATTGGATGTCATCTGCGCCTGGACGTTTGTCATGACTTCGACCAGGCGGCGGGGCGCCACCACCCACCCGATCCGGAAGCCGGTCATGCCGTACAGTTTGGAGACGCCATTGACCACAATCAGCCGACTGTTCTCGAGGTCCTTGCTCGTGTATTTGTAGGCTGGCGCAGCCCGCTTCCCATCGAAGACCAGCTTGTGGTAGATATCATCGAGGATCAGGTAGATTCCCCGGTGCTCACAGAAGTCCACGATGGAGGCGATGAATTCTTCGGAGTAGAGGATACCGGAGGGATTGTTGGGGCTATTGACAATGATGGCCTTGGTGTAGGAGCTGATGGCCTCTTCAATATCCTCCATTCGCGGATGGAAGGTTCCATCCTCTGGAACCACCGGCACCGGCACACCATAGACCATTTTTACCATCTCAGGATAGCTGACCCAATAGGGAGCAAGCAGGATGACTTCATCCTGCGGATCCACGATGCTTATGAGCACGTTGTAGATAGCGTGCTTGGCACCAGTAGAGACGATGATGTTCTCGGGCGCCACCAACTTATCGTAGTTCTCCTCCATATAGCGAATGATGGCTTTCTTGAGCGATGGAAGCCCATCGGTGGGCGTGTACTTGATTTCGCCGGTGTTCAGACGCGCAGCCGAACTCAAGATGGCGCTAATGGGTGCTTTATTCTTGGGCTCACCGATCCCAAGATGAATGACCGGCTCCCCCTTCTCGCGCAATACCCGCGCCCGCTCATTCAACCTAAGCGTTGGCGATTCCTTGATCGTTCTTGCCAGTTGGCTGACCGTCATGCCTTGCTCCTTGCAGTCCAGGACTTCCATGCCCTACTTGCGACCCGTTTCACAAGCTTAGCACGAAACCCTATTATACCGCCCCTCGAATTGCCCCCGCTGGCCCACTATCTGATGTTATGCATTGCCGCAAACCCTGGCCCGCCGGCCTGATCGCAAGAAAGCGCACGGCCATGGCACGGCTGGTGCATCCTTGCGATTGCCCTGTCAGGGAGGGATTGCGTCCTGTTTGCCGAGGAGTACAATGGCAGAAGAGGGCGCCCGGGAGCTGGCTATGCGCAACTGCCCCCACTGCAATAACGAGATTCAAGACGAGGCCATCTTTTGCCGCTTCTGCCGACGGGAGGTCGAACCGCCTCTATGGCTCACCAGCTTGCAGAAATGCCCCTATTGTGCTGAGTGGGTCGAGCGAGGCATTGACCGCTGTCCGCTTTGTGGCAAAGCCATCGCCACCGGCAAGCCTTTCAGCACCGAGCTCACCAGCCTCGAGCAAGCCGAAGAGCCCCGCGTAACCCCACCTTTCACTGATGCCCTGGAAGAAGCCGATGAGGGTGCGCAACCCAGTGACGAGCCCCCCTTCCACCGCACCTTCATGCCCCAGTCAGAAGTGGCTGCCGATGAACCCTATGATGAGACCGAATCCCAGCCACCCGATGAGGGCATCGCGGTATTGCACGCACGGCGCCTGGAGCCGCTGCCCGATCTGCATAGCGCACAACTGGCCCCGCAGGAGACGGCGCGCGCCGTCCCGAGCCCCAAGGCGATCTTGCGCGGGGCGGCAATCCTGCTGGGATTCGCAGGCGCCATAGCCACCGGCGTGTGGATATATGGCAGGTTGCCGTCGATCAATGAGGTTGCGCCCCCGCCCACGAAGGTCGCTGCCCAGGCATCCGCTACCTCTTTGCAGGCAGGCTTGCCTGTTGAGGCAACCCAGAGCCCCTTCCCTACAGCACGCCCCCTGCCCACCCCCACGCACACCGAGGAGCCTTGCCATTCCTGGGAAGAGATCACCCTAGCGGACAAGGGGCAGACTATCTGTGCCTATGGCACGCTCAAGCGCTGGTTTGTCGTCCAGGGCTTTCCCTACGTCGCGATCTTCAGCGAGGAGCCGGGCACCTTCGCCATCGTGGACCGGACGCAAAGTTACCCCCAATTTCCGCAAGGCACATGCATCCAGGCGACCGGTGAAGTGGAGATAATGCGCGGCACCCGGCCTTTCATAGACGCCAAGGGAGCGCTCGAAAGCTGCGGAAACCCCGACGAATAGGGCGGCCATCAGGCGAGGAACAATAGCGCCACGCCCGACATGGCGATGAGCGTGCCCAGAACCGCCGGCCAGCCAAACCGTTCCTGGAAGAGGAAACGCCCGACCGGGATCAAGAAGATGGGTGTGAGGCCCATCAGGGTGCTCGCCACACCGATGGTGGTGTGTTGGATCGCCACCAGGGAAAGCCACACACCCAAGAATGGCCCCGTAAACGCTCCACACAGAATGAAGAGCCTTGCCGGCGCAGAGGTCCGCAGTCGCTCGATTGTGTGCTTCGCTTCGCCGCGGGCGCCAGTCCACAGCCAAATCACAGTCGCTGCAGATACCATGCGGATCCAGTTCGCCGATAGCGCCGGAAGCGTCTGTCCCATGCCGATCTTCGAGCCAACCAGGCCGAGCGCCTGCCCCAGAGCCGCTCCCAGCCCGAATAGGATCCCCCTGAAGAACCTTTGCCTAGTGACCTCTCCATGCGGGTTTCCCCGGTCTTGAACGACCAGCACCACCCCCCCAAGCGCTAGGCCAATTCCCAGGATCTGCATGCCATTGAGCTTCTCGCCCAGGGCGAACCAAGAAATCACTGCTGCCATCAACGGGGCCAAACTCATCAGCAACATCGAGATCCGCGGTCCGATCCACACAAAGGCCTGGAAGAGCAGCGCGTCTCCCAGGATCAGCCCAACCACGCCTGAAGCGCTCAGCCAGAGCCATTGGACGACCGTGGCTTGGAGTGGGAAGATCTCACCATAGACTGCCATATGGGTTAGGGTGAGGAAAATCGCTGCCAGGGCCAGACGTGCCCGATTGACGACGACTGAGCCCACCCGGCGCCCGGCCTGTGTGAAGAGAGTCGAGGTCCCGGTCCAGAGGATTGCGGTGGTAAGTGCGGCGAGTGCACCGAGACGAGGGTTCATTGCAAATGCATCATGGCCTGTCTGGATGGTGCTTCTGTCTGAGCTGGAGAGGGTTGGGAGGCTCTGTGGCTACTCTTCGTCCGGAGGTGCCTCCAGAAACTCGCGGAATACCTCCAGGCGGCGTTCGACTTCCCAGTCCCAGGCCGAGCTGCGATGACTGTCTCCCATCCCCGAATCTCGGCCCTGTGCCCGGCGCGCAAGTTCATCGAGAAACCCGCTCAGCCTCATAAGGATGAATACAAGAACCGCCAGCAAGGTGATATAGGGCAGCATCACGACCTTCCCTCTTTAGACCACACCACACAATCTATCGCATCCAGAGTTTACCACCCAATGCTCAATAGACCCTGGCGGTCCTTCGCTGAAGGCCGACCTGAGGTTGCTCCACGCAGGTCGGCTTATGCGTACTTGGGAGTCATTTGTCCGTACAAATCCAGAATCCGATCGGCGATGAGCGGCCACGCAAACTGGCCCGCGTAGGCACAAGCCTCTTTGCCCATCCGCTCCCTGAGTCCAGGGTCTGAGAGCAACTCAGCCAGCCGGCCCGCCAAGGCGCTTGGGTCGCCCGCCGGCACATGGAAACCCGTTTCGCCGTCACGGATCAGGAAAGCCAATCCCCCTGTCTCCGAGGCGACGACCGCCCGGCCACAAGCCATGGCTTCCAGCGCAACCAGTCCAAACGATTCATAATGGGAGGGCACAACGACCACATCCGCGGCCGAGTAGTAATAGGGCAGGCTGTCTTGGTCACGCCTGCCGAGGAATCGAACGATCTCTTTCAGTCCCCGCTCCTCGCAGAACCGTTCCAGTGACTGCATAGCAGCGCTCAACTCATCTCGCGAAGCATCCGGCTCCCCGCCGATGACCGCCACGGCGATGGGCACCGCATCCAGGAAGCCCTGCTCGCAGAGTAGCCCGATGGCCTCCAGCAGAGTGTCGATCCCTTTCAGGGGCGCAATGCGTCCCACGAACAGGATTAAGTGCCTGTCCTCGGGCACGCCGACGTATTCCTTGGCCTCATCCTGCGGAATGGGATAGAAGCGGGCCGTATCAACCCCGGGAGGGATCACGACCACATTATCCGTCGGGACTTGGTATAGCCATTGAATTTGGGCCAGTTCCGCCTGCGTGGCAGCTACCACGCGGTCGGCTTCCCTAAGCAGGCGCTTCTCGGCCTCGACGCGCTCTTCAGGTTCAATCTCGCTTGGCGAGCGGGCGACACGATTCTTCATCACACCGAGGGTGTGAAACATCTGAATCAGCGGCAGGTCCCAGGCCTTGCGGAGTTCCAGCCCTGCCAGGCCGGAGAGCCAATAGTGGGCATGGATGAGATCGTAGCGAATGGATTTGGCCTCGGCGAAGGCCAGAATGCCTTGGCGGAAGGCCGCTAGGTGCCGGGAAAGATCTTCCTTGGGCAGAGGATGTTCTGGACCGGCGGGGATGTGAACAATGCGGTTGCCATATCCCAGGTCGTGCAACACATGGGGGACATGCTCATCCTGCGATCGGGTGAAGACGTCTACCCCAACGCCACGCCGACCGAGCTCACGCGTCAGGTCACGGATGTAGACATTCATCCCACCGGTATCCTTGCCGCCCAGGGTTGCCAGGGGGCAAGTATGGTAGGAAAGCATGGCAATGCGCATGATGACATTATCCTTCAGCGGGAGTCTCTTGCCAAGGCCCTCCGGCGGCTGGTATAATCCCGCCGCTCTTTGAAATCCAGAAGAGAGAGACCAGGCCAGCGTAGCTCAGCCGGCAGAGCAATCGCTTCGTAAGCGATGGGTCGAGGGTTCGAGTCCCTCCGCTGGCTCCTTTCATTTCCCCCTTGGCTCCCGCCATCTGCGGCCTATGCGAGGGGCGGCATCCCGCCTTCTTCCGGTTGCGAACGTCGCATCAGCCACCATGCGAGCAGCGTCAGGAGTGGCACCAGCCAGAGCGCGAGCGGGTTTATCTCGGGCGTGAATATGGCATCCCAGCCCAGAACCAGGAGCATCGGTACGCCGATGACAGCTTGGCGGAGCAGGAAGCCCTCGTCCATGCCGTTCGTCGGCAGATCGCCCGCTGCCACAATCCGGCGCAAGGCGATCACCCAGATTAATATCAGCAACAGAGTCTGCAATCCGGCGAAAGCCAATCCCGCCCGCATCAAGAGATAATGGCCATAGAGTGCCGGCACTGCGGCATAGAGCCCGACAGTCAGGACCGTCCTATAATCTACCTGCCTGCGGTTCTGCCCAAGGCCCACCCACACCGCGAGCGCCACCAAACAGAGATATCCCAAGCGGATGGCGAAATGCCAAACCAAGAGGGCAAGGCCTGCCACAAGAATCCCGGCTGTCCGGAACAGCCTCCATGCCTCCCGCACAAGCTGGGCGTTGATGACAATCGGATTCTGCCCTGTGACTTCATGAAGCTCGCGCAGAGGCAGGGTGTTGTATTCGCCGCCCCGGTTTAGCACGTGAAGAGCAGACCGGGTCAGCAGGACGCCCTCGTCGTATCGCGCCGGATCGATTTGTGTGAAGCGCCCGGTCGTGTCGATGGCCATGAGTTGGCGGTTTTCATCAAGGATCACCAGGGGGTCAGGCCCTTCCACCTGCGCCTCGCCATCGCGGATCTGGATTTCGGGAACCTGCCCCGTTGCCAGCGCCACATCCAACTGTTCCTCGACCAGGGATAGCCCATGGACCACCCGCAGCGTGAAAACCGCTGTGAGACAGGCTGCGAAGAAGAGGAAGAAGAGGATGCCAGAAGCCAGCCCCCTGCGGGCGGACCGCCGGTAGAACACGCCGCCGAAAACGGGCAGGACCAGGCCGGCGGCCAGCCATGCCAGGCCGATGAGGCAACCCTGCCCATCGGATTGCCGCTGTTTGTCGGGATGCTCCAAAGCCATGACGCTCCTTTGTTGTGCACGGCCACCCCAGAATCGTCATTGGGAGGACAATCGGGCCGGGGCCTATTCTTGCACATTCTGCCCCCTGAGAAAATAACCCCCGGCAAGCATTTGTGGTACGCATGCGCTCTTGCGTATAATATTGGATATGCGTGCTAGGCCTGATCCAATCGTCATCGGCATTGCGGGGGGCACCGGCTCGGGCAAGACAACCGTTGCCCAGGTTATCTTGGATCGTGTTGGAGCAGGCAATATCGCCTTCCTTCCCCACGATGCCTACTATAAGGACCTCAGCGGCTTGCCTCCTGTGCAGCGCGCACAGGTGAATTTCGATCACCCCGATTCTTTAGAGACGGAATTGCTGGTCGAGCATTTGCTGCGCTTGAAGCGCTGGGAACCCGTAGAGATGCCCATCTATGATTTCACCACCCACAGGCGCACCGATCGGACTGAACACATCGAGCCCCACGCCGTCATCATCGTCGAGGGGATCTTGATCTTTGCCGAGCCAAACTTGCGAGAGCTGTTCGATGTCAAGATCTTCGTGGACACCCCCCCGGATATCCGTTTCATCCGGCGCCTGGAGCGGGACATCATGGAGCGCGGCCGCACGGTCGATTCGGTCATTCGCCAATATCAATCCACCGTTCGGCCCATGCATCTGGAGTTCGTCGAACCCTCCAAGCGCCACGCGGACGTCATCATACCAGAAGGGGGATTGAACACAGTCGCCATGGATATGGTCGTGGCACGGATCGAGAGCCTGCTAGCCTCCAGCTAGAGCCATTCAGGCAATCCATACACACGAGAGAGGAGCAACGCATGCCCGCGAGAAGCTATGCATCGCCACCTGCGATGGTGATCGATCCAGCCAAGAACTATCGCGCGCACATCGCAACCGATGTCGGCGAGATGGTCGCCCAACTCCATGCCGACAAGGCCCCGACGACTGTGAACAACTTTGTCTTCCTGGCCCGTGAGGGCTACTATGATGGCGTCATATTCCATCGGGTCATCGCCGAGTTCATGGCACAAACGGGGGATCCCACCGGCACGGGCCGCGGCGGCCCGGGCTATACCTTCGAGGATGAATTTCACCCCGAGCTGCGCCATAACGGGCCCGGGGTTCTATCGATGGCCAATGCAGGAGCCAACACCAACGGCTCGCAGTTCTTCATCACGCACGTGGCGACGCCCTGGCTCGACGACAAGCACAGCGTCTTCGGCCATCTAGAAGAGGGGCTGGATGTGTTGCTGTCGATCCCGCCCCGCGACCCGGCTCAGGTTGACGCGCCTGCCGTCCGGATTCGGCACATCGAAATCGAAGAGACGTAGGAACAGACCTTGCTCAAGGGATGGCGCCTGACCGTGGCCAGGATCCTCGCGCTCCTGGCAGTCGTTGCTATCACGGTCTACATTTTCACACTCCGCGATGAGGCTGCTCGGCTTCAGCGCTATGGCTATCCGGGTATATTTCTGCTCTCCATCCTGGCGAACGCCACCATAATCGTGCCTGCGCCGGGAGTCGCCCTCACCTTCGCGTTTGGCGCGGTTCTCAATCCCTGGGGCGTCGCCCTGGCGGCTGGGGCCGGAGCCGCTCTAGGGGAGCTGACAGGCTATCTCGCCGGCTTCAGCGGGCAGGCCATCCTCCGGGAGGGAGAGCCGTATCAGCGGGTACAGGACTGGACAAACAGGCGTGGCGGCTGGGCGATTCTCGCCCTCGCGGCCATCCCCAACCCAATTTTCGATTTCGCCGGGGCAGCCGCGGGCGCGCTCGGGATGCCCATCCCGAAATTCCTGCTATGGGTCTGGGCCGGGAAGACGATTAAGATGCTCGTCTTTTCGCTGGCGGGTTATGCCTCGCTCGATTGGATGCCAGACCTGATTCCAGGCGCCTTTTCCAGACCCTAGGGCAGAATCTGTTCCTCGGTCAGCGCGTGCTTTCTCAAGGCGGTCTCATCAACTTCAACGCCCAGGCCTGGCCCCCTAGGTACGTCGATGGTGCTATCCGGATTGAGCTCGAAGAGCGGCTGGGCGATGTCTTCGGCATAGTAGCGGTCGCTGGCCGAGATATCCCCTGGCAGGACGAAGCCCGGCCGAGAGGCGAGCGCGAGGTTCGCTGCGCGGCCGATGCCTGTTTCCAACATGCCACCACACCACACTGGAACTTGCCTGGCCTGACAAAGCTGCTCGATGGCGCGGGCCTCCACGAAGCCCCCTACTCGAGCAGGCTTGATATTGATGACCCGGCAGGCGTCCAGAGCCAGAGCCTGCGAGGCCTCGCGAGCGTTGTGAACACTTTCGTCCAGGCATACAGGTGTCTGGAGCAAAGATTGCAGGTCTCGATGCCCCAGCAAGTCATCCTCCGCAAGCGGCTGCTCGATCAGACCCAGGGAGAGTCGATCCAAGGTCTGGAAGACTCTCCGGTCCTCCAAGGTATAGGCCGCGTTGGCATCCACCCATAGCGCCAGATCCGGATGGCGTTCCCGAACCAGCCCGGCAATTTGAACATCGGCGCCGGGCGCGATCTTCAACTTCATGCGCCGATAGCCCGCGGATAGGAAGGATTCAACCATTTCAAGCGTTCGCTCAGGGCTCTCCTGAATCCCAATCGACACGCCCACAGGCACACGCTCCCGCTCACCCCCGATAAGCTCCCGGAAGGATCTTCCCTCCAGCTTGCCCCATAGATCCCAGAGCGCCATTTCCACCGCTGCGCGGGCCATCGGATGGCCGCGATAGCCTCGCAGCCGCTCTGGCCAGACCTCGGGGATAGAGATTTCGTCGGCAAATAGCGCCGGCAAGAAGAAATCCCGCAAGATATGCCAAGCCGTTCCCACGGTCTCGTAGGAATAGCCTGGTTCAGCCGTAGCGGCACACTCTCCCCATCCTGTCAATCCCTCCGCTTTCAGAGAGAGGATCAGGCATTCGCGATCCCACTCCTCCCCAAAGGAGGTCTTGAAGGGGGCTTTTAGCCTCAGTCGGATTCTGTGCAAATGGGCACGTTCGATTCGCATTTCAGCCTAAGGTCCCTTCTCCATGCGCCAATAGGTAATACGAGCGAGGGTAGCGCTCACCTCGCAGGTAGATGAAATCGACGACGATGTAGCCACGATCGAAGAGGTGCTTGAAGATCTCACGGGTGTGCATGCGCCAAGTTAAGGCCAGCTCCGGTACATCCCGCTTAATGGCCAGGAAATCTGGGGGGATCTCCACCAGCGCCAAGGTGCCCCGGGGTTCATCCACCTCCTTGCCTGGATACAGCAAGCCATTCTCCCCCAGCCGGGAGGTGTTGACCTTCTCGGCGCCGGCTCCCAGAAAGTGCGCCAGATCCAGCGGCGCCCGGCTGCCCTCGAGCCTCTGCTCAACCCGGCGCGAGGTCACCCACCAATCGACCTCGAAGCGATCCGAAGGGATACCCACATTCAGCGCATCCCTCATCTGCCCATAGGCATTCTCGATATATGTGTTGCAGACCGCCCCGAGCTTGCGGATGTTCAGATGAGCGTTCAGGCTGAGCAACGGATCGTAGGTCCATGTGATCAAGCGGATGCCCTGGCGGAGGACGGCCTCCCTCTGGGCCACTTTCAAAGCCAGGCCAATACCCTGCCCCCGGTACTCCGGGTCAACTCCCATCTGGTGTGAGCAGTGCTTCAGCCGCGCCATGGCCACTCGGCCAGGGCTGTGCCGATCGGTCCCGATGAAGCCGATGATGTACCCGACCAGCCGCTCACCATCGAATGCGCCGAGGACGACGCCGCCGTGCTGACTGATGGCCAGGGCGATATGGGCAGGGACGATGTCGGTTTCGCTCCCTGGCCAGACCTTGCGCTGAAGCGCCTCCGCCTGGACCATGTCCTCGAACGTTTCCAGGGGCCGTAGCTCGAAGGGCGGCCTATCCATCAGGCACCCCCCGATCTCTGACGGCGCAGAAATTCCCAGGCCCAATGCTTATTGCGAAGATATCCCAGATGTTCCTCCATGCGTGCCGGCGCCAGGCCGAGCGCGGCCGGAAGCGCATTGAGATCTGTGGTGCGGCTGACGGCCAGGTAATCGAGCCAGTGGTGCGTCAGCGGTGTGTAGGGCAGCATGGCATCAGCCAGGCGGGCCATCCAACGCAAGTAGGGTGGACGGATGGGCGCAAGGATCCTCAAGATCCCAGTCTCGCGCATGATCAACCTCAATATATCTCGCAGATTGAGATACTCCGGCCCCCCGATTTCATAGGTAACATCTTGCATCCGATCTTCCTCCAGCAGCCATGCCACACCCGTGGCCAGGTCCTCGGCCCAAAGCGGTTGGAGGATTATCCGGCCTTCGCCCGGGATAGGGAACACCAAGGGTGCAATCGCCATCGCCTGCGCCAACCCGGTTGTGAATAGATCGCCCTCCCCGAAAAGCGTCGAGGTCCGCAAGATGACAAAGGCGAGGCCAGAGCGCTGAAATGCCTCCTCGGCGATGGCACTGGCCCGCAGGGATGGGTAGGCTGAGGCTCGATCGGCTCCGATTTGGCCGATAAAGATCAACCGCCCCACGCCTGCCTCCTTCGCGGTTGCTGCGAGAATATCCGCCGCGAGCTGCTCTCGCTCGACGGCGTCGTCGCCGCGCATCTCCAGCGCCGATAGACCGATGTGGATAAGCGTGTCGGCGCCGATCACGGCCGCGCGCACACCCGCCATATCCGTCAGCGAGGTCACAGCGACATCCAAGGCCTCGCCGCGCGGTAGCAAAGGCGTGCGCCTGGAGGGTTCTAGCAGTAGGCGTACGCGCTGCTCGAAGTCCATAAGGCGGCGGGTGAGCGTCCTTCCCAGGAAACTAGCCCCGCGTGTGACCAGGATCAAGGCATCTACGCTCCGGCGTCTGGGCGCCCTGGCATCAGGATCGGAGTTTATCGCTGGATTCTAGCATAGCCCGCACCCGCATCGCACCCACCGCCATTTCCTGGGGTTATACTTCGAGAAGGGCGGAACAGAACAGTCGCCAAAGGAGGTGTGTGTGTCATCCACGCGTGTGGCTATAACTGGAATCGGCTGCGTAAGCCCGCTGGGGCTCAATTGGGAATCTACCTGGCAGGCCCTGCTGCGCGGCCTTTCAGGCGTCGGCCCGATAACTCTTTTTGACGCCACCGACTTCCTGACTCGCTTTGCCGCCGAGGTGAAGGGATTTGACCCGGCCGCCTACTTCGGCAAGCGCCTGGCACACCGCACGGACCGGTTCACGCAATTTTCGCTCGCAGCCACACAGGAGGCCCTGGAGGATTCGGGCCTTCCCCTGAACAAGATCAGTCGCGATCGAGTTGGCGTGATCATAGGCAGTGGTATCGGGGGAATGGGAACCCTTCTGCAGGGACATCGGCAATTGCTGGAGCAAGGGCCGAGACGGGTCAGCCCGCATATGGTTCCCATGATGCTGCCAGACAGCGCTCCAGGGTATATCGCCATCGAGTATGGATTTCGCGGCCCGAACATGACGATCGTGACCGCTTGTGCCTCGAGCGCGAATGCCATCGGCGAAGCCACGGAGATCATCCGCCGCGGGGATGCGGATGTAATGGTCGCGGGAGGAGCGGAAGCGGCAATCATCCCGGTGGCAGTGGCGGGTTTCAATGTGATGAAGGCCATCTCAACCCGCAACGACAACCCTCAGGCGGCTTCGCGTCCGTTCGATCTCAACCGCGATGGCTTTGTCATGGGCGAAGGCGCGGCCACGCTCATTCTCGAATCGTTCGAGCACGCTCGCGCCCGCGGCGCCCGCCTGCTGGCGGAGGTGCGCGGTTATGCCGCCACAAACGACGCTTACCATATCTCGGCTCCAGCCAAGAACGGCACGGGAGCAGCCGACTGCATGCGCCTTGCGCTCAAAGATGCCCGCCTTGCACCCCAGGAAATTGGTTATATCAACGCCCACGGCACTAGCACAAGACTTAATGACATAAGCGAGACCGCTGCCGTCAAGCAGGTGTTCGGCGAACATGCCCATGCCATCCCGGTCTCATCTACGAAATCGATGACCGGGCATCTCCTGGGGGCTGCAGGTGCGCTGGAAGCGGCCATTTGCGTGCAGGCACTGCGGGAAGGAACCCTGCCTCCGACGATCAATTACGAAACGCCGGATCCGGCCTGCGATTTGGATTACATCCCCAACAAGGCGCGGAAGGCTGAAATTGATTTCGCGATGTCGAATTCCTTTGGCTTCGGTGGGCACAACGTCTGCCTGATCCTCGGGCGTATCTAGGGAGTCGTACGGATGGATCGGTATGCACATATTATTGGTTGGGGCATGGCAGCGCCTTCCCAGGTGATCACCAACGAGGATCTCGCCCGGCGCGTGGACACCAGTGATGAGTGGATCGTCTCGCGCACCGGTATCCGTGAGCGCCGCATTGCCGCCGAAAACGAAACCACCGCATCGCTCGCCATCGAAGCCGCACTTCGCGCACTCGACCCGACGCCGCTTAACCCCCATGATCTAGACCTCATCATCGTGGCCACCTCCTCGCCGGAACACATCTTTCCCGCCACCGCCTGCATCGTCCAAGACCGCATCGGAGCAGTCAAGGCCGGTGCCTTTGACCTCTCGGCGGCATGCACAGGCTTCATCTATGCCCTCAATCTGGCCGCACAGGCTATCCGCACCGGCTCGATTGATAATGCCTTGGTGATAGGCTCAGAGACGCTCTCCCGGTTCGTGAACCGGGAGGACCGCTCGACATGCATCCTCTTCGGCGATGGCGCAGGCGCCTTCGTGCTCAACGGCAGCGATCAGCCCGGCGGCATCTACTCTTGCATCATGCGCTCCGACGGATCCGGGGAAGCGCTGCTGACGCTTCCCGCCGGCGGGAGCAAGCTCCCGGCCTCCCCGCTGACGATCGAGAAGAATCTGCACACCATCCGCATGAATGGCCGTGAAGTTTTTCGCTTTGCAACCCGCGTGATGGCCTCCTCGACCCGAGAGGCAGCCGAGAAGGCCGGCTGGGAGATGACGCAGGTGGACCTTGTAATCCCCCATCAGGCAAACCTCCGCATCATTGAGGCTGCGGCGCGTAATTTGCGGATGCCGATGGACCGCTTTGTTGTCAACATCGACCGCTACGGCAATACCTCGACCGCCTCGATCCCCATAGCCATCTGCGAGGCGCTCGAGCAAGGCCGCATCCAGGATGGCAGCCGGCTGGTGCTCGTCGGCTTCGGCGCCGGCCTCACCTGGGGTGCGCTTGCACTCGAATGGGTCGAGCCCAGGGTCCGCATCCCGCCATTCCGGCGGCGCCAGCGCGCGCTCCTGCGCTTCCTGGCCTCCGTGCGATCCTTCCTGCGGCGCATCATCCGCCGCATCGAAGGACTCATCTGGGGCACTTACGCCAAAGGCAAATGAGGGGATTGGGCGAAACCAAGTGCCGAGCCGCAAAGACGGCCCGGCACGAAAGTTCCTGCAGCCTGGCGGGCTCGGATCCCCGCAGGCGAAAGCCTAGTTCTTCGCTGTCACAGTTTCGAGGAAGGTATCCACCATGTCCCTAAGGTAAGGCTCGGGGACGGCACCGACCTGCTGGTGCACGACGCGCCCATCGGCGATGAAAAGCATCGTGGGGATGCCCTGCACACCGAAGTCGCCCGCCCATCGGGGATTCTCGTCCGTATTGACCTTCGCCACGATGAGCTTGCCGGCGTAATCCGCAGCCACCTTCTCAAGAATGGGTTCTACCATCTTGCAGGGGCCACACCAGGGAGCCCAGAAATCGACGATGACGGGCAGCTCAGACTTCAGCACCGTCTTCTCGAAAGCGTCATCAGTGACGTGAATTGGCTCTTTTATCATGCTTCCTCTCCTTAGACCATTCTGGTCAATCATACAAGATTATATCTTTCTGGCAACATTTCTTTGATGCGGTTGCCGCTGGGAGGTTACATTCGGCGAGAAGAGAGTTGATTTATAATGCATCCGATCATCCCAGCGCGAGGCGAGCCTTGACTGACTTTGCATGCCCCGAATGTGGGCAGACCATCCCAGAAGCATCCGCGGAGGGCATCCGCGTCTGCACACATTGCGGTGCACAGCTCGAGACAGCTCCAGAGTGCCCCGCATGCGGGCGCGCCAACCCCGCCTGGGAGCATGTTTGCCCCGATTGTGGGGAGCCATTAACCCTCTTCGGCACGCTTGAATCCCGCTATCGCGGCGCCGTCCAACCTTATCGGCTGCGCCAATCCCGGCTTAGGGCTAGAGCTTTGAAGCAGACCGAGGTCAGCCTCTCCGAGGAGCGCTTCGCCCGGTTCGAGGAGGTCGATCGCCGCCGCTTGGAAGCGCAGAAGGCCGAGGAGCGCCTGCGGGAGAAACGCGACCGGATCACGCTCCGGATCGTGGGGATCGCCTCCGCGCTGCTGCTCCTGGCCTTGCTGACCGTGGGTATCTGGATGGCGCGCTGACTATGCTTCCATCGCCTTATACCGTACAGCTTCCGGTATACGAAGGTCCTTTGGACCTGCTGCTCGAACTCATCGAGCGCGCCGAGCTGGATATCACCAAGGTCTCCTTGGCCCAGGTGACCGATCAATATCTCGAACATATCCGCGGTATGCAGGACGCGCCCATCGAAAACCTCGCCTCCTTCTTGGTCATTGCCGCAAGACTGATCCAGATCAAATCCGAGGCGCTCCTGCCGCGGCCCGTCCTGCGTGAACCCGGCGAGGAGGACCCGGGGGATGCCCTGACACGGCAACTCGTGGCCTATAAGAAATACAAGCAAGTGGCCATCGCCCTGGCAGAGAGGGAAGCTGCCGGCCTGCGATCCTACGTCCGCCTGGCGCCTCCTCCCAGGCAAATCCCCACCAAGCTGGATCTTGAGGGCGTGCGCCTTGAAGATCTCCGCCGCGCCCTGCTCGAGGCGCTCGCGGCGCAGCCCGAGATGCCGGCGCTGCAGGGGAGCGTCGTTCCTCCGCGCGTTACTATCCGAGGGAAGATCAGGGAAATCGTGGCCGGCTTGAAACGCGCGCGCCGGCTTTCCTTCCGTTCCCTGGTCCGCAGCGCGCGGACCCGCCTGGAGATCGTGATCTCTTTCATCGCACTGCTGGAATTGATCAAGCAGCGGCAGATTGAGGTGAGCCAAGAGGCCCCATTCGGCGATATCGAAGTTACACCCGGCCCATCCTGGACCGAGGATCAAGAGATGGCGTTCGATCTGGAGTTCGAGGAATAGAACCCCGCCGTAAGCAGCGCGGCGGCCGCGCCCGCCGCATCGATCCCCACATCCCGCAGACTGGATGTCCGGCCTTCCACAAAGGACTGGTGGAACTCATCACTGAGCGCAAACAGCACAGCCATGATGAACCCCAAGCTCAGTCTATAGGCCAGGGAAAGCCGCGAGGGCAGAGCATAGGCATAGGCCAGGGCTAGCAAAGCATAACCTGTGGCATGCCCGCCTTTCTTGATCCACAGGTCGAAGGGTCCAAAATGCGGCAGCCGGCTGGCAGGCATCGAGGAAAGCGTGAAGATTGTGGCCATGAGGGCCAGCGCCGGTAGCCAACGAAGCAGCGGGGAGTTCGGCTGTGTACGCATAGCCGCCATTCTACCATCCGCCGCGCTCACTCCGAGCCTGAACTCGGAGTCCTTTGTGCATCCCCTCACATGGAATCGTGCGAGAACTGATATCCTTCCACGATAGCTTGCTCCGGCCGGACTCGCCCAGGCCCATGCGGCAAAGGAATGCAGTCGATGACCAATCGCCTGTCCCAATGGCGCCCGGAGGCATTCCAGGCTGCCACCATGGCCCAACACGCGCTCACGAAAATGTCATTGGGCGGGATGCATGACCTTCTGGGCGGCGGCTTCCCCCGCTACGCTGTGGATGCCGCGTGGCGCATCCCGCACTTCGAAAGAATGCTCTACGATAACGCCCTCCTGGCGCGGGCCCACCTGCAAGCCCGGAAAGCCACGGAGGAGCCCAACCATCTCGCTGTGGTCGAAGACGCGCTGGGATTCATGCTGGCGGAACTGCGCTGGTTTCAAATCTCCCGTGAGCCGGCGACGGGGATCCTGGACCATCTCATCGATCCCGCCGGTGGCTTCTTCGACACCCCCGCCGAGCACGAGACCCTGATCGCCCGGTCCAAATCTTTGCAAGATACTCCCATCCCGAGCGGAAGCAGCACGGCGACTGCGCTCTTGCTGCAACTTTGCTATCTGAAGGAGATTCCAGGCTTCCGGACTCAGGCAGAGCGGGCGCTCAGCCGGATGGCCGCGATCACCGCCGAGCATCCCACGGCCTTCGCCGCCTGGATGAATGCGCTTGACTTCGCCCTGGCACCGTCAACCCGGTGGGCCTTGATCGGGGAACCGGATGAGGGTACCTTGCAAGATCTGGCGCAGGCTGCGGAAGAGCTCTTCTTCCCAAATTTGATCCGGGCAGCTGCCGGCGAATAGCGGAAAGACCAGGACCCAGCCCTGCTCCGAAACCGCACTCGCCTGGATGGCAAGCCTGCAGCCTATCTATGCCGGGGCTTCACCTGCAAACGTCCCACGGCATCTCCCGACGAGCTGCGAAGGTTGCTCGAGGCCGAAATTCAATCCTAAGTAGGATCATTCTAGGCAGCGCCGCCGGTACCCTTACTCCACGGTCACGCTCTTCGCAAGATTGCGAGGTTGATCGACATCCGCGCCCCGAAGAACAGCGATATGATAGGCCAATAACTGAAGCGGGATAATGGTAGTCACCGGACTGAGCATCCACGGGGTTTCAGGAACCCAGAGCACATAATCCGCCAACGATTCAAGCAGCTCATCTCCGTCGGTCCCAACTGCGACGACCACACCGCCTCGGGCCTTGGTCTGCTCGATCTGACTGAGCATCTTCTCGTACCACGGGTCGCGCGGGGCGATTGCCACGATGGGCATGGTTTCATCGATCAAAGCGATCGGACCATGCTTCATCTCCCCAGCAGGATAGGCCTCGGCGTGGATGTAGGATATCTCCTTCAGCTTCAGCGCCCCCTCATAGGCAATCGGCATGTTAATGCCGCGTCCCAGGTAGAGGCAATGCCGGGCGTCCTTCAGTTCCCAAGCCACCTGCTGCACCTCTTCGGATCGCTCGAGGCATTGGCCTACAAGATCCGGGATGCGCCGCAAGTCCCGAACAAGTTCCATTCGTTTGCTGGCTTCTAGGCTTCCGCGTTGATCTGCGAGCAGGATGGCCAGCATATAGAGATCGATGAGCGGCGCAGTAAAGGCCTTGGTGGAGGCCACGCCGATCTCAGGTCCTACTTGCATGCTGATATAGCCATCGGCGATGCGCATGGCCTGGGAGCCGATGGCATTAACGATGCTCCACACAGTTGCGCCGCGGGCGCGCGCCTCATTCATGGCCGCAAGGGTGTCCGCTGTCTCGCCCGACTGGCTGATGGCGAGCACGACCGTGCGCTCGTCCACGAGAGGTTCCTGGTAGCGGAACTCCGAGGCGATGTCGACCTGGACCGGGATGCGGGCGATGCGCTCAATCAGATGCCGGCCGACCAATCCCGCATGCGCGGCCGTGCCGCAGGCCGTGATCACAACCCGTTCGATCCGGTTCGCCAGCTCAGTCGAAAGCCTCAGTTGCGGCAGCAAGATCCTTCCAGCCTCGAAATCCACGCGTCCCGCAATTGTATCTGTCGTGGAGCGCACCTGTTCGAAGATCTCCTTCAGCATGAAGTGCTTGTACTCCCCCTTCTCAGCGGAGACCGGATCCCAGGGCACAGAATGGATCTCGACCTCCAGGGGATCGCCATCCAGCGTCTGGCAGGTGAACCCTTCAGCCGTCACCACCGCCATCTGCCCCGATTCAAGAAAGACCATCCTGCGGGTGTGTTCCAGGATGGCAGGGATATCAGAGGCGACGAACATCTCGCCCTCCCCCACGCCAACTACCACCCCGCCAGCGTTCCCGACTCTTGCGGCTACGATCTTATCTGACTCGAGCAGGGAGAGCAGGACGATCCCATGCGCGCCCTTCAAATGCGCGATGGCTTTGCGGGCGGCCTCGGCCAAGCCTATCCCGGCGGCGAGATGCCGTTCGACCAGGTGTACGATGATCTCCGAATCGGTGTCGGAATTGAAGGATACACCTTCGGCGGTCAGCTCTTCACGTAGCTGGAGGTAATTCTCCACGATCCCATTATGAACTACCACAACCTTGCCGGAGGCCCCGATGTGGGGATGGGCATTCCGGGCGCTGGGTTCGCCATGCGTCGCCCAACGTGTGTGGCCGATGCCGATGGAACCGTGGACCGGATCTTCTTTCAACAATGTACCCAGACGTTCCAGCTTTCCGGCATCCCGCCGGATGGCGATTTCACCGTTCTGAATCACAGCCAATCCGGCCGAATCATATCCACGGTATTCCAGCCGCTTCAAACCGTTGTAGATGATCGATGTCGCATCGCGCTTGCCGACGTAGCCGACAATGCCACACATGGCACGCCTCCCTCGCTGCCTGATCTTGAAGTATCTACTGAGTGCCACTCCCGGGATCTTTGTCCACCCCGTTGCCGGGATGGCATTGCTCGCCGGGTTATGCGGGGGAAAGCTTTTGGGCGTGTGGCTCACCCAGAGGGCATCCGCCGATCCTTCGATTTTCCCCGGCCCTTGAGGCCGGGTTAGCCCCACCTTGCGGCGAGGAACCCTCTCCCTCGTCACCCCAGAGAAACTGGGGCCAAGCGCTGCGCCTCCCCACTTCTTCTATACCAAGGGCACCTCCTAGGGCGTTCACGAGACAGAGAAGATTATACACTCGTTTCGGGAGCGAGATCTTATGCCAGGGCCAACCAGGGGGCTGCCCTCACAAATCTATTGGGACAGCCCCCTGCTCACCGGTTGCGAGGCCCCAGACCCTACTCGTTCACTTCATACGTGGCCGTAATCTGGATCGTGACGGTCATCTCACCTGGGCTGATCGGAGCCGGACCTGCGCCGCCGATGCCGATCGCCTCGCCCCTTAAACCATAAGTTGCAAAGGGGCTTGCCAGCCCTCCCGTGCCTTCGGCAATTGCGACCGGCTTCCCAAGTTCAACGCCCATTTCCCCAGCGATCTGCGAGGCGCGTGCTTTGACGTCAGCCATCGCCATCGCCCGGGCCTCGGCCTCAAGCGGGGCAGTGTTCTCGATGGCAAAATTGATCCCAAACACGTTATTGGCACCTGCGTTCAGCCCGATGCCAATGATCTCTCCGAGGCGCCCGACATCATGCACGACCACTTCGACCGTTGCATCCACGTGATAGCGGCTATCCCCGGTTGGCATGCTGGTCTGGGGATCATAGACATCCTCGCGCCAGATGCTATAGTTCGTCGTGCGCACATCTTCTTCCGTCAGCCCTGCCGTGAGCATCGCCTGAGTGATCCGCCCGGAGGTGGCATGTGCCTCCTGCACCGCCCGGCTGAGATCCTCGTCGACCAGGCTCACTCCGAGTTGAATGCTCGCTGTATCGGGCGCACCGCTGCTTTCGCCAACGCCCACTACCGTGATCGTGGTTCGTGCAGTCTTTGCCTCTTCACCGGTACATGCGCCCAGGAGCAAAGCCCCGATCAGAAGCAGCCCCACCCACAACGATCTCGCAAGACGCCCTCGAACGTTCTTCATCTTCTTTTCCTCCCGTCCCAATCCAGGATTGGGCAATGTCACGCGCGGCCCTTTATGCTATATGCCGGCGCGCCTATTCCTTGAGGTCCTTGGATCAAGCGAAGTTCTCGTTCGGCTGCAACAAACGGATCAGGTCCGCCCTCTCTCACAGAAACGAAATCGTGGCAGTGGTTGCTCTAGAGAGATCGGCATACACGCCGCGCCGTTCAGGCGGGAGCATGCTGGCCAAGACATACATGGCTTCATCCGTCATCTGCCGCAACAGATCCCGTCCGGGCCTGCGGGTCTCGATTACGAAGCGGAAGGGCCGCCCGATGCGCACATAGGCACCCGGACCCTTCAAGCGCCTGGGGTTAAGCGTGGGGAATCCTTCAGTCCCGCTCACAGCTGCAGGTACAACGGGCGCGCCCGTTCGCGAGGCCAAATATGCCACGCCAACCTTTCCGCGCTGCAGGCTTGGATTGCGGGTGCCCTCCGGCGCAACCAGCACGACTTCGCCTGCATCCAGGACATCCAAGGCCTTGCGCAACGCCTTGCGATCTACCGTTTCGCGATGCACCGGGATCACATCCCAGAGCCAGGGGAAAATGCCCCAGAGCGGAATGCGGAACGCTTCCACCTTCGCCATGGGCACCACATTCCGCGGCAGGCTGCCCATCACGACGACGGGGTCCACAAAAGCGATATGGTTGATCATCACAATCGCCGGCCCTTGCAGCGGGAAGTTCTCAACGCCCTCGGCGCCGTCATAGCGCATGAGAATGCGGAACCCGATGTTGCGGATCATCCAGCGCAAGATGCGCCGGCGCTTCTCGAGCGCGGCGTGATCGTAGCGTGGGGCTGGGCGCGGTCGAAGGATCCGCGCACTCTCAGACATCTTGACCACTCCCTGCCGAGGCTTCCGATGATGGATCTTTTGCCAGGGCGATCACTCGGGCAAAGACTTGCTCACGATCCATGGAGGTCGTGTCGATGATCACTGCATCCGGTGCCGACCGGAGCGGCGCCAACACGCGCGTAGAATCAAGGTGATCGCGGGCCCGCATGGCCTCCAGGATGTTCTCCAAATCGGCCGGCTCTCCTCGTTCCTGACATTCTTTATACCGCCGCTCGGCCCGCGCCTCAACCGAGGCATCCAGATAGATTTTCAGGTCGGCATCCGGTAGCACGACCGTGCCGATATCACGTCCCACCATAACCACCCGTCCGCGCTTGCCAATTTCACGCTGGCGCCTCGTCATGGCCTCCCGTACACCTGGATACATCGAGACCTGCGAAACATTCGCATCAACCTGGCTCGAACGGATCTCCCAGGTCACGTCTTCTCCATCGATCAGGACATCATACATACGGCCATCAGGCTTGGAGGGCGGAAGGATATCCAGGTCGATCTCCTGTGCGATCTTTGTTACCGTGGCCTCGTCTTCGATAGGCACAGAGGCCCTCAAGGCGGCGAGCGTCACCGCGCGGTACATAACCCCTGTATCCACATAGAGATAGCCCAGGGCCTTCGCAAGCCGCTCGCCTAGGGTCGACTTGCCTGAGGCTGCGGGTCCATCGATGGCAATCACGCGTGCCTGCGACATGAATTCACTCCGCCTCCCCTGGCTCAGGCTCGACCGGGGATAGTTGTGCAGGGGGCGCCTCGCCAAAGGCAGCCACGTCAGCTCGCAGGAGCATCACCCACCCCTCCGTCACGGTGGGCGCTTCGCCAGTGAGCCAATATCGCAGGAACGGCGAAGGCAGCAGCCCAAACCAGGCGCGCCGGGCCTGGTGCGCAAATCCCTGCCCATAATAGGCGGCATAAAGTCCGGGCGTCTGCTCGCTCGGCCGCTGTAGCACCGCCGGCGGTGCAGCGCCGCCGCCTCCGCCTGACGATTCTTCATAGGCAGGGAAGGCCCGCAGCCGCCAGGCTAGCAGCGCGTCCGGCGGATCCCGGAACAGGATCGGGAGCGCTCGATCGGCGCCCGCATACACGCGTGAAGCCTGAATAAAGGATTCTTCTAGCAGATCCAGTTGCGCCGTCGGCGCGCTCGGAAACCAGAGCCCTGCCGCAGCCTGCTCTCCGCGACCATGGTTGAGCCTCCAGGCGCTGCCCAGGCCGAGCAAGAGTGCAATGGCCAGCAAGGCGCATCCCGCGGCGTCCAGCACCAGCGACCACGACCATCCCATGCCGAATAGGACAAGCACGCTTACGAGCATTAATATGCCCGCGCCGATGATCAAGAAGCCCCCGCCCTGCACTCCGCCCGTCAGAAGCGGGATGTAGCCATTCACATAGCTGAGGGCGCCTAGAACCGCCGAGAATGACAGCACGAGCAGCACCGCGACCAGCGCATAGAAGACCATTTGCCTTGACCTGCGGGCGATCCGCTCGAGAAGCACATGGATTCCCGAGGCTCCCAGGATCGAAAGCGGCACCACGGCCCAAAGGAGCATCTCCGGGCGCCTGCCGACGTAGATCATGCCCGCCAGCAATGCACCTGCCGCCCAAAGGATCATGAGCCTTTCCAGCGGGTCCTCCCGCCTCCAGGCGAGCAAGGCGCCTAGTCCGCCGAATACCGTAAGCAAGAGTTCGTAGACGGGGAGCATCATCAGGAACGCGAGGGCGCTCTGCTCGCCAGGCCTGAGCCAGCCGCTAAGCCAGTGGACCAGAACGTGAGAAAACCCGACCAGCCCCTGCCAATTCATGCCGAAAGCCGTGATGATCGCAAGGAAGTTCAATACGGCGATGCCCAGCACGGCCGGCCTTCTCAGGGCCTCGCGATCGGGGATCATTCCCAACGGATTCCAACCGAGAAACCGGCCCAGCAACAGACCCAAGAGCAGACCCAGCAGCCCATGCAGCCCGATATCGCCGGATGCGATCGCAACCGCGAATCCAACGGCCACAAAGGCGAGCCGGGCAGGCTGGCGTGATGAGCCTTCTTGAAGAAGGTTGAAAACCACCAGAACCAGTCCGAGGACTGCCAACGAGCTGCCGCCTGCAAGGCGGGAGGTCGTGATGGCAGTCGGCGATAGCCCTAGCAGCACGCTGGCGAGCACAGCCCGCCCCAGGCCCAGTTGCCCCCGCAGGAGCAGCGGACAGAGGGCCAGTCCGATGCCGGCCAACGCCGGCACGAGTCGGGCCAGCCCATCGCTCGTCCCAAACAGATGGAAGAGCATCGCAGTCATCACTTCGTAGGCGGGGCTGCGGGGTGGCTGCGCATTCCCTGGGTGCCAAAATGCGGAGGCATCTGGCGTCAGCACAGCAGCATTAAGCGCCTGAGCAGCCTCGCCCTCCCCAAGCATAGGGTGTCCGAGCCCTATTAGTCGCACAGCCGCGGCCAGCACGATCACCAGGATTACTGAGAGGGTGTAAGTCCTGACGGATCTAGCTTCATCACTCATGGCAGGCCACCTTCGGGCATAGCATAGATCGCGACCGCCTCATTCTGGTATACATGTTCGAGAAAGGCCTCGAATTTGCCCTCGAAAATGGGCCGGTATGCGCTTCGCTCCAGCTCACCCACGTACACATAGCGGATGCCATACGTCTCAAGAATTGCCCGCGTTTCCGGCCAACCTGTCGATTGGTAAAGCGTTCGAATATCCGCCTCCCGGTTGCCCATCTCGCGCGCCCCGCCTCTCCATTGGCTCTCATGCCCTGGCCACCCCAGAACCGTAGGGAAACCGGTGTGCACCGACACACGGCCATAGTATGTGTAGCTCCCGCCGACCGCCTCGGCCACCACGCCGGGCTCGAGATTCGCATTCATCCAGCGGATGGCCTCCCGATCGCTGGGCAAGGTGTAGCTCGGATGGAGCGCGCCGTTAAGCGTCCGGCCTTCGGGTGGATTGAACCCATTGGTCTTGGTCCAAGTGGCCAACACAGGGTAAAGCAGGCCGGCGGCCAGGAGAAGCAGGATCAGGATCTGAACCGGAATCCAGCGCCCTCCTCGCCGCTCCAGAATCTGCGCGGTGGCATAGGCCGCGGCCAGTCCCCAAAGAATCCAGGCCGCGAAGTAGAACTTGAAGATTGTGTTCATGCGCAGCCCAAACTGATCCCGCAGGTAGAAAAATTCGGGCCCCAACACCAGGAGACCGCCAATCAGAATGAGAAGCAGGATGAATGGAACCGGCCCCTCCCTATCTTCCAAGCGCCATAATCTGCGCAACAAGATGGCACCACCCGCCAAGACCAGGCCCAACAGGATGGCCGTCCCCGAGTGGGCCAGGCGCACGGCCAGTACGGATGCCACCGCCTGCCCAAACGTCGATACACCCATAAGGCTGAAGGCATACTCGAGTGAGACCGGATCTATGGCAAGATAGATCAATCCGGCATAGAACAGCATTAGAATGAGCAGGCCTGCAGGCAGGCCTAGCCCAATACCCAGGAGCCAACGCCACTCACCCCGCTCCCAGCCATGAGCCAGGCGCATGACCATCCAGGCGACCAACGGGATCAGGGACACTCCAAACATGATGAAGAAATGCAGCGGCCGCGTGGGATGCAGCAAATGCGGAAGGATGCCGGCCGCCTGGGAGGCAAAGCCCGGATACCAGGGCAAGTAGAGCAATACGCCTGCGCCGATAAGCCCCAGGGCCGCCGCCAGCAGGTTAACTACCATCCTTCCCGGTGGCCGCTTCCGCTGGTGCCAGAAGAGGACGCCCAGGAGCAAAGTCAGATAGATCGGGAAATCCCAGGCATTCAGGAATGCCAATGCGCCAAAGATCCACGCCGCGAAAAGAAATTCAGCCGCCGCCAGAATGGCCTTTCCCCGTCCTGCGGAAAACCAGACTACCAGCCCGAACACCAGCAGCAGGGCGGCGAAGGCGGCCTCGGCACGGATCAGGCGGAGGACGGCATGTCCTCCAGATAGTCCGGTGCCCAGGGCGCCCGCCACGGAAACCACACCAAGCAGGAGCGCTGCCAGAGCCACAGCAGCCACCGCCTTGTCTCGCACCCGGCGGTCGAACGGCAGGCGCCATGTCCCCACCCGGGCTCCAGGTCCCAGGAAGACTTGCAAGGCGAATGCGATCGCCATCAGAACGAAGGGCATGGCGAGGAGATGCGGGTGATTGTCAGCCAGGAGGAACGAGAAGAAGGGAAACTCGTCAATCGCCTGCAAGCCAATCGGCCTGCCTTGCAGATCCAGTTCGCGGATCACTCGCGATGCCCGCCACCACCACCAGGAGCTTCGAGTGGGGATCCATGATGGTGCAGAAGGCGGCGGGAACTCTAGCTCCTCCAGGCCGATCCAGCGCCAGAAAGGCGACTGCGGCGAACCGTCCGGGCCCACGGCCCAGAAGAGCCCGCGCGCGTGCAAAACATCCAGCAAAGCCTCCAAATTGCCCGTGATGAGGACGAAAAGCGGGCCTAGAAGCGCCCCGAATGGTTTGATGGGTTTATCCCGCCGCGAGGCAAGCAGGTTATAAACCAGGCTATAGCTTGCCGTGGCTACCATCGCGAACCACATGGCGTTGCCGACATTGAAGGCCACGCCGGCCGGAGTGCCCGTGAGCAGCGCCAGGAAAGCCAGCATCACATAGCCAAAGTAGTAGTATGAAATGGCGTAGCCCGACAGCCAGGGGTCATAGGGCGGGTAGCTCTCCGACCGCAGAATAGCGTTTAGGAAAGCCAGCTCCATGGGCTTCTCAGTCGCGGTGATGGCAGGGTTACTGGCCCGTACGAAGGCCCAGAGGGCAAAGGCAACCAGAAATAGCGCCTCAAGCGAGAGGAGGTAGCGGCGGTGCGCCTTAAGCCAGGAGATCATCTCAGAGCCGTTGCCGCGCGCAAAGGCCCACGCCACCCCTGCCAGGACCACCAGGGACAAGAGCGCTCCGCCCGAATCTGTGGGGAGCCACCCGAGATTACCCCCGAGCCAAAAGAGGTAGCTCCCTGCCAAGATCCCGAGCACACGCGCCATGCCGGAACCCCGATCGGGAAGCCGGCCAAACATCCGCCAGGCTATAGGCCAGGCCAGCCCGCCAAGGAGAAAGCTGAGCAGCCACCAGGCAAGCACCGCCATCATGGCCGAACGACCTCCAGGATCATCGTCCCCCCTTGCTGGAAAACCACCTTCAGATCGCCATCGGCAACCATCGCCGTGAACTTTTCCAGCCCTCTTGTGGGGCAGCGCAGGCCGCCTGCCGGGTCGTCGGCCTGCAAGGGCTCGCAAGCCTTCGCGGGCACGTGCTCATAAATGGTCGGCATCCCCAAGGGCCAGCCTCTCAGATTGCAGGTCACGCCCGATGCATTCTGTGCCGGGAAGCAGGGCCAGACGGCTTCATAGTATGCCTTTTCAAGCTGGCCGAGGACGATATAGCGGACCCCATATTTTTCGAGGAACTCCCAGGCGTCTTCTCTCGACTGGGTCAAGTAGAAGCGGGTGATGTCGAAAAGCCGGTTATCCACCTGGTTTCCATCGGCGGCCACCCGTTGCTGGAATTGGTGCCAACGCCATCCGAGCACGCCGGGCAAGCCCGTATAGATGGTATAGCGCGTACCCCAGCGGTACTCGGGCACATTGGCCTCCACAATCACGGGAGTGCCTTCAATATTGTCCTGCATCCAGCGGATGGCGGCATAGTCCTCCCTCAGGGTAAAGGGCTCGCCGATCTCACCGTATCGATCGACGTATCGCATGAAGAGCATGCCGTCTAGCGTTTTGGGCGCCATGGGTTCCATGCGGTCCTCAATCTTGGCGAAGGAAGCTGTCATGGGATAGAGCGCGGCGCCAAAGAGCAGCAAACCTACCAGGGCCAGCCACAAACGGCGCAGAATTGGCCGCCATACTTCGAGCGTAGCATAGCTCCACGCAAGCGCCGCACCCGCCGCCAGGCTGAAGAGTTCCCATACCTGAAGGTAGAACTTGAAGACGGTATTCATCCGGCTGATGTCGCCCTCGAGCACCACCACCTCAACCAGCAACGTCAAGAGCAATCCGATCCCGGCAAACACCAGCGCGGCCCGCTTGCCTAACGGCATGCCCGGCCTCAGGAGGAGAACTCCCGCCCAGGCCGTCAAGGGCAACACGATCAATCCTACACGGTAGCCCAGCCCCACGAGGCCCGCAGTTACCGCCACCAGCAGCAGGAAGAATACCCCAATCCATCCTGCGTAAGGGCGCAATTTGGCCAGCGCGGAGAGCGGCGTGGTTGCCATCCAGGCATAGCTCTCCCAAGCCATCCAGGCCACGATCAAGAAGATGAAGACACCATGCACGGTGAAATAATCGAGCAATGGGGTCCGTGAGCCTTCCCATAGGCGCGCGCTCTCATATCCCAGGCCATACCAATGATGGTAGGGTTGATAGAGGATCTGGGCCATCCCCAGAAGCAAGGCGGCCGAGAGCACCATCTCCATCAGTTGGCGGGGTTCGAATGAGCGCCGCCTTTCCCACACCCCATAGGCTACAGCCACCGCGCCCAGCCCCCAGTAGACCGGAAAATCCCAGGTATTGGTGGGACGCAGGGCGCCCAGGATGAGACCGCCTATTCCGAGGAAGGGTATTTGCAGCACGAGCCGGCCGCCGCCTCTTCGCATCCAAAGGATCCAGGCAAGCCCCCACGCCAGCGAAAGAACTGTCAGCGGACGGCTGATCATGTGTGCATGCAGATCGCCATACAGGAAGGTGAAGAAGGGAAACTCGGTGATGGGCCCCGCCTCGCCCTCTCCCGGTGTGATTGCCCGGCTGGGGTTCCAATACCACTGGTCGAGAGGGTAAAGCTGCTGCTCCTGAAACGTCACATACCGGGCAAAGCCGCGTGCAGCGTGCGCTGCGCCCACCAGAAACCGCCCCTGCTCCTGGCCCGGAGGCGTGCCGATGCGCTTGAACCCATCATAGAACATTCGCAGCGTACCCAGATTCCCCAGAACCACCAAGAGGATCGAAGCCACTACGCCGGCCAGCCGCGGGCTGGATCTCAGTCGGGTCCCGATGCGGTCGGGCACGGCGGCCACCAGATGGTATGCTACGCTGTAGCCGCTGAGCGCGAGCAAGGCGAGCCAGGTAGGAAGGATCAGGTTGTAGGCTGTATAAGGCACGATGCCGAGGAGCTTGACCGGCATCCCTACCAGGACAAATCCATAGTAGTAGTAGTTGATGTATCCTGCGGCAAACCAGGGATCGTAGGGCGGGAAGGTTCTGCTCTTGAGAACCGCGTTCAGGTAGGAGAAGTCCATCGGCTTCTCCCCGCCCTTCGCCGGGTGCCACAGATCAGGGTTTCCGAAGCGAATGGCCAAATCGAGCAGGAAGAACGCCAGCGCAAAGGCCTCGATCCAGAGAACCTCCCTCCAGCGCGATCGGAAGAAGGCCGCGAGGTCTCGCCGGTCGCTCCATGCCAAGCTCCCCGAAAGGATGGCAAGGAAAGCCAGAATCGCCCACAGGGTTCCCCGACCTACGCCGATTCCCAGGCTGCCCGCCATCCAGGCGAACCATGCGAAAAGCAGCAGCCCCATCAGGCGTGAGAGGGCATAGCCCTGGTCATGGAAGCCGCGGAAGATAAGCCGGTTGATGGGGAACATCAAGAGCCCCAGCAGTCCAATTGCAAGCCACCAGGCCACCACCGTGACTGCCGTGCTGCGGTGGATCCAGCTTGCCGGATCGAACAGCGCCGACCATGTGCCAGCCGTCTGCTGTTGCTGCCAGCGGGCCTCGGGCAACATCAAGTCCTTCGGGACCGGACCGCCGGCGTCCTTCGGCAGTACGTGCTGCACGCGGCTCACATCGACCTGCCCGAGGATCGCTTCCACTCGTTCGCGTTTAAAGTCGGGCTGCTTGCGGAAGATCAACACCTTGGGGTGGTCGTAGACCGTGAAGGCCTCCTCGGCGAATTGATCGTTGATTTCCAGGGAGCCCAAGCTAGGGTGGCTTTCAAAAACCTGGAAGAGCGCATATCCGAGCTGACCTTGATGTTCTCCGACTTCCAGGCGCGCTCCACAAACCAGAACAGGTTGCGGCTCTGGGCAGCCAAACAACGCGCGGTAGTAGGCAGTCGTCAGCGGATAGCGGATGGTCACGCGCGGAATGGTCCCGTATTGCCGGTTGGAGGAAATGATCAGATATTCGCCCTGCTCCAGCGAGGCCGCGATGCGCTCAATCTTATCCGGAACGCCGTTCTGGTCGTCATCCTGATCATCATTCCAATACAGTTCAAGATTGCGTACTTCGTAGCGGCCATTCAGGTTGCGGCCTTCAAGCCCCCATGGCATGCCATCGTCCCAACTCGTCTCGTGCACCAGCACGGAGCCGCGCATGGCGATGGCGGTACCACCCTGGTTCTTCAGATTCAAGAAGAGCCGTCGTTCGGGATCGACAGGGAGCGGCGTCGCCAGTCGCATCCGGAACTCGGTTTCTTGCCCTGCTCCAAGCATCTTGTGCCCGGCCACGCGGGCGTAGAGATCGCCCGAATCCGGCTCGGAGGTTAGAGTCACCTCCAGCTCGGCCTCCCCACCCGGCGGATGGGGCGCCTGGGCATAGGGGATCCATATTTCGCGCACCTCGCCGGTTAGATCCGTCTTAATCTCGACGATGTACACCGCCTCAGGATGCAGGATGAAATCCTGTGGCATGGGGACGACTTCGAGATACTCCTCATCCCCGACATCGATGACCAGGTTTACCACGCCAGGTATATGCCGGTAGATCCAGCGCGAGGCCTCCGCCCGGGAAAATGGCTGCCTATAGATCGAGTGAAAGGCAAACGCCCACGCCGCCGTCAGGCCGACGACGAGCAGCCCGGCTGCCGCCACCGCCCGCGGACCCCAGATCCCTGCCCTTCCCGGCAGATCCCTGCTCCGCTTCCAGCCCTCCCATAGACCCCAGGCGGCGAACATCGCCAGCAGGGGGTAAATAGGAAGCTGGTAGCGCATGGCCTTTGTGAAGCCTATCGATTGCCACAAGAAGAACGCGCCCGTCCAGGCCGTCGGCAGCAAGTGCCGCCGCCAGCGCCCACGCAGGCTCTCGAGCAGCGCCCATCCCCAGCCAAACCAGGCCGCCAAGCCAAGGGGAAGGCCCAGCCCCCAGAGCAGCAAATTCTTGAAGGAGAACCAGACTGGCTCCCGGTCGGCCCATTGCAGGGCAAAGGGCGCGTCTGTATTACCACGCTGCTGTTCCCGGATCTCGGCCATATTGGCCAGCCAGCGCGGATTCAGTTTCACATTCCAGAAGGACGGGCCGGCAAAGGCATAGGGTTGAAAGATGCGGAAAACCACTAAAGAGACCAGCGCCGCCGCAACCAGGTAGGCACCCAAGCGAAGGATCTGTGCCTCGCGGTCCTGCGGGTCCGTCTGCCAAACCCGGATGCCTGCGGCCAGCGCCAATGTCGCCGCCAATGGCGCGGCGCTGATCTTCGAAGCCACGGCCAGGCCGAGCGCGACACCGAACAGAAGGAAATCACGCAGCTCGCCGGTATCCATTGCGCGCACGGCGAAGTAGATGCCCGCCAGCATGAAGGTGTTTGCAATGGGATCGACAACGAAGAAGTGTGCGTGCTGAATAAGCAGCACCGAGAGCGCCGTCAGAAGTGCGGCGAGCAGCCCGACTCTCTCGCTATGCAGACGACGCCCGATCAGGTAGATCAGAAGGATCGAGACTAAATCGAATGCTGCCGACGCGGCCCGCCCGACCAAGTGAATCTCATCGTATCCGGTCCTTCCCAGCCACTCCCCCAGATAGCGAACCAGGAATATCGGGAAGGTTCCATAGACGAAGAATGTATGCCCGGTATTGTGGGGGTTGAGCGGGGAGTGATCGGTGTCGAAATACTCGCTTAGCCCCCCAGGGATTTGAATCGAGGTCTCGACGAGAGTCAGGAAGCGCTCATCAGGATGGAGGTGCGTGTTTTCATCCCAGTTGATGCCCACAAAGCGCAGATAGCCCCCTAGGATAAGGATCAGGAGCAATAAGGCCTGTCCCCGGAATCCCGCCCACGTCCGCTTCCGGCTCGGCGGGGTCGCTGGGCCCTTTGGGGTCGCTGCTGGAGCTTCGGGCATCATGAGCCGGCACCCTGCTTCGCATCGCCGCCAAGGGCTTGGGACGGCGGAATGAAGAAGATCACGAAATCCTTCGATGGCAGCCTGCTGGTCCAGCGGTTTGCATAGCCCTGCGGGAAGAGTTGCTGCAGCGCGGCCAGCGAATCCACATCCTCAAGATGAAGCAAGAGCAATTGCGGCCGAGACTCCTCCTGCAGCGTGTGAAATTGCTCGGGCGAAATGGCGTAATCGCGGGTTGGGACACCGGCATTCATTGCCACAAGGCGAGTATCCATCCAATGGGGGTAGGCCACGACATGCGCGGTATCGAAGCTGCCTATGGAGGTCGCGAAACCCCGGATCACGGCACCTGCGTCGCTGGTATTCCAGGCCGAGAGGCGGTAGAGATTCTGATACTCCACAAACACCAGCCGGTAATTCGCTCGTGCCGCCAGTGCAAAGATCGCCAGGGCCAACGCACCGCCGTAGAGACGTGATCTGGGTCCCGTCACGCTCTTCCGGAACCAGGATGGAATACTAGCCATGGCAAGACCGGCCGCCAGGAAGACCGGCACGATAGCACCGGCGGCCCGGTTCGTGGCCGGGTTCTCCGATGGAAAAGCCAGAGAGAGCGTCGAGGGCAGTTGCAGCAACGGGATGGAAAGCACGAGAAAGAGGTCCTCCCATCGGCGCTTGCGCGCGTAGCGCACTGCCAGCAGAACCAACCCCATATGGAAGAGCCCACCGGTGATCCAATCCAAAGCCGGTCGATGTGGGATTGAATTGACCCAGACCTCCCCGTTGTCCCAGGCGAACATAGCCAGTGCCTTGGCCGCATTCGTGAGGAAGATCTGCCAGGCCGGCCCGGGAAGCGGCCGCTCGGCACTCCCCATCCGCGTGGCCATACGATAGTTGACCAATTCCGGGTTATCGATGGCTATGCGCAAGAGCGGGGCCAGGACAACCAGCCCCACGAGGCCGGCGGTCACCAGCCAGGTCAGAACTTGCAGCCTGCGGCCCTTGGAAGGGCCATGCATCAGCCATAGCGCCGCGCCGAAGGCAATCACCAGCGGCAGCACGCGGGTCGGCGAATAGCCATGCAGCCCTGCCCCCGCGGTCAAGCCGCAGAGCAGCAGGGTGTTTCGTTCACCGCGGCGGAGCCCCCGCACAAGCAGGTAGAAGGCTGGCGCTACGAAAAGCGGATACAGCGGAAAGCGAAGCCCCACCCGGCTGATGACATTCGGCCAGTATCCTATGGCGGCCAGGGCCATCGCCGCTAGCCCCGTCTCCCGGCCAGCGATTTCGCGGCCCAGCAGGTAAATGAAGGGCAGAGTGATGAGCCCCGCCGCAACGGTGCCAATCTTAAGCGTCAGATGGGAGATCCCCGTGCCCAGCCATTTGGCCGTGGCCGCGGCCATGTAGAACTGCAGCGCCTCCCGCCCCGTATTGCGGGGGAAGAAGATCCTGGGGGTGCCATTGAGGACATCGACCACGTCCAGGAGCTTCTCGGCGTGGTCGCTCACCATCTCCGGCGGCACCTCTGCCAGCCGGGCGACGCGGAAGTACATGCTCACCGCCAAGGCCGCTAGAACCAGCCATGTCCAGGTCGAGATCTCCAGCCGCCAGGCCGCGTCCCAGCGCCACCCTCGCACCTTTCGCCACATCGCCCGGTGAGGAAGTTCCCCCTCCCAAAAGGCATAGAGGATCGCCACAATCGACACAAACCACAGCGTGACTGTGATGCCGTCGAAGAGGTTGTCTCCCGAGGTCAGGTAGGTTAATCCGAAGGTGACCACGGCCAGCGCCAGGAACGCCGGGCGGTAGGTGAAGGCCCCAATCGCCGACGGGCGCACCAGCGGCCCCGGGAGCTCAAAGTCCTGCTCCCACATTGCCCAGGCCACGAGTGCGGCAGCCGCCAAGTAGAGCAGCAGGCTCCAGCCCGCGCTGCCCAGCCTCCGCTCCAAGCCCAATTGGGCCGTGAACGCGAGGAAGAGCGCCATCGGAAGCCGCAACTGGGCCGCGCGGAAGCGCGGCCTTCTTGCGCCGATCCCAGGTGGGACCTGAAATTCTGCCGGGCCGGGCTCCATTTCAGTATCAGACGCAGCAGGCGCGGCCTCTTCCGCCGGCACCGGCAGGGGCAGCGGCCGGCCGCGCAGACAGGATTTCACCCAGTCCCAGATAGTGGGCTCGGCCATCTCGGGAGTGTCGAAGGTTCGATGACGGTCGTGCTGATGTATGTCGCTCATCTCTTGCGAGCCAGGTAGAAGCTGTAAGTCCCTTGCTCCATGGGAAGTTCCTCATAGTAACGTCGCACGAAGGCTTCCGTCAACCGCAGATTCCACCGATAGGGTGCCAGGATCCAACGCCCGGTGAGTGCACGCGGCAAGAGGCAGGGCGAGCCTAAGTAATGTCCCCATTCCAGTGCATGCAGCGCCGCCGGCGAGAAGTAGCGGAAAGTGGTCTCGATCTCGAAGCCGGCATGATCCAGCCGCGCCTCCCAGCCCTTCTCTTCATAGAGGTGAATTGTCCGGGACATGCGCATGAACCAATCTGCATAGGCTTGCGCCAAGCCAGGGAGCCCGATCCGCCGGAGCCAGGCCGGCAGGCTCAGATCATGCCGGTAACCGGGATTCGGAACCGTGAAGACCAGCGGTGCGCCCGGTTTGAGCACACGACCAAGCTCGGCGAGCACCTCTTCCAAATGCGGAATATGCTCCAACACGGAGTTGCTGAATGCCGAGCCAATCACGGCGTCTGGCAGTGGCAGCCGGGCGCCATCCGCGCGGACCAGGGTTCGATAGCAGCCTCTGGCCTGCGCCTCCCGCAGGGAAGCTTGGTCGGGGTCGACGCCGATATCCACCGGCCGGTCGATTGCCACAGAGGCGAAATGCCCGTCTCCGCAGCCGAGGTCGAGGATGGGCGCCGGCAAGTCCAGGTCCTGATAGAAGCGCGCCTCGACCGAGCGCAGCAACGCCCGGAAGTAAGGTAGGGCACGCAGGTGCATCCATAGAAATTCCTTCTCGGCCATGGTGTGCCTCAGGCTTTGCCTTTCAAGGTTTCTTCAAAGAGCTTCTCATACCGATCCGCGACCGCCTCGGTGCCAAAACGGCTTTGCATGTCCTCCCGCGGCCGGCTGAAACGGTCTGGCTCAGAGAGCACCTTGAGGATCCCCTCGGCGAGTTCTTCCGCATCCGCCGGCGGCACTGTCAGGCCCATGCCCGTTACCTGAGTGGGGTAGCGCACACCCGGCAGGTCACTGGCAACAACCGGAGTTCCGCAGAGCATCGACTCGACCTGCACCATCCCGAAGCTTTCCGTGCTGTTTAGACTGGGAAGGACAGTTACTTCGCAGGCCGCAAAGAAGGCTGCCAGATCATCCGGCTCGAGGACACCCAGGAACCTCCAATGATCGCCCAAAGCTTGGATCAGGGGGGCGATTCTGCGGCCGTAATCCTCCTCCCCAAGAACGTTCTCATATTGGCCCACATAGAGCACACATGCTTCAGGGTACCGCTCCAAGATCCTGGGCAGCGCTTGGGCCAGAAACTCAGCCCCCTTCTCTGTCGCAAGGCGGGCGGCCATGCCAATAAGCGGACCCTTGCCCGTGAGCCCCAACCGTTCGCGCAATCCTCGCACCCGTTCCCCAGAAACGGCCGGAAGTTCGATGGGCGGCGGGATGACTACGACTTTATCGAGATGGCGCCGCAGTGTTGTGGAGGCCTCGGCGTAGTCCATGGCATTAGCAACCACAACGTCCGCTGCCGCAACAGAAACGCGGTTGGCCCAAGACGAGAGCAGGTTGGCCACCCGGTTCAAAATCGATGACGGCAGGCGAAGATCACAATGATAGGTGAGTACGACCGGCTTGCCCATCGCCTTCGCCATGAGCGCCACGTGGGCCGCGTCGAGCTGGGGTACATGCAGGTGAACGATGTCATGTCGCGGGATCATCCATCCCGCCCAAAACGGCAGAGTCGGCATGATCGGGCCTTTGCTGACCCGCAGTGCCACCGGGAGGCGATATACCTGCACGCCATCCAGCCGCTCCAGTCGCGGCAGGCTGCGATCGTAACGCGAGGTGAGCACCGTGACCTGATGGCCCCGCCGCGCCAACCCCCGGGCGAGGCGTTCTGTGTAAACCGTCAGGCCGGAATAGTGCGGCCGGTAATAGTAAAGGCTATTGAGGATCCGCATTCACACCGCCTGATCCCCTTCAGGGGAGGCCAGCCAGGATTGTATTTCGGCGTATAGGCCTGAGACAGTGGCCCCCTCGCTGCTCAGGGCTATCAAGCCGAAGGTGGAGCCGGCAACGTAGACCATGCCATGCAGAAGCAAAGTCGCGGCAAGCGCTTGGGCCTGGGGGACCGCAAAGACAGATAGCGCCAGCACGCCGGCGGCCTCAAAGACTCCAAGGTAACCGGGGGAGGAGGGCACGGCCACACCCAGAAGTGTGACCGTAAGCATGAAATAGGCCCAGCGCAATTGGGCGCCGGGAATGATGGAGCGCAGCACAAGCCAATATTCCAGACCCGCCAGAGCCCAGCTGACCACCAGCCAGAGCAGGCTGCCCAGAAAGAGCCTGCGGTCGGAAAGAGCCGTCAGCCCTTCCCGCAGACGCTGCCAGCGTGGTTCCCAGACTGCGCCTGGCAGCCGCCCGATTAGGTCCCGCAACCAGGTGGGGTTGCGCAAGATGACGTAGATGACCGTGGCGCTCCCCGCCAGCAAGAATGTAACCATCGCAGCGCTGCGGAGGGCGCTTGGAAGGCCCACCGCTTCAGGCAACAATGCAATCAGGAGGCTCAAGGCCAGGAAGACATCATAGAGCCTCTCAACCAAGATTGATGAGAGCACTCTCATAACCGATCCGCCGGGCCGGCGCCCCAACAGTATCGCCCTGCCCAACTCGCCCATCCGCCATGGCAGAATGTTATTGAGCAGGTAGCCCTCGTTCAGCGCCGCGAGCACCCGCCAGATGCCGAATTGCTTCTTCAGGATGAGCTGCCATGCTCGTGCCCTGGCCAGCATCGAAGCCAGGAAGACCAGAGCGCCTGCCAGCAAGTATCGCAGGTCGACTTGCCGGAGCGTGGCCCAGAGCGGCCCCCACCCCGACCAGCGCAGCAAGAGCGCCAGAGCAACGGCGCTGATGAGGAATCCCAGAAGGACGCCTGTCAGAGTGCGTGATCGCCTGCTCTTCAAGACCCGGCCTCTGCAGAGCCAGCCGGGCGGGCAAGCTTCCAGGCCGCCCATTGGCGCCATGTTTTTTGGCGGAACTCAAGCTCGATGATGGGTTGCATGACGGGCCAAGTATACCCAAGACAGCGCTATTCTTCAGCCGGTGGGAAGATGTCCCCGATTAGTTCTTTCATGTCGATGCCGGGATCCCCGAGACGGAGGTGCAACAGGAACTCGATATTGCCCTTTGGGCCCGTGATCGGCGAGCGGATCAGCCCCACAGGCCCCAGCGCCAGCTTCCGCGCCGCTTGCGCCACGCTCACGACGGCCTCTCGATGCAGGCCGGCATCCCGCACGACACCTCCCTTGCCAACCGACTGCCGTCCCACCTCGAACTGCGGCTTCACGAGGGCAATCACCTCTGCATGGGGCTCCAACCAGGACACAATCCTGGGCAGCAGCAACCGCAGGGAGATGAAGGCTGCATCCACTGTCACGATCTGGACAGACTCCGGCAGACCGGCCAGATAGCGGGCGTTCACGCCCTCCATGACTACGACCCGCGGGTCCTTCCGCAGTCGCCAATGCAGTTGGCCTTTGCCCACATCGATGGCATAGACCTTGGCGGCACCATGCTGGAGCAGGCAGTCGGTGAATCCCCCGGTGGAGGCACCCACATCGGCGCATACCGCCCCAGCGACGGCTGGCTGGAAGGCGGCTAGCGCCGCGGCAAGCTTTTCGCCCCCACGCGAAACAAAGCGAGGACCGCCACAGACTTCGAGGCTGGTGCTCGTTTCCACCAGATCCGAGGGCTTGTGGATGATTTCCCCGCCGGCCCGCACTTGCCCAGCCATGATCAAACGCTGAGCCTGGGCGCGGCTTTCGGCCAGCCCCCGTTCCACGAGTAGCAAATCCGCCCTTCTCTTGCCAGGCACGGAGGAGATTGTACACGCTAACCTCCAGCATGGCATGCCGCATGCATCCGCATAGCTTGCCCACCCAGGAGGTTGCGGTTATCATGCCCGGCATGATGAAAGCCCTGCTGCAGGCCATGCGGCCAAAGCAATGGATTAAGAACGGCATCATCTTCGCCGCGCTGGTCTTCGATCAACAGCTCTTCCGACCCGAACCATTCATGAAGACGCTGGCGGGCTTCTTGCTGCTTTGTCTGGGCGCGGGGGCGGTCTATCTAATGAACGACCTCGCTGATTTAGAGCAGGACCGGCAGCATCCCCAGAAGCGCAGCCGACCCATTGCTTCGGGAAGGCTCCCCAAGAACGTCGCCGCGGTGGCAGCCGTGGTCTTCTTCCTATTGGCAACGCTCCTGGGTTTCAGCCTCGCGACCTCTTTTGGGGTCATCCTGCTCGGCTATATGTTGCTAAACCTGTTCTATTCGCTCTTTCTCAAGCACTACGCAATCATTGATGTGCTCACTCTGGCCAGCTTCTTTGTGCTGCGCGTGGGCGCTGGTGTGGCGCTCATCACAGTGCAACGCTTTTCGCCCTGGATGTATGTTTGCGTGACATTGCTAGCGCTCTTCATGGGGCTGGGAAAGCGCCGGGCTGAAATGATCCTGCTTGCCGAGAATGCCAACGCTCACCGGCGGGTCTTGGAGGGCTACACCATCTCGTTTGTAGACCAGCTTCTGGCCATCGTTTCAAGCACGACCATCGTGGCCTACTCGCTCTACACCTTCTCTGCCGAGAACTTGCCGGCCAACCACGCCATGATGCTCACCATCCCCTTCGTCATCTACGGGATCTTCCGCTACCTCTATCTCATTCATGTCGAGGGAGCTGGCGGCGCGCCCGAAGAACTGGCCCTGACCGACAGGCCACTCATGCTCACCGTCCTCCTTTGGGGTGCAAGCGTCGTCGCCATCCTCTATCTTGCGAGATGACCGAAGCTCAGGCTTGTGCCAAGCTGATCCTTTTCGGCGAACATGCCGTCGTCTATGGACGCCCGGCCATCGCCGCTCCTTTGCAGGGCCTCTCGGCCACCGCGCGCCTGGCCGACGCCCCGCATGTCGGCCGGCAGGGGATTCTGATCCGTGCGGTCGATCTGGGAGAGGAATACCGCCTCGAGGAGGCTCCTGCTGAGGACCCGCTCGCAAAGGCCATCAAGCTTGCAATGGAGACAATCGGGGCGCCGGAGCATCAAGGCCTGGAAATCACGATCGAGTCCAGCATTCCCGTGGCTGCCGGCCTGGGCTCCAGCGCCGCCATCACGGTGGCTCTCCTGCGAGGGCTCTCACTGCATTTCGACAAAGCCCTCACAATCGAGCAGATATCCAATCTGGCATACGAGGTTGAGCGCTTGCATCACGGGACTCCCTCAGGCATCGACAATACGGTCATCGCCTGGGAGAATCCCATCTACTTCGTTCGCGGCCAGATACCGCGAAGGTTCCGTCCGGGAAGACCTTTGCATCTGGTTCTTGGCCACAGTGGGATCACAACGCCCACATCCGAGGCCGTGCTTGGCCTGCGCCAGCGATGGGAGCGGGATTCTGATACATACGAACGTCTCTTCGATGCTATCGGGGAAATCAGCCGCGAAGCTTTGAGGGCGTTGCAAGCAGGCGAACTTGCTCGCATTGGAAGCCTGATGGACGCCAATCAATCGCTGCTGGAATCTCTGGGCGTAAGCCTGCCAGAGCTCGAGCGTCTCACTCACGCGGCGCGCCAAGCGGGAGCCCTGGGCGCCAAGCTCTCAGGCGCCGGACAAGGGGGCATCATGGTCGCGCTGACGCCGCCGGAATCCGCATCCCGGGTTGAAACCGCTCTTCTAGACCATGGCGCAGAATGGGTACGACATGCCTCCATCGCCGGATAACCTCATCTTTCTCAAACTTGGCGGATCGCTGATCACCCAAAAGGATCAGCCCGAAACCCCGCGCCATGAGACGATAGCGCGTCTAGCGCGAGAGGTTCGTCGCGCGCTGGAACAGCAGCCTCTGAGGATACTTATCGGCCATGGCTCAGGTTCTTTCGGCCATGCTGCCGCCGCCCGGATGGGGGCTCACCAAGGCAAACCAACGCTGGAAGCCTGGAGGGAGTATGCCGAGGTCTGGCGCGCCGCACACCGCCTTCATATACTGGTCCTGGAAGCCCTCTGGCAGGAGGGTCTACCGGCGATCTCCTACCCGCCCTCCGCCTCCGCATTGATCGAAGACGGCAGGCTGATTTCCATGGCCCATGCTCCCATCCAGCGGTCGCTCGAAGCCGGGCTGCTGCCTCTAACGATGGGGGATGTTGTGTTCGATCGCGAGCAGGGTGCGGCAATTGTCTCAACCGAGCAGGTGTTCGCATACCTGGCGGAGAGGCTCCGGCCCCGCCGGGTGCTGCTGGCTGGGAGCGCACCCGGCGTCCTGCGGCCGGGCGGCCAACGCGACGAGATCTACAAGACACTTGCACGGCGAGATTTCGCCACCATGTACTTCGACGCGCCCCAAGGCGCGGACGTCACTGGGGGGATGGCTTCGAAGGTCGAGATCTCCCTGGAGCTGGCCGAACGGTTTCCCGGAGCGGATGTGCGCATTTTCTCCGCCGAGGAGCCAGAGGCACTGTTGGATGTGCTTCTTGGGAGCACGCGCGGCACTCACATTGTCTCGGGACCGCCCTCCCCCACGCCCCCAGAATCCTGACCGGCCGCCGCTCGGCATCGGCCCGCGGCGCCGCTCCCAGGCCCCTTCCCGGCGATGGCCGCGTATGTGGGGAACGTCCACGCCTGTTGAGAATTACGTAACTTGTGCCGCCCTGTCAGTTGCCCTAGACTCATCAGGGGGCTTGACGCCAGAGGTCGCCGAGCCTGGCTGCATCCCGGGCGGTCAGACCAGCGATTCCAGGGCAGCCGCCGGGAGGACATTTATAAGGAGGATTCGCATGAGCGAACGCAAGAAGGTCACCCTCCGGACACTCTTCAGGAAGGTCGAGGAGGGCATACCCATTACGATGCTCACATGCTACGACTATCCAACCGCATATTTTCAGGAGCAGGCCGGCGTGGATATCATCCTGGTGGGCGACAGCCTGGGCATGACCATGCTCGGTTACGACACCACGTTGCCGGTCACGATGGATGACATGATCCGCCACTCGCAAGCCGTCCGCCGGGGCTCGCCCAACGCCTTCCTGGTGGGAGACATGCCTTACATGAGTTACCAGCCCAGCGTAGAGGCTGCTATCCGCAACGCCGGGCGCTTCATGGCAGAAGCGGGCTGTGACGCCATCAAACTGGAAGGCGGCCGGGAGATGGTCGACCGCATCCGAGGCATCGCTGCAGCGGGCATCCCGGTCATGGGGCATTTGGGGCTGACCCCTCAGAGCGTGAGCGCACTCGGGGGCTTCAGGGTCCAGGGCCGCGGCGCGGCGCAGGCCAAGCGCATCCTGGATGATGCCAAAATTCTCGAGGAGGCCGGCGTCTTCGCCATCCTTTTCGAGATGATCCCCGACCGGCTGAGCAAACTCATCACGGAACGCATGGAGACCTGCTTCAACATCAGCCTGGGCTCTGGCCCACATGCACATGGCCAGCTCCTCATCTACCATGACATGTTCGGCCTCTATCCCAAGTTCAAGCCCAAGATGGCGAAGGTCTTCGCAGATGCCGGAGGCCTGATCCTCAACGGCCTAAAGCAGTACGTCCAGGAGGTCCAAGAGAAGGCCTTCCCCCAGCCGGAGAACTGGTTTGGCATGTCCGACGAGGAGTACGAAGCGCTCCTGGGCATGCTGGACGCCGAGACATGAGCAGCGGTGCCTCATGGAAAAAAGGAGAGACGGCATGAACGCCAGCCTTCAAGGACTCCTAGAAATCCCCACCTCCCGTCTGGAAGATATCAACCGGGTCCTGCTGGACCCACAAATGGAGGTCATCCAGGAATTCTTGGGAGTGGTGGCGAAATATGGAACCCCGGCCGAGATCAACGCCAAGGCTGAGGCCGCCTCCAGGCCCGAGGTGCTGCGAGAGAGGATCCAACAGCGACGGCCAGAATACATAGGAGATCTCGACTGGTTGATCGAGCAACGTGAGGAGAACGCCTTCATCTCGGTGGCCGACTACCGCCGGAAGGTCCTCGGCGATGCGGCAGACGGCAAGGATTTCAAGGAGCCCTTCGCGGTCACGCTCGAGATCAGCGCCTGCCAGTACTTCCCCTGGGTGATCGAGATCGCAAAGCGCTCGATCGCTGAGAAGAAATTGATGCCGGGGCGCTTCATCCGCGTGCGCAAGATGAAGGAACAGGAAGAAGACGGCGATTTGCCAGCGATGGCGGCTGCGATGCAGATCATCGGGACCAGCTGGGTCGAGACGCTGGACACCAAGGGGACGGATGGATCAAACATCCATCTGGGCGGGCCGGAAACCATCACCGGCTACTTCGGCGGTGTGGGGCAGCCGAACGACTACGCCTTGAAATGGCTGGATGAATTCCTCTATTACTACACCGAATACGGAGTCCGTCAGGTCTTGAACGTCAACCCCGGCACGGTGCTGGTGGGCTACCTGCTGCACCGCCTGGGCGTCGATATCGAGTTCAAGATCTCGGTCTACATGGGCAACGACAACCCCTACGCAGCCCTATGGACGTTGATCGGCGCCAAGCTCTTCAGTCGCGAAGATGGCACTTCGCCCCTGATTGGTTTCAACTGGAGCAATTCCATTAACAACCGCACCATGGAGCTTACAGCCCAATTCCGGCACGATCTAGGATTCGAAGATGTAGTGCGCTTTGAACACCACATCACCGAAACTATCAAGAACATCGTCCGCCAGCCCTATAACCGCCGCGATGAGCTCATCCAGGTGGCTGATCACGTTGCAAACATCTCTGCCAAGCACGAGGGCGGCGAGCCGGAGATCGACTCCCAGCGCGAGCATCCTTCCGACATCCTGGATTACTTCCGCGACAAGCAGGAGATCATCGATTCGGGGGATTGGGACGCCTTGACGCTGAATTTCATCGACAAGTGGGAGGCGATCAACAACACCGCGCAGGCTCTCACCATCCATGGCCTGTCTTTCATCGCTGCACAGCACCTGCATCACCGCTAGTTATTAAAACCATGGAAGCCTGGCTGCGCGGCCTTCTGTGCAGCCAGGCTTCTCCACTCCCCTCTTTGCCAAGGCCTTGGTTCCAATCACAACGGCTCGCATCCGAGCATGAATACCACGCCGCCTGGCAGAGATTCCATCTATCACGACACTTCGGGAGCCGAAATTGGGGGCGCGCTTCCTTCCCGCGAAACTCTTCATATCCTCGTCCCCTTCAAGGGGCTGTGACCATGGTCTTCTAGAGCCACCGTTCTGAGGTATGCTGAGCGCTTACCGTGGTGGAAGCGGCAACTCGGGGACGGAAGACACGTCGCCTTGGAGCGTAACCGCGCCGCCCCACACCCATCCATCTTGACCCTCCCCTTGGCGTTCGAGCAACCACCAGGTTCCCGACACCGTGTTCTCATAGCGGCCGACCACGAGCGCCTGCTGCCCCACCAGGAAGAGATCCACACGCCCATATGTTTCATCGGGCCCAGCACGGAGGATGGCATTGTAGTTGGGGATTGCCAGCACCTCTCCGGGTGTAGGAGTGAGCGTTGGCGTGGGAGGTTGCGGCGTCACGGTTGGCGAGGGCGTAATCGGTGTGGGGGGCGGGGTCTGAAAGGTGGCCTGGCGCGTGGCCTCTGCTCGAGCCTGGGCGGTCTGCAGTACCTGCTCGGGCGATCGCATGGGGCCGGGAGGTTCCTGCCCGCGACTGCAGCCCCAGAGCGAGATCGAAATGGCCAGCACGAGAGCGGAAAGGGGTCGTATTCGCATGGCGGCTCCTTGATCACCTCAGAAGCAACATGCCCTCAAACGGCATGGGAGTTGCACAGTCCTGAACGGGCCAAGTATACCCCGTTGGCCATGGGCCATTGAAGGGAGTGGCCAGGGATGGTACATCTTTCCCGTGCCAAGCAAGATGGGCGCGTGCTATCATGCAAGTGTATGGTGGCAGATCCTAGCGCTTCCGCCGAGGCGCGCACGCGTGAGCAGCAGACAGAGATGCCTGCAAAGCGCTCGAACGCCGGAACCTCGGCGAGTGGTGATTCAGAATACTTAGAAGCCCTGGAGAGGCTTGAGCGCGCCCAGGAACGCTTCTACTCGGCCGCGCTTGCCTTCTGCGATGGGATGATCAGTGCCGGCCAGCTTCGGGCCGTACGCGAGTTGCTGCGCGAACAGCAGCGCAAGATCGATGAGCTCGGCGGCATCCAGGCTGCACCCTTCCTGAAGGAAGAGACCCCTGCAGAGGCCTTGCCCGAAGCGGAAGAGATGCCCGCATCCAAACAACCCCAGGCCGCAGAACCTGCCGTTGCAGCTGCCCCGGCTCTGCCCCCAAGCGACGCGATCAGCCTCGACCGAATCGATGATCCGGAACTCAAACGCCGGCTGGAGATTCTGGATCAAAAGATCGCCCGTCTCGAGCAGGATTTCCAGCAAGGGCGCATCAACGCCTCACAGTACCGGGCCATCTACCGGCATTATATGGAGCAGCGCGAGGTCGCACTCCGCCTGCGCCAGACTTATCCCGACAGCGACCGATGGCAGGTCGTCCTGGAAGAAGGAAAGACGCGCTTCCTGCTCCAGCTCAATGAGGCCACCTGCTACAGCGTCGGCCTGTACGATATCAAGACACGCGCCCGCATCTTTGTGCATGGCAAGATGCCCCCGGCTGCCGAGGATGCCATGGGGCTGCTGGGCACTTTCGGGATCGGCCCAGAAGCCTCCTCCGATGGCAGAATGTTCGCCACTAAGACCGAGACCGGTGAGACGCTCCTGCTCATCCCTGGCGCTTATACGCTCAGCCTGGCGGTTTTCTCCCAGGATCCGCCTGCGTGGCAAGTTCGCGCATTGCGTGAAGTCCACCGGAATTTCGAAGCCGCCAATCGTGGCGCCTTGCAGCGCGGCGCAACCGAGAACCTTGTTCTCCCAGACTTGAGCCGCTTCGTCAAGGCCTAGCCCCTGCCGTTGCCGCTGCCACCGAAGGCATAGGCACAGAACCCCACTAAGGCTCTCTCTTTGCACGCCTGCCTGTCCGGCTCACGCCTTCCCCTCGGGCATTTTCGGGCTACAATGGTCCCCTTGAAGCGGAGAGCCCTCCGGTGCCGACTCATGGCTTCTTACCCATTTTGAGCTTCTCATTCCTGATATCTCTGGGCGCCGTCGTCTCTCCTGGGCCTGTGTCCGCGGCGATCATCACCGAAGCGCCGCGCCAGGGATGGCGGGTTGGCCCGCTGGTATCGGCCGGGCATTGCCTCCTGGAGCTCGCCATGCTTGTGTTGATTAGCCTCGGATTGGCCTCGGGCATGGCGACCCCTTTCATTCAGCGGGCCATCGGCTCCGCGGGCGGCCTTATGCTTCTCGGCATGGGATCTGGCTACATGCTGGCCGCTGGACGCAACCGCATGCGGCTGGCCAGCCCCGAGCAGGACGTCCCTCGCCGCAACGCGCCCTCCCTATCCTTGCTCGGACTGGCGACCACTGTCTCGAACCCCTATTGGTACGCATGGTGGGTCACCGTGGCAGCCACGTATATTGCCCAGGCGCGATCGGCCGGGATCTGGGCTATGGGTGCTTTCTTCGTCGGCCACATCGGTGCCGACTTTGGGTGGAACACGTTGCTCTCGGTGACCGCACATGCTGGCAGCTCTTGGCTCACGCAGTCCCGCTACCGGGGCCTGATCCTTCTCACGGGGTTCTTCATGATATACCTCGGCATCCAATTCTTGCGCCAAGCATTGCTCCCAACCTCTATCCCTTAGGCGAACGATCCTGGATTATTTGGAGGCGGCCCATGCAGGCTTGGATCCTCTGCTCGGATAGCGCCATGGCAGACTTCCTGGTCTATGTAGGCCGCAAGGCCGGGCTGCGGCTTCGGTTCTGCCCGGCCGCGCCCAGCCTCGATGAATTGGAGGAAAACGAGCATCCGGGTTAAATCCTCCTTTCGCTCGAGGAAGTTCACACCGCC
>CAZBLT010000019.1:0-43696 GCA_964492745.1 uncultured Anaerolineaceae bacterium
AGATATTAATAGGGATTTCTTGGGATGTCAAGCGCTCGCGTACATTGCTGTTATATTCCAATAAAAATGTCAGGGGTTATTAGTTCAGTAATAATGTCATCTCATGAGAGAACAGGTGACATTGAACGGCAAGGAACGGAAACGGCTTCATGGTCTCCATGCGCTGGAGGCGCGTCGGCCGGCCCATGCCAAGGCCCGGGCAAGACCAAGCATGTTCGAATGAGAAATCTCAGGGAGCCCTGAGGGGAGTTCCTGGCACCCTGCAGGGTTTCAATCTGCCAGGCGGTGGAACCCATGCAGGCGCTGATCGGCCTACGCGTTCTTCAACACCAGCGCCATGGCACGATTGAGGCGTTCTAGCGCCTGGAGATCCCCCGAGAGGGTGCATTCGGCCACACAGGTGTGCAGGTGTCCCTCGAGGAGCTTGAGGGTCACCTGATTGATGGCCGCCTTGACTGCGGCGAGTTGCACCAGGATGTCGTTGCAGTCCTCGTGGGCCTCGAGCATGCGCTTGACGCCTCGCACGTGCCCTTCAATGCGGCTCAGCCGGGCCTGCAAATTCTCGATCAGATCGGGTTCCAGGTAGGTGGTGGCATTTGCATATGGGGCCTCTGCCATCGATTTCCTCCTCGCATCTTAGCCGTCTCATGGCTTGCCTGTGGCATGGACGATGTCGGTGTCATCCGGCGCAGCAACTCAGCTTGGACAGGTCCTTCTCGAAAGCCAGCGCGGCCAGCTTGAGGCCTTCCACGTTGGTCAGGTAGGGGAAGAGGGTCTCACGCAGTTGGCTGAGGGTCAGGCCGAAGCGCAGCGCCAGGCTGGCCACCTGGATCATCTCGCCTGCCTCGGGGGCCAGGATATGGGCGCCCAGCAGGAGGTCTGTAGCCGTGTCGGCGACGAGTTTGATGAGCCCGCGGGTATCGCGCGCTGCAAGGGCGCGGGGCACGTAGCTCATGGGAAGCGTGCTTGCGGCCACCTCATAGCCCGCCTCGCGGGCTTGGGCTTCGGTCAGCCCGGCGGAGGCCACCTGGGGATCGGTGAAGGTGACGCGGGGGATGGCGCGGGCGTCATAGACCTTACCGGCGCCCGTCAGAGCGTTCTCGGCCGCCAGCGCGCCGCCATAGGCGGCGGTGTAGACGAACATGTCCTTGCCCATCACGTCGCCGGCGGCATAGATTTGCGGGTTGGTGCTGCGCAGGGTTTCGTCCACGAGGATCTCGCCGCGTGGACCCAGCTCGACGCCGCCCTGCTCCAGTCTCATATCGGCGGTGTTGGGCCGGCGGCCGGTGGCGACCAGCAGTTGCTCGGCTTCGAAAACGCGCTCAGCGCCGTCCTCCGCCCCGACGACTCGGTAGCGACCCTCCCGCTTCTCGACTTGCGCCGTCTGGAATCCAGGCACGACCTGCAGCCCCTCCGCCTGCAGGGCTTCCTGCAGCGCCTGGCTGATGGCCTCGTCCTCAAAGGGCGCTATGCGCGGCATGAGCTCGAGCACGGTGACAAAGGTTCCCGCTCGAGCGTAGATCTGCGCCAGCTCCAAGCCGACGGCGTTAGCGCCCAGGACGATCATGGAGCGGGGCAGTTCCTTCAGGTCAAGGGCCGCCGTGCTGTCCAGGTAGCCGGACCCGGCCAGGCCGGGGATGGGCGGCGCCCAGGGGCGGGCGCCGGTGGCGATGATGATCTTGCCCGGCTTGTAAGGCTGACCGTCGATCTCGACGCCGTTGCCACCCTTCAGGCGGGCGCGGCCCTGTATATAGTTGATCTCGAGGTAGGCCGCGAGCACATCCTGGTATTTGGAACGGCGCAGCTCGGCCACAAGCTCATCCTTCTGGGCCACAACTTGGCCCCAATTCAGGGCGCCGCGGGAGGTCTCCACGCCCCGGAAGCGATGATCGCCCGCCGCATGGTAATGCTCCATGGCCCGGATGAGCGCCTTGGAGGGAACGCAACCCACGTTCACGCAGGTGCCGCCGATGGTGCCGGCCTCGACGATTGCGACCCTGTGGCCCAGTTCGGCGCCCTTGATGGCGGCCGCGAAGCCGGCGGAGCCGCCCCCGATCACCATCAGGTCGAAGTCCTGGTCGGCGCCCCGATCCCCCGGCTGCTCCTCCAGGGATCTGCGGGATCGCAGCCGCGCTTTATAGCCGGCGGCCTCGACCGCCTGCGCCAGGGCTTGGTGATCTGCGCCACGGCGCACCACGACATCGGCCCGGCCGGATTCCCAGCCGGGGACCCGCACTTGCTCCACGCCCTCGCTCTCTCGCAATGCCTGCTCCACGTGCTTGGCGCAGGAGTCGCAGGTCATCCCCTGGATTTCAAATTCGAGCCTCTCTTGTTCCGCCATCGCTACCTCCGTGAGGGTGGGGCGCCATGATAATCTATATGCCCATCCCCCCCATGGGGAAATTATAATCCGATGGTCGCCTTCTGTCCAGGGGGCTTCCGCCCAGGCGGAAGCCTGGCGCTTCGCCGGGGATCGCATGGGGCGCCTGCGCGGCCCCCATAGGCCATTTTGCCTATGCCCGCTGTGACCTTCGATGATATTCGAGGGATGTTTATCCGTTTTCATCAGAATGCAGGGCGGGTAGCATTCAGGCAAGGCACTTGCCTGACCGGAGGTGGTTTCGGATGCGGCATATTCTCTTGCTAACGACGCTGCTGGGATTGGCGCTCGCCGCGGCTGCGTGCGGGGCGGGCGGCGCCGGAGAGATCGAGTTGGCCCCCCTGTCGGAGCTCCCGCCGGAGCTCCAGTCGGCCCCGGAGACGGTGCGCGAAGCCTATCGCTTCGCAATCGCCAACCCGGAGCTACTGCGCCAGATCCCCTGTTACTGTGGATGCGGCGGTGTGGGCCATACCTCGAACTATGACTGCTATGTGGCGGAACATCGGCCGGATGGGAGCCTGGTCTTCGACGCCCACGCTTTCGGTTGAGGCATCTGTGTGGACATCACGCGTGACGTGATGCGCATGCAGATGGAAGGACGCGCGGCGGCCGAGATGAAGGCCATCGTCGATCAGAAATACAGCCCCTTCGGGCCCTCCAACATGCCCTGAATCATGCTTTGGCGACGATGGATCCCGGCGCTCCTCCTGCTGGCCGCCCTGGCCGTTCTGAGCCTGCCGCCGGCCAGTGGTGTCAGCGGTAAGAACAGCGGCGCGCGCGTGGTGCAGGTGCGCGCCAGCCGCTATGCCTTCGAGCCGGCCGTCCTGCGCGTGCGGCCGGGCGAGCGCGTCACGCTCGAGTTGGTCCCCGCCGACGTCGTGCACGGGCTTTATCTCGACGGATACGGCCTTGAGCTCGAGGCAGACCCGGGGCAGACGGCCGAAGTTAGCTTCATCGCTTCCGAACCGGGAGTCTTCCGTATCCGTTGCTCGGTGACCTGCGGCCCGATGCACCCCTTCATGCTCGGCCGGCTGGAGGTCGGTGAACCCAAGCGCGCACCACGAATCGCGGCCGCAGCCCTATTGGCGCTGGCGGCCGGGGTCGTGCCGCTCTTGAAGGATGAGCAGCATGAAAGCTGAGGGGTGGGTGATCACCGATTGGCCCTGGCTGCGCCGCTTGCTGGTGAGCCGCTGGCCGCAATGGCTGGTCGGCGCGACCGCGCTAGGGGTGTTCGTCTATCTGAGCCTGGCTGGATTTCTAGGCACGCCGGTTGGCAATCGCAATCCCGCCATCACACTGGTCTGGATCGCATGGTGGGGGGCGCTGATCCTGGTGCTCGTCCCGCTGGGTGGCAGGCTATGGTGCAGCATCTGTCCCTTGCCGCTGCCAGGCGAGTGGGCCCAGCGCGGCGGTTTGATGCAGCCGGATGGCCGGCGGTGGCGTGGCCTGGGACTGCGCTGGCCGCGGCGTTGGCGCAGCCTCTGGCTCCAAAACCTGGGGTTCCTGGGGCTGGCGCTCTTCAGTGCGCCGATTCTTACCCTACCGCGGGTCACTGCGTGGGTCTTACTGGGCTTGGTGAGCCTGGCGCTGATCGTCAGCCTGATCTTTGAGCGCCGAGCGTTCTGCCGATACCTCTGCCCGGTGGGCGGTTTCATAGGCGTCTACTCTTTGATCTCGCCGCTGTCGCTGAGGGTCAAGGACCCAGAGGTCTGCCGTTCTCATCCCACCAAGGACTGCGTACACGGGAACGAACATGGCCATGGGTGCCCCTGGATCGTCTATCCGGGGACGCTGACCCGAAATACAGACTGCGGATTGTGCCTGGAGTGCCTGCGCACCTGCCCGCTGGACAACGTGGCGGTAGTATGGCGACCGCTGCCATCGGAGCCCGCGCAAGGTGCAGTCCCAAAGCCCCTGCGGTTGGACGAGGTCTACAAGGGAGCCATCATGCTGGCCGCTGCCATGGTCTACAGCGCAGTGATGCTCGGGCCCTGGGGGGCATTCAAGCAGGCCGCGAGCGAAGTTTTTTCGCCCGCCTGGCTCGCCTACGCGGGCATCCTGCTGGTGCTGGCGCTGGTGGTCGTGCCCGGCGGCCTGGCGAGCGCATCCTGGCTTTCCGCCGCTCTGGGCCTGGGCGGATATGCGCGCGGGCGTGATGGACTTCGCCAGGCAGCCGCGGGCCTGATCCCTCTGGGTCTGGGCGCATGGGCGGCATTCAGCCTGGGCTTCGTCTTTGCCAATGGTTCCTACGTGCTCAACAGCCTCTCCGATCCCTTGGGCCTGGGCTGGGATCTCTTCGGTACAGCGGAGCTGACCTGGCGACCGGCGCTCACGGGCCTGACGCCGTTCCTTGAGCGGCTGGCTCTTCTCTGCGGGATGGCCGCCGCAGCGAGGGCCACGTTGAGACATCTGCCGGGTCTCCCTTCCTGGCTGCGGCGGTTCGAGGCGGCTCTTCCCGTGCTCTTGGTCTATGGGCTCTATGGAGCCGCTCTGATGGTGGTGCTGTTATGAGGGCTCTGCGGTGGCTCTATCTGGGACTCTTGATCGTCGGTCTCCCGATGGGCGCCTATTGGTCAAGGAGCACACGGGATTCGGACGTCATTCAACTGAGAGCCCGCATGCCGGAGGCCGGGGGTTGGAGCCGGGATAGCTTCGAAGTGCCGGTGGGGCAGGAGGTGACCTTCCGGCTAACCAGCGACGATGTGATGCATGGCTTCAAGGTCGCCAAGGCCGATTTCGAGGCCGTGAGCGTGAAACCGGGAACCTGGGTCGAGGCTACCTGGACGCCGAGCGAACCCGGCATTTACACGTTCTACTGCACGCGTTGGTGTGGGCCCAACCATTGGCGCATGACGGGGGAGATCCGGGTTGTCGATCCCAGCGGTTACCTTCCCACCCCGACGCCACCGCCCCCGCCGCGCTACCTGATCTATGACATTGATCTGGATGCCGCCCGCGCGGCCCCCCGCTGGGCGGGGCTGAAGCCTTCTGCCGGGCGTGGGGGACGGCTGGGCGTCAAGCCAAGCGTGGACTGGCTGGAATCTGAGGTGCCGGACCTCACCACACCCCAGAGCGCCTGGGACAGGCTTCGTGCGGACCCCGCCCTGGCTGATTTGGATGACGACCAGATCTGGGACCTGCTTGCTTCCCTCTGGACCGCCCGGCTGGATGTGGGAGCGGTGGCGCGTGGGATGGAAATCTACGCGGCCGTTTGCGCCGCCTGCCACGGCGAGCGGGGTGAGGGCGACGGCGTCATGGCGGGGAACTTCAAGGATCCAGCCGTAGCCGACTTTGCGGACTTTAGCCGCATGGCTGTTGTTCATTCGATCCTGCTGGAGGGGAAAATCTTGCGGGGTGGTATGGGCACGGGGATGCCCTACTGGGGCCCGATCCTTGAGCCCGGAGAGGTCGAAGCGCTTGTCGAAACCATCTGGTGGCTGGCTTTCAGCGGTGCGGGGGAGCCGGTATTGCCATGAGCCGGATCCGGCCAGGCCGAGGCGAGTCGTCCCGGCAAGCTATGGGCAGGACTCGCCCCTCCGACGCCCTGCAGAGTACACCCCTTGCTTTAGTGATGGCAGAACCACGCATCCCGCTGACAAGCCAAATGGCGCTATGCAGGCGCTCGGCGGGCTGTTATGGTGGCGGAGGAGGGAGCGGCTTCGTTCCCTGTAGGTGTAGCGCGGGAATCGGTCGAGGAGTATGGAAGACATGGCAACGCAAACCTTGTCAAAACGAGAGAAGCGAGCGCTGCGGAAGCGGCGGGCCCAGCGAAGGCGGCTGCTGGCCGGTGCGGCCATATTAGGCGGTCTTGTGCTCCTAATCGCAGGAGCGGGATTGTGGTGGCAGGGGCGCAATGCGGCCGCCTCGGCCTTCGATTATGGTCCGGAGGACATTGCTTATTACAAGCCGCTGCATGCCGTCCATGAAATGGGAGCCGGCCCGCCGATACCGTTCTTGCCCTCCAACGGTCCGCAACCACGCATCGCCATCGATGAGCCCTTCTACAACTTTGGCAGCATCGGCCCGAGCGAGGTGGTGAAGCGAGAGTTTGTGATCGCCAATCTAGGCGAGGCCCCGCTGACTATCAGCCGGGCCTACACGACCTGCGGCTGCACCACCGCCGACCTCACTTCGGCTGTCATCCCGCCTGGGAAGGTCGCCATCATGACTGTCACCCTGGATGCGGGTTACCACGATGTGCGCGGTCAAACCGTGCGGCGGGGAGTCATCTTGGAGAACAATGATCCCCGCAACGCAAACGCTGAGGTCTGGATCCAGGCCAGCGTGCGGGACGCACCCTGAGGAGGCTGCTTTGGATGCCCATGTCGCACCCGAGGAGCTGAGCCCCACCGGTGAGAAGACCTGGCGCCGGGTCGTGGCCTATGGCCTGGTGCTGGCCTTGCTGGCCCTGCTGGGTTGGGGCCTCGTTCGGACCTACGCCGGGCCGCTCGATGAAGGCCTGGCCCCTGATTTCACGCTCTACACCTTTGACGGCCAGGAGATCACGCTGAGCGATCTCAAGGGCCAGGTCGTGGCGATCAACTTCTGGGCTTCCTGGTGCCCGCCCTGCCGGGATGAGGCGCCCTACCTGGAAGCCACCTGGCGGAAGTATCGTGATCAGGGCGTCGTATTCCTGGGCGTGGATTATGTCGACACGGATCGCGAAGCCCTCGCCTACCTCGAAGAGTTTGGTATAACTTACCCAAACGGTCCCGATCTGGGGACCCGCATCTCCCAGGCCTACCGCATTCAGGGTGTTCCGGAGACCTTCTTCGTTGGCAAGGATGGCACGCTGCGGGGCGTCAAGATCGGTCCCCTGGCGCCGCCGGAGTTGGAGGAGAGGCTGGAGGCGCTGCTTGCGGAGCCGTACCCATGATGGAGCCAAGGCGGGGGGTGAAGCCGATCAGCGATCGCGAGACACAACGGACGCGGGCACGCTATGCTCGCATCGCTCCCCTCTGTGACATCCTCGAGACACTCCCAGAAGCGCGCTTCCGATCCTGGCGTGGGCGGTTCTGGGGAGGGATTGCGGACGATTTGAGTCCAGGTGCGCGGGTGCTGGAGGTGGGGGTGGGGACGGGCAAGAACCTGCCCTACTGGCCGAAAGGCGTGAGCATGACCGCGGTGGATCTCACGCCAGGCATGTTGTCACGCGCCCGCGTGCGGGCCGCGAGTCTGGGGCTGGAGGCCGAGATCCTCGAGGGGGACGTCCAGGCGTTGGAGTTCCTGGAAGCTTCATTCGACCTCGCCGCGGCGACCTTCGTCTTCTGCTCCGTCCCCGATCCAGTGCGCGGACTCAGGGAGCTGGGCCGCGTCGTCCGCCCCGGCGGCCCTATCTGGCTCATGGAACATGTCCGTTCGCAGGACCCACGCGTGGGCCGGCTGATGGACCTTCTCAATCCGCTGGTCGTGCGCATGATGGGCTTTAACATCAACCGCGACACCGTAGGCAACGTGACCCGGGCGGGCTTGCATTTGGATCGGGTGGACGACCTGGGCGTCGCCGGAATTTTCAAGATCATCCGGGCGCGCGCACGCACGCCGGATGGAGGAGGATGACGTTGAGTGTGAATCGAAGGATCACGGCCCTAGTCGGAGTGATGGTGCTCTTCTTGGCCGCTTGTGCGAAGGGTGCGCCCGACTTGGACCTCGGCCAGGACGAGGTCGATCTGGGACAGGTCATTAACGGCCAGATCAGCCGCATCGAAGTCCCTGTGCAAAACGCAGGCAATGCGCCTCTGAAGATCGAGGCGGTCTCGACTTCCTGCGGGTGCACCACGGCGACGGTCGAACCCTTGGAGATCCCTGCGGGAGGAACGGGCACCTTGAGGGTGGAGTTTGATTCTGGCGCGCACGGACCGGAGGCGAATGGGCCGGTCATGCGCCAGGTATTCATCGCCTCGAACGATCCAGACCTTCCCGAGGCAGAGTTCCGCATCGTGGCCGAGGTCCTTCCAGCGCCATGAGATGGTCACGCGCGATGAATGGGCGATGGATCTTGGCACAAGTTCCGCTGGCCGTCCTGCTCTCAGCTTGTGGCGCGCTTTGGCGGTCGCCCATGCCCGGCCTGCCGCTGGGCAACGGTTATGAATCGAATGGAGAGCGGATCTATTTCACCGCCACTTCCGAGCGCGGTTCAACCATCCGAGCGAGGAGCGAGACCGGATTTGGAGGCATGATGATGGGGAGCCCCTCCTGTGCCGCTTGTCATGGTCCGGACGGGCGTGGGGGAATCCATTGGATGCACATGCAGGTGATGGAGGCGCCGGATATCCGCTGGAGCACTTTGATCAGCGGCGAGCATGGGGGACATGGCGAGGGGGAGGCTGGTGGAGAAGAGATGCCCTACGATGAGAGGCTCCTGAAGCGAGCGATCCTCGAGGGAATCGGGGCGGATGGCAAGCCACTCTCAGGGGATATGCCCCGCTGGGAGATGGGCGAGGAGGATCTGGAGGATCTGATCGCCTTCCTGCAGAGCCTGCCATGAGGAGAGCCGGGGAGAATAAGCCTTGGCGGCATAAATGAAACGGATAATTAGGGTGAATCATCGCTTCTCGGGTCATGATCTGATCATCTCTGAATGACTGGCGACAACGAAATATGTGGACGCATGAAGAGGCGCAAAGGAGAGCGGGATGATGGATCGACGCTGGATGACGCTACTAGGGGGGCTCTCGATGCTTGCCCTAGTCTTGGCGGCATGTGCGGGGCCCTCGACCCCTCAAGACGAACCCCCAGAAGCGACTCAGATCGTTGAGATGCATGAAGAAGACGAACACGCGCCAGACGCGGATCATGACGAGGGGGAAGCACACGAGGAAGGCGAGCATACCGAAGAGGCGGAGGGCGCGCACGAAGACGAGCATACCGAGGGGGAGGAGATGCATGAGGGCGAGCATACCGACGGGGAGGAGCATATCCATCTCGAGGTCCCTGAGGAATATGCGGGCTTGACGAATCCCCTGGCAGGCGACGCCGAAGCGGTCGCGGCCGGCAGGGAGCTGTTCATGGCCTCCTGCGCCACCTGCCACGGCGAGACCGGCCTGGGCGATGGTCCCGTGGCCGTAGGGCTTAATCCCCCGCCGGCATCCTTCGCTGATGCAGCCATGATGGCGGATATGTCGGATGGTTATATCTTCTGGCGCATCAGCGAAGGCGGCGTGGGAGACCCTTTCAACTCCGCCATGCCTGCATGGAACTTCTTCAGCGAGGAGCAGATCTGGCAGCTGGTTTCGTTTCTGAGGGCCTTACCTGCTGAAGAGCCCCATTAGATCGCATTCTCAGAACGCGCTTCCGACGTACCAGAACTGCCGGCGCTGAGCAACCTTGATCAGGACCCAGAGACTTGGGTCCTGATCGATTTGGCCAACCACGGTAATGCGCTTCGTTGATGGTGGAAGATCTCGGCGATTGCGTCATCCCTTCATAGGATGCCCGTGGCCCTCTAAGTGAACCTCCTCATCCTCTTGCGTGTATTTGCGAGGGTCGCTATCGAAGGCTTGCTTGCATCCAGCCGCGCAAGAATAGTAAGTCTTGCCTTTGAATTCCGAGCTCCACTGGGCCGTTGCCTCGTCGACATGCATCTTGCAGACCGGATCCGTTGCCATGATAGCACTTCTTTCGGGAACCCTTGATGGCATGTTCCATTGTTATGGATAACCCGGACCACACAGCGTATTCAAGCGGTAAGTGGCCTAATTGTTATAGGCAACTTGGCGGAGAAAGATTGCAAGGGCCGCTCGAGGAGCGGGGCTGTTAAGAAGCGATTGTCGCATTTATCGTCTGATCAGGCTGCCAACTTGGCGCCTCGCAAGAGCTGGGCATTGATGGCCACGATCACCGTGCTGAGGGACATGAAGAGTGCTCCTAGTGCCGGCGACAGCAGGATGCCCAGGGGCGCCAGCACGCCGGCCGCCAAGGGCAGTGCCACCACGTTATAGCCCGTGGCCCAGATCAAATTCTGGATCATCTTGCGGTAGCTGGCGCGGCTGAGCGAGAAGACCTTGACTACGTCCATGGGGTTACTCTTCATCAGAATGATCCCGGCCGATTCGATGGCCACGTCCGTCCCACTGCCGATGGCGATGCCGACGTCCGCCCGCGTCAGCGCGGGGGCGTCATTCACGCCGTCGCCGACCATGGCCACCTTCCTGCCCTGATGCTGCAACTCGGCCACCTTTTGGTCTTTGTCTTCCGGCAACACCTCTGCGAAGACCACGTCGATGCGCAGCTCCTCGGCCACGGACCTCGCCACCGCCCAACTATCCCCCGTGAGCATGGCCACCTCGATGCCTAGCTCGTGGAGACGGTCCACGGCCTGTTTGCTCTCCGGTCGAATGACGTCGGCCAGCGCAAAGGCGGCGACGACCTGATCCTCCTGGATAAGATAGACGACGCTCTGGCCCTTGCTGTCGGCCAGATCGGCGAAGGTCCGGATTGGCTCGGGCGGCTCCAGATCCAGCATCTCCAGCAGGCGCGGCCCGCCGATATAGGCGGTGCGTCCGTCGACATGGGCTCGCACACCACGGCCTTTGATGGCCTCGAAGTCCGTGACCTTGGGCAGGGCCAGGTTGCGCTCTTCAGCGGCGCGCCGGATCCCCCGGGCGATAGTGTGTTCGGAGTCTCCTTCGATGGCCGCCGCCAGCGCGATGGCCCGGTCCTCCGCCCACCCGTCGGTACTGCTCGTACCAACCACACCGAACTCGCCCTTAGTGAGCGTGCCGGTTTTGTCGAAGATCACGGTGTCGATTTCACGCGCCATCTCCAGCGCCAGGCGGTCCCGCACCAGGATGCCATTGCGGGCGCCTATGGCGGTGGTAATGGCGACCACCAGGGGCACGGCCAAACCCAGGGCATGCGGGCAGGCGATCACCAGGACGGTGGCCACGCGTGCCACAACCTCGACATCGAACCCGACGGCGATGCTCCATGCCACGGCCGTGATGACCGCCACGCCGATGGCGATGTAGAAGAGCCACCCTGCGGCCTTATCGGCCAGAATCTGGGTGTTGGATTTGCTGCGTTGCGCCTCTTCTACCAGTCGCATGATCCCCGCCAACGCGGTCTCATCGCCCGTCGCCTGCACCCGAACCCTGAGACTGCCATCGCCATTGATCGATCCTCCAATCACGCGGTCGCCGGGTCCCTTCGGCACAGGACGCGATTCGCCGGTGATCATGGCTTCATTCACGTCCGACTCGCCTTCCGCCACCTCGCCGTCGACGGGGATGCTGGCGCCCGGCCGGACAAGCACCAGATCGCCGGTGCGAAGCGCGGTGGTCGGGACCTCTTCAACCTGGCCATTGGGGTCGATTCGTTCGGCCGTGTCCGGCATCAGCTTAGCCAGCTCGTCCAACGCGCCAGAGGCCTGCCGCACGCTGCGCATCTCCAACCAGTGGCCCAGGAGCATGATGTCGATCAGCGTGACCAGTTCCCAGAAGAAGGTCTCACTGGCGGGCAGGAAGAGCGCCGCCAGACTGTAGATGAAGGCCACGCTGATCGCCAGGGAGATCAGCATCATCATCCCGGGACGGCGATTGCGCACCTCGGGTACCGCCATTTGCAAGAAGGGCATGCCTCCATAGAAGAAGACGATGACGGCGAAGAGGGGTGTAATCCATTCGCTCCCTGCAAACGCTGGCATGGCGAAGCCCAGCGTTCGCTGGACGAATGGGCTAAATAGCAAGACGGGGATGGAGATCAATGTGCTGATCCAGAATCGCCGCCTGAACATCGTCTCATGGCCGGTATGGTCGACGTGATTTTCGTGGCCGCCATGATCCGCACCCGACTCGGCGCGCATGGCATGATCCATGCCGTGCCCCCCATGCTCTTTAGTCGATCCGGGAGGCATCGCGTCCCCAGCGAGGGGCGCGCCCCCTCCCTCTGCGATGGGTTCTCGGGCATCTTGGCCGGGCGCACCTGCCGGTTCGTCGTGGTGGTGATGCCTGTGATTCTTGTGATTCATGGTCTTGGCTGCCTCTCTCTCTCTCTGCAGTTTACGCACCTTAGAACGCGAGTTGCCAGCGAGGCACCGGGAGCCCCAGGTGCACCCTGAATATTATCTCATATTCGAGCTGGTTTCCGCATGCGTGCTCTGGCGCAGGCGCGCTCCCGCCAATGTACCCGTGGAGCCATGTGCTGGCATAGGCCATTTGGCCTATGGGAACGATGCGTGCTGCAGGGTGAACCCTGATACGCCCCTCTTAATGAAAGTCAGGCTCGCGAACATGCCCCGGATCCTTTACACAACCTTTAAGCGCGGCATAACGAAAACATAAGATCGCGGCGTAAGATATGGAGCGTGGAAAAATAATTCCACGGTGATAGGAGGTATTCGAATGAGCAATACGTTGAAGATTTCCCTGATCGTGTTGGTGAGCATCCTCACCGCAATCGCCCTGCTCTTGCTAGGGTTGTATCTCGGCGGTGTCCTGGCCGCCAGAAGCTATGCGCCCGCGGGCTGGATGATGGGATACGGCGACCCACGGGGCTATGGCATGGGTGGCATGATGGGTTCCTACGATGCCGATTCAGAAGGTGCCTATGGGTTTGGTCCCGGCATGATGGGGCCCGGGATGATGGGCTTCGCCGGCACGGGCGAGCTCCTGGGCTTTGAGCCGCTGAGCCTTGCTGAAGCGGAGGCCGCAGTCGATGATTATCTCGACGGGCTGGGTGACGACAACCTGGCTTTGGGCGAGGTGATGATCTTTGAGAACCATGCCTATGCCCAGATCGTGGAGACCGACACGGGGGTCGGGGCCATGGAGGTCTTGGTGGACCCAGTCACGCGAGCCGTTTATCCCGAGCATGGGCCGAATATGATGTGGAATTTGAAATACAGCCCCATGGCGGAGGCCGGCATGATGGGGATGATGAGTGGCGCAGGTTATGGTGGCATGATGCGCGTCACTCCTGGCGAGACCTTGACTGCAGAGATGCCGGTGACGCCAGATGAAGCGGTGCAGATCGCCCAGCGCTACCTGGATGCCTATTTGCCAGGCGCAGAGGCCGATGAGCAGGCGGACCCCTTCTACGGCTACTACACCCTGCACATCTTGCGGGATGGGGAGACGGTGGGCATGCTCAGCGTGAACGGCTACACTGGCCAGGTGTTCCCTCATACCTGGCACGCCGAGCTGGTGGAGATGGCCGAGGCGCACTAGCCAGGGGCTGGGCGATGGGTAGCGAGCGCTGCCCATCCCCGCTCGGTATCTAGAAGTCGAATTGGAGGAAGATGAGATGAACGAGAAGACTCAAGCGTATGGATATCGAGCCGAACTGCCAGCTCCATTTGAAGAGGCGGTTGCTCGGGTTCGGGAGGAACTGGGCGCGGAGGGATTCGGGGTGCTGACCGAGATCGACGTCCGCGAGACGTTGAAGAAGAAACTGGACGCTGAGTTCCGCAGATATGTCATCCTGGGTGCCTGCAATCCCCAGCTTGCGTATCGAGCGCTTCAGGAGGAGCTGGAGATCGGATTGCTCCTGCCCTGCAACGTGGTGGTTTATGAAACCGAGCAGGGCAGCACGGTCTCGATCGTGGATCCTGTGATGATGCTGGGCGTGGTGGAGAACCCCTCGCTCGAGCCGATCGCCGAGGAGGCGCGAGAGAAGCTTCGGAGAGTCATGGCGAGTCTGAGCGGCTGAGTGGGACTTATGACCTCGGCGCGACCCTGTGTGAATGGGATGAAAGGCTGCCGGATGAAAAGCTGGCGGCCAACCAAATGCGGCAAGGAGAAACGGACATGATGGGTTTTGGGATGGGCTTCGGCCTGGTAGGGATTTTAGTGATGGTCCTGTTCTGGGGCCTGCTGATCTTCGGCGCCGTCTGGCTGGTTCGGTCCTTATTCCCCAGCGGCGGCGGAAGTGTCTCGCTGAGCCGGGGAGACCGGGCGAGCGCGCGTGAGATTCTCGACCTGCGTTATGCACGCGGCGAGATCGATCGCGAGCAGTATGAGGCCATGAAGAAGGACCTGGAGGCCTAGGCCGAAGGGCTGGGCCTTCGCAATAAGGAAGCACAGGCCGGGCGTGTATCATCGCCCGGCCTGTGCTCTAGTGTGGAGGAGCCCCAATCTCAAGCAGAGGGCAACGATTGGGGGAGGGACGTAGATAGGCGGCCAGGGTTTAAGCCGGGTGGTGTGGATCGTTCGAGACGCAAGGTTACTGCGCCTGTGGTTCAGGGGCCTTATTGCGGTTCGACCGTACAAAGGCCAACGCCTGGCGGGGGCTGAACTCATCGAAGGTCATCATCCGTCCCCAGGAGGTGGCGACGACCGGGACCTCCAGGATTGGCCAGGGGAAGGCGATCACCTTGATGCTCCGGGCATCTTCGATCACCTCCTGGAGCTGCTCTTTGAGTTGACCGCATTCTGTCTGCGTGAGAAGCTGGCAGTTATACCAGAGGATGACGTAGCCGTGCTCGAGGTTGTGCAGCAGATATCCTTCCGGGTAGGGGCCCAGGTCGGCCACCATGGGTTCATCATAGAAACCGGCTTTGAGCGGGGAGGCGTAGTGCGGGCCGGAGGTCGGGGGGTCGGTGTTGAAGGGCCCCGGATCCTGGCCTTCGGCGACGTGTTGAACGCTGGCCATGACCGGCACGGCCTCGCCCCCCGGCGGGCGTATGCTCGACCAGACTAGCGCGGCCAAGACGGCGATGACCGCGATCCCGGCCGCGACCCATAGGAATGTGCTGCGAAGCCGCTCTCGACGCCGGCGGGCCCGCAGTCTTTGCTTGGCGTTGGTTTTTGCCATCGTTCCTCCTTTTGGCAAAAGGGATCGCGACGATGCAAGTCGTCGCGATGAAGTGAAACCCTAAAGACCGTTTCCTTGCCTTCGCCCCCTCACTACGGGGCAATGAACGGGTAGCCGGCAGCCTGCCAGGCCCGGAAGCCGCCATTCAGGTTATAGACGTTGGTGTAGCCGAGACTGGCCAGTTCGCGGGCGGCGATGGCGCTCATGCTGCCACTGCGGCAATACAGCACGATCTTCGCTTCGCGATCCCGGGGAAACTCGCCTTGCCGTTCGGCCACCTGGTCGAATGGGATGAAGGCATCCGTTTCTGGGATTTCGCCCTCATAGGGGATATGCACATTAATGAGCAGGAAATCCTTCTGCTCCATCATCGCCGCCAACTCTTGGGGCAGAATATCGACGTATTGCCCGCCGGCGCTGACGTGAACAGCCTGGGCATTGGAGGCGGCCTGCTCCGTGGCCGTCGGTGCGCCGCAGGCGGTCAGCAGTACTCCCAGAACCAGGACCAGGCCAAGCGGGACGGCGATCTTGGTCGCTAAGCGCGCGGGCCATAAAACGGTATAGATCATCTGCATACTCCTATTATAACGAGCCCAATGGGGCTCTAAGGTGGGGCTTCCATGGGGCATGGGCGGATAGAGGTTCAGACGATATCGCCGCGGAAGTGGTAATAGGTGCGTCCCAAGATCCAGCCCAGGATCGCGCCTGCCACGGCCAGGGTCCAGTGCGTTGGGTGGGGTCGGGAGGCGAAGATGAACTCGCCTGCCAGGTAGCCGAGGATGGTAATCGCCAGCGTTGAGAGCACGACCACCAGCGCCGGGCCTTCGGGCTGGGCTTTGCTCTTCGGGCGACGGCTGTGCCTTGACTTTCTCGGGCCCATATGCGATCTTCCTCTATCTTCTTCAAGTGCGAACCGGGTGACGGGGCAAGCCTTGATCGGCCCCCTATGTGGAAGGGGGCTCCGGGATCGGCATGATGCGGCGCACCGCCAGCCAGACCTGCTCCAGGGTCAACGGATCGGCCTCATCCAGGGGCGATACGATCGAAAGCCAGGTACTCTCGTCATGGCCATGAAGCTCGAGGGCCGTGGGCGTCGCACCGGGCCGCTTGGCCAACAGAACGATATATTGGCAGGTGCAATCGGCCGTGCCGTGGTAGGAACAAGTGCATTCCTCCGGGTCCCTCAGAGATCGGCGCGCCGATTGCAGATCAAAGGATTGGGTGCTGGCAAGCCCGGCTTCGAGCAGTGCCGCTCGCAGCCTGGCCAAAACCACATACCATGGGAGTGAAAACCGTTGCTTCTTCTTCATCCAAGCCTCTGCCACAGTTTATCGAAGATCACCGGGCCCGCAGAGAGCCTTCTCGCGGCTTTGGCCGTAGGCCGAATGGCGCGCAGTCTGGCTTGTCCAAAGATAAACCTGCCCATATGGTTTGATCCTTTCAGCTGATGATCCATTAGGCCTCTGGTGATAGAGAAACGTTCGCAAGGGGAAGGCGGATCGAGATTTGCGTGCCGCTTCCGGGTTGCGACTGGATGTCGAGTTGAGCACCGATGAGCGTGGCGCGTTCGACCATGCCAATCAACCCGTAATGGCCGCTGCGCGCCAGGTCGCTCATCTGTGGGGGAAGTGCGAAGCCGATGCCATCGTCGCGGATGGCGATGCCGACCTCCTGCTCGAGGAAGTTGAGCTGAAGCTGTACGTTCTGGGCTTGGGCATGGCGCGTGACATTCGAGAGCGCCTCCTGGACGATGCGGTAGATGGCGAGTTCCGTTTCGGCTGGCAGCCGCTGGACCTCCCCGCGGGTCTGAACTCCGATGGCGATGCCGCTTTCCATCTCGGTATCGCGCGCCAGCATTTCAAGCGCCGGGGCAAGCCCGACATCCTCGAGGTAAATGGGCCTAAGGCCGCGCGTCAGCCGCCGGACACGCTGAATGGCTTCCTGTGTGGAGGCCTGCAGCTGGTTAAGCTCCTCCATGTCACCCTGGCCCAATTCACGCATTCTCTTACCTAGCTTCTGGAGCTTATGGCTGAGGGCGATCAGGTCCTGGATCGTCTCGTCGTGCAGCTCGCGGGAGAGACGCCGACGCTCATCCTCCTGCGTGCGGGTCATTGTGCTGATATAGCCCCGCAGGGCCTGCTGGGCGGCTTGGATGCGTTGTGTCATCAGGATGAGTGTTCCCTGCAAGTGTTGGATCTCGGCGATCCCACCCGCAGGCTCCTCGACGGCCTGGTAGTCCCCGTCCGCAAGGCGAGACGCCTGGCGCTCCAGTTGCCGCAAGGGCCCCACGATGCGGCGGGATCCGAACCACAGCGCCAGGAGGGTGACGGCCAGGGCGGGCACCAACGCCAAGGGTGCGATGAGGGAGAGGTCCAGGATCGGGCTGGCAACCCTCTCCCAGGGCTCTTCAATGATCAAAGCCCACGTTAGCGGTGGCACAGGGCTGAAGGCGACCACATGCTCACTGTCTTCAGCGGGCAAATACGATGAGCCCGTCTCTCCCCGCAGCGCGGCCTGCAGTCCCGGGTGGCCCATGAGGGGCTCTTCGGCGGGCGGCGAGCCCATGCTCGCCAGGATCCTGCCCTCCCCATCGGCAAGGAAGGCGCTGTAGCCGTCGGCGCCAGGGGTTGGCCCCAGGGTGGCGTTGCGCAGAAGCTGGGCGAGTGAGAAGGCGCCAGCGATGATCCATCCGTCGCCGCGGGATGAAACCCAGAGCATCATGCCCCGCTGTGGATCCAGGAAGGGTTCCGAAAGGAGCACCTCTGCCTCCTCCGGGATGGGCGATAGCAGCTCGGGCATGGCCTCGATCCAGGTTTCTATCGCGCCTCGGCTGGCGACCCTTTCTCCCTCCAGATTCAGGATCACCATGCCTCCATCGAAGTCCTGCTCGAGGTACGTTGCCTGCTCCAGGGCGGCCTGAGGCGAGGCTCCGTCCATCAAGCGGTGGGCGAGGCTGCGGACGGCAGCCTGGCGGTGATGGAGCTGTTCGGAGAGGGCCGCCGAAGCGGCGCGCACGGCGCGCTCATCCCGTTCGGCGACCAAATTGCGCATGGCATCCTGATGGACCCGAACGCCGCCTAGGGCAAAGGCAAGCAGGAGCAGGCTGAAGGGTAGGATGATCAGGCCCAGCAATTGCAGCCGCAAACCATCAATTTGAAGCTTCATGCTTCCCGAAGCTGGCCCAGGTCCGGAGGCAGCCACCCCAGAGAGACTGCCCGCATGACCGCCTCGGTGCGGCTCTCTGCTTGGAGTTTGTTGAAAATCTTTGCCAGATGGCCTTGCACGGTCCGGTCGCTGATGCCGAGCTGAACCCCGATAGCCTTGTTGGTGTAGCCCTTGGCGGTGAGGGCCAGGACCTCGAGCTCCCGATTGGTTAGCCTCTCGACCGGAGCGGACAGCTTCCTGCCGGAAATATGGGCCATGACCTTGCGGGCGATGGTGGGATCGAGCGCGGATTGCCCTTCATGAACGGCGCGCACGGCGCGGATGATATCCTCGGCGTCTGCGGTCTTCAGCACGTAGCCATTGGCCCCGGCCTGGAGCACGGCCATGATGTAAGGATCGTCATCATAGGCGGTGAGGATCAGGACGCCGGTGGCAGGGGCGTTGGCCCGCACCCAGCGGGTCACCTCAATGCCGCTCTTCTCAGGCATCTGGATGTCCAATACAGCGACATCGGGCCGGTGGGCTTGGATGGCCTCGATGGCCTGGAGTCCGTTCTCGGCCTCCGCGACGATCTGAATGTCCTCGGCGCTCTCGAGAAAATCACGAATGCCGGCCCGCACAACGGCATGGTCGTCGGCGAGTAGCACCCGAATCCTTGGCCTTTCACTCATAGCTCGACTCCTGCGCTATCGAACTTGGCCTCGATCGCCCTGGCCGTATCGCTGAAGGCCAGATAGAGGTTCGGGAAGAGCAGCCAACCCACGCCGAAGCCAAACAGCACGCCGGTCACCAGCCGCATCCATGAATTGAAGGATCCCAGCGCATCACCAGCATAGAAGCTGGGCGGCAGGCTGTTTTGGGTGAGAGTCGCCAGCCAGGCGTTGGTGTAGCGAAAGCCCTGACCGAGACCCGCCAGATCGCTCAAGACGTGGGTCCCACCATCGATGGCCAGCGGCAACGTCAGGAGGATCAAGCCCCCTAAGGATAATGGACGCAGCCGTTTTCGGAAAGGCCACCACAGGAGCCCGGCCAGCGGGATGCTGCTGTAGGCCGAGACCATGCGGTCGGACCAGGCAACCTTGAAGCCGAGCGAGGCATCCCCGACGAATTGGCGCAGGATGCGCGGATCGAAAGTGGCTTTCCACAGGCTCTGGATCTGCTCAAGGGGGTATGAGACTTGTGGGCCAAAGAGAAAGTAGGATCGCTGGGGCAATTGGTGGCATTGCAGCGAGTAGAGGCCATAGATCGCCCGCGCCGGGCCTTCCCACCCCCAGCGCATGAAGACGGGTGCGAGCCATGGCAAGATCACCCAAAGGGATAGCAGGGCGATGGTCCAGGGGAACCAATGCTGACTGAGACGGTAGACCCAGCGGTTCAGCGCGATGGCGCGTGCCCGCCTTCTGGCAGCGAGATCTGGAGCGAGGGTGGAATCCATGGGCAATTTCCTCCTGCGCCCCATTCTAGGCAAGCCTTACCCCCCAACGGAGGGGCATCTTCGGAGGCGGAGGATAGGCAGAATGGCGCGGTGTCTCCTGGCGGGCAGCGCGAGCCTCTCCCGGGGGCGGGTTATTTGACAGCCGCGAGGCCCTTGGGTAGGATTTGGCATATCAGGACCAAGTATATCCAAATACTATACGATGATTTAGGACCGCACCGCGGCCGCGGTGCAGCGGGAGGAACGATGAAATCGATGAAGAATGGCAGGCCGCCGAGCCTGACCCGCCGCGCATTCCTGAAAGCCAGTGCCCTCACAGGCGGATTGGCGGCAGCCGGCGCGGCGCTGGCCGCTCCCAGGCAGGTGCCTGGGCCTCGATCGGAGAGGCTCCATGGCGGCGGCCATGAGGGAACGCTCGGGACCGTGGGGGTCGTGAACCACGAAGCCAACGGCTTCGACCCCCACGAAATGCTGCAGGACTGGGATTTCGGTCGCGTGAGCGAAATGGATAATGGTCAGCGTCTGCGCGAGTACACCCTCATCGCCGTAGATAAAGAGATCGAGATCGCCCCGGGGGTCTTCTTCCCGGCCTGGACCTACAATGGCCGGTCCCCGGGCCTACCCTGCGGGGGGTAGAGGGCGACCGGATCCGCATCCAGTTTGTCAACGCCGGCACCCATCCCCACACGATCCACTTCCATGGCATCCATCCGGCTTCCATGGATGGCGTTCCGGGTGTGGGCGCGGGGATGATCGAGCCTGGCGGTTCGACCGTCTATGAGTTTGACGCGCTGCCGTTTGGCTGCCATCTCTACCATTGCCACGCCATCCCGCTCACCCGGCACATCCATAAGGGCCTCTACGGGGCCTTCATCGTCGATCCCGAGCCGGAGCGCCAGACGGGGGAAGCGCGCCGGCTTGCGGCCTCGCGCAACCATCTCTACCCGGAGAGCCAGGCCGTCTACGAGATGGCGATGGTGATGAACGCCTTCGATACCAACTTCGATGCCGAGAATGAGGTCTATGCTGCCAACACGGTGGCCTTCGCCTATATGGACCGACCCATTCCCATCCGGCGCGATCAGCTACAGCGGATCTACCTGGTGAACATCACCGAGTTCGACCCCATTAACTCCTTCCACTTGCACGCCAACTTCTTCGATTACTTCGATCACGGCACCACGCTCATGCCGACGCTGCGGACGGTGGACACCATCATGAAATGCCAGGCGCAGCGCGGCATCCAGGAGTTCTCCTTCGAGGGTTTCGAGCCTGGCCGCTACATGTTCCACGCGCACCAGAGCGAGTTTGCCGAGCTGGGGTGGATGGGCTTTTCGAGGTTCTGCCATGAGCGCGGACCGAGAGAGCAGGCGCCCGGCCTTCTGTGCGAGCCTGATGATCCCCATCATCGCCCTGGCGGCGATGCTGCTGCTCTTTGCGATCAGCGATCCGCTGGCGCTGACCGTCGGCTTGCTGATTTTTCTGCTCATTGACACCTTCCTGGAGGCGATGGAGGTGGCCGAAGGGCTGGTGGGTGCTTTCCAGGGCGTGCCGCTGATCCTGTTCGCGGTGCTCATAACCTGGCTGGTGCTGCTGGCGGTAGGAGGGCGCGAGCATCGCCGCCCCGCTGCTGCCCGCCGATGGCGGCAGCCCTCCAAGGCTACGCACTTTCGTTGGATTGGCGCTCCTAGCGGGCGCTCCCGCCATCCTGGGGACCTTGGTGGGCGGCTTCGCGTTCTCACCGCTGCTCGCCACCCTCTTCTTGGGGATCGGCGTGGGCGCCATCTGGCAGGTGATCGTTGAGGCGGTGGGGCTGCTGCGGAGCTAAGCCGCCCGCGAGGGCCAGCCGTTGGCGAGCTGGCACAACGTGGCTGGATTGGCGGCGGGCTTGGCCTTCATGTACTTGACGGCGTTCTTCGTGAAATAATGGCCTCCGGAAGCAAAACCAATTCAATGTAGGGGCGTTGGCCCCTGCGCTCATGAGCGTGCGGTCTGCCGCCGTATGAGCGAGAAGGCGCCAGAATGTGACTGGCTGGAGCTAGGCGACCCGGGTGCCTGGCTATCAACCACAACCGACCTTCGTGCCGCATCCTGTCTGGCGTGGCAGGCGTGCTATACTTGGGGCGCACGCATAGGCGCTGGACGGGATGATTTCGATGGCCTCGCCAAAAGCGGGCGCTTTTAAATGATGGCAGGGCAGGCTTCCGCAGGTTGGGCGAACGGAGGGGAGCGATGGCGGAGGAGAGACGAAGGCTGAGGGTCAGCCGGATCCTGATCTTCGGGCTGGTGGCGGTGATCATCATCCTGGGTTCGGCGTTGATCATCCTGGCGGTGGGGCAGGCCGGGAGACCGCTGGATGAGGTTGAACGGCCAAACGTACTGGCGCGCAGCCGCAATGAGTGTGTGGTCTGCCACGCACGCACCACGCCGGGCATCGTCCAACAGTACGGTCGCAGCACAATGGCGCTGGCCAATGTGAACTGCCAGGACTGCCATGAGGTGGCGTCGGACTACCCCGGCGCAGTGGAGCATGAGGGCACCTACGTGTTGGGCTCCCCCACGGCGGCGAAGTGCCAGAGGTGCCACCAGCAGGAGGTGGCCCAGTTCAGCCAGAGCCGCCATGGCCTGCCCGCCTATGTGGCCGTCTTCGGCTCGAAGGACCTCTCGCCAGACCTTCTGGCGGCCTACGAAGCGATCCCGGAGGGAGGCTTCGCGCCGGACAAGTCGCGCAACGCCATCGCCGCGCTCGAAGGTCCGGCGATCACGCGCTTTGCCTGTGAGGTCTGCCATAACATCGGCCGACCGGCAGTAGACGGCTCGGTTGGGCAGTGCCAGAAGTGCCACCTGCGGCACGAGTTCAGCCTGGAGCAGGCCCGCAAGCCGGAAACCTGCAACGCATGCCACATCGGCCCCGACCATCCCCAATGGGAGATCTACCAGGAATCGCCGCATGGCATCGCCTACATGACAGGCGGGCATGTCTGGAACTGGGAGGCCGAGCCGGGCACGCTGACGGTCGAGGATTTCCCCGCGCCCACCTGCGCCACATGCCATCTGAGCGGGTTTGGTGCCAGCGGAACGACTCATGACGTCGGTGACCGGCTCACCTGGTTCCTTTTTGCTCCTGTGAGCCAGCGCCGGCCCTCCTGGCAGGACAACAAGGTGCGCATGCAAGGCGTCTGCCTGGAATGCCACAGTGATGGCTTCATCGAAGCCTTCTATGCGGATGGCGACCGGCTCGTGGAGAGAGTGAACGAGCTGGTGCTCGAAAGCGATGAGGTCATCGCACCGCTCAAAGAGCAGGGCCTGCTGACGCCAGACCCGTTCGATGAGCCCACGGAGTTCATCCACTTCGAACTCTGGCACCATTGGGGCCGGACCGCCAAATTCGGCGCCTGGATGCAGGGGCCGGATTATACCCAGTGGCATGGAGCCTACGAGATGCTCAGCGACCTGGCCGATCTGCGCGAGATCGTCCACGAGCAGCTCTCGGCCTCCGAGACGGGCATGCCATGAACTACGCCGCATTGGCTGTGCCAGCCATCCGGCGCCTTCGCATCCCGCTGGTACGGGATCAGCTGGTGCTGTTGATGGCCGCGCTCAACTTGCTGCTATTGGGTGTGGAGACCTATCTGGCCCACCTCATCAGCGGGACCATTGTCCCTCAGGAGTGGATCCCGATCATCTTCGGGCCGGTGGGCGCGCTGCTGCTTCTGATCACCGGTCTGATCTCGCTCCGTCGGCGGGAGCTGGCCTCGCTGGTCGCTACGCTCGTCCTGTTGGGCTCCACCGCGGTGGGGTTCATGGGGGCCTATTTCCACATCGTGCGGGCGATCGCGCCGGCCGCCGCGGCCGGATCGCAGGTGACGGTTCCCCTCTTGATCTGGGCGCCGCCCATTCTAGGGCCGCTGACCTTCTGCCTGGTGGGGCTCTTCGGCATCAGTGCCGCCTGGCCGGAAGATCCCCCAGATAGCGGCGTGCTGCGCCTGCCAGGCGGCTTGCGGCTTCCACTGCCCTACAGCAAGACCCGCGCCTACATCTACGCCGTGAGCATGGGTAGCCTGGCGACGGTGATCAGCAGCGTGCTCGATCACGCCCGTACCGACTTCAGCAACCCCTGGCTCTGGCTTCCCACCGCCGTGGGGGTCTTCGCGACGGTGGTCGCCGCCGCCCTGGCGGCTCAACCGAAGCCTGGCAAGGGCGATGCCCTGACCTATGTTGCGGCCATGTTGCTGATGCTTGCGGTGGGGCTGCTGGGTGTCGCACTCCATACGCGCGCCAATCTGACTTCAGATGGGCGGATCGTCCTGGAGCGGTTCTTGCGCCATGCGCCCTTCCTGGCGCCGATGCTCTTCTCCGATATCGGCCTCTGGGGGCTGGTTGTGATCCTTCCCCCCTCGGAAGAACGCAAGACCTGAGGCGAGTGGTCGGGTTCGGCTGGCCAGCATGGCCTCTCGCCATCCCGGCGGCGACGGGTTCACCTCCGTGAACGCGCCCCCACGAAGGGCTGAAGGATTATGGTGCCGTTGCCCGTGTCACCCGCGGGCCATCCGGCGTGTCTTCGATCGTCCAGCCCAGGCGCTCGATCTCCGCCCGCAGCGCATCTGCCCTCTCCCAATTCTTCTTCTCCCGGGCGGTCTCGCGGGCCGCGACCAGCTCGAGCACCTCCGGCGTGGGCCGCAGCGCGACCTCGGCCTCCAGGCGGGCATGCTTGATCTGCTGCCACACGCTTTCCGGGATGCATAGCTTTATGCGCTCGGGCATCTGGAATCGGCCCAGCCAGCCGAGGGGAAAGCTGCCCGGGGCGTTCACACGTCTTTCCTCCCCATTGTGCAGGATGGTGGCGCCGCCGACGCCCAGGACCCGGCATGTCTCCTGGCTGGGCAGGAGGATCACGCCGGTATGTTCATCGATGCCCAGCACCGTGGCAGTCTCGGGCAGCATCGCCCGCAGGCGCTCGAAGCGCGCCCGGCCCATGAATCCATGGCTGGTGTCGAGCTCCTCCCCGCCTTCGCGGTTGTTCCAATGGGTGACGATGGCAAGCTCCAGCCCGTAGCGCCCAAAGAGATCCAGGCCGGGCTTCCAATGCAGCTCTTCGCCGACCTTGAAGATCTCGTAGACCGGGAGGGTATGCCGGCTGGCGGCGATGGTGGCCGCGCTGGCCAGGATCAAGACTGCGCCCTGGGTGTGACGGGCGAGGACGGATTGCCAGCAGAGCGAAACCCTCAGTTGGCGCACGGCGTAGGAGGGGCTGCCGGCGCCGGCGAAGATGACATCAGCGGTCCAGAGCGGCGCCAGAATATCCGGATTATCTGGGCTGTAGGGGGTATTCCGCGCCCGGGCCGGGACCACTTCCACGATGGGCCGGTAGTGGGGCAGGCGGGCGCGGAAGAACTCGGCCACCCGGCCCGCCACCCGGTCGGAGTTTGGCTCGAAACCGGCCGGGGTTTCGAGCACCGCCATGCGAACCGGCGGGTCGAATCCCTTCAGCAATTGGTCGTAGATCTTGCGAGCCGTGGCCGAGGTCTCGCCCGATCCCAAGAGAAGCACCGGCCCGGGGGAAGCGGGTGGCGTTTCTGGGTACTGCTGGGCTTGGGCGCTGACAGTAGTCATCGGTGGGTGCCGCTTTCCATCGGCCCGCGAAACCGGACCCAATAGGTGCATTATAACCACTCAACCCCTCAATCGCTCGATGCGCGAGCCTCCGAGGAGCGGTCGGTCATGGGGGATTGGCATCGATGCAGGCGGGACACGCTCAGCGCTGCAGGACGCTGTCCGACATGACCGTATCCAGTGTCTCCAACAGCCGGTCGGCGTCGGCCTGGCTGAAAACTAGTGGAGGCTTGATCTTCAACACGTTGTGCAGCGGGCCATCGACGCTGAGCAGCACGCCCAGGTCTTTGGCGCGCTCGATCACGTAGTAGGCCTCAGCGTCAGCGGGCTCGAGCGTTTGGCGATCTCGAACCAGCTCCACGCCAATGAAGAGCCCCTCGCCGCGCACATCGCCGATGAGGGTGTGGCGAACCATGAGCTCGCGCAGCCCCTCCTTCAGATAGGTTCCCACCCGCCGGGCGTTCTCCTGCAGCCCCTCACCCTCGATCACCTCGAGCACCGCCAGGCCGGCGGCGCAGGAGACCGGGTTGCCGCCAAAGGTGTTGAAGTATTCCATGCCGGTCTCGAAGGAGGCGGCGATCTCGGGGGTGGTCAGCACCGCCGCCAGGGGGTGGCCGTTGGCGATGGGCTTGCCCATGGTGACGATATCGGGCATGGCGTCTTGCGACTCAAATCCCCAGAAGTGGGAGCCCACGCGGCCAAATCCGATCTGCACCTCGTCGGCGATGCAAACGCCGCCGGCCTGGCGCACGGCCTCGAACGCCGCCGATAGGAACCCGGGTGGCGGGACGATCTGGCCGGCCACGCTCATGAGCGGCTCGGCGATGAAGGCCGCCAGCCGCCGGCCCTGGCGCTGGATGCCTTCGATCGCCCGTTCGACCTCGGCCGCATACTTCCGCCCGGCCTCGGCCTCATCACCCCGATAGAGCCCCCGGTAGACGTCCGGCATGGGGACCTTGTGGACATATGGCGGCGCCCCTTCGCCGCCGGGGCCGTCGAATTTATAGGGGCTGATGGCGATCAGGGAGCTGAGGTTGCCGTGATAGGCGCCGTCCAGGACGATGATCTCCGTGCCTCCGGTGTGGGCGCGGGCGAGCCGCAGCGCCAGGTCGTTGGCCTCGCTGCCGGAGTTGACCAGGAAGCATACGCGCAGGGGCTCGGGAAGACGCTCCGTCAGACGTTCGGCGTAGGCCGTCCGCAGCGGGTGCAGGTAGCGGGTATTGGTGTTCAACACGCCCATTTGGCAGGCCACGGCATCCACCACGCGAGAATGGCAATGGCCCACATGGCAGACGTTGTTCACGCAATCCAGGTAGGCCCGGCCCTGTTCGTCGATCAGGTGGCAACCCGCGCCGCGCATGATTGCGAGCGGCCGGCGATAGGCCAGGCTGAGCGCACCGCTGAAGTGGCGCCGGCGATGGTGCAACACCAGATCGGGATCAGGCGCCGCACGGGCGGGGCTTTCGGGCAGGCCGAGCAGCGGGGCGGGGTCGGGCGAAAAAGCGCGCCACACTCGACCCTGCTCGGGAAGCGCCGCGCCGGGGAAGATCCCGTGGTGGCCGAGCAGGTCGGTGATAATCTGCAGATGCAGGTGGGGTGGCCAGCCACCGTTCTCGTCCGGGGTCCCGAGGCTGCCGATCGGCTCTCCCGCAGCAATGTCCTGGCCAGCTTGGATCGAATCCAGGGAACTGCGACTCAGGTGCCCGTAGAGCGTGTAGAAGCTCCCGGCCTCGGTACCGTGTTCCAGGATGAGAGTGGGGCCGTAATCCCAAGGCTCACGATTGTCCTGCAAGCTATGGACCCTTCCACAGAGGGGCGCGTGTACACCGGTGCCCTCCGGCGCGAAAAGGTCAATCCCCAAATGCAGCGTGCGCCAGGACGGGCCCCAGTTGGTCTGGACCCGGAAGGCCTCCCGGGTGTTCCAGGCGCGGTTCTCCCCATAGGCCCCGATTGCAGGAATTCTTGAGGGGCCGGGCGAGAAATGCCCAGCAGGATCCTCGATCGCCCGCCGGTCGAGCAGCGAGCTCCCTACGCTCAGATCGAGCGTCGGAGCATGATTCAGGCTCTCAATCCCCTCCAATACGGGGGCGAAGGACCCCGCCTTTGCCCTGAGCCACCCCTGGAGACGCATGGAGTCTGGCAGCGGATCCCAGCCGCAGGCTTCCCGGAAGGTGGCCTCCGTCAGGCGAGGGTGGATCTGCTCCCAGGTGGCGAGCGCTCTCCAGGCGGGCGCCTCGCTGATGGTGAGATAGGCGTCAGAGGGGTCGAGCTTCTTTTGATGGGCGGCGATGGCCACGCTGGTGCAGAGGCGCATGGCGATGAAGTCATAGAGCAGCGCCACCTCCACCTCTTCCAAGGGGAAGCCCGCGTGGTAGCCGCGCAGCACTTCGGCGGCGGCCGAAAGCGGATCGGGTTTGTCGAGCAGCGCGTAGGCGGCGGCGATCGCCACCTCGCTAAGCACGAAGGTCTTGAGCATGTCGCCGAAATCGAGCAGACTCAGTTGCGGGGCCTGATCGAGCCCCGGCTGGTGGACGATCACGTTGTAATCGTTGGCGTCGTTGTGGATGATGGCCCGACGCAGCCTGCCGAGATACGGCGCTACATGCTCCTGCCAGCGGGCCTCGAAAGCCTCCACCAGCTCGCGGCGATCAGCCGGCTCGATTTCGGGCTTGAACTCCGACAGCACCTCGGGGGCGCGCTGCATGTCCCAGCGCAAAGGACGTTCGGCGGCGGGGTGCTCGAAACCGTCGAGGGCGCGGTCGACGGCGGCCATCATCCTTCCCAAGGCTTGCAGCAGGCCCCGGCCATGCGGCCGGAATTCGGCCAGCGGGATGCCGGGGAGGTGGGAGAGCAAGCGAACATAATGGCACTCGCCCTCGGGGCCTTCGACCTGGGCACAGGCCTGGCCTTCCCGCGTGGGGATCAGCCGCGGACAGACCGGCTCCTCGAGCGAGTGGGCGACCAGGTCGAGGGCGCGATTTTGCAGATCCAGAATCTCCGGCCGTTCTGAGGAGTTGGCGATCTTCAGGATGAAGCGCTGGCCCTCTTCAGTCTCCAGGAGGAAGTTCTGGTCGCGCTCACTCGGCAACGCTTGAAGCCGGCCTCGAATTCCATAGAGGCTTTCCGCCACGCGAGCGGCCTCCGAGCGCTGGAAGGAAGGCTTTCCATGGTCGGGTACGGTCATCGCAAGGCTCCCGCTAGATCGCGGCCATAGAACACCTCGATTATATGCGCGTCACGGGCATGGCCGCATGCAAGGCATCGCTGTGCGCCGGGCAGACTTTGAAGATTGCGAACGGACGGCGAGGTTAGGCCTGCGCGAGCGGGAGGGTAAAGCGGAAGCGGGATCCCTGACCTTCCTGGCTCTCGACTTCGATGCGTCCTCCGTGGGCCTCCACCAGGGCCTTGGCGATGGCGAGCCCCAGCCCGGAACCGCCGCTCTCGCGGTCGCGGGCCGGATCGGCGCGGTAGAAGCGGTCGAATATATGGGGCAGGGCTTCTTTGGGAATCCCCGGCCCGGTGTCTTCGACCTGGAATTCAATCGCCCCCTCCACTTGCCGGGCAGAGAGTCGAACCTCTCCATCCGAGGGGGTGTGGCGGAAAGCGTTCGTCAATAGGTTGCCCAGCACCTGGGCGACCCGGTCGGGGTCGGCATCCACTGCCGGAAGCGACTCAGAGACATGCACCTCGAGCTTGAGATCCTTATCGCGGGCGAAGGGCAGGTGGGCGCTGGCGGCCTTTTGAAGCAGCTCCGTGGGGGAGGTCGGGCGGCGAATAAGCGTGAGCTCGCCGGCTTCAGCGCGGGACAGTACTCGTAGGTCCTCCACCAAACGGCTCAGCCGACCGGCCTCGTCGCGGATGATTTGAAAGGTCTCGGCATTGGCCGGCAAGATGCCTTCCTCCAGCGCATCGGCGTGGCCCAGGATGACGCTGATTGGTGTGCGCAATTCATGGGCGATATCGGCGGTCATCTGGCGGCGCAGAGCCTGGGCGTTGGCCAGGTCGGCGCTCATGCGATTGAAGGAGGCTGCCAGGGTCCCCAACTCATCGCGTGTGCGCACGGGCACCTGCTGGTTGAGATCGCCTGCGGCGAGCGCTTCGGTCGCGGCGGTCAGCTCGCGGATAGGGCGGGTGAGCGTGCGTGCCAGCATCGTCCCCAGGGCGAATGCGAGCACAATCGCACCCCCGGCGGCGATCAGCAGGGTGCGGTTGATGCGTTCGAGCAGCAGCGTCTCGGCCTGCGTCGGCCGGAAACCCTCGCGCAGTCCAAGCAGCCACGCCACGGTTTCCCCTTCCACGGTCAGGGGAGTCCCGGCCTGGAAGATCTCCGGTGCTAGCCGCTCGCCTGCCCGATGAGGAGGCCCGCCAAGCAGAACACGCCCCTGCGCGTCCGTGAGGGTGGGCATGTTGCCGTGCCATGGCCGGCCGCCGCCAGGGCTGAAGGAGGGTCGGTCCGGTGAGGACCAGAGCGCCTCGGCGCCCTCGAAGCTACCATGCTCGGCGTAGAAGGCCTGCAGCTCCTGCGCCAGGGAGGCTTGAGCTTGATCGAAGAGGAAGCGGCCGAACTCGCTTTGTGTGGTCCGGCTGGCAGCGAGCGCCACCAACCCGACTCCGGCGAGGCCGACGGCCAGGAATGCCAACGTAAGCTTAGTCGCCAGTCGCATGGTCCCTTATGTCCGCATGAAACGGTAGCCTACGCCGTATACCGTTTCGATGAGCTTCGGGTTGCGGGGATCGGCTTCGAGCTTGGCGCGCAGGTTCTTTATATGAACGTCGATCGTGCGCTCGTATCCTGCGAAGGCAGTTCCATGGATTCGATCGAGCAATTCCATGCGCGAGAAGACCCGCCCCGGCGCGGCCATCAACGCCGCCAGGATTTCGAATTCGGAGGGGGTCAGATCCACCGGCTGGCCTGCGACCTGAACAAGGTGCTGCTCCCGGTTGAGCGTGATACTCCCGCGGTGCAACACGGACGGGGCCACACCCTCGCCGCTGGCGCGCCGCAGCACGGCGCGGATGCGCGCCAGCAGTTCGCGCGGTCGAAAGGGCTTGGTGACATAGTCGTCGGCCCCTAGCTCCAACCCGATAACCTTGTCGTCGCTCTCGACGCGCGCCGTGAGCAGGATGATGGGCGTATCGTGGCGTTGTCGGTAGTGGCGCATGAACTCGAGCCCGTCCATCTCAGGCATCATCACATCGAGAACGATCAGATCCGGCTGCTCCTCCCGGGTCACCTCGAGCGCCTGGCGTCCATCGCTGGCCGTCAGGACCCGGTAGCCCTCCTGGGTCAGGTAAGCCTCGACCAGCGAGACCAGCCGCTCCTCATCGTCGACGACCAGGATCGACTTGCTCATAGGTAATACTCCATCTGTCCATCTGTTCCGTTAAATGGCCGTGTGCCTGCTCGCAAGGCGGCCACGTTGCTTATTATAGTTTGGCCTCCAGGAGCTCGATCACGGGGTTGAGTAGAAAGAGCCCGGCGCGGTCGATGCGTCCGCCCCCCTCTGCCCGGCGTGTCTGGAGGGTGGCGATCACTTCCGGGCTCAGGCCCTCCCCTTGACCGGGCCCGCCGCCGGAGAACTCCCCAGGAGACTGACGCAGGCCCTGGGGAGGGGGGCCGCCTTCAAGGCCGCGGCGAGAAAGCGTGCCTTCGCCGCTTGCTCTCTCCGGCACCATATCCTGGGGGCGAAGGCCGAGTTCCCCCATCATTTCCGCGAGCGATTCCTGCGAAGTGTCCATCTCCGCGATTGCCTGTCTCTGCTCAGCCGTGAACACCTCCTGCATCTGTGAGACCAGCGCCTCGATCTCGGCCTGGGCGGCGGCATCGCTCTCCAACAGGCTGCGGTGGGCCTTAAGTAAGGGGAGCAGTTCCTCCGCCTGCTGGCGGGTGATGGCTAGGTCGGTCTCCTCGAGCCGCAGGATGCCGACGAGCAATTGTCGCTCGGCCGTGATTTCGCGGGCCCGTGCCTGGCTTGCCGCCGGGTCGGATGACGTGGCCTGCTCGCCGGTCTGACCACAGGCAGCGAGAGTGGTGGTCATCATAATATAGATCGCGATCATGAACCATTTCTTCAAGGTGGCACCTCTCCACAGAATTCTTGGGTTTGAATTGAGGACAAGCGCGTTGGCTACATTGGGATGCCGATGCTCATTCATGGCGCAGCGCCTCAATCGGATCCAGTTGGGCGGCCTTGTTGGCTGGGTAGAAGCCGAAAAAAGCTCCCACGGCGGCCGCGGATGTGAAGGCCATCAGCATGGAGGCAGGGACGATCTCGGTCCGCATGCCGCTGGCATTGGCGAAGATCCATGCCCCAACGACACCTCCCAGGAGACCGATCAGGCCACCCACCAGGCTGATCATGAGCGCTTCGATGAGGAACTGGGACCGGATGTCGTTCGGTGTGGCGCCAACGGCCTGCCGGATCCCGATCTCGCGGGTGCGCTCGGTCACGCTCACGAGCATGATGTTCATGATGCCGATCCCGCCCACGACGAGAGATACGCCGGCCACCCAGGCGAGCAGGTTGCGGAATGCCGCGGTGGTCGATTCGCGAGTCTGGATGATGTCCTGATGCGTGGTGATGGTGAAGTCTGCCTCGTCCAGGGAGACATTGTGGCGCTTGGCGAGCAGCAGCGAAATCTGCTGGATGGTCTCTTCCATCGAGGCGGGATCCTCAAGCTCCACATAGATCACCCGGACGCGATCTCCGATCAGCCGGGCAAATTGCGTGGGCGTGAAGTAGCGGAAGACGACTTCGATGGGCGCATAGAGTTGGGCGTCGAAGTCTACGCCGCCGACCATACCCCGCTCGGCAAACACCCCGATTACCGTCATCTTGATGTCGCCGACGGTGATCGTCTGGTAGAGCGGGTCCGTTTCTGCGAAGAGCTCTTTCGCAAGCTTGGTCCCCAGCACGGCGACTTTGTGCTTGCGCTCGATTTCCTCCTGGGTGAAGTAGCGGCCGGCGGCGAGTTCCATGTCGCGCACTGAAGGCAGATCGGCGGTCGTCCCCAGGACATTCACATCATCGAGCACAACGTCCTGGAAGCGGACGGTCTCGACGCTACCTTGCTCAACGACGACGGCGCGCACACCTGGCACCTGTTCGGCGATGGCAAAGGTGTCATCATAGGTCAGGCCTCCTGCTGGCCCCGGCTGGCCGCGCGCCCCTCCTGGCCGGAAGCCAGAGCTGACATAGATGAGGTTCGAACCCAGCCCGACAATCTCCTCCTCGATGGCGGCCTCCGTGCCGGCGCTGATGGCGATCATAATAATCACCGACGCCACGCCGATGATGATGCCGAGCATGGTCAGGAAGGAGCGCAGCTTGTTGCGGGCGATGCTGCCGCCCGCGACCCGTAGAAGCTCAATCCAGGTCATGGGTCACCCCGATTGGCTCCTCGACCGGCTGGAGGGAGCCTCCATTCTCGATGATCTTCTCTATGCGACCGTCCAGCAAGTGGATCGTGCGCTGGGTGTGTGCGGCGATAGCGGGGTCATGCGTGACCATCAAGATCGTGCGGCCATCGCCATGGAGTTCATGCAGGAGTTCCATGATCTCCTCGCCGGAACCGCTATCCAGATTGCCTGTAGGCTCATCGGCCAGGATGATCAGGGGATCGTTGACCAGCGCACGGGCGATGGCGACGCGCTGACTCTGGCCGCCGGAAAGCTCATGGGGCTGGTGGTGCAGGCGGTCGCCCAGGCCAACCCGCTCGAGAACCTCGCGGGCTATGCGCTCCCGCTCGGCGGGCGCATATCCGTGTGTCCGGTCATAGAGCAAAGGCAGCATCACATTCATGAGCGCGGAGCTGCGGGGCAGCAGGTTGTAGGATTGGAAGACAAAGCCGATATGCGTGCTCCGTAGGTGCGCCCGCTGGATGCGATCCAATTCACTCACATCTTGCCCATCCAGAAAGTAGCGACCTTGTGTCGGATGATCCAAGCAGCCTAGGATGTTCATGAGCGTGCTCTTGCCAGAGCCGGAGGGCCCCATGATGGCCACGAACTCGCCCTTTTCGATCTGGATGTCTACGTCCTGCAGCGCGGTGACCTGGACGCTGTCTTTGCCGTAGATCTTGGTCATGCCTTGGGTGCGTATCAGGGCTTCCATCTATTGAACCTCGACGATTCCGGTGGTCACGACCTCGCCAACCTCCAGGCCCGAACGGACCTCCGCGAAGGTGATGTCCATCAAGCCGATCTCGATCATACGCAGACGCGGCTGAGCATCTTCCATGACGAATACGGCATACTGGCCTGGTTCGATCTCGCGCAGGGCCTCGACGGGGACGAGCGGAACGCCTTCGGCGCGCCCGCCGATGACATCCACCGCGGCGCTCATCCCAATGAGAAGTCGGTCCAGCGCCCCGCTTTGATCCTGGTCCAGCCTTGCCAGGGCCACGATGGTGGAGAATTGCCCCGTGTTTTGCAGGCTGGGCTCTACCTGGACGATCTGCCCGGTGAAGACTTTATCGGGCAGCGCCTCAAAGGTGACTTCAACCTCGTAGCCCACATCGATCTTGTCGATGTCGGTCTCGTCCAGGAAGACATCCACATAGCGTTTGCTCAGATCGGAGAGCGCAATGAACGGGCCGGCGACATCATCGCCCTCCTCCGCCTCGATGGCCAGGATGGTGCCGTCCACGGGTGCGGTGATCACCGCCTCTTCGAGATTTCGCTCGGCGACCTCGAGCTGAGCCTGAGCGTTTCTCAATTCTAGTTTGGCCCTAGCGGTCTCGGCCTCTCTGGGACCATCCTTGACCTGCTCCCAGTAGCGTTCGGCTGCCGCCACCTGCGCCCCGGCAAGCGCCAGCTCGGCATCCAGTTTCATCTGCTCGATCTCAGAGGGGCTGCCTGTGTACCAATTCCAGTTGCGCACGGCGGTGTCGTAGCGTTTTTGGGCATTGGCGTAGCGCAGTTGCAGAGACGGGTTTTCGGGATCCTTATCCAGGGCGGCCTTGGCCCGCGAAAGATCCTCCTCCGCAAGCTCGAGCTCGGCCTTGGCGGCGTCCATGGTTGCATCGCTGGCCCGATGTCCAGGCTGTTGTACCCACCAGTCGGTCTCGGCGTCTTTGAGGGCTTCCCGGGCATTGGCCAGGTCCAGGTAGGCTTGCGCGGCCACCAATTCGGCGTTGGCGTACAGATCATCGAGCGCCTGCTGGGCGTTCAGGACTTCGAGCCTGGCGGCTTCGACGGCGGCCTGAAGCTCATCCTGATCCGCCTGTTCGGCCAGGATGTCCCCCGCCTGCACAAGGTCCCCGATCTCCACATAGATCTTTGCTACCGTTCCGGCCGATCCGAAGCCCAGCTCAATTGGATCTGGCGCCACGAGTGTCCCCGTGCCGCTGGCGTAGAGGATCAAATCCCCTCGACGTACAACCGCGGTCTGAAGCTGGGGTTCCTCTTGGGCCTGGGCACCGGTGAGCGTAGAACGGTAATAGGCCAGGCCGCCCCCACTCAGTCCCAGGATGAGAGCGAAACCGGCAAGCAGCTTCCAGTTCCATATTCTCTTAAGCATCGCTTGGCCTCTTTTCGGGTCGGCTCTTGATCACCTGCCAAGGATAGGAGAGACGCGTGATGCGGCTGTTAGGCCTCTATGTGGAAACTATGAAGGTTCTTGCAGCGGCCGAGTGCATTGCGATCCCTACCTTGGCGGGCAGGGAATTCGCAAGAAGCCTTCATGGTTTCTTCATTAAGGCTTTACAGCGGGATGCTAGATTGTGGTCCACAAGGTGATCCCTGCGGGAATGGAGGGTGTATGGGGAAAAAGGGACGAATAGGCCTGATCCTGGGACTTGTGGCTGCGGCGGCCGTGATTACCGCGGGTGTCGCGCTGGCCCAATCGGAGGAACCGCCCGATCCGGCAAGGCCATGCTTCGGATGGGGCAAAGGCTGGATGGGCCCCGGGCCTGCTGGCGGGTGGGAGGCCTTCGATGCCGCTGCCGAGGCGCTGGGCCTGACGCCGACGGAACTCGCCGAGGCGCTCCACGGCGGCAAGACGCTCGCGGAGGTGGCCGAGGAGCAGGGCGTGGCGCTGGAGGATCTGCAGCAAGCCATGGCGTCGGAGCGAGCGTCCCGGATGCGGGAGGCGATCGAGGAAGCCGCCGAAAGCGAGGAACTCACTCGCGAGCATGCCGACTGGCTCCTGGAGGGGCTGGATCAGCGCTTCATGCCGATGCGGCTCCACCGGGGAGGCTTCGGCGGCGGGAGAGGAGCCTGGTAACACCCGATCAGGCGTGAACGGTCTTGCGTGGCGAGCGCGCGGGCATAGCCCCGCGCGCTTGTCTTTCATAGGGTCGGAGGAGGAAGAGTGCCCTGGGGCATATGGCAAGTGTTATCCCGTGGGGGTGACATATGAACCTGGAAGGTAGGCCCTTGCGATATATAATACATTCGGAATGTGGAATATAGCCAAGGAGCAGGAAGATGCGAGGGCATGAACGCATGGCACGGCTGTTCAAGGCCCTGGCCCATCCGGTGCGGCTGCAGATCCTGGAGATCCTCCAGCAGGAGGGCGAGGCCTGTGTGTGCCATCTGGAGAGCATCCTGGGCAAACGCCAGGCCTATATCTCCCAGCAGCTCTCCAAGCTGCGCGAGGCCGGGTTGGTGGTCGATCAGCGCGAAGGATTGAACATCTTCTATGCCCTGGCCGAGCCCGATGTCGGCCCGCTGCTCGTGTCGGCGCGTGAACATGTGGCAGCCCTCGCCGCCGCCGAGGGAATCCATTTGGCGGTCGAGAGACCCCTCTACGCACCGGCGCGGCCCTGCAATTGCCCGCGCTGCAAGCCAACGCTGCATATCCCGGCTGGCGATGAGACCGCTATGCAGGCCCAATAGGAGAAGGGCGAAGAATGCGATTGACGCTTCAGGTGTTGGGGTGGAATTGCAGGCGGCTATACCGCTCCGCCGAGGTTGCGGCCGAGCGGCTCAGCGAGCAGCGCGCCGATCTGGAGATCGAGATCGAGAAGATCGAGGCCCCCGGGCGCTTCCTGGAATTCGACATCATGAGCACGCCGGCGCTGGCGATCAACGGCCGCGTGGTCTCGGCCGGGCGGTCGGCCGCGCCGGAGCGCATTATGGGTTGGATTGAGGAATACCTGCAGCGTGAGGGCAGCCAGATATTGGGCGCGTAGGGCGGGCAGCTCGCGCGGGCTCTGATGTGAGCGAAGGACGAACCATGGATCTTAATATCATTCTCGACGCGCTGGGACGCATGGTCGCATCGGGCTGGATGAGCCTGTTGGATTACCTGGCGGCGCACGTGCTGCTCTGCCTTGTGCCGGCCTTCATCATCGCTGGCTACATGAGCGCCGCGATTCCCAAGGAGGCCATCATCCGCTACCTGGGGCCCAGGGCCAACCGCTGGATCAGCTACCCGGCGGCGGCGGCGGGCGGCTTCATCCTGGCCGTGTGCTCCTGCACCATCCTGCCGCTCTTTGCGGGCATCTGGAAGCGCGGCGCGGGTTTGGGCCCGGCGATCACCTTTCTCTTTGTCGGTCCGGCGGTCAACATCTTGGCCATCGCCTACACCGGGGCGGCGATCGGGATGGATATCGCCCTAGCGCGCATCGTGCTCTCGATCGTTTTCGGGATCGGCATCGGCCTGACCATGGCCTGGTTCTTCCGGGCCGAGGAGGCCCGCCGAGGCGCATCCATGGCCGAGAGCGGCATGTTCGACCAGGAGGCGCGCGTGCCCCGGGTGGTGTGGGCTCTTTTTCTGCTGCTCATCGGCGTCCTGATCGTTGGGACGCTGCAAGTGGAGCTGCTCACCGGCACCTGGTTCAAGTTGCACTTGCCGTTGACGCTTCCGGCCGGGATCACCTCCGCGCTGGCCGGGCTCAATCTCAACTTCCAGGGCGCCCTGCTGATCCTCTTGCTCATCCTGATAACGCCGGTGGCCTACCTGGGCCTGGAGAACGTGCTCGAGCGCTTCAACGGCTGGACCCGGCTGGCAATCGCCATCGTGGCGCTGACGGTGCTGGTCGCCGCGCCGCGCTTCGCGGAGGGGAGCCTGACGATCGAGATTACCGGCCGCTTCGTGGGTGTCTTGCTGCTGCTGGGAGCGGTCGGCGTCGTGGCGGCGCGCTCTTTCGAGCGTTACGCCATCGCCGAGTGGCTCTGGGAGACCTGGCGCTTCGTGAAGCAGATCTTCCCACTGCTGATCGTAGGCGTGTTTGCCGCCGGCATGGTCAAGGCCATCCTACCCGAGACATGGATCCAGACGCTGGCGGGCCGCAACACGGTGTGGGCCAACCTGATCGGTGTGCTCTTCGGGGTGTTCATGTATTTCTCCACACTGGTTGAAGTGCCGATCGCGCGCATGTTCCTGGATCTGGGCATGCACCGCGGTCCGCTGCTGGCCTACCTGCTAGCCGATCCGGAACTTTCGCTGCAGAGCATCCTGGTGACAGGGCGAATTCTGGGGCGCAAGAAGACCGCCGTCTATGTGTCGCTGGTTACGGTCGCCAGCACGCTGGCCGGCTGGATCTTCGGGCTGGTGCTGGCGAGTTTGTGATCGGGTTGGATATGCAGGGGTGTAAGGCATGAGGCGGGAATCGGCGGAGCGGAAGGGAAGGAGTGATCTTGCAGAGGGTGCGCGGGGCACTGACAGGGGCGTGGGCATCCCATCTGGCCATGCACCATGGCATGCCCATGTCCCGGCGAGGCCTCGCCAGATACGCGCAGGCGTTTCGCCGAGCGCGCCGGCAAAGATCTATGTCGAGGTCACGAACGCCTGCAATCTGGCCTGCCGGATCTGTATCCGCAATGTCTGGCAGGAAGACACAGGCTTCATGGCTATGGAGATCTTCGAGCGCATTCTGCAAGGTCTCCGCGGCTGTGCGCAGCCATGCACGCTCTCCTTCGGCGGGTTCGGCGAGCCGCTCTTCCATCCCCGCATCCATGAGATGGTGGCGAGCGCCAAGCAACGAGGCGCAAATGTTGAGCTGGTCACGAACGGCACGCTCCTGAACGAAGAGAAGAGCGGCGATTTGATTGCCGCCGGGCTGGACCGGCTCTGGATCTCGCTGGATGGGGCCAGGCCCGAGAGCTATGCGGACGTACGGTTGGGCGCAGCTCTGCCGGAAGTGCTGGCCAACGTCCGGCGGTTTGTGGATATGCGGGTGCCGCGCCAGTCGCCGCTTCCAGAACTGGGGATCATCTTCGTGGCCATGAAGCGCAACATCGCCGATCTGCCGAGGGTGATGGCGATGGCGAGAGATCTGGGCGCCAGGCGGGTGATGGTGACCAACGTGATCCCGCACACGCCAGAACTGCGGGATGAGATTCTGTACGCCCAATCGCTGGGCAACAACGGCTATTACGGAGCCCCCAGCCAGTCCAAGCTGATCCTGCCGCGCATCGACGCGCAGGCGCTTCGTGAGCACGCCCCTGCGGGACGTGAATGGGCGGATTGGGACCTGATGATTACGGATGACCGCCGGCCGCCGCTGCAGGATCGCTGTCCCTTCATTCAGGAGGGCGCGCTGGCGATCGGATGGGATGGGGGCGTGAGCCCATGCCTGCCGCTGCTGCATGAGAGCGTGGAATATCTGAACCGGCGGCCCCGCATCGCCCATTCCTGGATCGTGGGCAATTTAGGGGAGAGTGGGCTCATCGATCTCTGGCACCGCCCTGAGTACGGAACCTTTCGGGAGCGAGTATGGCGCTTTGACTTCGCGCCATGCACCGTCTGTGATGGATGCTCTCTTTCGGAGAGCAATATGGAAGACTGCTACGGCAATACCTTTCCAACTTGTGGGGGGTGTCTCTGGGCGCAGGGTTTCATTCAATGCCCCTAGGGCCGTTTCCGAGGGAGGCAGAGTGGTGACTTGGGGGCAGCCTGGAAAAGGGGACGGCGCCCGCCAGCGATGTCCGATGCGGTTTCCGGAAGGGTGGCTGGCACGGCGTTGGTCCGAGAGGGAGATTGCGTTCGGCGCCATGGGCCTTGAGCAACACGCCACGCGTGTGCTTCTGGAAATCTTTAATCCACTTCATCAAACGGAGGAACGCAACGATGACGAAGGAAAGCACCGCAACCCACACGAATGCCGTGAAGGAAAGGCCAGTCACGCGACTGGGCCTGCTGGATCGGCTGCTCACACTCTGGATCTTCTTGGCCATGGCGGTCGGCGTGCTGATCGGATACCTGTTCCCCAGCGCGGTTGGGGATTTCAACACGGCAGTGTCAGTCGGAACAACCAATATCCCTATTGCCATCGGCCTTATCCTGATGATGTATCCACCGCTGGCTAAGGTGCGCTACGACGAGCTGGGGGACGTCTTTCGGAATTGGAAGGTGCTGGGGCTGTCACTGTTGCAGAACTGGATGATTGGCCCGATTCTCATGTTCGCCCTGGCGATCCTCTTCCTGCCCGGCTACCCGGAGTACATGACGGGTTTGATACTGATCGGCCTGGCGCGCTGTATTGCCATGGTCATCGTGTGGAACGAGCTGGCGAAGGGTGACACGGAATACGCCGCCGGGCTGGTGGCGTTCAACAGCATTTTCCAGGTGCTTTTTTACAGCGTTTACGCGTACATCTTCATCACGGTCCTGCCCACCTGGTTCGGTTTGACCGGGTCGATCGTGAATATCACGATTGGCGAAATCGCCAAGAGCGTCTTCATTTACCTGGGGATCCCTTTCCTGGCCGGGTTCTTCACACGCTTTGCCCTCGTGCGGGCGAGAGGCAAGGATTGGTATTATGCGGAATTTATCCCCCGAATCAGCCCGCTGACACTGGCGGCGCTACTCTTCACTATTGTGGTCATGTTCAGCCTGAAGGGCGATCTGATCGTCACCATCCCCTCGGACGTGGTGCGCATCGCGATTCCGTTGATGATCTACTTTGTGGTGATGTTCTTAGTCAGTTTCTTCATGGGCCATGTCATCGGTGCCGATTACGGCAAGACCACCACGCTGGCCTTCACCGCGGCCAGCAACAACTTCGAGCTGGCCATCGCCGTGGCGGTTGCGGTCTTCGGCATTGGTTCGGGCGTGGCCTTTGCGGCCGTGATCGGCCCGTTGATCGAGGTGCCGGTGATGATTGGGTTGGTCAACGTCGCCTTCGCGCTGCGGAAGCGCCTTTTCGCGGGCGAGCAAGCGCTTGCCCAAGAGGCGCTGGAAGCCTCGCCGATGGGCGATTGATGGGCGTTGGTGCCGGAATGGCAAGGGGCTCTCGAGCGCATGGATCTGAGGAGGATCAATAATGCCCCTTTACGCCTTTGCTTGTGCGGATTGTGGACAGGCCTTTAAGGCGTTTGCTTCCATCGAGAAGAAGGAGCGAGGTTGGAAGCCGAGCTGCCCCAAATGTGGCAACGGGAAAGTGCGTCAGAGCTATGAGGCGACCTGAAATCGGAAGATCGAGCACGCCTCGATCACGCGGAAACTGCTGCGGCGCGAGGTGAAGATGACTGAGGGAGAAACGCTGATCAAAGACTACGACCTGGAAGTCTTCACACCGCCCTGCGAGCCGGGCGCGGAACGCTTTGCGGCGCGGGCGCGGTTGAAGGTGGATATCACCGAGGTCCTACCCTATCTGAACGCCACGCTACGGGGCGCGGTCTATAACCCTGCCGCGCCGGCTCTGACCTGGAAGAAGGGCGGCCATAATATCGCCTTCCACCCCTTTGAGATCGCCACCAGCGATGTAGAAGACCGGGAGAAGGCCGAGCAAGAAATGCGAGGGCTGGTCGAACTGGTGAACCGCACCTGGGCCCGCCGGGCGGAGATCGAACCCAGCCATGAGGTCAGGCAGCGCCCGACCCCCATGGCGGTCTACAAGTTGCTGCCGCGCACCAACTGTGGGCAATGTGGCGAAGCGACCTGCTTCACCTTCGCCCTTAAGTTGGTGGCCGCGCAAGTCTCGCTTGAGGACTGTCCGCCGATGGGAGAACCGCGCTATCAACCTCAGACCCAGCAATTGGCGGCGCTGCTGCCAGACGCCCTCAGCATCGGACGGAGAGGCTAAACTATGGCAGAGAGGAAAGAGGATCCGAGAGCCCCTGAGGAGAACTCCGAGGGTCTCCCCCTGGAATGCTCATGCATCGCCGATCCCTTCGCCAGCCTGCCGCCGGAGCTGCGGCCGCGGCCCAAGAAGGGCGGGTTGCGCGAAGTGAAATGTCCGGTGTGTGGCAAGGTCTATTGGACCAACCGAAAAACTGATCTCTGCATTAGCTGCGAAATCGCGGGCGGAGGGGAGCCTCCCGGCCGCTGAAAGCATCTGTCTTCAAGGAGGCCTGTCGATGCTACGTGTCAAGATTTTCGGACCCGGATGTTCCAACTGCAATCGAGTGGAGGCGACAGCGATGGCGGTGCTCGAGGAGCTGGCTCAGGATAAGCCGGACCTCGAAGCCACGATCGAGAAAGTCCAGGCCCCGATGCAGATCGTTGAGCACGGCGTGATGGTCACGCCGGGGTTGGCGATCAACGAGAAGCTGGTTTGCGCCGGCGGGATCCCCTCGGCCGAGGAGGTCAGGGCCTGGATGCTGGAGGCGCTGGATCACACACATTCGTGAGGGCTGGCGCTTTGCCCGAGGTGCACGCCACAAAAGAGCGCAGAGGTGCCAGGGCAGAGGCAAGGCGGCGTATGAAGAAGGCCATGAATCTGGTGATGGAAGAGCAGGAGGTCATTGAGCTCATGCGCATCTTGATGGATGAGGATGCCGAAGCGGCTCTGGCCTTCCTGAAGCGGCATTTCAAAGGTAAGGCCCGCAAACTTCTGGAAGGCGGCTGAAAGGTGATGATACAAGCCCCGGGCGCGGGGAGAGTGCGAATGCAAGGGAATCTATTGCCGGAAGGCACAAAGGGCGAGGGGCGACCCGGCTGGAGTGAATCCCCTCGGACAAGAGGAGGAACGGCATGATCAGGCGTGAAGGCTGCAAGCGAGGCATCTGCAGGCGGAAGACTTGCCTTTGCCTTGAGGGGCGGGGACCTGGCAGGAAGAAGCCTCCTCCAGCTCAGCAATGGTCTTGAGTTCGCAGGCGGACTGATCCCTTGGACATCTCATCCGAAAGATCATCGGGTGATAGCACAGGGGACCAGTACAGATGGGCAATCAGAATACTTCCGTCACCTGCCGCTCTTGAAAGCAGGCTGGCATAAAGGAGGCTCACATCATGACCCCAACCCATATCATTCTCTTGCTGATCGCAGGCGCCGGGGTTGGATTCGCCAACGGCTTGTTCGGCGTGGGCGGCTGCTTCTTGATGGTTCCTGTGATGTTTTACGTTTTCAAGTCTATGGGTGTGCCGGTTGACTTGGCAATGAAGACGGCGCTTTGCACCAACATGGCCGTAGTGGTCCCCACGGCGCTGAGTGGGGCTCTGCGCCATGCTCGCATCAAACGCTTTTCCTGGCCGCACTATTGGAACTTTGCGATTCCCATAGGCATCGGCTCCCTGGTTGGAAGCGGCATCGCCGTCTTCGTGCCAGGAGGCATTCTAAAGGTCCTTTTCGGGGTTCTATGCATCATCGGCGCCTGGCGCTTCATGACAGCCAGGCCCACGCCCGTAGACGAGATGCCGCCGGTTGAGCCCAGTCGCTTTTGGCCCGCAGGTTTCGGTGCGGGCTTCGTCGCGCACTTCCTGGGAATTGGCGGCGGCTTGGTGTATGTGCCGACGCTGAACACTCTTCTCAGGGTTCCCATCCACCAAACAGTGGCGCTTTCTCAGGCGACGATGGTCGTTGGCTCATCCGTGGGGGCGCTCACTTTCTTCGTGCTAGGCTTTATGCGGATTGCGGCGGAGCTTCCAGCCTGGAGCCTGAGCTACTTCAATCTTGCGGCTTGGCTATTGCTTGTGGTCACGAGTATCCCGCTGGCGCAACTCGGAGCCATTGTCGCCCACAAGCTCACCCCGAAACGGCTTAAAGCCTTCCTGGCGATCCTCTATGTCTATATCGGGTTGAAGCTGATCGGTGTCTTTTCCTGGCTGGGGCTGCCTCTCTAGGCTCTGGCGAGCCTGCCGGATGGTGGATTTCGGGGATGCGCGAGAGCGCTGCAGAATCGCGCAGCCGGCTGCATCCATGCGTCTTCCCGCGCATCCCCGGCGATTGAGCGAAGACGAAGAATTAGCTTGAGATCTGAATTGAGATCACGATTATTCTTAAGCCGAAAATTGCTGGGCGTCCCTGGGATTCTTATCGCGATCCTAGCGATGCAGAGCTGGCATTCTATCCCAAACGCCACTCAACCCGCCCCCACAAAAAAGCCTTGCCACATCTGTGAGGAAGGCCTTTCCACAGTCGTGACTACCTCTGTGCCCATGCCCTCCACGCGCGAAACGGCCACGGCCACTCCGCTCCCAGATGCATGCCAGGAGTGCCGCCTGAATGCCGATCGCATCTATG
>CAZBLT010000020.1:0-42895 GCA_964492745.1 uncultured Anaerolineaceae bacterium
ACAGCGTGCGCCCTACCGGCACTCCGAAGGAGAACTCCCGCAGGGCCCAGATGGTCTCGCGCTCATCCCGGGACCAGTCGAGACGGCGCAGGCGGCGGAACCCCTCCGCGAGCTTCTCGCGCAGCGTTTCATAACCGCTGGCGGTCTCACCAAGCCGGTATTGCTTGCTCAAGCCTTCCACGCATACAGCGTAGATCGACATCAGACCACATCCGCGAAGGTCCGCTCCATATGAGAGAAATAGAGCGCACCACTCACAAGCAAGATCAAGGAGACACCGGAGGATATCAGCAGCAGCCCGAGATCGGGCGCCCCGGTGCCCAGGATCGCCCATCGGAAACCCTGAACGACTCCCGCCATGGGGTTCAGCCCATAGAGCAGACGGCCGATGCCTTCGGGGATCAGCGTGGCTGAATAGGCCACCGGCGAGGCGTAGAGCCAGGCCTGGACGATGAACGGCGTCACATAGCCAATATCCCGATAGGCGACGTTCAGCGCCGCCAGCCACAGGCCGGCGCCCAGCGACGTCAGCAGCGCCAACAGCAGGAATACGGGCAAGAGCAGCGCCTCCACCTTGGGAACGATGCCGTAGTAGGCCATCATGCCCAGCAGCACCAGGAAAGCCAGTGCAAAGTCGACCAATCCGGCCGCAACCGCGCTCAAGGGCAGGGAAATGCGGGGGAAATAGACCTTGGTAACAAGGTTGCGATTGGCGACGAGGCTGGTGCTCGACTTGGTGATGCCATCCTGAAAGAGCACCCAGGGAAGCAGCCCTGCGAAGTAGAAGATGGGCGCAGGCGCGTCATCGGTGGGGATCTTCGCCAAGCGGCCAAAGATCACCGCAAAGACGACCATGGTGAAGAAGGGCTTGAGGATGGCCCAAGCCGCGCCCAGCAGGGTCTGCTTGTAGCGCACCTTCACATCACGCCAGGTGAAGAAGAAGATCAGCTCACGGTAGCGCCAGATTTCGCGCAAGTTCAGCGCCACCCAACTCCGGGCGGGCCGGATCAGGGTCACTTCCTCGCCAGCGCCTGGCCTTGCTTTGGCTGTGACGGCCATCAGCCCTCCTGCCTCGCCCGGTGTTCCCGGTACCAGGCGATGGTGCGCCGCAGCCCTTCCTCGAAGGGCATTTGCGCCCGGAACCCGAACAGGGCTTCGGCCTTGGAAGTGTCCAGCGCCCGGCGCGGCTGCCCGTTGGGTTTGCTCGTGTCCCAGGTCAGGCGGCCCTCGAAGCCGGTCAGCTCTGCGATCTTCTCGGCCAGGTCCCTGATGCTGATCTCCTCGCCCGACCCCAGGTTGACTGGCTCACTGCTGTCATAATGCTCTGCAGCCAGCAGGATGCCTTCCGCAGCATCGCCGGCATAGAGGAACTCGCGGGTGGGTGAACCATCTCCCCAGACCACAACCTCATTCATCCCCCGCTCCTGAGCCTCGATACACTTGCGGATAAGGGCCGGGATCACATGCGACGTCTCCAGATGGAAGTTATCTCGCGGGCCGTACAGGTTCACCGGGATCAAGAAGATGGAGTTGAAGCCGTACTGCTGCCGGTAGGCCTGGGATTGAACCAGAAGCATCTTCTTCGCCAATCCGTAGGGCGCGTTGGTCTCCTCCGGGTACCCGTCCCAGAGATGCTCTTCCCTGAAAGGCACCGGCGTGAATTTCGGGTAGGCGCAGACCGTGCCCAGGGCCACGAATTTCTCCACACCGGCTTTCCAGGACTCATGCATCAACTGCACGCCCATCATCAAATTGTCATAGAAGAACTCGGCCGGCCGGGCCCGATTGGCGCCGATTCCACCTACATTGGCCGCCAGGTGCAAGACGATGTCCGGCCGGGATAATTCAAGCACGCGTTGGACATCCTCAGGTTTGACCAGATCGAATTCCTCGATTCGCGGCACAAAGACATCGGTGGCGCCTCTTTCCTGCAATTTCTCCAGCACGTACGATCCCAGGAAGCCCGCGCCCCCCGTCACGCAAACACGCTTCCCGGCCCAGAATCCATTCGTCGACCCTTGATCCGCCATCCCTAACTCCTTATCCAACCCGACTAATGCATCACCCGCGGCCCATTGCGGTAACGCGCGCCCACCGGATCGGCGAAGAGGCCCGCTTGCAACGCGGCCAGAATCTCTTGTATCCCATCCTCCAGCGAGCGCATAGGGTTGAACCCCAAGGCCTTCCTGGCCAAGCTGGAATCCAATTCCGCATCGCGAGTGTCCTCATTCAAATCAAGGCGCTTCTCTATCACCCTCAAGTCGGGCATCATGCGTTGGATGGTCTCTGCGACCTCCATCTTCGACCGGTTGCATTCCGCATGGCCAAGGTTCAAGATCCTGCCACGCACGTCGTCCTCCGGCGCTTCAATCGCCAGCCGGAATGCCTCCAGAGCATCCCGCAGATGCAGGAACGACCGCTTGCGGTGGCTGTTGAACAGAATCAGCTCGCGATTCAGATAGGCGTCGAGCACGAATTGGTTCACCATCAGATCGAAGCGCATGCGGCCTGAGCAGCCGAAAAGCGTGGCCGGGCGGAAGATGATTGCCGCCAAGGGCAAATCCTTCCGAGCTTCAAGAAGAATGCGCTCCGCTTCCAATTTGCTCTCCGCGTAGATCGATTGCGGATTGGGCGGCGTGCTCTCATCGACCAGCTTTCCATCCGGAGCTTTTCCATAAATGCTATATGTCGAGGCGAAGATGACTCTTTTCGCCCCCATCGCTTCGGCCACGTCCAGTACGGTCTGCAGGCCCCCGACGTTGACCCGAAAGGCCTCGGCGCGTCCCGCCTGCTCGCAGGCCGGAAACCCCACCAGGGCCGCCAAATGCACCACCGCGTCAGGCCGTATCTCCCCAGCGGACGAGAAAGCCTTGCGAACATCCTCGGCCTTGGTCACGTCACCACGGACAAACGTGAAGCCGGGCGCCCCCATAAGAGGCAGAAGCGACTCCCCACCGAATAGCAACCGGTCCAGAACCGTTACGCGATGCCCACGCGCCAATAGGCTGGCTGCGAGCATGGAGCCTAGATACCCAGCCCCACCGGTGATCAAGACGTATCGAGGAATTGGTTCGTTCAACGGCCTTGGTCTCCCTCAGGCTCCACAAAGACAACCCTGCGACCCAGCACGCGCAGGATCCCCTTCGACCCGTCTGTGTCGCCTTCCGCGACCTTGAAGCCTTGCTCAAGGCAAATCAGGCGGCAGACGTCGGCCAGATCGCCATTTCCTTCGATGCGGATCTCCTCGTAGCCCTTCCGCCGGGCCTCTCCAAGGGCGGCCCGTGCCTGTGCCCGTACCTGCCGGAAGAGCGCCATCGAATTCTCCACATAGGCCACCGTCAGGCGTGCACGCAGGGCAATCCCCTCCGGCGTGATAATGTAGCGAAGTTTGCGGCGCTCGGCGCGTTTGACTTTCACATAGCCTTTCGCGATCAAGCGCTTCAGGTGCCAATTCACCGTCCCCACAGCCACGCCGAGTCGGTCGGCCAGCGTGGCCTGTGTCGTGTCGGGATCACGCTCGATCTCTTCGAGCAGCGCTAATTCGCGAGCGGCTTGTGTGTCCGGGACCATGCCTTCATCCATTCAATATTCAAGTGCTGAATTATAAACCCAAGAGTGCGGCGGTCAAGCCATCCATTTGCATACCGATCGGTTGCCTATCCCCCACCACCATCAGGCTCAAGGAGCCAAAGGCCTGCAGGGGATAATTTCTCGATAACCATGTAGTTGGCAAGGACCGGGCGCACCACATTCTCCACCCAGATGTTGTTCTCCTCCCACGATGGGGATGTCTGATCTTGGATTACATCATGAAGGGGAGGGGCAACGATCAGTCCGAATCGCCGGCTCTCCAGGTCCTCAAAGAAGCTTTGAAGATAGGTCCAATTGCCCGACATGCCAGCTTCCACCAGCAGGACCTTTTCGTATTCCGGCACCAAGGGCACACCCTCGATCATGCCCAGGGCTAGCAAGTGGCGCTCCTGAAGAAAGAGGACTTCCTCTCCGGCCCCCACGGCTTCCGCCACAACCTCCCTCAACCGGCTCAGGTTCCTGGCCGCTTCCTCCGCCGGAGGGTGACGCCACGCCCTCCCCTCCCCGATGGTGAAGGCCACGGGGATCGCCATTGTCGCCGCAAGAAGCAGCCATGACGGCCGATAAGGCGGGGCTCCCCGATTGGAGCTGCCCATGGATCCGGAGAAGATGCCCATGGCGAGAACGACCCCCAACACCATATAGGCATCCATGTTGTGCAGGTTCCCGCCCCCACCGATCTTCGTGCTGACCACCAGCCCGCCTGCGAAGAGGACCCCCAGGATCCCCCCAAATCCCAGCAAGCGGATGGGGTGGAGCGACCTGCCCGCGATCCATAGAGCCCTCCCGACCAAGATCAGGAGCGGGCCGGTGAGAATCAGAATGCCTGGCAGCACACCCAGCGGAAAGGTCGGATTTGGGTGCAGGCGGTACCAGAGCAAGGGTGAACTGAAACTCGAGGCCGCCAGCACGGGGTCGTCCACGGTGAGAACCGCATAGATGACCTGGGCGAGAAAACCCAGCAGGGTTCCCACCACTCCCCAGGAAACCGGCAGCCGCAGATAGCGCCAGGGGAAAGCGGCATCATCCTCCGGCTCGGCCTCGAGAAAATACAACATGGCGGCCACCAGCGCCGGTACCGGGATCCAGTTCACCCGGCTCATGCCCGCCCAGATGGAGGCCACGGCCAGGCCGGCCCACGTCCTCCCAGGCCGTCGCCGGTCATAGCTGAGCAGAACCAAGATCAATGCCACCTGGAGGTGGTAATAGACTGGCCCCTGCAGCAAGAAGAGGAAGGTCCAACAAGCAGTTATGAGAAGCGATACACCCCTTGCCCGGCCCACCCGCCATCCCAGCAGGAAGGATGTGATGCCGGTGAGTCCGATCCAGAGCAAGACCTGCCACAGGCGGTGTGCCCAGATTGGCAGCTGACCCAACAGGAACGGGATCGATTGAAGCAGATAACGCGACGGATGGAGAGGCGAGAGTGGCAACGATTGGCCATAGAGCCATTTCGCAAACCACAGCGAGGCGTAGTAATAGCGGCTCGCCTCGGAATAGCTCAGCGTGAACGGGTAGGAGGAGATGTCGGGAAGGTAGAGGGCGAGACGGTGCACGACCGCGAGGCTCAATAAGCCCAGCGCGAGGGAACTGCGCCAACTCTTTGTCCAGTTCAACCCACGCAGGCATCCCGCCACTACCAGTGAAAGAACCCAAAAGACAAAGGCTCGCAGGAAGAAATCCTCAAACCGCTCGGACGCCGGCCCCAGCGTCAGCCAAGAGAAGGCCACAAGAGACAGCGGCATGATAAGGGCAAGCGCCGGCCGCAAGGTCACCATCTGGGGAAGGCTCCAGGCCGGCTTTTCATCTGGGCCAGTCCTTTCGCCCGAGGCCAGGAAGTCCCACAAGGCCAGTCCGGCGAAAACGATGCCAATCCCCAGTATGAAAATCGTGTTCCACTTCCAGGAAAAGATGAAGGCCCCGGATTCGCTGCCCTGCTCGAAGAAACGCCAGGTCGCCGCACCTGTAAGGAACAAGCTGACCAGCAGCACACGCCTAGCCTGCTTCATGCTCCCCTCCCCTCAGGGGCCTCCGGCCCGGATGAAAGCTCCTCCTGTTTCCGGCTCAGCAGGGCCGGGAGGAAGAACGCGCCAGGCAAGCTGGCCAGCCAGAAGAGCGTGCGGATCAGCAAGGCCAGGGTCAAAGCGGCTTGCATCGAGACGCCGCCCAATTGGGAAAAGACATAGGTCAGGGAAAGCTCCTGAACACCCAAACCGTTGATCGAGATTGGGATGAGTGTGATGAAATAAACCAGGCTCCACATGCCAGCAATGTGCAGGAATGGGAGTTCCTCGCCTTGCGCGCCCAAGAGCAAGCCGATCATGGAGAACAGCATCAGCATATGCAGGAGCGTGAAGCCGAAGGCCCCTGCCAACGAGGCCGGCCGTCGTAGCCAGATCTTGAGCGCCTCGAAGAAGCGAACACCCAACCTGCGGATTCGCGCCCGCACACTCCGCCAAGGGGATTGCCCACTATCGCTTCCACTCGGGGCACCCACGAGGCAGAACGGCAGAATGGAGCCAGCCGCAAGAGTCTCCTGAAACAGGATGACGAGACCTACCGGCAGGACCAGCACCATGCCAGCCATGGCAACCAGGCGGTCCACAACCAGCGACGCCGCGCAGGTGATCCGGTCCAACCGCAATTGCTTGGCGGCGGCCAGCCGCAGCACATCGCCCCCGATCGTCGTCGGCAGGAAGTTGGAGGCGAACATGCCTGCAAAGGTCAGGCGGGCGGCCTCCCAATAGCTGGCCGCGTTACCCGCCCCCTGGAGCAGCACGAACCAGCGTGCCACCACCGCCATTCGAGACACCATGAGCATCAGAAGGGCAAGGATGGACAGAGGCCACCCGATCTGGCCCACACTCTCCAGGATCTCATCCCAGCCTTGTTGGGAGATCCATCGCACGACCAACCCAAGCGTCAGCAAAGTACCCGTGACGCGCAGGACTAGGACCCAGCGGCGCTGTGAAGAAGGCTGCTTCAAGAAGTCTCCTGGGAGGCCCGGTGGATTTGGCGGATCACATAGGTGGGCTTGGCTTGGGATTCATGATAGGTCCGGACCTGCATTTCTGCGATCAGGCCCAGCATGATGGACTGCATGCCAAGAATAAAGAGCATGACCGAGAGCAGCAGCAACGGTGAGCGGATCATGTGCTCATCGTATAGGACCCGGCGCAGAATGAGCGCGATCAGAAGGAGAACGCTGATGGCATCCAGGGCCACGCCAGCGGTGCCAAAGAGATAGATGGGCTTGTTGGAGAAGCTCATCAGAAATTTCACGGTGAACAGATCGAGAACGACCTTAAGCGTCCGCTCCAGACCATACTTGGCCTTGCCAAATCGACGTTCATGGTGGCGGACTGGGATCTCGGTAATCCGGGCGCCCACCCAGTTGGCGTAAGCGGGGATGAAGCGGTGCATCTCGCCGTACAGGCGGAAGCCCTGCAAGACCTCGCGCCGGTAGGCCTTAAGCGTGCAGCCATAGTCATGCAGCCGGACACCGGTCACTCGGGAGATAAGCCAGTTGGCTATGCGGGAGGGAAGCACACGGGTCAGGAAGCGGTCCCGCCGGTTGATGCGCCAGCCCGACACGACGTCATATCCCTCCTCAATCTTCGCCACCAGCGCAGGGATGTCCGCCGGATCATTCTGCAAATCGGCATCGATAAGCGCGATGATCTCACCCCGAGCCTGATCGATCCCGGCTTCGAGCGCCGCGGTTTGTCCAAAATTCCGGCGCAGCTCGACGACGACCACATGCGCCGGGTCTCGCTCCTGAAGTTGCCGAAGGACCTCCAGGCTCCCATCGTCCGAGCCATCATCCACGAAGATCAATTCATAGCGATGGTCTTGAAGAGCTTCCTGCAAGGCATCGAAGAGTGGCTCAAGGTTTTCCTTCTCGTTATAGACAGGGATGACAACGGAGAGCTGGATTGCCGATGGCGACCCATGCGGGTCGTGTTGTTCGTCCAAGCTCCACCTCGCTTCCTGTGATCGGGCCGCACCCTACCCCCGGATGCGTCAATCGATCCCCTTGCCCGCATTCTGCAGCACCGCCGTCACGCCTGTATCCCAGCGATGCCAGTCATCGAAGTGTTCTTCCAGAATCTTCAAACCCTCGCCAATCGGCTCAAGGCCCACGGCCTCCAGATCGGCGTCCACCATGATGCGGGCCAACTCTTTCCAGGTGATCTTCGGCTCCCAGCCCAGCTTTTCGCGGGCCTTGGTCGGGTCGGCGAGCAGGTAGTCCACCTCGGTGGGCCGGAAATAGCGCGGGTCTATCTCCACGTACTCCTGCCAATCCATGCCAGCATAGGCGAAGGCCTCGGCCACAAACTCCCGGATCGTCGGTGCCACGCCTGTGCCAACAACGAAATCATCCGGCCGATCCTGCTGCAGAATTTTCCACATGACCTCGACGTACTCAGGCGTATACCCGTAATCACGGCGCGAATCCAGATTGCCCAGATAGACCCTCGGCTGCAGTCCCGCCTTGATGCGCGCCACGGCACGCGTTACCTTGCGGGATAGGAATGTAGGCCCACGCCGCGGGCTCTCATGATTGAAGAGAATGCCATTGGCGGTGAACATGCTGTAGGCCTCGCGATAGTTCACCGTCATCCAATAAGCGTACAGCTTGGCGATGGCATAGGGGCTGCGAGGCCGGAATTCCGTGTGCTCATTCTGAGGGGGCGGCGCGTCCCCAAACATCTCACTGGAGGATGCCTGATAGAAACGCGTCTTAATCCCCGAGCGACGGATGGACTCCAGGATGCGGGTGGTGCCAAGCCCTGTGACGTTCCCGGTATATTCGGGCATATCGAAACTGACTTTCACGTGGGATTGGGCACCCATGTGATAGACCTCATCCGGACGCACGTTATAGATCAAGTTGGTCAGTTGCTCTCCATTGGAAAGGTTGCCGTAATGCAGGAACAGCTTCGCGCCGGGATCATGGGGATCCTGATAGATGTGGTCGATCCTATCGGTGTTGAATGTGCTGGTCTTGCGGATGAGGCCATGGACCTCATAGCCACGGTGCAGCAGGAACTCTGCCAGGTAGGACCCATCCTGACCGGTGATGCCCGTGATCAAAGCCTTCGGCATTTCCATCTCCCTGGCCGTGGTCGGCCATCCTAAAATTCAAGCGCTGAATTATACTCCAAGGCCGCGAGGCGTCAAACCGACTGCACCCTCAGGCGGTCCCTCCATATCATCGCTGCCAGGTAGCCCACAATGAGGATAAAGGTGAGTGCCAGGGTCGCGGGTAGACTGAGCTTAGGGGTCCCATAATGGCGACCGAGATACCAATGCGAGACCACGAGCGTGGAGAGGCCAATGACTGCGTACAGGCGGCGGACCCATCGGCCGGCCCATCCTCCGGCGCTCACCCAGGTCCATGCCGCGGCCACCGCGGCGACGGCCAGATACGCGGTTCGATAGCGAGGGTTGTCCCATTGGTAGCCAGGCGCGCGGTAGGAAGCCACGAGAGCCGCGGCCCAGGTGAGCAGTGCCAGATATGCCGCCAGACTCCGCCAGCCCGCCTTTCTCACGGCTAGCACCGGCGCATAGATCAGCAACGGGAGCAGTGCGAACCATCCCAGGCTGCGCACTATGGCGATGATCCGCCATATCGGCGCTCCCGGATCGAGCAACGAAGCCGGCAGGAAGGGCTGCAGCAGCCCGAAGACCACCAAGAATGGCAGCTTGGCGAAATTGGGCAAAGCCGAGAGCAGATTATCCATCCAATACGACTGGCTGCTCACCAGGTTGAGCCGCCAGTCGCCCCCCACATTCTGCCACCACCCGCGCAGCACCTCCAGGGGGGTCCCCTCCAGCGGGCCGATGCCCATCCAGGCTTGGACCGCGATCAATGCTGCCACCACCGCCAATGCCCCCAGCACCGCCAGCCCGCGGGGGGCCTGGCGCAGTTGTAAAGAACCATCCCAAACACATGCGCCCGCCAGTGCCAGGAGCAGCGCGAACACAAAGGGCGGCGAGATCGGAATGCAGCCCGCCAGCAACAGGATGAACGGAAGCCCCTGTCTCCAGCGGCCTCTCTCCGAGCGCCAGATCCCATACGCATACAGCCCGGCAGCAAGCGCCGTGATCAAGTAAGGCTCCCGCATCTGAGAGGCTCCGAGCAGGACCGCCTCGGGATACAGCGCCATGATCCAGGCCGAAAGGGATGCCACTCGTCTTCCAAAGGCTCTGCGAGCGAAGCCCCAGGTTGCCATCACGCCGAGGGCGGAGACCGTCGCGCCCAGGCCTGCCACCAACATGGGACGGTGGACCCCAAATCCAAGAATCCGGTATAGCCCGGCGGAGAGGAACAACAGGCCTCCATATTGATCTGTCCCGGAGGTATCCCCAAAGGCCTGAAGGGGCTGCCCGGCTTGAGCCAGCTCCCAGGCCCGGCTATCGCGATGGAAGGCATCCCGGAAGACATATCCCGCCCGTTGCGGCGCCTCGTCATACCCGAATAGGGGAAGTGCGCGCAGCAGCGTCAATCCCACCACCAGCCGGATAGCCATCGCGATCACCGCCGGCGCGAGGGCCGAGCGTGATCCCGGCTCCTGCACGATCCAGTGGTAGCCTCCCCAAAGGATCGACGCCCCCACTGCCAGGACAACCGCGTAGCCGAACCACCCACCGAGGGTTGCACCCGCACCGTCCAGCAAGACCAGCAAGGCCGCGCCACCCGCACAGGCCGCAATCGCTATTCCAAACGTCACCCAGCGCCTCATGGCCGCCCACCCTCCCCTCGCAGGCCGAAGCCGCCGGCGAGGGCATGCGCAATCGCGAAGAATACGATCATTTGCAGAGGCACCAGGAAGCGCGGGTTATCACCGTGGTCGAGCAGGGTCTGCAGGATCGAGAAGAGCCATACCATGCCAAAGCTCGCCAGCAGCATGGCGTCGATTCTAACCCAGGCACGGACCTTTCGACTGACCATCACCGCCGCACTCACGATGAGGAATGCAAGATTTGCCAGCAACGATAGTCCTCGCCCAAGGATGGCCATAGTTGCCAGCGCAGACCGTAGCCGGGGAACCGCGAGCATCTCTGGTCGCCAATACACAGGCGCCTTCCAAAACCAGATCCAGCCCTCCACGACGTTCCGCAGGTAGAGAAGCGGGTGCGCACGAATCAGCATCCAGGAGAGCCGCTGCATCTCGCGCGCCAGATCATAGAAGCCCAAACCGGAGGCCTTGGAGATCTCCGGGATGGCTTCCCAGATGGCGTTCGTCTGCACACCTCGGGCGGCGATCTGCGCGTCTCGAAACCGCAGATAGGTGTCGCGGATGGGCGCGAATTCATCCGGCAGGTATTCGAAGAATTCGCCTGTATGCTGCACCATGCTGTAGCCCGCCATCGCCGTGGGGGAGACGACGTGGTAGGCGGAGCGCATGTAGACCAGCCAGCCGCCCTGGATCAGGAGTGGGCCGAGGACAAACGGGGCGACGGCCTGCCAACGCGCACGCCAAGGGCGCCCCGGCGCGAACAGCAGGAAAGGCAGATAGAACACCGTGAGGGGGAAGAACAGCGGACGTACCATGCCGGCCGCGCTCGCAGCAATCCCGAGCAGGAATGCCAGCAGCACCAAATAAGCAGGTCTTCTAGCCATCCCAATCACGGCGTGGAGAAGGCAAAGGCTTAGAAGGATCCAAAACGCGGCGAAGGTCTCGGTCAGCAGGTTGGCCTCGAACAGGAATTGCCCGGGCAATACGTCATAGAGCAGGCCAAGGACGGCGCCGATCGCGGGGTTCCGGGTCGTCTGCCAGCCCAGCCAGAAAAGCAGGAGCGAGATCGCGAGGCCCAAGGCCATCTGAGCCATCCAGATCCGGACGGGTTCGGCTCCCATCAGCATCATCAGCAATGGGTAGCCTGGCACCCGCGTTCCGTCGTAGCCGCTGAGCGAGAAGTCCGCCAGAGACCCGGCCAGGCGCAGATAGGAAGGGCTATCTCCGTAGGAGATGGGCGCGTAGATCCGGAAGAGCAAGAGCCGCTCGAGAACCCCGAAGAAGCCCAAACCGGCGGCCCAAGCCAGCGGCGGGCGGCCGCGCTGTCTTCGCAGCCATGCCAGAGGCCTAATCATCCAAACCCTCCAACGCCCGCCTGGCACGCGCCCGCCAGTCATAGCGGAGAGCATCCTGGCGTGCCCGCCGGGCCAAGGCCTCGCGGCGGCCCGGATCGCCCACGATCTCCTTCAGGGCGCCATCCCAGGCCTCGATATCCGCCGGCGGCAGCAGCACGGCGTTCGCCGGATTCAGGATCTCCCTCAGCACGGGAAGATCGCTCGAAAGGATGGCCCGGCCGCTGGCCAAATACTCGAATAGTTTCATGGGGCTTGCAAATGCCGCCGTGTCACCCCCGCTGCTCACGGCTACGCGCTCCTCATAGGGCATCAGCAGCACATCACACGCCGCCTGCACCAACGGCAGCTCCTGATTGGGGACGAATCCCAGCATGCGGACATTCCCAGCCCCGCTGGCCTCGAGCCGGCGAGACCAGGACTCGATCGCTTCCGGCTCACCCCCGGCCCAAACGAATTGGATTTCGGGATTTCGCTCCGCGAGCGCCAAGAGCAAAGGCATGCCGCGTCCCCGGTAAAGGTGGCCTGTGTAGCCGGCCGTGATACGCTCCGCCAGTCCCAAGGACCGCCGCGCTTCAGGGGCTGGGGGAAGGTCCTGATATTGGTGCAGGTCCACCCCGCTTGGGAGCACCACCGTGTCCGGCGGGTTGAGTTCCACGCCGAAATGGTTCTCCAGCCAGGTGCGCAGCGCATCCGTGATGGGAAGGAGGCGTTTCTTTCCCCGGGCATGCAAGATGTACCCCACCAACTTCGGAGCCACATGCCCCCCGGGCCGGTCATGCAACTCGAGCGCGAAAGGCCACCCCATCAGCGCGGCCAGGGTCGCGGCCTGCAAGGGCCAGAGATAGAGCCAGTCGGCCCCCCAGGCTCGCGCCGCCACACAGGCCCGCAACGCGAAATCGTAATGGCGGGCCGGACCGATCACGCCAAGCCATTGGATCGGCACGCTCTGCCGCAAGCCATAAAGCCTGTTAATATGCTCAGCATCCCGAGAGGTAGGGGGGCCTGGCACCCATAGGCGGATCTCATGCCCAATCTCAATGAAAGCCTGGCAGACCTTCATCACCTCCATAGAATTGGCGGTCCGGGAAGGAATCCGCGAGGTTGAGATAAAGCCGATACGCATGCACCCTCAGCCGCCCGCGGCCGGAACGGGCCTCAACTCGGCATGTCGCAACGCCCGCAGACTCTTCCAGACGAGCGCACCCGAGGTGAATATCAGGAAGCCGCTCAGCAGCGCAGCCATCCCCATGGCGCCCATGATGGGCACCAGCAAAACCGTGCCAGCCACCTTGCCGATAGCGGCCACGAATTGCACCTTCGTGGGGTAGTCCGGCATGCCCAAGGGAAGGAGCACGAGCTGGTTCCAGTATAAGATGTTTGCCGCCGCCACTCCCGCCAACAGGATCATCAACGCGTCGAAGGAAGTGGGCAAGAACTCGCTCCCGTAGAGCGCCACCACCCAGCGCCCGAAAAGAATCAATCCCAGCGCGGCGGGCAAGGTCCAGGCAGCCGCGATGAGAGTACCGCTGCGGAGCAGGTAGCGGACATTCTCCCACTGACGGTCGGCGACCTCGCGCGCGACCTCCCGATAGGTGGTGCGGATCAAAGGCGTGACGGGCATCATGACGACGTTCGACACCGCCTTGGCGATCTTGTAGTAGCCGACTTGCAGCGGCGAACTGAAGGCTCCCAGCCATAGCATTTCGCTGTCGCGCGTGACGAGCTTGATCGTGCCCGAAAGATTGGTGCTGACCGCAAAACGGACCAGGTCCCGCCAGCGCCCGCGCAGGCCCATCAGGGGCGCCTTCCACCATCCTGGCCCCCAGGATCTGCGGGCCTCCTGCAGGCTCGCGAGGGATATGGCCACACCCCAGGCCACCTTGCCTGCCAGATAGGCCAGTACCACATCCATCAGCCCGCCGCCCCGTAGGAATGCTGCGGCGATCAGGCCAACGGTGAGCAGGCTCTGACCGATAGTGATCCCGGCAATCAAGCGAAAGCGGTCGAAATATTGCAGCAGGCCCTCGCCGCTCTCTGCGAAGAGGCTGGCCAGCACGGAGAGCCCATAGATCGAGAAGAGCGGCGCGAGGGCTGGCTCATGGGCGAAGATCTGCGCCCCCAGACGAGCGAAGACCAGCACCAGGCCGTAGGCAATCGCCGAACCGATGAATTCCACCAACACCGCCGCTTTAAAGACCGCTGCAGCCCGTTCTGGCTTGCCGCGCGCCATGAACTCTCCCACAAAGCTCAGGACGAGCTCTCCCATCCGAAAGGACGTGAGCTGATTGGCGTTGCTGGAAAACTGCGTGATGATACCCACCAGCCCGGCGCCTTCCACCCCAAGCAAACGGGCCGCCAGGATGCCCTGCCCCATGCTCAACGCGGCCGAAATGGTCTGCGCGCTGAATAGGTACCCCGTATTGCGAATCACCCGCTGGATCAGCGGGTGCGAAAGCAAGCGCCGCAGGAAATCCGCCAGGCGCGGCAGCAAAGGCTTTCTCACGCTCAATCCCCCGTCGCGACCTGACTCGCCCAGGCACGCTCGGCCTGGTACCAGGCGATCGTCCGGTCGAGTCCCTCATCGAGTGAGATGTGAGGCTCCCACCCTAAGAGTCGGCGAGCCTTGCGAATGTCTGCCCAGGTGGCGGGCATGTCAGCCGGCGCGGGCTCGTGAGCCTCGACCTTCGCCTTTGCTTTCAACTTCGACTCGATCTGCGCAATTACCTCCAGCATGCTCACCGGACTGTCCCCGCCAAGATTGATGATCTCGAAGCCCAGCGGCTTCAGCGCTGCGACCGTTCCGCGAGCGATATCTTCGACGTAGGTGAAATCGCGCTCCTGCGATCCATCCCCATAAAGCCGGAGCGGCCGCCCCTCCGCGATCCATTGGATGAAACGGAAGATGCTCATGTCCGGCCTTCCAGCCGGCCCATAAACCGTGAAATAGCGCAGAATGGTGATGTCTAGACCATGCAAGTGCGCGTAGCTATAGCAGAGCGCCTCGGCGCCGGCCTTGGAAGCAGCATAGGGCGAGAGCGGCCGACTCACATCTGCATCCTCGCGGAACGGCTTGGGGCTATGGAGCCCATACAGGCTGGAGGTGGAAGCCTGCACAAACTTCTGTATTCCCTTATGGCGGCAGAATTCGAGCAGGTTGAGGGTGCCCAAGATATTCGTGCGCAGGTAGCTCGCGGGGTCCTCGACACTCTGGCGCACCCCGGCGCGAGCCGCCAGATTGATGACGGCATCGAACCCGGCACTCTCTGTCAGCGCCTCGCCGACTTCCGGCTCGGCAATATCGACTTTCTGGAAGTGAAAGCCGGTTGACTGCTCCAACCGTTCCAACCGCCAATGCTTCAGGCGCGGATCATAGGCCTCGTTCAGATCGTCCAGCCCCCAAACCTCATCTCCGCGCTCGAGAAGCAAGGAAACGACCTGGGCGCCGATGAACCCTGCGCAGCCGGTGACCAGATATCGTCCCATCAGAGCCTCACGATCGCCGGCGATTCTATGCCCCTGGAACGGAAAGCGTTGCGTGTGTCGAAGATCAGCTTCGCCCGCTCGGCGATAGCCTCGTAGGGCAGGGCAGTATGGTCCGTGATCAGCACCACCCCATCCGACTCGGCCGCCGAAGCCACCGGATCCTTCACGCAGCGCAGGTTCCAGCCCTCATGGGCGATCGTCCCCACATGCGGGTCGTAATAGCTCACAACAGCGCCCTTTTCCTGCAGGAGCCCGATAACATCCAGCGCTGGCGACTCACGTGTGTCCTCCACATCCGGTTTATAGGCCACGCCCAGGACAAGGATCTGGCTGCCTTTGAGCGGCATTCCGGTGTCATTGAGGGCATCTTGAAGCCGCTGAACGACGTAGCGGGGCATGTTCGTGTTGATCTCGCTCGCAAGTTCGATGAAACGGGCGTTGTATTTCACGCTTTTTAGCTTCCAAGACAGGTAGAGCGGGTCGATGGGGATGCAATGCCCGCCGAGCCCCGGACCCGGCGTGAAGCGCATGAAACCAAAGGGTTTCGTCGCGGCCGCATCGATGACCTCCCATACGTCGATCCCTAGCCGTTCACACATCAAGGCCAGTTCGTTCACCAGGCCGATATTGACGGCACGGAAGGTGTTCTCAAGCAGCTTAGTCATCTCGGCCACCTCGCTCGAAGAGACCTCGACGATGGAGGGCATTGCCTTACCGTACAGCGCGGCCGCCACGCGGGTGCACACCGGCGTCACGCCTCCGATGACTTTGGGCGTGTTGGCAGTGGTCCAGTCCTCTCGGCCTGGATCCACGCGCTCGGGCGAAAAGGCCAGGAAGATATCCTCACCAACCCGCAATCCAGAGCTTTCCAGCTCCGGTTGCACGAGTTCCCGGGTCGTGCCCGGGTAGGTTGTCGACTCGAGGATGATCACCATTCCTGGATGCAAGGTGGGCACGAGCGCTTCCGTGACGGAGACGATATAAGAAAGATCAGGATCACCCGTTTTCCGCAGCGGAGTCGGGACGCAGATGCTGATACCCTCCGCGGCCTTCAAATCCGCATAGTCCGCAGTTGCCCGGAAGGAGCCGGCTTCGACGAGCGCGGCCAGCGAAGCGGAGGGCACATCGCCCACGTAGCTTTCGCCGCGCATCAAGGTCTCAACCTTCTCTAGATCGACATCCAGGCCAAGAACGCGGTAGCCAGCTTCCGCCAGCACAACGGCCAGCGGCAGGCCAACGTAGCCAAGCCCCACGATGCCGATCGTGGCTTCGCGGCGTTCAAAGCGTCCGATTAGATCCTGAGCTGCACGCGGAAGGGAGGATGCATCTGGCAGGTTCATGCGCGATTGTTCTCCTGTGGGCTACGCCGGTTAGAACAGGCTAAGCTGCTCGGGTTCCGAGGGTCCATCGAGGTCCGGGGGAGGTGGGGCAGGGCGTCCGGCGATGAATTTCGGTAACTGGCTGAAATCGCGTTCAATGACCTGACGCAACGACGGCTGGTGCAGGGCAGCTGCCGGATGGTACATCGGCACCACGAGCCGCCCATCGATCTCCCGGGCCTGGCCATGGATACGCGAAATACGCGCATTGGGAAAGTAGCGGGCCATCGAGAAACGCCCCAGGGTGACGATCACCTTGGGGTTGATGGCCCGAATCTGACGCTCCAGATACTTGCTACAGGCCTCGATCTCCTCCTGCTGAGGGTCCCGGTTGCCCGGCGGCCGGCACTTGACCACATTACAGATGAACACGTCCTCACGCTTCATCCCGATGCTTGCCAGCAGCTCCTCCAAGAACTTGCCGGCAGCGCCCACAAAGGGTCTGCCTTGCTCATTCTCATGGAAGCCGGGGGCTTCGCCGATGAACATCAAATCAGCATCCGGGGGGCCTTCCCCGGGGACGGCGTTCTTGCGGGAGAGATGCAATTTGCAATCCATGCAGCCTGCCACCTCTTCGGCAACGGCGGCGAGCTCCTCAGCAGCGTCCATTCCCATCCTCCTGGGCGGCCCCTCCCCAGGCAGCCAGATTGAGCTCCATCAACAGCGCATCCTCGTCGTTGTCCCGGTAATACCGGGGCTTGATCGCTCGCACTTCGAAGCCATGCTTCCGATAGAGCGCCTGCGCTTCGCGGTTGCTCGCCCTCACCTCTAGGGTCACCGTCTCGGCTCCCAATTTCCGGGCCTCGCGCAGCAAGTGCCTAAGCAGCCGCCCCCCAATCCCCTTTCTCCGATAGCAGGGGTCCACAGCCAGAGTGCTGATATGCGCTTCCTCCACCAAGAACCAGAAGCCGCCGTATCCTATCACACGCGGCCTCTCGCCTGCGGTCTCGGCGACGAAGAGATGGGCGGCTGTGTTCTCTGTCAGTTCGAGGCGGTAGGCTCTCTCCGACCAGGGCAGCGGGAAGGAGGCTCGATCCAGGGTGATGACCGCCCGAACGTCCTCCAAATGCATTCGCCGGATGACGATTTCAGCGGCACCCGCTTTCACGTATCGCGCCCACCCTCGGTGTGGATGTATATGGGTGCCAGCTTGGCGGGATTGGCCGTCTTTCCTGCCCGCCAAAGCTCCCACGCCATGGAAGCCAGCCATCCTGGGCGGCGGACACACTCGACCGGTGGAGCCACGCGGATATTGCCAGCACTCTCCAGCAACCGGCGCGCTTCACCGTCGATCTCCCCGCAAATCAAGCTGCCGGGTTTCACGCTCGCAGCCAGCATCTCCCATGTCAGCACTTGCAAGTCCGCCTCGGGGCGCCAGCCTTTGCGGCCCCATTTGTACCACATTCCTACGATCCGCCCTCTCCCCGCCTGGATGGCCACGAACAGCCGACCGTCTTGCCGGGGCTGGGCCCTGGCCAATATATCGAGCGTAGGGATCCCTACCAGCGCACGGCCACCGCTGATGCACAGGCCTTTGGCCAGGGCCATCCCGATCCGCAGGCCCGTGAAGGAACCTGGCCCGGTGGCTACTCCCACGGCCTGAACCTCATCCAGTGAGACGCTGGCCCGCCTCAGCAGCAGGGCGATCTCGGGCGCTAGCTCCTGGGTATGGTGCCCTTTGCCTTGCCAGGTGCACTCCGCGAGAACCTGGCGGCCATCGAAAAGGGCCAGGCCGAGCGTGCGCGTGGAAGTATCCAAAGCCAATAGCATCATCAACCACCGAATGCCGAGCGCTTGAAGCGCTCGAGCACACGCTCATAATGGTTGCCGAGCGCCTCGATGCGCAATCCCCGGCGCAGATCGTCCACCCACCGCAGGTGGACCCAAAGCCTTTCCGCAGGAAGCACATCGGCGATGCGATCCGCCCATTCCACGACCACCGGTCCGTGATCGGCAAGCAATTCCTCCAGTCCCAGATGCACGGCCTCCTGGCTGGACCCAAGTCGAAATGCATCCACGTGGTATAGCACCTGCGAGTCCGCCCGCCGATACTGATTGATCAACACAAATGTGGGACTGGTCACCGGGTCCAAAGAGCCCCAACCCCGGGCGATGCCTTGGGTGAGCGTGGTCTTGCCCGAGCCAAGATCTCCCTCGAGGCAAACCAAATCCCCCGGCTTGAGGAGTTCGCCGAGGCGCACCCCGAAGCGTTGGGTCTGCTCGGGGCTGTGGCTGAGAAAATCCAGGCTCTGCCCTTCCAGGATCGGCATGGTTGGGCGCGATTATACGCTTGCGTGGAAGCCCCCACAAGCAGCATGGGAAGGCTTCCCTTCGCAGTCGCTCCGTGCTACCATGGCTCCATGCGGGTACTCGTCATCTCAGACATCCATGCCAACTTAACCGCGCTGGAAGCGGTCCTCTCTTCCGCCCCCGAACATGGTGCAGTCTGGTGTCTCGGAGATCTTGTGGGCTACGGCCCAGACCCAAACGAGTGCATCCAGCTTATCAGCCGGCTTCCAGACCATCTATGCCTGATCGGGAATCACGACCAAGCCGCACTCGGCCTGATCCCCCTCGCTCGCTTCAATCAGGATGCCGGGGCGGTGGTCGCCTGGACCCAATCCGTCCTCACCGAAGAGAGCCGCGCCTACCTGAGCACGCTACCAGGGAAGATCAGCATCGAGAAGTTCACCCTTGCGCATGGCAGTCCCAACCAGCCCATCTGGGAGTACATCCTGGATCCGGTCACCGCAGACCGGAACTTCGAGGCGCTGGAGACAGACTATGCCCTGGTAGGCCACTCCCATCTCCCGCTCATCTTCCACCAACCCTTCGAAGATTCCTTCGCCATGATGCGTCCCATCCTTTGGGAAGAACCTATGCGCCTTTCCCCTCGCATGATTCTCAATCCGGGATCGGTGGGGCAACCCCGCGATGGCGATCCACGCGCCTGCTTCGCGATCCTAGATACCAAGAAAGAGACCTGGGAGATGCACCGCGTATCCTACGACGTCTCGGAAGTGCAGGTTCGCATCCTGCGCGCCGGGCTCCCAGAGCGCCAGGCACTGCGCTTGATGGCGGGTTGGTAGGGGAACTCCTTGCGCCGAAAATTCGTTTAACGGATGCCCGCAAAGCACAAATGCTGTAAGCATAAGGAAAGGGATCCGAGATGAAGAAGAGATTCATAACCTTCGGCTTGTCGCTATTGTTGATCAGCGCCTGCGCAGCACCGGCGCTGCGCGCCCAGGAGTCTGCCTTCGCGCCGGCGGTAGAGATGCCCGTGGCGGGCATGCCCGAATCGGGGGTCATGTTCGAGGCTGACGGCCGCCCGGCCACGGACCTGAGCGTGAAGATGGCCGGCGAGCCTCAATCCATTGAACGGCTGGTGATTCGCAACGCCAACCTTATCCTCGTGGTCGAGGATCCCGCCGGCTCGGCGGCCACAATCTCTCGTTTGGCCGACGAGATGGGCGGGTTCGTCGTCAACTCGAATGTCTACCAATCCACATTCGAAGGCGGCGTGCGCGCCACACAAGCCAGCATAACCTTCCGCGTACCCGCCGAGCGATTCAACGAAGCCTTGGAGCGCATCAAGGCCGACGCTGTGGAAGTGCGCTCGGAAAACATCAGCGGGCAGGATGTGACCGAGGAGTACACGGATCTGCAGGCTCGCTTGCGCAACCTGGAGGCTGCGGAGGAGGAGCTGCGTGAGATCATGGGCTCCCTGACGAAAGCTGAAGATGTGTTGCGCGTCTACGAGCAGCTCCGCCAGGTCCGTGAGCAAATTGAGATCACCAAGGGGCGCATCCAGTACTATGAGCAATCGGCCAGATTGTCGGCCATCACGGTGGACCTGCTGCCCGATGAGATCGCCCGTCCGCTGCAGATTGGCCGCTGGAAGCCGGAGGGAACTGCCAAGGAGGCCCTCGAGGCTCTGATCCGGGCGTTGCAGGTGCTGGCTCAGGTGGGGATCTGGTTCGTCATCTTCGTGCTGCCCATCCTGGCGCTGCTTTCGATCCCCTTCTGGGTCCTGCGAGCCATCTTCTTGCGACGCCGCCGCCGCAAGCAGGCCAAAGAGCCGGACAAGGCACCGCCGGCTTAGGACCCTCGGAGTGTGAAGGCGGGCTGCCGCTCTGGCAGCCCGCTTCTATCTTCCAATAGGATCGCCCGCTATTCCGCTCTGGCCGGGTTCCAGGGAACCGGAGCCTCTCCCCGACGTTACGCCTCCCGGATCGCCCCCCGCACCTGCCGCACAAGTTCACCGAAAGGCTCTGTGTGCGCCAGCTCCAAGGCGCGCGGCCTGGGCAAAGAGATCTCAAGCTCCAGTAGCAGCCGGGCCGGTCGCGGGCTGAGAACCAGGACGCGGTCCGCAAGTAGCACCGCTTCCGGGATCGAATGCGTAACCATGACAACCGTGCTGCGCAGCGCAGCCCAGATGCTCAGCAATTCGGTTCCCATGCGCTCGCGGGTCAGTGCATCGAGCGCCCCAAAGGGCTCGTCCAAGAGCAAGAGCTCGGGCTCATTTGCCAAGGCGCGCGCCAGCGCCACCCGCTGAGCCATCCCGCCCGACAAATCGCGCGGATAGGCCTCCTCAAAGCCCGTCAGTCCCACCAAATCTATCAGGTCCTGTGCCCTCTTCCGCATGACATCCGGAGGTGCCCCCACGATTTCCAGCGGCAGAAAGATGTTCTCCAGCGCATTGCGCCACGGCATCAGGTTGGCCTGCTGGAAGACGAATCCAATCCGACGCCCGGGCTGCGCAAGCCTCTGCCCCTCGAAAAGGACCTCCCCCTGCGTGGGCATCAGCAGGCCACCCAGGATTCGAAGCAGAGTCGTCTTCCCGCATCCGGAGGGACCCACGATGCAAACGAATTCCTGCCGCCGGACTTTAAAATTCACGTCCTCGAGGACCTCCAGGCCCTCATTCCCGTTCGGGAAGGCCATACCGAGGCGCTCTGCCTGGAGCAAATTAGGGGTCATCTCGCTCCGCCTATCCCCATTCCCCTAGGGAAGGAATTCATTCGTGAAAGCATCCTCGATGTCTATGGGTGATTCCATCAGCCCCATCGACAGCAATACCTCCTGCATGTTCGTCCACGCCTGCAATGGGGAGTAACCGAGCGGTTCGCTTTGCCAGAACGGCAGGCTGGCCTCCAGGATGCCTCGTTGCACCTGCTGGTCGGCCTCCGCCAGCCCTTCGACGAAGTTTTTGGAGACCTCAAATGCCCTGCCCGGATCTTCGAGCGTAGCCTCCACGCCCCCAAGAAGCGCCACAACCATACGCCGGACGAGGTCCGGATTCTCCTGAAGGGTCTTTTCGCTCGTGATCAGCCCATTGGAGGACAGTTGGACGTAATCAGCCACAGGAAGCACCCTCACCCGCACGCCTTGTGCTTCGAGCTGAACAGGCTCATTGTTGGCGTACACCACGATTGCGTCGACCAGCCCCTGCATCAAGGATTCGACCTGCGTGTACCCGATCGACTCGAGTATTACCTCATCCTCGCGAACACCGGCCGAGTCGAGCAGGGCCCGCAGCCCGATGTAGGAGGCTCCGTAGAGCCCTGGTAGGCCCACATGCTTGCCTCGAAGATCCTGCGGGCTCTGAATGCCGCTATCCTCCGGAGCCGCGACCGCCACAGGGTAATCCTGCCACCAAGCCATCACATAGACTACGGGCAAGCCCTGCGCACGCGCCAGCAAAACCTGCTCCCCCGAAACGATCGCAAACGGCAGTTCGCCTACACCGACCAATTGAACTGCCTCTGTCTCTGGCAGATGATGGAATTCCAGTTCCAGGCCCTGGGCTTCGGCAAAACCCTCCGAGACCGCCATGTACATCGGCGCGAATTGGATATCTGGCCGGTATCCCATCACCAGCCGCACCCGATCCACTTCCCGAGGCGAAGTCCCTCCGCCCGGCGCAGCGCAGGCGGCTGCCAGTACCGATACCAACAGGGCCAAAACTACAATGCGGTTCTTGAGCATCATGATCCTCCTATCGTCCTACAATCCCGATGACGGCTCGCGCCAGGCCAGGAGCCATCGCTCCAGCACGGCGACCAGGCTGTACATGACCATGGCCATCACGATCAACGTGATGACCGCCACGTAGACGAGCGTCGTGTCATACACCCCACGCCCGATATTGATGAGCAGGCCCAGCCCCTCATCCGCACCCACGACCTCGCCCACCACGGCGCCGATCACGGAAAGCGTGGCGCCAATCTTCAGCCCCCCAAGCAAGACCGGCATCGCCGCCGGAACTTCCAGCTTGGCAAATACCTGCCATGGAGTGGCGCGCAGGGATCGCATCAGGTCGCGCAAATCCTCGGGGACGGCCCGCACGCCGACAATCGTGTTGATGAGAATGGGGAAGAAGACAATCAAGGCGCTGATGAGAATCTTCGAGATCCGGCCCGGCCCAAACCAGATCACCAGCAAAGGTGCAATGGCGACAACCGGGATCGACTGCGACGCCACAATATAGGGGGCCAACAGCCGCTCAATGGTGCGCGATTTCGCCAGGGCATAGCCAAGACCAGTCGCAGCCACGAAGCCCAAGGACAGGCCACCCAAGACCTCTGCAAGCGTGGCCCAGGTGTGACGCATCAGCGATCCATCCGCCAGCGCTGCCAGCAGCCGCCGCCAAACCGCCGCGGGCGGCGGCAAGATGAAAGCTGGCAGGCCGCTCCAGCGGCTGGCTGTTTCCCACAGGGCCAGCGCCAGGAGGATGGATATCGGCACGGTCCATAGCGGTGTGTGTCTGACCGCTTGCCGGCCGAGCCGCGCCAGGGCTCGTGGCCTACCCCTCATCACGAAGTCCAACATGACATAATAATCCCTGCCCGCGAAGGTCCTCGGGGCAGGGAGCGGGGAGCCTGACCTGAAAGGATGAGCGCCCCGAAGAGAACGACTCTTCGGGGCGCAAACAAACCACTCCAGGCCTTGGCTGGATTCGCTTGCCTTCTCTCATCCGGACTCTACCGTCGGCCCCGGAGTTCCACCGGATCCTGCGCCAAAGGCGCTCGCGGGCTCTAACCGCCGGTCGGGAATTGGGCGCTTGCCCTCACCCTGCCCCGAAGGCTACTCCATCAATTGTCCGAAATCTTTATACCACATCACGACGCGATGAGTATCCTGCCTGCGATGGCCATTCGTCATGCATGTCCACGCGTTCGATCAGGGGCGTTCTAAACATTCAATTCTCGCATGTCACCTGTGGCCATGAAGATGATCCGCTCGACCAGGTTCGTCGCCCGGTCACCTATGCGTTCCAGATTATGGGCGACCCATAGCAAATAGGTGGCACGCTCCACCGTTCCCGGCTTCTGGGCCATTATCTCGACCAGTTCGTCGAAGACCGCCCGGTAGAGCCGGTCCATTTCCTCATCCCTGGGCGCGATGGCCTGGGCAGCCTTTGCGTCCCTGGCCGCAAAGGCCTCCAGACTGCCACGCAGCATCTCGCGGGCAAGGCGGGCCATGCGCGGGATATCGATCAGAGGTTTCAGCAGGGGCTGGTCCCCCATCATGATCACCGTCTTGGCAATCCCGCTCGCGTGATCACCCATGCGCTCCATGTCGACCACCATGTTCATGGCCGAGACGACCGCACGCAAATCCCCCGCGGTGGGTTGTTGGGTGGCGATCAGCGCCAGGCAGGCCTCCTCGATTTGATACCGGAGCGCATTGATCTCCTCGTCCTTGTCGATCACCTGCTGGGCCAGAGCTGCATCCCGCTGCTCGAGGCTCGTTAGCGAATCCCGGATCGCCTGATCCACCATGGCGCCCAGCCTGAGCACGCGCCGCTCGATCTCCTCATAAGCCCGGTCATATTTGGCCCGCAAACCGCTGCTCATCACCGCCTCCTCAGCCCTCCTCTAGCCCACACGCCCGGTCACATAGGCCTCCGTGCGCTCTTCCCTCGGCCGGGTGAAGATGCGGTCGGTTTCATCGAATTCCACCAGCTCCCCCAGCCAAAAGAGACCCGTGCGATCCGAGACGCGCGCGGCCTGTTGCATATTATGGGTTACGACTACGATCGTATAGTGCGACTTGAGGGCGGTCATCAGGTTCTCGATTTCCAGGGTGGCGATCGGGTCTAGCGCAGATGTGGGTTCGTCCATCAGGACTACTTCGGGTTCCACCGCCAGAACCCGTGCGATGCAAAGCCGCTGTTGCTCACCGAGGGAGAGCTCGAGCGCGTTCTCATCCAGACGGTCTTTCACGACCTCCCACAAAGCCGCCTGGCGCAACGAGCGCTCAACCATTTCGGCCTCTTCGGATCGGCTCTGCGCCAGGCCGAGAATGCGCGGGCCGAAGGCCACATTATCATAGACCGATTGCGGAAAGGGATTGGGCTTCTGAAAGACCATGCCGACACGCTGTCTCAGATCGACCGGATCGACTTCCGGAGAGTAGATATCCACGCCATCGATGAGCACCCGGCCCTGCATGCGTGCTCCCGGAATGATCTCGTTCATGCGGTTCAGGCAGCGCAGGAAGGTAGACTTGCCGCAGCCTGAGGGCCCAATCAAGGCCGTAATCTCGCGCTCGAGGATCACCATATTGATATTGCTGAGCGCACGTTTCTCGCCATAGTAGAAATCGAGGTCATGAACCTCGATCTTGGGCAGAATGGCATTCGAGACCATGGCCCCGATTCTACACTAGAATCCTAGGCACCTGCGTTTCTCAGGGCAATCCGTCTATGAGAGCACACCGTTTCGGCTTATAATCAAACGCCATGATCCCACGCCATCTCCGTCTGTGTGCCAGCGGCTTCTTGCTCTTCGTCCTGGCGTTGGCTCTCCAGGCCTGCGGCGGCACGGATACAGAAGCCGCCCCCAACCTCCCGCTCTCTGAAACCATCACCAATAAAGGTTCCGACACAATGGTCAATCTGGCCCTGGCCTGGGCTGAGGCCTATCAGTCGGTTCGCCCCGAAGTGCGCATCTCGGTGACCGGTGGAGGGTCGGGAACCGGTATCGCCGCGCTGATCAATGGCACGGTTGACATTGCCAATGCCTCCCGGGCCATTAAGGCCGAGGAACGAGAACAGGCGGAAGTCCAGGGCATCGAGCCCGTGGAGTTCGTGGTCGCCCGAGATGCCATCGCTATCATCGTCAATCATGGCAATCCGGTGGACAGCCTGACGCTGCAGCAAATCTCCGACATCTACAGCGGTAAGATCCGCAATTGGAGCGAAGTAGGGGGCGAGGATCGGCCCATCGTGCGGCTCTCGCGCGAGACCAATTCCGGCACCCATGTGTATTTCCTTGAGAACGTACTGCGCCTCGGCCGGAAGGAGGATAAGACCCTCTTCTCGATGGATACTCTTCTACTGCCCTCCTCGGAAGGCATCACAGCCGAGATCCGCCAGAATCCCAACGCAATAGGATACGATGGCCTGGGCTACGTCACCGAGGACGTCAAGGTCATCGCGGTAGCAGCAGAAGAGGGAGGCGAGTATGTCCTTCCCTCCGCAGCCACGGTGAATTCGAGGCGATACCCGATCGCCCGTGATCTCTACATGTATACCGCCGGCGAGCCTCGGGGTGCGATTGAGCAATATATGGAGTGGATCTTCTCCCCAGAGGCGCAGGAGATTGTGCGGGAGTTGGGATTCGTACCGGTACAGGAGTGATGCCTCATGCGGGCTCGTAATTGGAGCGAAGTCGTCATCACGGCCCTTGTGAAGACCGCGGGCTATTCCGCCATCATCTTTGTATTGCTCATCTTCATCTTCCTGCTACGGGAGAGTGCGCCCACGCTGGTCGAAATTCCCTTGAAGAACCTCCTGCAGATCCGCTGGTACCCGATCGAGGATTATTTCGGCATCGTGCCCCTGCTCGGGGGGAGCCTGGTCGTAACCATCGGCGCGGCTCTATTCGCCGTGCCTCTCGGTCTGGGAAGCGCCATCTACATCGCCGAGATCGCGCCGCGTTGGGCGCGTGAATTACTCAAGCCGCTTGTGGAGGTCCTGGGCGGACTGCCTTCTGTGATGCTGGGCTTTATAGGCATACTGGTCCTGGCCCCCTTCGTGCGCGTGGCCCTGGATCTACCCACGGGCCTCACAGCCTTCACTGGAGCGATGCTTCTGGGCGGCATGGCCATTCCCACGATTGTGAGCGTAGCCGAGGACGCCCTAGACGCCGTTCCCCGCGCCTACCGGGAGGCGGCCCTCGCCATGGGCGCTACGCGCTGGCAGACCATTTGGCGCGTTACCCTTCCCGCCGCCCGCTCGGGCGTGCTGACGGCTGTGATGCTCGGCGTCGGGCGGGCCATCGGCGAGACCATGACGGTGATGATGGTCACGGGAAATGCGCCCGTAGTCCCCACCGGCCCACGGGCGCTGTTCATGCCCATCCGCACCATGACGGCCACCATCGCGGCCGAGATGGGCGAGGTCGCCAACGGCAGCGTCCATTACCATGTACTCTTTTTCATCGGGATCGTGCTCTTCCTGATCTCACTAGGCGTGAACATGGCCGCGGCGAGTGTGGTATTCAGGGGCCGCAAGCGCGCCGAGCGAATTCTTTCTTGAGGCCAGGCAGCATGGGTTGGCGGTTATCGGGTAGGAGCCTGAGGGAGACATGAGCATCGCGCGAGGGAGGAGCGCGAGGGCACGGCAACGCATTCAGCGGCTGGGCTTCTTCGGGATGACCTTGGCCGTGCTCCTCACCATCACTCCAATTGTGATCATCGTGGGCTACATCTACGCCCAGGGTATGCCCGCGATCTCTTGGACGTTCCTTAAGGATTTCCCCCGCGAGGGCATGCGCGCCGGGGGAATCCTGCCCGCAATCGTCGGCACGTTCTGGCTGACGCTCGGCACGGGCGCAATCGCCGTCCCGCTCGGTGTGGGCGCCGCAATCTATCTGTCCGAATACGCCCCCGACAACCGCTGGACCCGGGCGATCCGCATCGCCATCATCAACCTTGCAGGCATTCCCTCGGTGGTCTATGGTCTCTTTGGGCTGGGCCTATTCGTGCTCTTCCTCCAATTTGGAACCAGCATCCTTGCCGGCTCACTGACCCTGGCCATTATGACTCTTCCGGTGATCATCAGCACCACCGAAGAGGCCTTGCGCGCCGTGCCCAATAGCTTTCGCGTCGTGAGCATCTCGCTGGGTGGAACCCAGTGGCAAACCATTCGCAGAATCGTCTTGCCGCAGGCGCTGCCCGGGATCCTCACCGGCGTGATACTCGGACTGGAGCGCGCCGCGGGCGAAACGGCACCGATCCTCTTCACCGCCGCCGCCTTCTTCCTCCCCCGGCTGCCCACCTCCGTCTTCGATGCCACCATGGCGCTACCCTACCATCTCTTTGTGATCTCGACCCAGGTTCCGGGCATGCCCATCCAGATCCAATATGGCACCGCCGCGGTGCTGCTCACCTTCGTCTTGAGCATGAATATCGTTGCCACGGTGATCCGTTCGCGGGCCCGGGCCCGGAGGCAGTGGTGATGAGCCCTCAACCGGATCGCGTCACCCCTCAGAGCGCATGCCACCACCAAATGACTACAGATTCCGCTCCCGCCAAGATCGTCGTCGAGAACCTGAGTGTGGCCTACTCGGACGGCACCGAATCGCTGCAAGACGTAAGCCTGACTATTCCGGCCAATCGGATCACGGTGCTCTTCGGACCCGCGGGCGGCGGAAAATCCACACTCCTGCGCACCATCAATCGCCTGAATGACCTGGCTGATGTGGTCGAGATCACCGGGCACGTTTGGATCGACGATATCGACGTCTTGGACCCCGGGGTGGATGTTATCGCCTTGCGCCGCCGAGTCGGCATGGTCTTCGCACGTCCGGTGGTGTTGCCGATGAGCATCCGCCAGAACCTAACCTACGGCCTTGAACTCAGCGGGGAGCGAAACCCTGAGCGCTTGGCGGCGGCGGTGGAGCGCAGCCTTCGGGCTGCGGCCCTATGGGATGAGGTCCAAGACCGTTTGGATGAGCCCGCCATCGCGCTTTCGGGCGGCCAGCAACAGCGGCTCTGTCTGGCGCGTGCCCTGGCGCTGGAACCGGAGATCATCCTTCTCGATGAGCCCACATCCGGCTTGGACCCTATCTCGACGGGTGTGGTGGAAGCTTCTCTTCAGGAACTGAAGAAGTCCTACACCATCGTCCTCGTCCCGCATTCGATCCAGCAAGCCGCACGGGTAGCCGACCTGGCTGCCTTCTTTCTTAGCGGCAAGCTGGTGGAATATGCGCCCGGCAAGGAGATCTTCACGAACCCTAAGGACCCCCGGACGGAGGATTACGTCGAGGGCCGCTTCGGTTAGCCCACTCATCGGCCTGACTTCACCATGCATTGGCTTATCCATGCCAGCCCGGCCAATCCCATGGCCAACCGGACCCGCCCCACCCGGCGGCGGTCGCATGGATTGCCTGCACCCGCGCTGAACGCAATATGGAGCGCGCTCGCCCTGCTGGGTTTGGCCGCGGCCCTAATCGCCGGGGCCAACGCATCCTCCGGTGTGGGGGAGGAAAGCGAGAGCCGGGGCGATGCCGTCCCTATCGCCGGGTCTGAGCGCGTGGAGCCGGCCTCCGCTTGGGCAGCGCCAAAGATTGACCCTATAGATGCCTCCGCCATCGCATCCGTACCGGCCGCGCAGCCGACGCCCACCCATTGCACTCAGCGCTCGGGGCTTGTCCTCGAAATCGAAGTCTCGGATGTCCGGCCCCTTCCGGTGCGTATCTACTTGCCTCCCTGCTATGACGAGCGCTCCGATGAGCGCTACCCCAGCCTCTACTTGCTGCATGGATGGCTTCGAACAGACCGGCAGTGGCTCGACCTGGGCCTGCAGGGCATGGCGGATGCCCTCATCTCGGAGAAGGCCATGCCAGCGGCGATCATCATCCTGCCGTGGCATCGCACCGGCATCCATCTGGAGCAGGCCATTCCGGAGGTCCTGGTACCCTATGTGGATGCGAATTACCGCACTCGTCCCGAACCGGAATGGCGGGCGATTGGCGGAATCTCGCGCGGCGGTGGCCAGGCGCTCGAGATCGGATTGCGAAATCCCGGGCTATTTGGGGTCATAGGGCTCCACAGCCCCGCTGTGGCCTATCACGATTCCGTGATCCTCAACTGGTATGGCAGCATCCCCCTGGACGCTCGGCCGGCTCTCTGGGTCGATATTGGCGACCGCGACAGCCTCTACCCCGCCGCGCGCTCATTGCTGGATAGCCTCCAAGCGGAGGGAATCCATGCAACCCAGATGATCGACCACGGAACCCATGACGAGGCTTACTGGCGCCAGCACTTGGGGCAGTATTTACGCTGGTATGGCGGCATATGGCTGGCTGCCGACTTGCGGGAGAGAGCCTGGCAGCAGCCCTGAGCCTCCATCTGGTCAAGCCCCCCGCAGAAATAGCCTCGGATCGAAACTGCCAGCCCCTATTAAACCCAAAGCCGCGCTCTGGCTCATGCCCTTGCGCGGATTTGAGTGAGGAGAATGCATCTCCTATTATGCCCAGGTGCATGAAAAGAACATGAATCCCACTTAAGAAATTGATGAGAGAACGAAGCCCTGATCAACGCCTTCGACCGGCGGCCAGCATATTCTTGATTTCCTCCCATGGGATCGGCCCTTCACGAAGCAGCTTTGGTGGCTGTTGAGTCAGATCCACCACCGTGGAGGGTACGCCTCCAGGGGTTCTCCCGCCATCCAGGATCAAATCGAGAGCCTGGCCTAGGGCTTCCTCAACTTGGCTCGCCGTACGGGCTTCGGGCATGCCCGAGATGTTCGCCGAGGTGACCGCCAGCGCCCCATAGGCACCGAGCAAGGCCAACGCAACGGGATGGTCCGGCACCCGCACGCCCACTGTCCCGCTCAGGCTTATGGCCTCCGGAAGACCGGGATGCATCGCGAGAACCAAGGTCAGCGCGCCGGGCCAATAGCGCTCGCCGAGCAAATGGGCCGAGTCAGAGACCTCGGCGGCGACATGCGGAAGCTTCTCTACGCCAGCGATCAGCAAGGGGATCGCCTTTTCGCGCGGACGCCTCTTTGCGCGGAAAATCCGTTCAATGGCCAAGACGTTGTAAGCACTCGCCCCCACCCCGTACACGGTATCTGTGGGAAACGCCACCAGGCCCCCGCCTTCGAGGGTTTGTCTCGCCGCGTCGATCCAACCTGCCTCGGCCACACTCAGGATCTTCGCCATGTGCGATTCCGTTTCAATCCAGGCTGCGGATGAGGAGCATACGTGTGTGACCCGCCAGATCTGGCCGGACCTCGACCTGCGAGCCAGGAAGGCATCGGCTCACTTCTTGGATAAGCGGCACCTCCAGGCCGGGATCGATCTCAAAGAGCACCAGTCCACCTGGCGTTAGCATCACCGCGAACTGGGAGATAAGCCGCAACATCAGCTCCACTCCATGCCGACCGCCGTCCAGCGCCAGGTTGGGCTCGCGTCTGGCGACATCGAGGGTCGCTAAGCGGTCGGAGGGGATGTAAGGAAGGTTGGCGCAGATTAGATCGAAACGAGCAGCGATGGGCGCCAGGAGATCCCCGACGACTAGATACAAGCGCCCTTGCACTCCATGACGGCGCGCATTTTCAGATGCAAGCTTGGCTGCTGCCGGGGAGATCTCGGTGGCCACAACTGTCAGGTCTGGAACTTCGGCGGCAAGCGACACCCCGATGCAGCCCGAGCCCGCACCGATATCCGCAGCCAATCGCCGCGAGGGGTGAACCCTCAGATAGTCCAGGGCCGCCTCCACCAGGAGTTCCGTCTCCGGCCGTGGTATGAGAACCTGCGGAGAGATGGCGAAATTACGCCCGTAGAAAGGCCATTCCCCAAGGACGTAAGCCAGGGCCTCGCCCTCCAGAAGCCGCTCCAGCCCTTGTCTGAAGGACAGCTCTTGCTGCCCATCCAATGCTGCCTCGGGATGGGACAGGAGCCACGGCCTGGGACGGCCGGTGACCGAAGCCAGCAGGCGCTGGGTATCCAGGCCCGGGGTTTCGGAACAAGCCGCAAGACGGAGACGGCCTTCCTGCAACGCCCTGCCAATCGTAATTCCCGCGTTCAAGGCTTTCAGCCTACGGCTTGAAGACGCTCGGCTTCTTCACGCGTGGCCAGTTCCTCGATGAACGAATCCAGGTCGCCATCGAGAACAGCCGGAAGATTGTGGGAGGTCAAACCAATGCGATGGTCGGTGACCCGTGATTGGGGGAAGTTGTAGGTTCGGATTTTCTCCGAACGTTCACCGGATCCCACCTGCGCCCTCCGGCTGGCCTCTTCCTTCTGCTGCTGTTCGGCGAGCGCCATCTCGTAGAGACGGGCGCGCAAGATGCTCATGGCCCGCATGCGGTTCTGGAGTTGAGAGCGCTCATCCTGACACTGCACCACGATGCCCGTGGGCAGGTGGGTCAGCCGCACGGCGGTCGCATTCTTTTGCACGTTCTGCCCGCCGGCTCCGGCCGAGCGGTAGACGTCCATCTTGATGTCCCTATCTGGGATCTCGATCTCGACATCATCCGCCTCGGCAAGTACGGCGACCGTGGCGGTGGAGGTGTGAATGCGGCCTTGGGATTCTGTCACCGGCACGCGCTGAACTCGGTGAACGCCCGATTCATATTTCAGGCGTGAGTATGCCCCCTTGCCCTTTACCAGGAAGATGATCTCCTTGAAGCCCCCTACGCCGGTCTCGTTCTGGGAGAGCACCTCGATATCCCAGCCTTGCTGTTCGGCATAGCGGCTGTACATCCGGAACAAATCCGCGGCGAAGAGCGAGGCTTCATCACCCCCCGTGCCGGCTCGAATCTCCATGATGACGTTGCGGCGATCGCGTGGATCGCTGGGGAGGAGCATCCGCTTCAACTCGTTCTCCAGGCGCTCCGCCTCCCTATCGAGACGCTCGACCTCCTCTTGGGCAAGCTCCCGCATTTCGCCCTCCTCTGTCTCGAGAAGGGATCGCGCCTGCACCAGATCCTCACGGATGGCCCTATAGGCCCGATAGGCGGCCACGATGGGCTCCAGTTCGGCACGTTCGCGCCCCAGCTCGGCGGCGCGCTGATAGTCCTCGCCCACCTCGGCGAGCTCCCGTTCGATCTCTTCGAAACGTGCTTCAATCCCCGCCAGTTTCTCTTCCATGGCTCCCTGCACACATGAGAAGCTCCCACCGGGTCCTGTGGGAGGCTCGCCCTCATTATACCATCACCCATCCTCGTCCACCTGGCGGGAACCGCCGCACTCCCGGCAGCGTCTACTTCATAAGAAGCGTCACCTTCCGATTCTCTCAAAGGAGGCTATCATGCAACCCCGATACCTGCCCATGCTGGCCCTGGTGCTCATGCTCATCATGATCCTCCCCTTGCAGACGGCCTATGCCGATGGAATCGTCGTCCCTGAACCCCCGCCCTGCGGGCCTGGGCTCGGTCCTTGTCCAAGCCCCTCGCCCATCTCCCAACTCGCCATCCGCTTCCATCATGTGGAGGTCGAGATCGAAGACCAGGTCGCCACCACGCACGTAGACCAAGTCTTCCGGAATGACAACGACTGGCCCGTTGAGGGCACTTACATCTTTCCGCTTCCCGAAGGGGCGGCGGTCAATGACTTCCGGCTGTGGATCGACGGAGAACCGGTGCAGGGCGAGGTGCTCAGCCGCGAACTAGCGCGCCAAATTTACGAGGAGATCGTGCGTGATCTACGTGATCCGGCTTTGCTGGAATACATCGATCAAGGGGCCGTCCGGGCGAGCATTTTCCCCATTCCGCCTGGAGGCGAGCGGCGCATCGAACTCGAATACACCCAGGTGTTACCCTCCGACAATGGGCTGGTCCAGTACCGCTATCCACTGAACACCGAGAAATTCTCGACCCAACCCCTGGAAGAGGTGACGATCACCGTCCGCGCCCATTCGAGCGCGCCTATCCGAGGCGTCTATTCCCCCTCCCACGCCCTCGCATTGGAGCATGATGGAGAATACCGCTTCACAGCCGGTTACGAAGCCACGGATGTCAGACCAGATCAGGATTTCTTGCTCTATTACACCCTGGAGGAGGGAGACATTGGATTAAATCTGATCACGTACCGGGATCCCGAGAGCGATGATCCGGAGGGCTTCTTTCTCTTGTTCGCCGCACCACGCGTGGAGCCGGAGGCCGCCCCAGTTCCTAAGGATGTCATCCTGGTGCTGGACAAATCCGGGAGCATGGACGGTGAGAAATTCAGGCAGGCCCAAGCTGCCTTGCGGTACATCCTGGAGCATTTGAATGCCTATGACCGCTTCAACATCCTCGCCTTCAGCACCGATCTCGTGGCTTTTTCGCCCGAAATCCAGCCGGCATCCGAGGCAGAAGCCGCAATAGGCTGGACCGAGGAACTCGTAGCCGCAGGCTCGACGGATATCCACCGGGCGTTGCTGAAAGCGATGGAGCAGGCTCAAACAAGCCGGCCGACGATGGTTCTGTTCCTCACAGATGGCCTCCCCACAGAGGGGCAGACGGACATTCAAACCATCCTTCAGGATATAGCCCGGGCCGCTCCTGAAACGGTCCGCCTGTTTTCGTTTGGGCTGGGCTATGATGTGAACACCTATCTCCTCGATTCGCTCTCGCAGCAGAACCGCGGCACCACGACCTATGTAAAGCCCGATCAATCCATCGATGAGGCCCTTTCTAGCTTTTACCGCAAGATTTCATCCCCCGTTCTGACGGACGTTGAACTCGATTTCGGTGGGATCCATGTTTTCGAGCTCTATCCGCGAGAGTTGCCTGACTTCTTCGCCGGGTCTCAACTCGTTCTGCTGGGCCGCTACCGGGCCGGGGGGAATGCGACTATTGAGCTGCGCGGCCTAGCCGGAAACGAGCAGGTCAGCTACCGCTTCGAAGACCAGCGGTTCAGCGATGCCGGAGGGGCCAATTTCTTGCCCCGATTGTGGGCCACACGCAAGATCGGCGCCCTTCTGCAGCAAGTCCGCCTGGAGGGAGCAGATGAGGAGACCATCGAGCAGATCGTCCGGTTAAGCATCCGCTATGGCATCATCACACCCTACACCTCCTTCCTGGTGACAGAATCCAACACTCTGGGGGCGGAAGCCCAGGAGGGGATTGCGGCGCAGACCTTCGCCCAGATCCAGAGCTCGCCCACGGCCGTGGTGGGCGAAAAGGCGGTGGGGCGCGCCGCGGATGAAGCCGCCATCCGCAGTGCGGAAGTGCTGCCCTCGCTGGCTGGGGAGGCAGCCGAGATCGTGAAGCACGTCGGATCGAGGGCTTTTCGATGGCTGGATGGCATATGGGTGGATACAGCCTATGATCCTGAAGCTACCCCCGTCTCGAGGGTCGCATACCTATCCGAGGATTACTTCCTGCTGGCCGCCAGCCGGGCGGAGATCGCCGCGGCCTTCGCGCTGGGCGAGCGCGTGCTGGTTGTAGTCGGAGATCAAGCCTACGAGGTCGTGGCGGAAGATGCGCCTGCAGACACGATCGCGATCCCCGAGCCATTGGAGCCGCCTAGCGCGGATCCCTCCGTGGCACCGCAAGATCCGCTCCAGGATCCCGCGGCAAGCCGCCCCTCCAGCGCAGGATCTGCGGGACCTTGTGGTTCGGCCTTCAGTCTGCTTGTCCCGATTCTAGGGCTTGCCATTCTCAGGCCGAGGAGAGCTTGAAACCCTTTAGGGGATTCATTTTTGTGCTCAAGACCTCTCGTCCAGGCGGCGGGAGGTCTCTCGGCTTGCGCAGGATTGGCGGGCTTCTACTTCGCAGATGCCTTTTGTGCCGAGCGAAGAGGGGGCATGGCCCACTAAGATGGAAACTCGCTTCATCGGTCAGGAGCCCATGCAAGGGACCGAAGGCGGAGCCATCCGGCGGCCGGATAGAGCACGAAAGGATGGAAGGCCTATGAATCTGGCGTGGCTGTAGGCGTCTCGGTCGCGGTGGGCGTAGGCGTACAGGTGGCCGTCGGCGTGGGAGGGACGGGGCTGGGGGGAGGATCATCGCAACTGCTGGGAATGGTGTAGCTGCCGTAGTAATGCAGATCCTCATGGCCGGCGTTGTCGTGCACTTTGAGCCAAATCTTCACATGGAAGGGCCCCGGCCCGGTGTAATCCGGATTGGACGAGAAGCCTGGGTAGATGCTGATGGTGAAACCGCCTGCCGGACCGTCGTAGCAGGCATCCCAGCCGCCGGTCGCTCCTCCCGAGCATTTCAGCAGCGGCTGCGAATAGATCAGGCTCGTGAATGCATTCGTCTCACTGCTATCCCATACCTGATACTTGAGCTTCACCCAATCGATTCCGCTGGAGGGCGCGGCATCGGTGATAAGCACATTGCTGACGCTGACCGTCACGCTGCAGGCTCCCAGCGGGCCAGGTGCCGGGCTCAGCGTGCCCGGATCCGCGATCACCGGGGCCGCAGTATCCCCGGTCGGCTTCGGAGTATTGGATTGCTTTGGCTTCTTTGTCTCCGTCGGCACGCGTGTCTTCGTTGGAGGTACCTGGGTGTTGGTGGGTGTTCCCGTAGGAGCCGGAGTCGCTGTCGGTGTGTCGGTGACGGTTGGTGTCGGTGTGAAAGGCGCCGATCCCTCGAAATCCAGCGCCGTCGCCGTGGGTACTGGGTCATCCATAGATGCGGCCAATCTGGCGGTTTGCTGATCGGCCTCGCCCGGCGCAAGCCCCAGATCACGCAGCGCTTCCCCAATCATCGTGAAGCGGAAGGGACCCAAGAAGCCTCCCGTGCCTTCGTAGCGGTAATCTGCCGCCAGTCTCGAACGAACGGATAGCGGAAAGGGAAGCTGCTCTGCGGAGGCCGTGGTCAAGAATAGCGCCGCCGCGGACCAAGGGCCCAGGGCGGCCAGAAGCACCCCGATTAAGGTGAGCAACCACTTGCGCTGTTTCATGGACCCGCTCCAGCAGGGTACAGGTCGCTGCAATCTACCAGGCGAAACTCGCGTCCACGCACTTCATACACACCTACCTCGCGCGCATCGGTTTCCATCTGCAGCCGCCCATAGCGACCAAATCGCAGGTGCGGCCGCGCCTGAGCCAATTGCTCATAGGCCTCCTCACTGAGGAGGAAGGGCTCACCGGGCATGCTCTTCGTCGCCTGTAGCAGCCGCTGCGCAACTTCTACCGTATCGCCTATCGCCGTGTATTGCAACCGGCCGGTTGTTCCCATCGCGCCTGCGATCACCCGGCCCGTCGCGAGGCTTATGCCGATATCCAACGGGGGCGATGCTTCCGCGGCGCGTGCCTCATTGACCGCCTGTCCGAAGGCCACAATCTCCAGACCTGCATGGGTGGCCTGCAATGCACTCACCGCCGGTGGAAGCGGGGATGGGAAGACACCGAAGAGCGCCCGCAACGTGTCCCCTGAGACCACATCCACCATCCCGCCATGGCGGTTGATGATGGGGATGATGCCCTGCATCATGGCCCCCAGGCTTTGCAGAACGAGGGTGGGAGCCTCCCGATCCTCGAGTTGAAGGGGAATCCCCAGGCGCAGGTACATCACCGAAGCCCGCGTTTGATGCCCCTCCAAGAGAGCCCCTCCCGCCGCCAGCGTCTCCCGCAGATGCTCCTGCGCCTCGGGACTCAACGTCTGGCTGAGCAGGTCACGGTACTGGGCTTCCTGACGCAAGCTGGCAACCAATCGAAACATTGCCCGGGCCAGATCACCAACCTCATCACGAGTCTCGATGCCCTCGATCGTATCCTCCCTGCCATCCGCGACCGCCAGCGTAGCCTGCTCCAAAGCCTCGACGGGGGCCATTACCCAGCGCGAAACCAGCAGGCCGGCACCCAGCACCAGCACCGCCGCGGCCCCTCCAAGCAGCCAGATCGTACGAAGCTGCGCCTGGGTCTGACTCTCGATGGCCTCCTGCCCCTCCCCTCCCAGTAGTGAAACCCCCATGACGCCGAGATCGACGGTTCCGTTGCGCACCTGAAACGGTACCAGCAGCTCTCCATACGTCTGACCCGCATGCTGGAAGGTTCGATAGGGCAGAGAGGTCGAGCTCTCCTGGCGCGCCGCCTCTAGCAGCGCTTCGTCCAGACCCGCCGTCAGCGCCGATGGCCCGCTTTCGGTTTCCAGATCGGTGGCGAGGGTGGCTCCGTATGGGTCGTAGAAGGTCAGATGGGCTCCGGCGACTTCCCGCAATGCATCCCGCAGGTTCTCCAGATACATCCCCACCAAGACAGCCCCGAAATTCGTCCCCTGGTCATCCAAGAGAGGACCGACGATGAAGAGCACCGGGACATCCATTTCCCCCAGGCGGATGGTTGCCAGGCCAGCCTGCTTCTCGCCTTGTCCATCTCCGGCAGGCGTCAGCACGCTCTGAACGAAGGGCCAATCACGATAGAATCCCTCCCCTCGGAGCGCCAAGATCTCCCCCGGGGGCGCATCCGGGCTCGGCCGTCGCAGCGAGAGCAGGCTTACACCTTCCCGGTTCAGCACGACCGCCACATCCATGCCGCTATTCACCAGAATTTGCAGCACCCTGGCCCGCAGTGCCTCGGCGTCGCTCAGCGCAGCCGCCTCCGGCACACCCTCCGTATTGGCGATCACGCGCTCAACCTCGAGCAAGCGCGCCTCTTGCCGTACGAGTTCGTCCACGGCCTGCTGCCCGGAATCGCGCAACTGACGCAGGAATCGCACTTCTTCCGCCTGACTCTGCTGCCTTGAGACAAGCAAGGCCATGCCCAGGCTGAGTAGTAGGACCAGAATCAAGAATGGGAGGATGATCTTCCAGCGCAAACTCATATCAGTATCCGTGCATCACCTGAAGCAGAGCGCCATCATCACGGCTTTCGGCGTCGGCAGATTCCGTTCCCCCTTTCAGTAGCTCGTGGAGGCGCCGCCTTCGATCCCGGCGGCGTTGGGGCTGCGATGAACGCGGGCCTGTGCGCCGAGGGTAGGGGCTATGAGCTCCCCTCCAGTTCCCCGAAGACCACAATCCGCTGGTTGTCGACCAGATAGGGATAGCAGGAGATGAGGGTGACCGTCGGCTTAGCCGAGTCGTTCATCACCTCCACTTCGGTCGGTTCGACAATCCGCATGCCTGTCACCCGGTAGACATACTCGCGCGTGGCGGTGTAGATGATGATCTCATCCCCCGGCTTGAGCCGGTCCAGATCCCGGAAGAGTTCGCCGAAGATGTCGTTATGGGCCGAGAGCACCATATTCCCGCTCTCTCCGGGGTTGGCCGAGCCGATATGCTGGCCCACGCCCTTCTTCAACTGCTCCCAGCCATCTCCCTGCACTACGGGCGCCGCGTCGTTCCAGAGGGCAGGGATGAAGATGCTACGCGCCTGCTCCGGGCCCGGCGTGGGGATCGCCACCGTAGGCATGGATTGCACCAGCGGGCGCAGGTGCTCAGGTATCTCGGCATCGTTCGGCCGGGCGCCGCCAGGCGCTGTGGGTGGGGTATGGCCGGAGGGTAGCACCACGGCAGTGATCAACGGGGTCGGCGTTGGCTCGCCTGAGAGCGCCTCGGCCACTTCGGCGTTCAGTTTCTGCAGCGCTCCCGCCCCAGTGACCAGAATATACGCCAACCCCAATAGGCCCAGCACTTCCACCGCGAGGAGCAGGCGACTGAGCCACTTCCGGCTGGCCTGGGGCCGCCTGCGGCCCCGGCGTTCTGGGGGGGCATCCGCCACATCGCCGTTCATTGCATGATTCGGCCCTCCGGCCGAGACCACCCGCCCGCTGCGACGGTATTGATCCAGGCGCGCCTTGCGAGCCGCAAGCTTCTTGCGCGCCAGGATCGCCTCCAATTCGGCGATGGAAAGCTCTTCAGCAGGTCGCCGGTCTTTCGCCATCAGCCTTCCGTGATCTCCTCCATCCAATGGACAGTTGCAGGTTGGATGCCAGCCTTGCCTCGCGATTATACATGAGAGACGTGACCCAATTCCATCCTGCCATTTGCCGCATGAGTCCCCCTCATGTATAAACATCCCGCCTGGCCGGAAGGGGATCAGGATCACGAAAATATGGAGAATGGCTGAGGGACAAATGGGAAAACGCTACGCGATCATCGGATCCGGAAGACAAGGAACGGCAGCCGCCTACGATCTGGCCCGGTTCGGCGAAGCCGAACTGTTGCTCATGATGGACGCCGCCATCGAACAGGCTCAGGAGGCCGCCTCGCGCATCAACCGCTTGCTGGACCAGGAGGTGGCCAAGCCGCTTCGTATCGACGCCGCCGATCTCCCTGCCGTGACTGCGGCGCTCAAGGAGCATAGCATCCAGGCCTTCCTGAGCGGGACCCCCTACGCTTTCAACCTGGGCCTCACGAAGGCCGCGATCGAAGCCGGCGCCGGCATGACCGACCTGGGTGGAAACAGCGATGTGGTGCAGTCGCAGCTGGCGCTCAGCGAACGGGCTGCGGCGGCCGGGATCACCATCGTCCCCGACTGCGGGCTGGGCCCCGGCATGACGACAACCCTGAGCCTCTATGCCATGGAGCAGCTCGACGAGCCCGAGGAGGTCTTCATCTGGGATTGTGGGTTGCCCCAGGATCCGCAGCCTCCCTGGGACTACGCCCTGACCTTCAGCATCCAAGGCCTGACGAACGAGTACGACGGAGATTGCCTTTTCATCCGGGATGGGAAAACGGTGCGCGTGCCCGCACTTGAAGAACTGGAAACGGTTCGCTTCCCGGAACCTATCGGAGAGCTCGAGGCCTTCACGACTTCGGGCGGGGTGACCACGGCTGCGCAGACCTTTGCCGGTGTGCTTAAGACGCTGCAAAACAAGACCCTGCGCTACCCTGGGCACTTCGCAAAGTTGAAGGTCATCCAGCATCTCGGCCTGCTCGGCACCTCGCCGGTCACGGTCGATGGCCAATCGATCATTCCGCGAAAGGTTTTGCACGCCCTGTGGGAGCCCCAGATCCGCGCCGCCCCCGACACGCGTGATCTGGCGTTGATCCGCATCCTCGCCCGAGGCCGCAGCGGCGGCAAGGCGGCAGAGGCCCAGGTTGATCTCCAGCTTCTCTACGATGAAGAGACCGGCTTCACCGCCATGGAGCAGGGCACAGGATGGCATGCCTCGATCCTCACCGCTGCGATCGCGGCCGGGGAGCTCCAACCCGGCGTTATTCCGGTCGAGAAGGCCATGTCAGGCTCCGATTTCGTGACCCGCGCCGCGCTGAGGGGTTTTCGCGTCGAGCTGCAGGTGCGCTAGCGCACCAAGCATAGTCTTCAAGAGCACTGCTGCGCAAGCCTTACCGCCCGACGGCTCCGCGCAGCGAGCTCGCCAGGCGAGTACGCACTGGAGCCGCCCGGATCGGCCGGGCGGCTCCTCGATTGAACTCTGGGTCATGCAGGTCGATCCTAGGGAAAGAGATCTTGCACATCCCCGTTCACGACCATGCGCATCCTCAGCACCAGGCGCTCCATCTGCTCATTGGCGACCTTCAGGCGCTTGATAGGCTCCCCGGTGGCGGCGGACAAGGCATCCCGCAGCCCCCGCAATTGCGGGATGAGCACATTATCGATGTAGGCCAGCGCTTGCTCGGCCGTCTCGAAGTTCTTGTCATGGGAGAATTGCAGCAGTTTCATATATTCGCCCAGGTCCTCCGCGATAGCGCCGATGGCTGCCTCGAGCTCTGCGACCGATTTGAGCTGGTCGCCGATCCGCTCCAATGCATCCAATGTCTCGGGGAAGGTCAGCATAGGTACCCCCTCCTGGGTCGCTCCTTCGGCCTTCTCAGAGTATATATCCAGATTTCAAGTGGCACGTGGAATTCCACTCAAGTCGAATCCCTGGGCCGATTCAACATCAGGCGCCTAGGGCGCGTAGATTTCGCGTTTGAGCTCTGCGATGTAGGGAAGTGTGCGATAGCGATCCGCAAAGTCCAGCCCATAGCCCACCACCCACACGTCGGGGATGGTGAAGCCCAGGTAATCGATGGGCACAGGTGCTTGATCGCGCGCCTTCTTGCAGAGCACGCAGGTCTTCAAGGAGGCCGGACGACGGCCCTGGAGAGTCTTGTAGAGGTAGGCCAGCGTCTGTCCGGTATCCACGATGTCTTCGACAAGCAAGATGTGGCGATCTTCGATGGGCTCCCGCAGGTCCATCAGGATGCGCACCGCGCCCGTGGAAGTGGCAGACTTTCCATAGCTCGACAGAGCCATGAAGTCCACGATGTGGGAGATCTCGAGCCGGCGGCTGAGATCTGCCAGGAAAATGAAGGCGCCTTTGAGGATGCCGACGAGGTAGAGATCTCCCTGCCCGGTATAGTCGCGGCTGATTTGCGCCGCGAGTTCGGTCACTCGCTGCTCGATCTGCTCGGGTGAAACGAGGATGCGGGCGATGTCCTTCCTTGGATCCGTCATTTCCAGTCGCTCCTATTGGGATCCGCGGCGCTTTCCGGGGGCCGGAATGCTGCTGGCCGCCCAGTGGCGCCGTCCCAGGGCATCATACCAGAAGTTATACGGGGCAGGACAGGCAGCCCTATTCCCAGCGGCGCGGCCGGTATTGCAGAGCCTCCGCCAGATGAGGTGTCTGGATCGAGGTTGAGCCTGCCAGATCAGCAATGGTTCGTGCAAGTTTCAGCACGCGATGATATCCGCGGGCCGAGAGGCCCAGCTGACGCATCGCCTGGCGCGCCAGCGCCCGTCCAGCCTCATCGAGCCGACAGAACTCACGCACCGCGGCCGGACCCATATCGGCGTTGCAGGTCATGCTGGTTCCAAGAAAACGTTCGCGTTGCACTTCCCTGGCGACCTCCACTCGCGCTCGAACCTGGGCCGAGGGCTCCCCCAGGCGGTCGTCGGTGAGTTTCTCGAAGTCGACCCTCGGCACCTCCACGTGGATGTCGATGCGATCCAGCAACGGTCCTGAAATGCGTTTCTGATACCGGGTAACCGCGGCGGGGGAACAACTGCAGGTCCTCTCCGCATCCCCGAAGTAGCCACAGGGGCAGGGATTCATCGCCGCCACCAGCATGAAATTGGCAGGGAACGAAAGCGAACCCCGCGCCCGGCTGATGGTAACCACCTTATCTTCCATCGGCTGCCGCATAACCTCCAAAACCTGGCGTCCGAACTCGGGCAATTCATCCAAGAAGAGTACGCCCCGGTGAGCAAGCGAGATCTCGCCCGGACGGGGCCAGTTCCCACCTCCCACCAAGCCGGCATGGGAGATCGTATGGTGCGGTGCCCGGAAGGGACGCGTATGGATGAGTGGGGTATCGGGTGGAAGCCTATCCGCGACCGAATAAATGCGGGTGACGTCGAGCGCTTCTTCGAAGGTCATGGAAGGCAGAATGGAAGGGAGGGTGCGCGCCAGCAGGGTCTTCCCTGCTCCAGGTGGGCCTGCCATGATGAGGTTATGTCCGCCAGCCGCAGCCACTTCGAGCGCCCGCTTGACATGCTCCTGGCC
>CAZBLT010000021.1:0-42290 GCA_964492745.1 uncultured Anaerolineaceae bacterium
CGAGCCGCTGGCCATCCAGAGCCCGCCGGATGCCGTGGTGCTGCCCCCACTAGAAGGCCGCGTGAGCTTCCGCGGCGTCTCCTTCCATTATCAGAGTAGCACTCGAGCTGCACTGGAGGAGGTAGACCTGGAGGTGGAGCCCAACCAGGTGGTGGCCCTGGTAGGCCCCACCGGATCGGGCAAGACCACGCTGGTCCAATTGATCCCCCGCTTCTACGACGTCAGCGCCGGGGCAGTGCTGGTGGACGGCCTCAACGTGCGCCGGGTGGAGCTTCGCTCGCTGCGCACGCAGATCGGCATCGTGCTGCAGACCTCATTGCTCTTCTCCGCCACGCTGCGCGAGAACATCGCTTATGGGCGGCCGGAGGCCACGCTCGATGAAGTGGTGGCTGCGGCGCGGGCTGCACAGGCGCACGAATTCATCGAAGCGCTGCCGGATGGCTACGACACCGTGGTCGGCGAGCGCGGCGTCACCCTCTCCGGGGGCCAGCGCCAGCGCGTGGCCATCGCCCGCGCCCTGCTTCTGAACCCGCGCATCTTGATCCTGGACGACTCCACCTCGAGCGTGGATACCGAAACCGAGGCCAGGATCCAGCTGGCGCTGGCGCACTTGATGCGCGGGCGAACCACCTTCGTCATCGCCCAGCGAGTCTCCACCGTGCGGAAGGCGGACCTGATCGTCGTCATGGATCAGGGCCGCATTGTGCAGCGTGGCACCCACGCCGACCTGCTCGCGCAACCCGGCCTCTATCGCCAGGTCTACGACCTGCAGTTCCGCGACCAGGAGCGCTTCCAACAGGAGGTGGAGGCTGCGGAGCGCGCCCTGGGGGAGGGTGCGCTCCCTGGAGGTGAAACGCCATGACCGTCGTTCCGCCTCAGTCGGATGAGCTGCCCGCCAAGGGCTACGACCCCCAGGTGGCGCGCACGCTTGTGGGCCTGATGCGGCCCTATCTACGCTCCTTCCTGCTGGCGCTGGCGCTGATGCTCACGGGCTCGGCGGCCTCCGTCGCGGGGCCGTACCTGGTCAAAGTGGCACTCGACGAGGGGCTGGCCGCCCGCTCGTTGCCGGCCCTGCGCCAAGCCGTGCTGTTCTACCTGCTAGCAGCGCTTACGATGTGGGTAGTCACGTATCTGCGCGTCACGCTCATGGCGCGTGTGGGTCAGTCGATCATCTACGACCTGCGCAAGCGCCTTTTCGACCACCTGCAGGCGCTGTCGCTGAACTTCTTCAGTCATTACTCCGTGGGGCGGGTCATCACGCGCGTCATCAACGACGTGGGCGTGCTGCGCGAATTCATAACCTGGGCCGTGCTGGCGGTGGCGCGCGATCTCTTCGTGCTGGCCGGCATCGTGGCCGCCATGCTGAGCATGAACGCCCGCCTCTCGCTCTTCACCTTCACCGTGCTGCCGCTCATGGCCGTGGCCACCGAGGCCTTCCGCCGCCGGGCGCAGGCCAATTACCGCCAGGTGCGGGCGGCCATCGCCTGGGTGAACTCAGTTCTGGCCGAGACCATCAACGGCGTGCGCGTGGTGCAAGCCTTCGCTCGAGAACCCCTCAACGACCGGCGATTCCGGGAAGAAGTCAACCGCCATAACCTGGAGCGCAACCTGGCGGCAGCCCGGCTGTCGGCGCTCTTCTTCCCCAGCATCGATCTGCTTGGGACCCTCGCCATGGCTCTGGTGGTCTGGCTGGGTGGCACGGCGGTATTGGGCGAGCGGATCACCGCCGGTGTGCTGGTGGCCTTTATCCTGTACATCGATCGCTTCTTTCGCCCCATCCGCGACCTGAGCCGGCGCTACGATTCCTTTCAGTCCACCATGGCCGCCGGTGAACGCATTCTGGGCCTGCTGGCAGCCGAGCAGGAGGTGCAGGATGCCCCCGACGCGGTGGAGTTGCCGCCCATCCGGGGCGAAGTGCGCTTCGAAGGGGTGAGCTACCACTACCCAGACGATGAGCGTCCCGTGCTGGAGGATATCGACCTGCATGTGCTGCCGGGTGAGACGGTGGCCCTGGTGGGCCGCACGGGGGCGGGCAAGTCCACGCTGGTCAAGCTGCTGGCGCGCTTCCACGACCCGACGCGAGGCCATGTGCTGGTGGACGGCCACGATCTGTGCACGGTCACGCAGGCCAGCCTGCGGCGGCAGATCGGCGTGGTGTTGCAGGATCCCTTTCTCTTCTCCGGCAGCGTGCGTGAGAACATCGCCTTCGGACGACTGGATGCGAGCGGGGAGGATATCGAGGCGGCGGCTCGCGCCGTGGGCGCCCATGAGTTCATCCTGCAACTGCCCCAAGGGTACGAGACGCCCGTCGAGGAGGGTGGCCTGATTCTATCCGTCGGTCAGCGCCAGTTGATCTCCTTCGCCCGTGCTCTGCTGGCCGATCCGCGCATCCTGATCCTGGACGAGGCCACCTCGAGCGTGGATGTGCAGACGGAGCAGATCATTCAGAGAGCGCTGGAGCGCCTGCTGCGAGGGCGCACCGCCTTCATCATCGCGCACCGCCTTTCGACGGTGGTGCACGCCGACCGCATTGTCGTGCTGGAGGGGGGACGAATCGTCGAGCAGGGGCGGCATGAGCAATTGCTGGTCCGGGGCGGGATCTACTACCGGCTGCATAGAGCTGGATTCCAGGAAATGGACTAGCGCGGCCGGCGTTTGGCGCTCCCTGCGCGCCCTGACGCCTGCACTCCCAGGCCTGCCAGAGAGCATGGGGGGGTTCTACGATATCTATCATACGCGTCGGGGCGCGAGCGCCGAACAGACCGAGCAGACGATGGCATTGAACCGGGAAGACCAGGGAGGAGTATGTCTTATCGGCGCGTGCGTAGTCTTAAAATGGATCGTCTGCATCCGTCGAGGGTGGCTGGCATCCTGCAGGGGGATCACTCATATGGACCCATTCAAGATAGAAGAAGAGTGATCTGGAAGGGTAACCTATTCATGAAAGAACTATTCGCTTCGATCGGAAGGCTCGTGCTTGGGGCTGTGATCTACTATGTGGCCTTCATCCTGGGCAGCGTGGCGGCCGGGCTCCTCGGCATGCAGACGCCTGCGCTCCCAGCCGGGACCGATGCTCAGACGCTGGGGCTGTATCAACTGGCGGTGAGCCTGATCTTCGCCGGCACGCTGGCAGTTCTGGCGCGCCGCCTTGCGGGTGGCTTCCTTGTGCGCTGGGGCGCGCTGGCGCTCTTTAGCTGGGTCGTCTATGCTTTGAATACCTACCTGGAGGCGGCGATCTTCACCACCTACGGTGCCGCCTCCGCCTATACCCTGGTGATGCAAGCATTTGGCTCTGTGTTGTGTGGCGCGGCGGTTGCCTGGCTCTTCCGCCCCGGAGAGGTCAAGACAGGACCACCTGACTTTGGAGACTTCGTGCGCCGCCATCGACCAGGGGCGTGGGCCTGGCGATTGCTGGCGTCCTGGGCCGCTTTTCCGATCATCTACCTGATATTCGGTTGGCTGGTGCAGCCCTTCATCATTGACTTCTACCGGGAGCAGATGGCCGGGCTGGTGCTGCCGGGTTGGGGAGAGATCTTGACCGCACAGGCGTTGCGCAGCCTGCTCTTCTTGATAGCCTGTCTGCCCATCCTCATTCTCTGGCGGGGATCCAGGCGCCAGAGTTTCATCCATCTTGGTAGCGCGTTGTTTGTCTTCGTGGGTGGCCTCTATATGCTTCAGGGCTATTGGCTTCCGCCTCAAATGCGCATCGCGCACGGCCTGGAGATCCTGGCCGATTCGTTCGTCTACGCCGGTGTGCTGGCTCTTCTGTTGGGGGAGGGGAGACAAACGGAGGAGGCTACCGCAGCCGTCGGCGATTAGCGCAGATAGCGGAAGGATCGCATGAGAGAAGAACTCATCGAGGTGCTGGCATGCCCAGCCTGTCATGGTCCGCTTAGCTGGAAGATCATCTCCGAGAGCGGGGGCCGGATCGAGACGGCCGAAGCGCGGTGTGGGTCCTGCGAGGTGGTCTATCCCGTGCGGGAGGGCATCGGCGGTTTCCTCACGCCTGATCTGGCGCGGAACGACCTATGGGACGAGGTCGAGAGCCGGCTGAGCCAATACCTGCGCGACCATCCTGAGATCGAGCGCAAGATGCTGGAATCGCCGCTGGAGGATCTGGCTGCAGCCGACCGTTTCCTGCGCGCCATGGTGCTCGAGGAGCGAGGGTCGTACGCGGAGGCGAAGGCGGCCGCCGATAGTGCCAGGCCCGGGCTATACACGCCTGAGTACCTGGCTTGCCATCAAAGCCAGATTGAGCACCTGCTGGAGGTTCTTGGCCCGTCGGAAGGGATGATCATCGATCTGGCTTCGGGGCAGGGCCAACTGATCGAGGCCATGGCGCGCACGCTGAACGTGCCATTGGCGGCCACCGATTTCAGCCCGCGGGTATTACGACGGGATCGGAGATGGTTCGAATTCTTTAGATTGGCGGAGCGGATAAGCTTCCTGGCCTTCGATGCCCGGCGCATGCCCTTTTGCGATGGCGCTGTGCGGACGATGACGACCAATCTGGGGCTGGCCAACATCGAGCAGCCGGGCGATCTGCTGCAGGAACTGCGCCGCGTGCTGTCCGGGACCTTCCTGGCCGTCTGTCACTTCTTCCCTGAGGATGATGACGTCAATAGGGCCATGATCCGCGAGTGGGGGCTTGAGCCCTTCCTTTACCGGCAGACCACGTTGGAGCGGTTCGCTGAAGCCGGCTTCGAAGTGGAACTGAAAAATGTGCAAAAAAGCATCGCTCGCCCGACGCCGACGAGCGAGCTGATCGAAGGTGCCGGGATCGACGCCCTTCCGGCGGCGGAGACCGTGTTGGAGTGGTGTGTCCTCGTGGCACGATAAGGCCTGCGCCCTATAACTGGGTCGTGGGAGCAAGGCCGTCGAACCGTGGAGGAGCGGCCGGCTTACTGCCCTCCTGCCGGATTCGAGGAGGGCGCTTGGGCAGGGTGGCTGTGGAGCGAACCGACGATGGGGATCGGTGCAAAGTCTGAACCGATGGAAAATGCGCCCTAAGCTCGATCTTCGCAAACGTCTCGCTTTCCTCTTCCCGGCGCGGTTTGCGGCACATGCCCTGCATACGCTGTATGAGCTAACGCATTATTTTCCGGCGCGCTTGTTGGGCGTTAAGGCGCTCGAGTTGCGGTTTCTGACCAACGGCCTGCTCACCAGCCAGGTGGTGTATGATATACGGGTGGCGGAGCGGGTGGGCGCGCACTGGCTGGTGAGCGCCTGGATTCCGGCGGTGCTCCACTCCGGGCGGATCCAGCCCCTGGGGGTAAGCATCCTAGGCTGGCGCAATCCCTGACATTCAGAATCTATTTCCAGGGCAGTACACTGTCTGATTTGACAACCGAGCGCTCCTGAAAACTCACTGGCCGATTGAGATCCGGATGCGCCATGTCCACCATGCCTCAGCCCCCGTTGGGCATGGTGGGCTGCTTAAGGCGTCATCGTACCTCGTTCCCAATGTAACAATTCCCTATCGGATTCGTACATATGGACAGAACGCAACTCGAGAAGTGCTTTCGTGCATGGAGGTGGATGATGTCTCTAATTCTGGCGATTACACTGATATTCGGCCTGCTGGCGGGTGGCGGTGTGGGGCTCGCCTACGTCGCTGATGGCGCGGTACCAGGAGATGCTTTGTATGGATTAGACCGGGCGGTTGAGGCTCTTCAATACGCTGTTACCCTTGATCCTGCATCGAAATCCGGGCAGGCGCTTGCCTTCGCTGAGGAACGCCTGAACGAACTCAGCCAACTCGCGGCCGAGGGAGCCTCGCCCGATTTCATTCAGCAGGCCGCAGATGACTATGGCGAGAGCATCAATCAAGCTGTTAGCGGGGTCATATCGCCTGAGGGGACCGGGGTAGATGAAGACCGGATGAGAGCCCTATTGATCGAAGCGCTCTCGATCCATGAAGGCGTTCTCACGCAGGTGAAGGATGCCGTTCCGGAGGAGGCAAAATCCGCCATCGACACGGCCATTATCGCTTCGCAGACAGGGCGGACTGTGGTGGAAGAAGTCTTCGTGGAAGGGGTCCCTGATGGAAGGCCCAATGAGGTGCCCGACGGGCCGCCTGAGGCTGTGCCTGGAAACCCGCCTGAAGGACTTCAGCAGAGCCCACCAGAAGGTGCGCCCGCCGGGCCGCCATCAGATCGTCAGGGTTTGGGGAGCCAAAGTGGTGTCTCGGACAGTGAGGCTCGAATCACCAACTTGCTCGCATGGGCGGTTGACATCGAGTCCATGGCCGAGCAGGGACAGATATCCGATCTAATTATCGCATTGGGGGAATATGAGAATGAGGTGGATGAGCTCGCCAGGGCACTTGCGGCTGTTGCGCCAGGTGAAGAGAGAAAAGGGGCGCTGGTGGCTTTGCTCAATGAAGCGCTAGCTCGGCATGGGCGAGTTCTAAACGCCATCATGGATTCCGTGCCTGAAGAGGCGAAGCCATTTATCGGCGAGGCCATCGAGGCTTCGGACCAGGCACAAGGGCTCCTGGAGGATCTGCTGGGCACAATCGAGATGGGGGCGCCTCCCGGAGGTGTTCCTGCAGGACCTCCGTCCCCCCCTGGGGGCTAGAGAGCCTCTGGGCAAGGGCGGGCTTGGGAAGATCCTCCACTAACTGATTCGCGAAATGCCTACGGTCGTTGGCGAAGCCAACGACCGTAGCTTAGCTGTATACTTACGAGCGTACATCCCGCGCCTGGTTGGTGGGGTCTTTCGAACCTTAGCCAATCATAGTACCGGATGCCGGCGCTGGGAGGTTGAGGGTAGAATTCAGGGCTCGCATTTCGTGGGGGCGCGGCCAACATTGGCCCCGGAATGGCCAAATGGTATGAATGGATAGGAGATGCTTCTGGCTCGAAATGCGGTAGAGACCGGAGATCTCAATAAGTTCGCGGGATATGCGACAGATTTGCCAAGTGTTACATTTTCGTCGCGGATTCGTATACATAGGATGAAGCGATCTTGAGCCATACGAATGCAGACACCGATCTCGTACTTCGGGCGATCAGAGGGGATACGCAGGCCTTCGGCGAGCTTTATCAGCGCTATCTCAGGCAAATCTACCAATATATCTATTATCGGGTTGGGGATCAGGCTGAAGCGGAAGACATGACAGAGACGGTATTCTTGAAGGTCTGGGAGGCGCTTCCCAATTTCCGAGTAGGCAAGGCATCTTTTAGCACATGGTTGTATAGGGTTGCGCACAATTTACTGGTGGACCGCTATCGCACTCAGAAGACGACATTATCGTTAGACTCGCAGCCAGCCCAAAAAATAAGGGATCGAGCGCCATCGCCCGAGGATGAGGTTATCAGGCAGGAAGAACATGAGCGGATATCGGCTGCCATCGCCAGATTGGCCCCGGATTACCAGCAAGTACTGGTGCTACGCTTTATCAAAAAGCTCCCCCACTCTGAGGTGGCCAGGATTTTGGACCGGAGTGAGCCCGCTGTCCGCGTTCTGCAATACCGAGCCCTAAGGGCATTGGCCGATGAGCTCGGTGAGTAAAGGGAGATACCGGTGACAGAAGAATTGGAGCGGGCGCTAACATGGTGCCTCGAAGCAATCGAGCAAGAGCGGCTCACGGTCGAGGAGTGCTTAGAGCGCTATCCGCACCACAGAGAGGAACTGCAAAGGCTTCTGCGGGCTGCGATGGTAATCCGTCAGGCTCCTTCAGTTCAGCCATCCGCGGCGTTTGAATCACATGCTCGAAATCGCCTCCAGGCGAAGCTGAAGCCGCATGACGTTGCGCATGCAAGCTCAGCAGGGCGAATTGACGAGAGCCGGCTCACCAATAGGAGAAAAGGCTTCTTCAGAGGCGGTTTCGTGCCGCGTCTGGCAACAGCGGCTTTGCTCCTGCTCATCGTTGTTGGCGGTGGGATCAGCGTTGCCTATGCTGCTGGTGGCGCAGCGCCGGGCGATTTTCTCTACCGCTTCGATACGGCCATGGAGGCTGTGCAACTAGCATTCGCCCCCGATAAGGGTCGCCGGGCTCGAATTGAGCTTCAATTCGCCGACGAGCGGCTGGAGGAGATCGTCCAATTGATCACACGAGGCGGCCCTCCCGAAAACGTTCAGATCGCAGCCAACAGCTATGGCCAAACGGTGCAGGCCGCATCCAAAGATCTGGCCGCGTTGGCAGCCGCAGGCGAGTCGGAAGAGGTCTCAGATTTAGCACTCATCTTCTATGAATCCTTGAGCGTTCACGGCCAGGTCCTTGAAGAGCTGAAGCACGAAGTGCCCGACTCAGCACGAAGCGCCATCGATCTTGCCCAGAGCGTGTCGGAGCAGGGGAAGGCCGTGGTGGAGGCTCTTCTCGTGCAAGGTGTACCAGGCGGACCCCCAACTGACCTTGCGCCCGATGGGCTTATTACGCCGCCGCCCATGGAATCCAATTCCCCGGGGCAAGCTGATGATCAAGAAACCGAGGCGGTCCCGACTCCGCCCGCGGTGCCCGGCGCAACGGAGGTCCCTTCGGGGCCGACCGTTGCGCCGAATCCCACTCCTCCTGATATCCCCACGCATCCAGGCCAACCAACGCGCCCCAATCCTTCCTAGGTATGGTCGCGGCCCGGTCCTTCGGTATCCAAGCTATTCCGTGAACTGGTGCACGGCCATGCACCTGGCGAAAGGTACCACGCGGCCAGGTTGGTGAGACAGATGGCAGGCACTCGAATCTCGGCAGCGCTCAGGCACCCACCTCTGCCGGTGCTTGAGGCGTTGAGTGTCTAGGCTTTCGAACGAGAAGCCAGCTTTCCAGCGGGCTATCGCCAGGGCATCGCAGCGCTCTGTTTGATGGGGCGCTCGCAATGCGAGCCGCTACCATCATGGCGACCAAGCGTGGATTGCCATCGCCGTGGCAGTGGCTCCTTTATGTCAATGCCTTGTAAACCCATTCAAGATCTCGCGCACACGCAATCCAATATCGCTTGCATGATCGCAAGCCTGAAAGATTTGGGGCCTAAGGTGCTTAGATCAAGACGTGAGCCAAGCGGCTCTGGAGCATTCAGCCCTGTAACATTCGGGCGTCGGATTCGTAATGAAATAAAAGAGGTGAGCTGCAACGCTCGCCATAAGTAGGGAGAGGCATGCCTGCCCCAGATGTTCGCATGAACTATTGGACCAGGCAAGGATGGCAGCGGGGCCAGGGGATTGTGGAATTTGCCCTGGTTCTGCCGATCTTGTTGCTGATTACTTTCGGCGTCATCGAATTCGGCCGCTTCATGGCTATCTATGTGGGCCTAACCTCCAGCAGTCGCGAGGCCGCCCGCTACGGTGCCGGGGTTGGCCTTACCGATCGGCCGACCCTCATTCCCCCCTACCAAGACTGCGACGGCATTGAAGCGGCGGCTCGAAGAATGAGTGTTCTGGTCCCCCTGGAGAGCGTCACGATCGAGTACGACAACCTTAGAACGCTCTCACACCTTCAGGAGTGCCCCCCGCCGCGTGATGAGATTATGCTGGAAAGTCGCATCGGCGTCACGGTTACGGCGACCTATCAGCCACTGGCACCATTCGTGAATTTGCCGCCTATTCCGATCACCTCGACGAATTGGCGAACCATCTTGAAGGAAGTCTGGCTGGAGGATTACTGATGAACTGCTGGTGGACCTCGAAAGCTAGGATCATGGGATCAGTCGTCCGCGCCCGAGGCCAGGGGATGGTGGAGTTTTCGATTAGCCTGGTGTTGATGCTCATTCTGCTCGCCGGGGTCATCGACCTGGGGCGGATGTTCTTCATCTATGTCGAGCTGACAGAAGCCGCCCAGGAGGGAGCGGCATACGGCTCGATTGCGCGGGATTATGGGGAGCAAGTGTCCAGCGTCATTGCCAGGGTCGAGGAGCGTACTCGCATGAGCGCCAATCAGCCAATAGACCTACAAGGGGATCCGAATGTCCAGATCGAGGTCAATCTTCTCGATCTAAAGGGTACCGGAGAATGGTGCGAAGAGAATCGAGTCCAGGTTAGTGTCAGGTATACCACCCCTATTACCACACCCTTCCTGGGGGCGATTTTGGGGACACAGAGCATTGAGATCCCGGCCGAAATCCAGGACACGATCCTTCGCCCTCCCTGCTCTTGAGCCTGTTCCGGGCCACGGCAGGGAAGGGCAAGAGTGCCATTGCATAGGGCCCCGGGTAACGTTGATGGAGGTAGGACACAATGAAAAAGGTACCTAGGCAGCAAGGCCAGGTGATTGTGATTCTCGCCATTGGCCTTATAGGGCTGCTGGCATTTGCTGCGCTGGCCATTGATGGGGGAATGGTGTACTCGCATCGGCGTCAGGCTCAGAACGCCGCCGATGCCGCGGCCATGGCGGCGGCGTTGGCCAAAGTCAAGGGCAAAGATTGGCAAACGGCCGCCCAATCACAGGCGATCGCCAATGGCTTCGACGTTGCAAACGATCCGAAGGTCATTGCCGTTGATGTGATTAGCCCCCCTGAGATTGAGCCCTTCAAGAGCGACCCTGATCGGGACCAATATATCCAAGTGACGATCACTTCGGAAGTGGAAAGTTCATTCTTGCATCTGGTCTTTCCGGGCGTGCTCCGCAATACGGTCGTTGCGGTTTCTCGCGCCCGGCCTCCGGAAAACCCGGCGGAAGGTTTTGCTCTCTATGGGGCGAGCCTGGACGAGTGCCGGGCGGCGTGGTTTTCTGGGAATGGGAAGATCACCCTGACCGGCGGGGGAGTTTTCTCCAACTCGGACGGAAGCGAGAAATCGCCCGAGTGTGAATCAGGATACCGCGGAGGCGCAGGCACGCTCGTGCTCAAGGATCAGGACATCATTCTGGCGGGCTACTACACGAACAGCGGGGAAGGGGGAGGGGTGGATCTGGGGAATGGAAAATTGAAAGAATTTCAGCCCCAGCAGGCCATGCCGACCATGCCGGAGGTTCCCTGCCCGAGTTCTCCCGAGCAGCCGCCCCTCAACATCACGACCGACACGGTCTTGGATCCGGGCAACTATAGCAGCATATCCGTCCGGGCAGGCGCGGACCTGACCCTCAATTCGGGCATCTACTGCATCAATGGCAAGTTCGAAGGCCAAGGCGGATCGGTTACGGGCTCCGGGGTTGTCCTGAAGATGCTTCAACAGGAGTTCAATCTAGGAGCCAACACGACCACCCATCTTGAGGCCCCCACCAGCGGGGATTGGAAGGGGCTCCTGATTTATGGCGAACCGGCTGTGAGCCTGATTAAGCTGACAGGGGCTGCGAATTCCTATTACAAAGGAACGGTATACGCGCCTTGGTCAGCTTGTGAAATACACGGAACTTCAGGCAATACGCTGGTCGTTGACTCGCAGCTTATCTGCCGCACTGTGAAAGTCATTGGCGATGGGGATGTCGAGATCACCTATATCCCCGAGGAGCTCTACAAACTTCCAAACACCGTTGAGCTGGCCAAATAGGCTGACAGCACGTTGGAGGCGAGGAGAGCCGGGTGGCCGCTGGGGCTTTAGTGCATCTTTGGACCCATTGCAGTTGATTTCTTCCCGGTGGATGTTGGGGCGCTGGCTGAGCATTCATCCATGCGCAATGCGAGGGAAAGGCAAATTCTGATGGAGAATGGTGGCGTGCCTCCAATTGTGGATGACATCATTGTGCAATTGGAATCCGTCTCGATCATCCATGTTCCGGGAAGGATCCCAGAGGTTCTAGTGGGGGTTTCCAGGATATGCCGCCTTAATGGATGCAAACTCATGCACGGAGAGAAACAGAAGAAAGATAGTGGCGCGGCATTGCCGATCGAGATTATGCGCTACTCCATCGCAGCGGCCTCTGATGATGACCTCCCTCCTAGCCCTTTAAATGGGCGAGCTTTTGGCCGTCTGGAAATTGCTCAAATCGGGACCGACCGTGTGCTGGTGCTCGTATCTCCTGCAAACGAGGGCGGAAACTCCACAGACGGGGCCCTCCAGCAGGCTCTCGTCGATCTTTCGAGGGAGATATACATTCACTTGAAGGCCTCTAGGGACATGGATGATGAGATCTGATGGAAGGCGAGTTTCTTCAACGTGGATCATCGATCGAGGACCGCCTCCAGGCTGCGATAGGCCCATAGAAATGCGGCAAGGAAACGCCCTCATAATGAATCCATTGACAGATGGAGACCTCCCACGTCCGCACATGGCCGGTGGAGGTGGGTTTTGAGGCCGAAATCGTCAGCAGTGAAAGCGAGCTGAAGATGGAGTGGTATGGGGCGATCCCACCTATGCCAACGACCTCCTGATCATGAAGTGGTCGGAAGCCTGGCACGCTGCCCGGTTCGAGGGCCAAGCCTGAGGGTGTGACGCCTGGCTGATGAACGAATGGAATGGAAAAGTGCGCGGCGGATGCGGGAAAACCTGGCACTGCAAAATCGTAAGGGTAGGCCCAGAACTCGAGAACAGCCCTTGCTGGAGAGACGGCGGATATTCTGTCTGGCGTGAATTCGAAGTCATTCTTTCACAGGGCACAGTGGCGAACGAGCACTTCTGGGACACGCTGGCCATACCCGCAGGCTTGGGCGGCTACTGGCGCCGTCATGGGCCAGCCGGAAACGATCGCGGCGCGACCGCAGTGAAACGCAAAAAAGGGATAAGGAGGATGATATGAGCAAGCGCACGATTTCGATCGGCTTGGGGTTAGTCATGGTGTTGGTATTCGCCGTGCCCGCGGCAGCCGTGCAATTTGGCGAGCCGGATGGGTATGACCATCCGCATGTGGGGCTGCTCGTGTTCGACGTGGATGGAAAGCCAACATGGAGGTGCAGCGGCACACTGCTATCACCCACCGTCATGCTCACCGCCGGGCATTGTACCTACGGAACATCTGGCGGCAGGGTGTGGTTCGAGCCGGATGTGGATCCACTCGTATGCGACAGGGACGAACAAGGCGAGATCGTTCCAGGAGACTGCTATCCCTACGGCGGCCCGACCGCAATCGAATTTGCCGAAATCCACACACACCCCAATTACGATGACGACGCGTTCTATCTCCATGATGCAGGGATTGTCATCTTGTCCGAGCCCGTCAATCTCGACACATACGGCGCCCTTAGCGAGATTGGCCTGTTGGATGCGATCGCAACAGAACGAGGACTGAAGGACCAATCCTTTACGGTGGTCGGGTACGGCTTGCAAAGCGTTGTCCCGACGCTGGATGCGGATCGCGTCCGCCATAAGGGGGAGGTCATGCTGATCGATGTAGAAGGGACGGCAGGGATTCCGCCCGGAACCTCGGCAACCTTCTCCAATGATCCTGGCAAGGGGACCGGAGAGGGAGGAACCTGCTTCGGGGACTCCGGCGGGCCGATTTTCTATGGCGACAGCAACCTCATTGCCGCCATCACCTCGTTTGGCCTGAACGCGCAATGCGCCGGCCTCGGTGGGGGCTACCGGGTGGATACGGTCGATGACCAAGCTTTCATCCAAGCCTTCCTCGATTAGCGTCCAGGCGGCTTGAGCCGGAGCCGGGGGCAAGCATGCTCTAGGAGTGTCCGCCACTTCGTGGCGGACACTCGCGATTCGGGATGTTCCGGTGATGGGCTCGAAGCTGTGATCACCGTCCCGAGCCAGAATATCTCTCATCAACTCCTTATCCTCGTTTAAGCCGCCATTTATGGTGGCGGTTCAGAATGGGCATAGGCGAAGTTGCGCGCATTGAGAGCAGGAGGGGGATTCCGCGCGCGACGCTGCCGGTCTTGCTGCCCGCTTTCGGTGATCGCTACCGGTTGGGATTTCCGTCGGATTCTATGCACATTCACTGCGTTGGCCTCAATCACCATTCAGCCCCGGTTTCGCTGCGCGAGCGCCTCTCTTTCGACAGAGGCCAGCTGCGGGCTACGCTGGCCCGGTGTGGTTGCGGCGACCGCGAAAGCGCGGCGCCCCTCACAGAGCTCGTCGTCCTCTCCACGTGCAACCGCGTGGAAATGTACGCTGTCACCTCATCGGGCGATGAGACCCCGCTGATAGGGCTCTTCTGCGAAGTGGGCGACCTCGATCCGGGGTCTATTGGTGAATTGCTTTACAGTTATCGAGGAATCGAGGCGGTCCAGCATCTCTACCGTGTGGCATGCGGCCTCGACTCCATGGTCCTCGGCGAGCCCCAGATCCTGGGGCAGGTGGCCGACTCCTACGCCCAGGCCTTGAGTGTCGGTTCGGCGGGGCTGGTGCTGTCGCGCGCATTCCAGGGCGCGATCCACGCAGGTAAACGCGCCCACAGCGAGACCTCCATTTCTGTCAATCCGGCGACAGTGAGTTCCGTCGCCGTTCACCTCGTTGCCAGCGTGGTCCCATCCCTCGAGGAAGCGCGAGTGCTAGTGGTTGGGGCTGGAGAAATGGCCGAATTGGCCGTAGAAGCCCTTCGGAAGCGATCGGTGGGGCATATCTCGGTCATCAACCGAACCGTCGCCAGGGCAGAGGAGCTGGCTCGCCGCTGGCAGGCCGAGGCCAGGCCCTTCGAGGCCCTCGAGCGGGAACTGGGAAAGGCCGACATCGTGATCAGTTCCACAGCCGCGCCGCATACCATCTTCTCCTCTGCCATGGTCTCGCGAGCGATGGCGAGCAGATCGGAAAGGGGCCTGACGATCATCGACATCGCCGTACCGCGCGATGTGGAACCGGAGGCGGGCCAGGTCCCCGGCGTCAGGTTGTATGACATCGATGATCTTGAGTCCCAGGTACGAGTATCGCTGGGCGAAAGGCGCTCGCAGGTGCCCCAGGTGGAGGCCATTATCGCGCAGGAGCTGGGCAAATTCGATGCCTGGTTCGAGAGTCTGGCGATCCGGCCGGTCATCAAGGCCATGCGTGAACAAGCAGAGAGGTTCCGGCGGCAAGAAGTGGAGCGGACCTTACGGCGGCTGGAAAGCCTGGATGACAGGGAGGCGAGAGAAGCGATCGAGACGCTGACCAAGGCGCTGGTCAAGAAACTGCTTCATGCCCCGACGCTGTGCCTGAAAGAACAGTCTCTGAACGGCAACGCCGCCCAGTATGCACTCATCGCTCGCGAGTTGTTCGGCATTGATGCGGCAGTCGAGGAATCCGCGGAGGGTGGGGAATAATGGCCCGCGACGATCGCGAGCTCGTCGTGGCCTGCCGCCCCTCGGCCTTGGCCCGCTGGCAGGCGGAGAGCATTCGTAAGGCTCTGGTCCGAGAATGGCCAGGGCTATCGGTCCGGATCAGGACCATCGCCAGCGAGGGAGATCGTCGGTGGGACCGACCATTGCCGGAGATCGGCGGCCAGGGCTTGTTTACCTCCGCGCTGCAGGAGGCCATCCGCGAGGGCTCGGCCGACCTCGCCGTACATTCCCTGAAGGACCTGCCGATCGAAGAGCCCCCGGATTTATATGTTGCGGCCATCCTGGCACGGGAAGACCCCAGGGATGTGCTCGTCTCCGCTCATGGCACCCGTTTCGAGGACCTGCCGGAAGGGGCTGTTGTGGGCACTTCCAGCCTGCGCCGGCAGGCCCAAATCCTCGCCATACGCCCCGATCTGCACATTGAACCCATACGCGGCAATGTCGAGACCCGCGTGCGGAAGGTGCGGGAAGAGAAATATGACGCGGCCGTGATGGCTGCGGCCGGCCTCCTGCGCTTGGGGCTGGAGGAGGAGATCGGCGATTGGTTCTCTCTCGATCAGGTTCTCCCCGCACCCGGTCAGGGCGCACTGGCTCTAGAATGCCGCAGCCAGGATGACGAGCTGCGGGAGCTGCTCATGCCGCTCGATGCGGAGAGTGTGCGGGCGGCGGTCACGGCCGAGCGGGCCTTTCTCACCGCCCTTGGGGGTGGATGCTCGGCGCCGGTGGGAGCCTTTGCAGAGATAAGCGGAGAGGGCAGCCTGGCGATGAAGGCCGTGGTGGCGCAGCCGGATGGCAGCCGCCTTTTGCGAGCAGAAGGCCGCGGCTCAGATCCCATTAAGCTGGGGAAAACGCTTGCCTCGCAGGTGATCCGCCGAGGAGCGCACGAGGTGCTGCTCGATGTCTGATGCCGGCCCGCTTCACTCACGACGTATCGTAGTCACCCGGCCCGAGGCTCAATCTGGCCCCATGGTTGCGGGCCTCCAGCATTTGGGAGCGCAGGTGGTCCCTTTCCCCGTTGTGCGCATCGAACCCCAGAAACGCGTGCCTGGATTGGAGGCCGCCCTTCGCAACCTGTCGGCCTACGATTGGATCCTCTTCACCAGCGTCAACGGCGTGACCATCTTCTGGGAGCACCTGCAACGCTGCAACATCTCAACGGAGACGATGCGGAAGCCCAACATCGCCGCCATTGGGCCAGCCACGGGGGAGGCGCTGCGCCGCCTGGGCGCGGAGGTCGCGTATATCCCTGAGGTCTATATCGGTGAGGCGCTGGGTGAAGGCCTGCCGCAGGTGGCTGGAAGCCGGATCATGCTACCGCGGGCGGCTGGATCGCGACCCGTGCTGCCAGAGATCCTGCGCCAGCGAGACGCGCGTGTGGATGAATTCCACCTATACCGGGCCGTTCAGGTACACCCGGAGGCGGAGGCGCTGGTGGCGCTTCGAGAGAAGCTGGATGCCCTCACCTTCACCAGCCCATCCACTGTACGACACTTCATGCAAGTCATGAATTCGGCGGATTTAGATCCGACCGCACTCCCCGGCTCTCCCGTCGTAGCCTGCATCGGGCCGATCACGGCACAGGCGGCCTCGCGCGCCGGTCTGAATCCGGGCGTTGTGGCTGCCGCGCATACCATCCCAGGCCTTATCCAGGCGCTGGTGGCTTACTTTGATACGCGAGGTGATGGAAGATGACTCCTGCGATCGAGAGAGAAACGCTGCTCGCCGGTGCGCGCTTTGCCCGCACCCGCCGCCTGCGGCGGCTCGCCGGCCTCCGGGATATGGTGCGAGAAACCTGGCTCTCGCCGGCCGATCTGATCTATCCCCTCTTTATCCGTCATGGCTCCGGCCTTCGGCAGGAAATTGTCTCCATGCCGGGCGTGTATCAATGGTCGCTAGATCTTCTGGCCGAGGAGACGCATTCCATCGCCGAATTGGGCATCCGCTCGGTGTTGCTCTTTGGCATCCCTGAGACAAAGGATCCCATTGGCGAGGAGAATTTCGATCCCCAGGGGATCGTCCAGCAGGCCGTGCGCGAGATCAAGGCTGCCGTGCCTGAGATGGTGGTGATCACGGATGTGTGCCTGTGCGAATACACCGATCATGGCCACTGCGGCCTGCTAAATGTGGGCGTTCCGCTCCCTCACCCTCATCTCCCGGAGGGTTATCCGCTGAATGATGAGACGCTGGAGATCCTCGGGCGAGTCGCCGTCTCGCACGCTGAGGCGGGGGCGGATGTCGTGGCGCCAAGCGGAATGATGGACGGCATGGTCCTGGCCATCCGTAGCGCGCTGGACGGGGCGGATTTCGCGCACATCGCCATCCTTTCCTACGCCGTTAAATATGCCTCCTCCTTCTATGGGCCCTTCCGCGATGCAGCCGAATCACCCCCCGCGTTCGGAGACCGCCGGTCTCACCAGATGGATCCGGCCAATGGCCGCGAGGCGTTGCGGGAGGCCTCACTCGACCTCCAGGAGGGCGCCGACATGCTGATGGTGAAGCCCGCCATGCCCTATCTGGACGTTGTGCGCCTAGTGCGGGAGACCTTCCCGGAGGTCCCCTTGGCTGCCTACAACGTCAGCGGCGAGTACGCCATGCTGAAGGCCGCGGCGGAGAATGGGTGGATCGATGAGCGCGGCGCCGTTTTGGAATTGCTGACCGGGATCAAGCGCGCCGGGGTCGACATGATCATTACCTACCATGCCAAGGACGCTGCCCGATGGTTGCGAGGCGGGTGAGAAGCGAGGCGTAGGTACCCTTTGGGAAAGGCAGGTTAAGAATCCGAGATGGAGAATGGTTTGTCCGATCGTGCTGCCGCTGAACGCGCGCAACATGATCATCACATGATGCACGCCGATTTCGATCAAGCCCCCTTTGCAATCGCTTGGGAAGTGACACGCGCCTGCGCCTTCGCATGCGTACATTGCCGGGCGGATGCGCAACATCAGCGCGATCCAAGGGAACTGACCACTGAGGAGGGGTTTGCCCTGATCGACCGCTTTCGTGCCTTCGGGGATCCGATCCTGATCTTCACGGGCGGCGATCCGATGATGCGCCGAGATCTCTTCGATCTGATCGCCTATGCCACCGAGTCGGGTTTGCGTTGCTCGCTGACGCCGACGGCCACCGCGCTGCCCACCAAAGCGCGCTTGAGGCGGGCCATGCAGGCGGGGATACGGCGCATTGCCCTCAGTCTGGATGCCCCTTCGCCTGAGGTTCACGATTCTTTCCGGCAGGTGCCCGGCTCATGGGAGCGCACGATGGCGATCCTGCGCAACGCCCAAGAGGTCGGCTTGAGCGCGCAGGTGAACACCACCGTGACCAAACACAACCTGGACTTGCTGCCGGCTATGGTCGGTTTTGTGCGGCAGGTCGAAGCCGTGCAATGGTCGGTCTTCTTCCTCGTGCCCACTGGTCGAGCGCAGATCGGACAGATGATCAGCGCTGAGCAGCATGAGCGCCTCTTCCACTGGCTCTACGATCTCTCGAAGGACTCATCCTTCGACATCAAGGCCACCGCAGCTCCCATGTACAGGCGGGTTGCGATCGAGCGACGCAAGGCGGAAGTGGGCGGTCATCAGCCGGTAACCTTTCAGGGCGCCGGCTTTCAATACGATGATGGGCTGCACCGGCCGATAAAGGGCGTCAACGACGGCAAGGGCTTTCTCTTCATCTCCCATATCGGCGAAATCATGCCCTCCGGATTCCTGCCGATTTCTGCGGGCGATGTCCGCGAGATGGACGTGGTCGAAACGTATCGGCGGGCCCCCCTCTTCCAGGACTTGCGGGACGCGACCAAGCTCAAGGGAAAGTGCGGTGTATGTGAATATCGCGAGGTATGCGGTGGACAGCGTGGCAGGGCCTTCGGTGTGACCGGTGATTATTTGGAGGTCGATCCTGCGTGTGCTTATGAGCCTGCGGTCGCAGATGCCAGCGCCATCGTCTCGTCAAGGAGAGAGCATGACTGACGCGCAGAGCGCTTCAAGAAGGGAGCCACATTTCTCCGCCATCTGCGCCCTCGAGCGGATCATCTGGGACATGAGACCGGAGGAGCTTGTCAAACTGCGGGGCGGAGCATGAACGAGGGGGCGGCTACGGGCGCCATGCCGCGCTTCCTGAGGGCATGCCAGCGGTTGCCCGTCGATCGCACGCCGGTGTGGTTCATGCGCCAGGCGGGACGCTATATGGCGGTCTATCGAGCCATGCGGGAGAAGCATTCTCTCCTGGAGATATGCCGCCAGCCTGAACTTGCGGCGGAAGTGACGCTGCAACCCGTTAAGGCGCTGGGCGTGGACGCGGCGATCCTGTTCGCGGATATCTTGCTACCGCTGATTCCCATGGGGGCGGACTTGGAGTTCGCATCGGGACTTGGGCCGGTCATCCATAATCCCGTGCGGTCCCAGAGAGACGTCGATCGGATCCAGCCAGTAGAGGTTCAAGAGCATTTGGGCTACGTGTTGGAGGCGATCCGCATTTTGCAGGCCGAGCTGCCGCCTGAGGTGCCGCTGATTGGGTTTGCCGGTGGGCCTTTTACTGTGGCCAGCTATCTGATTGAGGGAAGGGCAACGAGAACCTTCGAGAAAGCAAAGGGCATGATGTACAGCGCGCCGAAAGCCTGGCACGCTTTGCTGGGAAGACTTGCGGACACCCTGGCGGAATTCCTGCTCGCGCAGGTAGAAGCCGGCGCGCAGGCGGTCCAGATGTTCGACAGTTGGGTTGGGGCGCTCAGCCCGGCCGACTACCGCACATATGTCCTGCCGCATTCGGCAACGGTCTTGCGGCGCGTTGAGTCGCGGGGCGTTCCCGTAATCCATTTTGGCACGAATACGGCTACGCTGCTGCCCTCAATGCGAGAGGCCGGCGGGACGGTGATGGGGGTGGACTGGCGCATCCCGCTTGATGCGGGCTGGAAAGCGGTCGGAGAGGACATGGCGATTCAAGGCAACTTGGATCCGCTCGCGCTTTTTGCACCCAGGCCAGTTCTGGCAGCGCAGGTGCGACGAATCCTGGTGGAGGCGGGAGGCCATCCGGGGCACATCTTCAATCTGGGGCATGGGATTCTACCGGGAACGCCAGTGGAGAATGTCCAGGCCGTAGTCGAGATGGTTCACGAATTCAGCCTTGAAGAGCCCGGCAAGGTGGTCCTATGAGCGATGGCATTGCGGTCTTGGTTATGGCTTATGGGGGCCCAAACAGCCTGGAGGAGGTCGAACCCTACCTGCTGGAGGTGCGTGGTGGACGCCCGCTTCCGCCGAGGGCGGTCGAGGCGATCAGGCGTCGCTATGAGCAGATCGGGGGGCGGTCGCCCATCTTAGAGAACACCCAGACGCAGGCGGCGGCGCTTAAGGAAGCCTTAGGTGATCGATTCCAGGTATTCATCGGCATGCGACACTGGCACCCATACATACGCGAGGTTGTGGATGAGGTCGTCCGCCAGGGTTTCCGAAAGCTGATCGCGATCGCGATGGCGCCCCATTACTCGAGAATGAGCGTGGGGGCCTACGCGGCCAGTTTGGAGGAGGCGATCGCAGCCCAGCGCGAGTCGCCTCAGATTGAGATGATCGTGAGTTGGAAGGACGATCCCGGCTTCCTCGAGACGCTTCAGGCGCACATCCAAGAAGGCATTGATCGCTTTCCCCCAGCCAGGCGACCGGGCGTCAACCTGATATACACCGCACACAGCCTTCCCGTTAGCATCGTGAAGGAGGGCGATCCCTACCCGGAGGAGCTGCAAGTCACCGTGCGAGAACTCCAGCGCCGCTTTCCTTCACAGCCAAGCCACTTTGCCTACCAGAGCGCGGGCATGTCGGGCGATGCCTGGCTTGGGCCGGAGGCCGGCGAACTGCTTGCGGAGCTCATGCGTCGTGGGGTGGAGGATTTCCTAATCGTACCCATCGGTTTCGTTACTGAGCATGTAGAGATTCTCTACGACGTCGATATCGAAATGCGTAAGCAGGTCGAGGCCGCGGGCGGCAGGCTGGAGAGGATTGAGATGGTCGGCGCAGACCCGCGCCTGATGGGTAGCCTGGCCAAGTACATGCGCGGCCTGGCAACCGCAAGGGGCTGGCTATGAGAGTGGTGATTGTGGGCGGAGGCATTGCCGGGCTCTCGGCGGCCTACGCGCTGGAGAGGAACGCGGCGGAATCGCTCGAAATCACCCTGGTCGAACGTGAATATCGATTGGGAGGCAAGATCCGCACGGATCGTACCGACGGTTTCGTGATCGAGGGCGGGCCCGACACCTTTGTCTCCACGAAGCCGTGGGCTGTAGAGCTTTGCCGGGAATTGGGCATGGACGACCGTCTCCAGGGAACGGATCAGGACCGGCGTCGGGTCTATGTGCTTCATCGGGGCCGCCTGGTGGAATTGCCAGATGGGCTGGCGATGATGGTGCCCACCCGTATCTGGCCCATGGTGAAGACGCCTTTGCTCTCCGCGGCAGGGAAAGCCCGCATGGGGCTGGATCTGATCCTCCCGCCCCGCCTAGATGAAGGCGATGAAGGCCTGGGGCATTTTATCACGCGTCGGCTGGGGCGTGAGGTGTATGAGCGCCTGATCGAACCGCTCATGAGTGGGATCTACGCTGGCGATGGGGAACGTCTGAGCCTGCATGCGACCTTTCCTTTCCTGCGCGAGTGGGAGTTGTGTTATGGCAGCCTGACCCGGGGCGCCCTGGCCCTGCGCCGCAAGCGCTCATCCCAGAATGGACGCCGCTCGATCTTTCTCACGCCCCTTACAGGGCTTGCCGAGCTGGTCGAATCGCTACAGGCCCATCTTCGGCGGGTGCAGGTGCACCTAGGGTCGGGCGTGAAAGCCCTGCGCCGTTTAGAGAACGGCTTCGAATTGAGCCTGGAGGATGGAGCGCCGCTGCGCGCCGACGCAGTGATCCTCGCCGCGCCGGCCACGGCCGCAGCCGGGATGATTGCCGGCATGGACGATGAACTCGCTGAGCTCTTAGCCTCGATCGAGTATGTCTCGACCGCCACGGTTTCACTTGCCTTCCGCTCAAGCGATCTCCCGCGGCCGTTGGACGGCCATGGGTACATCATTCCACGCGTCGAGAGGCGTGATGCGCTTGCTTGCACCTGGACCTCGACCAAATTCCCCCATCGAGCGCCCGATGGATATGCACTCCTGCGGGTCTTCATCGGGAGGGCGGGGCAGGGGGACGAGGTGCTCGCGGACGGGCCCAGGCTGCTGGACATCGCCCGCCGTGAATTGGCCCAGACACTGGGCCTGCAGGCCGCCCCCATCTTGACGCGCGTGTATCGTTGGCCGCAGGCCATGCCCCAATACAACCTGGGCCATCCGCGCCGTCTGGAGCGGATTGAGGTCAGGCTGGGCCATTTACCGGGTCTCTTCCTCGCGGGGGCAGCATATCGAGGCATCGGAATTCCAGATTGCATCCGATCGGGTCAGGAGGCCGCCAGGACGGCCTTGGATTATTTGGCTTCCTCCAGGAGGCCATAGTGGCATCGGGGAAAGAGGAGGAAAAGATGGAGCACCATGCTTCGGCGCGGCTATTCCAGGAAGCCGTGGAAGTGCTTCCGGGAGGGGTCGATTCGCCCGTGCGTGCCTTTCGTGCAGTTGGGGGACAACCGATTTTTATTGAGAGAGGCGAAGGGCCATACCTGTTTGACGTGGATGGCAACCGCTATGTGGATTACGTGCTCTCGTGGGGGCCGTTGATCCTGGGACATGCACATCCTGCCGTGCTTGAAGCTCTCTCTGCGGCAGCCGCGAAGGGGACCTCCTTCGGCGCGCCCTGTGAGGCCGAGATCAAGCTGGCGAGGCTCGTAATGCGGTTCATGCCCGGGATTGAGATGGTCCGCTTTGTGAACTCGGGAACCGAGGCCACCATGTCGGCCCTGCGCCTGGCGCGTGCCTTCACGGGCCGCGATCGCATCATTAAATTCGAAGGGTGCTATCACGGCCACGCTGATATGCTGCTCGTGAAAGCCGGCTCGGGAGTCGCCACGCTGGGCTTGCCCGATTCGCCCGGCGTTCCCGAGGGAGCCACCCGGGACACGTTGGTCGCTCGCTACAATGACTTGGCATCGGTGGGGCGGATATTCGAGTCTTATCCGCGTGAGATCGCGGCCGTGATTGTAGAGCCGGTAGCCGGCAATATGGGGGTCGTGCCGCCGCAAGAGGGGTTCCTGGAGGGCCTGAGGGAGATCACGCGCCGCGAAGGCGCGCTGCTCATCTTCGACGAAGTGATGACCGGCTTTCGCGTCCATCCCAGCGGTGCGCAGGCTTTCTATGGCGTTGTTCCCGATCTCACGACCCTGGGCAAAGTGATCGGCGGCGGGCTGCCCGTCGGCGCGTATGGCGGCAAGCGGGAGATCATGGAGATGGTGGCGCCTGCAGGTCGCATGTACCAGGCGGGCACTCTGTCCGGCAATCCCCTGGCGATGAGCGCCGGGATCGCAACGCTCGAGAAGCTCGAGGAGCCGGCTCTCTGGGAGCAGATGGAGTCGGTAGCGTCGAGATTGACTGAGGGGCTCAGGCAAATCGCCGTCGAGGCGGGCATCCCCTTGCAGGTGACCCAGGTGGGAACGATGTTCAGCGCGTTCTTCAGCGAGATCCCTCCACGTGATTGGGACACCGTGCGGTCGAGTGACGGCAAACGCTTTGCATGTTATTTCCGTGAGATGTTCGCCCGCGGGATCTATCTGGCGCCATCCCCATTTGAGGCCGGTTTCATCTCGTCCGAACATGGGGAGGAGCATGTGGAGGCAACGCTGGAGGCGGCGCGGGAGGCCTTCCGCTGGCTTGCTGACTAAATCCCGCTGGATGGTATAGGGCGTAATATACTTGCGGGGAATCCCCTGCGCACCGGTCGGTAGGCCAGCGGAAGCATGGCTCAAGCTGGGTCCTGATCAGGGGCCGCGACCCTGCTGCGCCTGGCGAGTTCGTTGGCATAGCGCAAACCGAGCTCGGAAGCGTGCTCCTGAGCCTAAACGGTGAGCCGGGTCCAGCCGGTGGGTTCGGAGTGGCTGTAGAGCAGGTTCTGCATCAGACCGGCGATCTCATCGCGTGTCAGCAAGATATCCGCCTTCCAACTTCCGATCATCCATGCGACAAGGTAGCTCGCAGCCGGCGGCATGGACACGATCGGGCGCGTTCTGCCAATGGCCCTGCCGGTGGCTGCCACTAATTCGCGGAAGGTGAACGTCTCCGGCCCGGTAGCGTTGAGGATACGATTCTCCCGCGAGGCCCCCTCGCGCACGGCCAATTCAGCCAGATCCGCTACGTGGATAGGCTGCACCCGGTAGTTCCCATCCCCGAACACACTGAAGACCGGGAATCTCCTGAGCGTCCAGGCGATGTTGTTGATGAGGGTGTCCTCTACCCTGAAGAGGACCGCTGGGCGGAGGATGGCGTAGGAGAGCCCGAATTCCATCAGGGCGCGTTCGAGCAGGGCCTTGCCGTGAAAGTACGAAAGCGGGCTGGTTTCGGAAGCGTTGGCGATGCTCACGTGGATGATGCGTATTGGGAAGGATCCTATCCCGAGAGTACCGGCAGGGCAAACGTTCCTGCTGGTCTCGCTCTGACCTGGAATAGACCCTGTCGATCTCATCAAGCGGAGGGGAATGGGGTGCAGGGATCGAAACTCGGGCAGCGTTGCGTGGCTTCACAATGCGCGGGTGCACTCTTCCATGAACTTCCGGCTGCTTGGGGCCTCGCCATTGATGGTCTGCGAGAGAAAGGGGGGCGCGAATGGGATCGGAAGAATGGATGGGGTTAGGAGGCAGTGAGCCCTGCTAGAGGATGCGCTGTAGACGGGCCTGCAAGAAAAGCCCCAAATCGAGGATGAAGTAGGCAGCCGCATACAGGATGTCGACGCTGGATGTGATGAAGTTGGGCCCTGCTGCTAGGTCTGCCCGGTAAACACCTTGCCAGGCCGCGAACGCGTAAAGCAGATCGGAAACCGCGAGGACGAAGAGGCCGAGTGCCACCAGCCCCCAGGCGCGGGAGAGTGTGCCGCCAACGAGCAAGAGCGTGATAAGTAGGGCGAGGGCACCCAAGACGAGATCCCCTAGGGGAAAGAGGACGCTGACAAAGGTCTCGATGGAGAACTTGTCCCACCCGCCGCGCAGGATTGAGATAATCAGGAAGAAGGCGGCTCCAGCGGCCAGCGTGATGATGCTCCAGAAGGATAGCGCACGCCATCCATTGGAAAGGCTGATCCGGAGTGAGCGATAGCGGACGATCAAGCTGGCGGAGACGGGAGCATAGCCAGCCAGCCAGACAATCCCCGCGAAGGAGCGGGGAGAAGGATCCTGCCCGACCGTAAGGGCTTCATAGGACCATAGCACCTCGCCCACAGTCCAGAGAAGCAGGCCCAGGGAGAAGTAGGCCCAGATCTTTCTGAGTACCTCCGTCTTGCCGAAGGACCGATACAGCGAGATGGAGAGTGCCAGCCCCGCCAGGGCAGCGATGGGGACGGTAATATTGTAGATCCAGAGCACGACTTCAGGGCGCACCAGCAGGTAGATCGCGCTGATATTCAGCAGAATAAGCATTCCCATGGGTACGAATGCGATGCTAGCCGCCATTGATATACCCCCTCGGTTCTCCGTCATGGTTTCATCCCGCCTGCCCACGCACGAAGGCTGAAAAACGGCTATTGGTCGAGGCCGGACCGCATGTCGAGTTGCGTGATTAGCTCGAGTAGCCCGGGATCAATATGGCGATCGATCATTTGCAATTCTCGGCCGACGATCCTCTTTCCTATGGCATCGATTGCATATTTTGTGCCGGCGCGAAGCAAGGTCAGATAGGCATCGAAGTGTGCCGTCCGGCCCACGAATTCCAGATAGCCATATTCCATTGAGGCCGGGATGGCATGTGTCCGCGCGGCCTCATTAATGATCCGCTCCAGAGTGGTACGCATCTCGGGCCCCCCGATGCGCGTGAGCAGTATCAGAATCGCCTCGATGCAAAGCGTTGTGTAGACCTGTAGGAAAGTCCCGGTCTTAAGCAGCTTGGCCTGCATGAACGCTTGGCGTGTATAGGATTGGAGCACATCCGAGTGGCTCTTCAGGGCGCAGGCCGCGGCGCCCTCCGGGGGTTCGGGAGAGATGACGACATCCGCCCCCAGGTAGCTTTCGCGTTCGGTGTACACTGCCACCCCGGCTGCCCATGCCGGATAGAGCGATCCCGTGTCCGACTGATAGGAGAGGGCTCGATAGTCGACGCTCCCAAAGCGCTTCAGATCGCGCATAAGCCGTGCGGGTGAGGGCTCATCGATCCCCAACATTGAGTGAAGCGGGTCAGACAGCACCGCCCTTGTGGCCGGTCGCTTCTTAAGCCGAAGGAAGCTTCGATCGGCGAATATGACCTCACCCGCGACGTTGGTGAAGAGGAAAGCCTGCGGCTGAAAAGAGAATGGGCTGGATGTAGGGGTTGGCTTCATGCGTCAGGTATCCTTCACGTCAGGGCCCGGACTTAGAAGAGTCCGGGCGGATTATGACATTGAACCGCCGGGAAGACCAGGGCGAAATTGGCCCTTTCAAACCTCTTTCGCTTCTTCCGCGCAATGCTTGGCAACTCTTGAATTCGCGCTTCCCGTGATCCAATTGCGCCGCATGGGGATCAGCCTGGGAGCAAGGTCGAGGCTAGTGGCGGAGAAGCTGGGCCTGCGCGGCTTCGGCCGTTTACGTTATGGGCATGATCCTGGCATGGGTGGCCGGGCCATTCTAGGGCTACATTTCGCGGCTTCGATTTCATCCACGATCCGCGTGTGCCTGCGGTCTGCTGCAGAAAACGCCAGAGGCCCACTGTTTCGAGAGATACCGGCTTTTCTCGTCAAGCGTGAGACCTATCGCCATGGAGGTTGAAGGATGCCAATTCTCGTTGCATAGCCAAAGAAAATCATCCGGGGTGAGGGGATAATTGTCCAAAAATGTGTTTCGGTCGTCCCGGGCAGGCCGTTCTCAACCAGGTTCCCTGCCCAAGCAGGTTGCATCTGGGCCAGAAGCGGATCGAGCGCGCATTTGGGCCAGGATCGACGGATAGGACAACCCGGCGCCGTGTTGGCTCTTCGACCTGATGTCTACATAGATTCGAGGCTCTCGATATTCTCCAGAAAAAGCTCCACAATCTTCGGCTCAAAATGCTTCCCAGATTGCTCGCGGAGATATTCGATGACCTTTTCCCTGGGCCGAACCATCCGATACGGACGAATGGTACTCCTTCACCCTTGAGGCCACGAGGATATCCCGTCCCATCCCATTTCTCATGGTGGCAGTAAGAAATATCCAGCCCCCGGCGCAGGTGGCTGATGGATGAAAGCCATTCATGGGCGAAAACGGGATGCAGGCGCATGAGCCCCCGTTCATCTTCGCTGAGCGCCCCGGGCTTCGGCAGGATACTGGCCGGCATCCCCATCTTGCCGATGTCGTGGAGCAGGATCCCTGCGACCAGAAGGTCGCGGTCGATCTGAGGGTATAGATCGAGGAGCGGTTTGGCGAGCAAGAGCAGCTCTTAGCAGTGCTCGGGCAGGCTGCTCATGTAAGCGTAGTGAACGACGCGTGCCGCGGGGGACCTCGAACAGGTGGGCAGCCGTCGGCATGCTGGCGTAGAAGATGCGGAGAAGCGCCGCCGGTGGGGTCTTGCATTTGCTCGATGACGCTGCGCACGGTGAGCCACATCTGCTCACGGTCCTCCTTCGAGGTGTTGACCAGAACCTCGCGGTGAACCTCTCCGGTGCGCGCGGGGCGGAAACGGCGGATCTGGAGCTGCAATTCCTCATTGTACAGGTCGACCAGTCCGTCCACCTTAATGGGCATTCCGTCCGAGATCTGTTCGGCGGCCTGCTAAGCGTGTTCCCGCAATCCGCTGGAGCGCCTGAGCAAAGAGGTCAAGCGCCGGACGAACGTCGTCGGCATCTTTCCAGATGATGCTTTCGTAATCCGCCTGGTTGGCTCTGTGCTCACGGAAATCTCCGACGAGGGGCAAGTGGGCCGACGCTATTGCAGAGTGGACTCGATGAAGCAACTGCTGGATCCGGAGCCCGAACTGTTGGCTGAGCCCGGGCCGCTACGTCTGGCGCGGGTGCGATGAAAGGCAAAATCTGTTAGCTCTGTGTATTGAGGAAGCACAATGAATTTACACTACTATGTGAGACATCACCCATATCTTCATCTTGCAGCATTGCTGGCAAAACACAAGTGCGAAGCTGCAACTGGGGCGGTGGCAGCCGCCTACACGCGCCTTGGGATGACCCCGATCGCTTACATCGTTACGAAAGGGAAGCCGAGCTCGTCGCCGCTAGCCGCGGATTCTCACGCCGGAGACATCGCATATTCAGCGATTCGGCCAGCGTTGTCACAGGCCTTAAAGCCAGGCAGCCATTGAGCTGAAACCCGGGTTGAGCATATCAACCCTCTAACTGAGGACACGCAGTTGATGGGCTGCCCCTATTGCATGAGTAGGTCTGTGGACACCTCGCTGGGATCTTTGGGCTTGATGCGCAAATTTCTCCAGGCTGCCGAACCACCGCCCGCGGCTCCCCCTCACCCGCCGATGTCTGAACCTTTCACAACTCCCTAGCGTCACGCCGTTTATGCGTCACCCGCGCGCCGCGCGATGGGGAAGCCCGTGATGGCACTAATTCGCTCGCTTGCCAAGGCCAGGATTTCACCAATCTCCCGTTGCCCGCCAACGCACTCTTCCATCATCGCTTGAAACTGCGCCGAGACACGCGCATAGTCCGGCGTGACCGGGCGCGCACGCGCGATTTCGAGAAGCGGGATCGTCCGGGCCACAAAACTATTCCCCTGTGACCTCATCTCCTGCGCCGTGGCCCGCAACGGCGGAATATGCCCTGTCCCCATGCAGAAGGGCTTCAGTAGCTCGGTCTGGCCCATCATATTGAGCAAGGCCATGGCTCCCTTCGGCTTACGCGATTGACGGTATAGCACATAGCTCATCCCACCGGCCAGAACCGCGGGTTGGCGCCCAGGGGCCGCCGGAATAGGCGTGAACCCCACACGCTCCTGAAACTGCGTCCCGTTCCAACCGGCAATGTGCTGGATGAAGAAGCTCTCGTAGCTCCCCCCGAGGGCCAGGACAGCTTTCCCTTGCGCGAAGACGCGCACGGCCTGATTCCATGTGTAATCCACGACCTCAGGGGGCGCCAGGCCGAGCTCCTGGACCAACGCCCTGAGGAACGTCAGGGCTCTACGAGCCTCTGGGCTATCGAGCACAACTTGACGATCGCAAATGAGATCTCCGCCAGCAGACCACAGCAGGGGCAGCAACTGATGGGTCGTCGTCTCACCTCCCGCCTTGCCTGCGACAAAGACAAGAGGGTGCGGGCCTAGCCCGTATCGCCGCCTGACGCGGGCCTCTTGAAAGTGCCTCCCGATGGCCACCATCTCATCCCATGTGCTGGGCGGCGAGAAACCCTCCGCGGCCAACCAATCCTTCCGATACCAGAGAACACTTACGTCCGCCGTTATGGGGAGAGCATAGAGCCTGCCCTGATATCGGTTGGCCTCCAACGCCACCGGGAAGAAGCCCGCCCCATTGAGTTGAAGCCAATCGGGGTCCACTTCATCCAATGGCTGAAGATAGTGTTGATGAGCGAACTCAGCCACCCAGACGGAATCAAGCACCGAGATATCGGGAGCCTCCCCTTTGCCGACGGCCGCGATCAGGGTTGAGCGCAGCTCAACGTGCGCCACCATCTGAAAATTCAGGTCGATGGGATCATCGGGATGCTCGCTGTTCCACTGCTCGGCCGCAGATTGAAGAGGCTGCCGCCATCGATCGTCAGGCAACACGGCACGGATCGCTCCCAGGCCTGCAGCCTCAGGACGCACTACGCGTTCGACGACGAAAGTCCCCCGAGCAGGGATCCGCACCAACAGGCCATCGTGCACCAACTCCGCGAGCGCCTGTCGCACAGGCGTGCGACTTATCCCGAATTGTTCGCAAAGCTCGTCCTCGGTGGGCAGTCTATCCCCCGGCTTCAAATGGCCTGCGGATATCTGTTCTCGCAACAACTCTTTCAATTGGTAGTAGAGGGGAACAGGAATACTGCGGTCAACTCCAGACATCGAATGCACGACCTCATTGCTGTTTGTTATTTTGTCATGATGTTATGCATTATAGCTGCATCGCGGCGAGGCTCAAACCCTGCGCCGAGTTTGGGTCCCTTCGCGCTTCGCGCCCGTCTCTCGCGGGCCGGTCTATAACGCCCGGATGACGCCCGCAGCCCGGAGCACAGGCGGCCTGCTGCACCATCTCACCGTCGGCTTGCGCACGGATAGGCCGAGCCCCTCCGTTAGTGCAGGATGACCACCTTCCCACTCCCCGAGGATTCATAGGCCGCCAGCGCGATGGCCAGGGCCGCCCGAGCGTCCTCGCCGCTGATGAGCGGCTCCCGATCCTCCAAGATGGACTTCGCGAATTCATCAACCAGGCCGTCCACATCCTTGCGCCACCAATAGACGCGTTGCGCGCGCTCGCGGCCATAGTGCCAGTAGCCATGATATGGGCTATCAATGAGGAAGCTCGCTTCGGTGGTCAGGATCTCGAATCGCACATCCAGCCACGCCGGGAAGGAGGCTGGGTTGACCCAGCCTGCGCTTAACGCCCCCACGACGCCGTTCTCGAACTCAACCGTCATCGTGCCGATGTCATCCACCTCAAGGTTCGGATGCAGCGCCTGATCGATCTGCGCATAAACCCGGATCGCCTCACTGCCGGCCAGCCAGCGCAGGGCATCCACCGCGTGGATTCCGATGTCAAGGAAGCCGCCTCCCCCTGCCTGTTCCGGGTCCATCAGCCAGCCGTAATCGGCTGGCCCGGGTATGGATGACGGCAGTTTGCCATACTTGATGGCAAAGATGGACACCAGCTCGCCCACCTCCCCTCGATCCAGCGCTGCCTTAAAACGCATCAGCGGGAGCTGGAAGCGAGGGTTGAAGGGCACCATGATCTTGATCCCCGCAGCCCTGGCCACCTGGATGATCTCATCAGCCTCCTCCAGGGACAGCGCGATCGGCTTATCACAGAGGACATGGCGTCCCTCTTTCGCAGCCGCGCGAACAACCTCCAGATGGCGCGTCGGCTCAGTCCCGACGTAGGCGCCCACCAGGCGGTCTTGCGATAGCAATCGCCGGTAATCGCCGTAGTATGGAACGCCGTAGCGTTCCGCGTCCTTTCTGGCAAGATCATCGTTCAACCCGCCGCCGGCAACGCCGACCAACTGTGCGTCGGGATGCGCCATGATGGAAGCGGCATACCTTGGGGCATGCGGATGCGCGTAGCTGATGATGCCAATCCCGATCTTCTCCATCTCGATCTCACTCCCTCTCCAAGGGTAGTCTTACCGGGCGACCCTGCTCCGCCGAAAGCTGGGCCGCCAACGCCATCTCCAGGGCCACGCGAGCGAATTGCCGTCCGCCCGTCGGTTCACTATCATCGAGCACGCAACGTACGAAGTGACGGATTTCCTCCTCAAATGCATATTCAGTGGTGGACATGAAACGGAAGTATCGCGGATATTCACATCCCTTCCCGGATGCGAACGTCACCATCGGATTGCTGTCCTTGTCCGTGTATTGGATCTTTCCCTCTGTGCCAATGACGTCCAACTGCGCATAGAAGGACCCCCCGAATCCCTCCGGATAGGCCCAGCTCGTCTCCGCAAAGCCTACAGCACCGCTCTCGAACTTGCAGATGATGAAGGCATGATCGAAGGACTCAGCCGCGATGGCCGCCCTGCGCACGGACCTGGCGATCGCATAGACTTCAATAGGTTGGCTTTCGAAGAACCATTGGAAAAGGTCTGTAACGTGCACGCCAATATCAAGGATCACCCCTCCGCCCCGCTTGGGATCCCACTGCCACGCATCCGGTGGGAAGGGCAGGAACTGTCTCTCCGCGCGCCGGATGAATACCAGCCGACCCACTTTACCGGCCTCGGTTTGCTTCTTGATGCTCGCATAGCGATGGTCAAATCGCCGCACCTGGCCGATCATCAACTTGACATTGCTCCGCGTGGCGGCCTGGCGCATGGCATCCGCGGCCTTCATCGTATGGGCCATTGGCTTCTCACAAAGGACGTGTTTCCCCGCCTCCATTGAATCGATCGCCAACCGGGCGTGGAGGTGAGTGGGTACGCAGAGATCAACCATATGGATATCTTTCCGTTCCAAGATCCTCCGGTAATCGGTATAGACATCTGCTCCCGATTGTCGGGCAGCAGCAACGGCCCGTTCCTCGGCTATGTCACACACAGCCACCAGCTTGACTTCCTGAACGTTGGCATACGCGGGGAGATGACCTCCCATGCCAATGTTGCCACAACCGATCAGCGCAGCTCGTAGCATTATGCCTCCCTAGCAGTGATGCCTCCTGTTGATGAGGCTGGATCAAATGATGTGCAGATCTGCGGGCGATCAAGAAGCCCTCGCCCAAGTGGTCTCCCCTGCTAATCGATGCGCTCCAAGCAGAGTTGGACAAGATCATCGATATCCGCCGTCGCAAGGCACATGACCTGATCGGCGGCCCCGTAATAGATCTTCAACTCGCCGTCCTCCTCCAGGACCGCGCCGCATGTGAAAACCACATTGCCGACATCGCCTAGGTAATCTTCAGGCGCTCTCGGGGCGAGTACAGGCCGCTTGGCGCGCCCAAGCACCTTGGAGGGATCCTTAGGGTCCAGAAGCGCAACGCCGAGACGGTAGATGGCACCGCTCGCTGTTCCCCGCACCCCATGATAGATAAGCAGCCAGCCTCTGTCCGTCCTGATGGGCGGGGCGCCGGCTCCGATCCTCTTACTGTCCCATCGACCAGGGTTGGTCTTCATCACCAAGCGGGATCCCCCCCAATGAAGCAGATCTGGCGAATAGGAGACCCAGATATCCCTGCGCAATCCCACCACGCCCATCGGGCGGTCAAGCCGGACATACAATCCGTCAACCTTCCCTGGAAAGAGCACAACGTCCTTGTTATCCGGGAGCGAGATGAATCCCTTTCTCTCGAAGGTCTGGAAGTCCCTGGTCTCCACAAGCCCGATCAGGCTACCCAGCGATGAGTATGCAACGTAGGTGATGTAGCAAACATCATCGATCACACTAATGCGTGGATCTTCAATCCCATAGGCCTCATAGATCGCGAATGGTCCATCGACAAGAGGAACAATAGCTGGTGCGGGATCCGGAATGAAATGGTAGCCATCTCGGCTGCGGGCCAGCCATAGGCACGAAGTTCCCTCAAGAGTTTCGACACGATTCAGCAGCAGATACTCACCATTCCATTTCACCGCCCCAGCGTTGAAGACGGAGTTCACCGGCCGGGAGAAGTCGCTTGCGGTCAGGATGGGGTTCCCTTCATATCTATTCAGCATCATGACTCCTGCCCCTTCATGGATGCATCCGATGGGATATCAAGCCCAGCTACCAATCTCAGGGTTACGATTTGATACGGTTCAACATCAAGTTCCAATTCATGACGCTCCGCAGCCACCATGGATTCGTTCTCTTCCAAGAGGTTGCAATAATAGGCACGGAAAATCGGGAAGCTTGTTCGCAACCCTATTCGGCTGCGGCTACACTCGTTTTCATAAAGGCGTACGATGATACCCTGGCCATCCTCAGCCAACTTGACCGTCTCGATGATTACGTTGGAGACATCTGCTGCCACAAGCGAGCCAGAGGCTCTCGATCCTGCTGCAGCCTCTATCCGCCGCACAATAAGCGGATCGTTGAGGGCATAGGCGGCGGCCACGGTCCCCGCGCGCCAGTCATCGACGTGGGGCAATAGGCCGTAGGCAAAACGATGCTCGCCCTGGTCGGCGTTGGGATCCGGATGGGTAGGGCTTCTCAGCAAGGTCAGTCGCATGACGTTGCCCAGCACATCACAGCCATACTTGCAATCACTGATGATGCTCACGCCGTAGTTCCCCTCGCTGAGATCTACCCACTTATGAGCGGGAACCTCGAAGCGCGCCCAATCCCAAGAGGTATTGCGATGTGTCGGACGGCGGATATTCCCCCATTGGATGTCATAAGTTGCTTCCGGGCTCAGGACGCTGACAGGGAAGGACACCTTAAGCAAGATATTCCGCTCTTGCCAATCCACCCAATTATCGAACTCAAGGTAGCGGCTGTTCCTGTATAAATAGATGCGTTGCAGGATCTCGCTACCCAAGATGCGCCGCCGGATCGCAAGGCCCGCCCGCAGCGGACCGTTCTCAAGGACGGAGAACCTAGCGGGCAGATCCGTGGTCCAATGCTTTCCATCGTAGAGAGCACCAATATTCCAGGCTTCCCCCTTGTGCGGGCGATCCTCAAAGGCCTGAAACTCGTTTGCGGCCTTTCCAGGAGGAAGCACTTCCCGTCCGACATCTCTGTCAAAGATTCGTGTGATCTCTCCCCTTTCGTCAAACTCAACGCGCAGGAGGTCGTTTTCCAAAACCGCGACACCATCCGACAGCCATGCTGATGGTCCGGCGTCGGATGGGAAGGAGGCACTGTCTGCAAGCCCTAGCCCAACAAAGCCATAGGCTTCAATATAGGGCACATCAACCAGAGTGCCCTCTTCAACGGGCTGTGTCATGAGGGGCCGCCTTGTGACCAGGTTTGTGACCGTCTGACCGCTATCCAAATGCTCGGGCAATAGGCCTATGCGCGGTCCGCCAAATGACGTGGGGTTGACGGCGATGAAGGCCGCCTCCTTGGGCAACTGTTGAGATAGCGACTTCAAGGATGCCTCGCGCACCTGATGGCCGATATGGAAAATGACTTCGAAATCTCGTCTGCTCTCCTTATACGCCTCGGCGATGCAAACACCGCAGAGGATGTCATGGAACTGATTGCGGCAAAGCGCGGTCCAGGCATGCCTCAGCTCCTCGTGGGGATATCGGTAGTCTGTGGTCAGTGCGGCCCAGGCGGCGAGGAACTCCGCATCGTGGAGCAGGAATTCCGCTTTGCGGTTGGCGCGCTTGATCCAGGCCTGGCTCGTGTACGTTCCTCGGTGGTTTTCCAGGTACAATTCACCGTTCCAGACAGGGAGCCGATCTCCAACCTGTTCTTCGAGATTTCGAAAGAAATCCGAAGCCCTCCCGAAGCGCACCCGCGGGGCGCCCGGGTGGTTTGCCAGACGCCGACCATCCTCCAGCATCTCACGCGTCGGGCCACCTCCACCATCGCCCCATCCGAAGGCGGTGATCAACTGGGCATTCACTTCCTTCTGCTGATAGTTGCGCCACGTGCCGATGACGCGATTCGGCGCAAGATCGCCGCCATATGTGTGATAGGGATTCCCATTGACGTCGGGCGTGGTGATGAAGTGGGAGAGAATGCGCGTTCCATCCAAGCCCTGCCACCAGAAGCTGTCATACGGGATGCGGTTGCATTGGTTCCAGCTCAGCTTAGTAGTCATAAAGTAGCGCAAGCCGGCTTTCTTGATCAGTTGAGGTAACGACCACGGAAAGCCGAAGGTATCAGGGAGCCACAGGATGGGCGCCTCAACATCACCGAACTCCCGCCGGAAGTAGGCTCTTCCCAACAGCAACTGTCGGACCAGCGATTCGGCCCCTACCAAGTTGGCATCTGCCTCCACCCAGAAGCCACCAAGAACCTCCCAACGACCTTCAGCCACGCGAGCTTTCAGCTCATCAAAGAGATCAGGGTGATCTTCTGCAACATACTTGTAGAGCTGCGGCTGGCTTTGGGAGAAGTGGAAGGCTGGAAAATGCTCCATCAGACGGAGGACGCTGCTGAAGGTGCGTGCGGCTTTGAGCCGAGTTTGGCTGAACGGCCATAGCCAGGCGACGTCAAGATGAGCATGCCCGACGGCGATGACGTCCACGGCCATCGGATCGCCCGATTCGGCAATGGCACTGCTCAAGAATTCAAGCGCCTCTTGAAGTCGAATATAGAAGCCGCCATCTAAGGGTTCGCGAAGCTCCAGGCGACAAAAGGCCTCGTGCAGGGCATTCAAGAGCTGCGCGCGAATGGGATCCTCCTCGGCCAGTTCGCCCAGGACGCCCATGGATACCCGCGCCATAGCGATGAAATCTCGTGTCGCTTGGTGGACTTCAACCAACTCCGCTTGCCCCATGCGTAGAGCCTTGCCATCCGGTCCAAGCCAGCCATGCAGAGCCAGGAGATGCCATTCACCGTCCTGCAAAGAACCTGGAAGGGCGATGCTGGTGTGATAGGCGTTTACTCCCTGATGCGCCTGACCATCGAGATAGGCCAGAAACTCGGGGTGGACGAATTCGTCGGCATGTTCCATGGGCAGGAAGATCTCCACGGGGCCATGCCAGTCATCGGGAATCTTGAAGGTCGTGCGCAGTGTGAAACCCCGTCGGGCCTCAGCCCAACTGGTGCCTGGTTCCAGGAGAGGCCAAGCGCCGTCGTCTAGGTTGATATCCACGAGGGGTTCTTCACCGGCGTGGAAATGAAAGGGCGGGATGTGCAAGCGATGCCTGTAGCATAGCGGTCTGACCAGCTCAAGGTAGCGCAACATTTGCTGCTCAGTTAGAAGAACGCGGTGCATGGGGTCGATTTGCGCCTCCACTGCTTATCTGCCATAGCGAGGCATCGCGTCTCGATGGGCAATTCCGTTCCAGCGTCAGATCAGATTAGCGCACGCCCGGTCTCCCTGTCCATCCAGCGGATCTTTTCGGGGATCGGACGCAGCCAGATATCCTGCCCAGGCCGAAAGGGCGAGTCTGGATGGGCGTTCACTTTGATTGTGGCCCCTCCCATCTCCACCGTGAGTAAATTATGGGAGCCTAGAGGTTCGACGACGAGCACTTGCCCGGGGAGCGCTCCCTCAGTAGGCTCATCCATAGGTTCGATATTTTCGGAACGGATCCCCATCAGGACCGTGGACTTCCCTGTCGAGCGCAGGCGATTGGCCACATCCGATGCAATCGATAGCTCCTTTCCGGCCACCGACACCTTCGCGTCCTCGTCTACCACACGAGCGGTGAGGAAGTTCATGGGAGGGTTGCCAATGAACGCGCCCACGAAATGATCGGCTGGCCGGTCATAGATATTCATGGGCGTATCCACCTGCAGAAAATGGCCGTCCTTCATGACAGCGATCCGATCCCCCAGGCTGAGCGCCTCCACCTGATCATGCGTGACGTATACGACGGTTGTGTTGAGTTCACCCAAGAGGCGCTTGAGCTCGGCGCGCATCTCCAGGCGCAGCAAGGCATCCAGATTGCTTAGGGGCTCGTCCATCAGCAAGACCTCGGCCTGCACGGCGAGCGCACGGGCCACAGCCACGCGCTGACGCTGCCCACCGCTCAATTGAGCCGGGTAGCGGTCCAACAGGTCTTCAATGTGGAGCAATTCCGCCGTCGAATGGACCCGTTCCTGGATCTCAGCAGCGGGCATGCGCTGCATATGCGGGCCGAAGCCGATGTTGTCGAAGACGGTCATATGCGGGAATACCGCATAGCTCTGAAAGACCATGGCGATGCGTCGGCGCCGGACAGGCAAATCCGTCACATCCTGACCACCAATGAATATCCGGCCCCCATCAACGTGTTCCAGACCCGCGATACATCGCAAAAGCGTGGTCTTCCCGCAGCCGCTAGGGCCAAGCAGCACGACGAACTCCCGATCATGCACGATCAGGTCAACCTCCCAAACAGCCTTGACCTTGCCGAAGATCTTGCTCAGGTTCTCAATTCGGATCTCAGCCATAGACGCTTCTCCCGATGGATCCAGAATGCCTCCTAATCGGACGCAAGGAAGTCAGTTGCTCCCATACCGGTGCATATCAGCAGCTCACTTCAAAGTCACACCCCAAAGGCTGAAAAGGTAACGCCGGATAATGAACATGAAAACGATGGCCGGAATGAGCATGAAGAAGCCTCCAGCGAAGCGAAAAGCAACCGGTGCCTGATCCAATTGCACGATCATGAGAGCAGGCAGCGTGCGGTTAAAGAGCGTGAGGATCGTGGCGCCGAAGACTTCGTTCCAGGAAAGCACAAAGGTGAAGATAGCCGAAGCGGCCAAGCCGGGCAGGGCCAGCGGAAGTGCGATGCGCAGGAAGGCTTGAAACCGGCTGCAACCCAGCGTCACCGCGGCCTCCTCGAGTTCTCTGGAGATGCCCATGAAGACACTGCCGGTAACCAGGATGGTCGTCGGCAAGGCCATCGCGACATGCAGCAGCGCAACGCTGATCAAAGAATCGTACATCCCCCATTTCATGAAAGTCACCGCCAGAGGGATCGAAAGGATGACAAGCGGAAAGGCACGCGTGGAGAGAATCGCAATCCGATAGACATCCTTCCCTCGGAAGATGTAACGGGCCAGGCCATATCCAGCCGGTGCCCCAATGATGATGGATAGGACCAGGCTGAGCACGGCCACAACCACGCTGTTGCGCACCGAGGCCAAAGTCTTATGAGCGCCTAGGAAGAACACCATCGTATCCAGCGAGATTTGCTGGGGAAACAGCGATTTGGGGAAATCATAGATGATCTCTCGTGGACTGAACGCGGCGATCGTGATGAGGTAGATGGGAATCAGAATCCATAACGCGATCAAGATGGCTAGCAAATAGATGGACACCTTCATGAAACGGGAAGCCAAAGGCAATCTTCTCTTCACAGGATCGCCTCCTCCTTGACTCGAAGCGCTCGCAGGTAGAAAAAGGCGCTGGCCAGAGAAATGATCAGGATGAACATGGCATAGACCGCGGCCATGTGAGGGTTGCGATACTCCCCATGCCAGCGATAGGCCTCCGCTGCCAATACCGTAACGCCTCTACCGGCGAGGGCCATCACGACGGCGAACACCTGGACGGCCAGGAGAGTCCGCAGGATCAATGCCACCTGGATGCTGGGACGCAACATGGGCAGGATCACCCGCCGCACGCGCTGGAACCAATTGGCCCCGAAAACCTCGGCGGCTTCGATGTAGTCACGGGGGATGGATTGGAGTCCCGCGACAAGGATGACAAAGACGATCGAAGTCGCCCGCCACACCTCCGCCAAGACGATCGCCACAAGCGGCCAATAGGATTGATAATTCAGGAATAGGTAAGGCCTTTCCAGCAAACCTAGGCTATAGAGCAAAGAGTTAAGGAAACCTCGCTCGGTGAATATAGAGAACCATATCAGACCGGCCGCCAGATCCGAGATGGCCAGCGGGATGGAGTAGACATACGCGAGAATATCGGAACCGCGCAGGCGCTCCATCATCAGCAGGGCCATGATCAGGGCCAGAATAAACTGGAGCGGTATGATGGCGATGATCAGCTTGAGTGTGTTCCACGACGCATTGACAAACGCCGCGTCTCCAAACATGCGCTGAACATAGGCGAGCGTGAATTGGCCATCGTCTGATTGAAAACCCAATTTGAACGCCTGTACCATCGGCCAGGCGAAGAAGAGCACCAGGTACGCAGTTGAGGGCAATAAAAGGGCATAGGGTTCCCAGTTGACGCGTCTCCGTTTCACATCCACCTCCAGCGAAATAAGGGGGGAGGGGGCTCACCCCCCCCCCCCATTCGGATGACGGATCAGACGCTATTTGACCTGGCAAGCGCCCACGCTGGGCGGATCAGGCGGCCAGCAGGGTGCGCCGGTCTCTTCCATCAGCGCCTGCAGGTTCGCGGCCTCTGATTCGAGCACGGTCACGGTGTCTTCACCGTTGATCACGATGCGCGTAAAGGCATCGCGGTAGATCTTGTTGATCTCACCCGAACGCGGGCCAAGGCCCACCGGCAGCATAGCCGGGATAGCGTTCGGCGCCGCGGCCTGCTTGGTGACAGCTTCGCCCTCCATGCGGATGCCAATGGGCACGTAGCCCGGAAACTCAACATCGACCACCGGGAAGAAGCCGATCTCACGCAGGACTGAGATCTGCGTCTCGGGTCGCGTCATGTAATCGATGAGCGCTTCCCCGCCCTCCTGGTTGGGTGCTGTTACCGGCATGGCCAGGCCGACGGTCACGGGCATGAAGCCGAGCCCCCTGGGGCCCGATGGCGCCGGAAGCGCCACGAAGTCATCCGGCCGGGCCTTGAAGGCCTCGATCAGCCGGGCGGTGTGGTCCCATGTCACCCAGACCTCTTCGGCCAACAAGGGTTCCTGCATGAACCCATAGACCATGGACTGCGGGTGGACATACTGCCACATGTCCTTGATGAACTCCCACATCTCCACCGCTTCGGGGCTCTTAAAAGTGGTGACCATGCCACCGGTGTAGGATGGATAGATGTAGCCCTCAAGGAAGCGATGCAGCAATCCGTCCACCGGGAAGCCCAGCTTCTTCTCGCCCGTGGCCTCGTAGATGTTCTTGCCCCAGTCACGGAACTGCTCCCAGGTGAGCGCCTCTGGATCGGCACCTGCGGGGAGGTACTCCAGGGCTTTCTTGTTGGCGGCCGCGATGTATGTTGCCTGCATCCACGGGACGTAGTATTGGGTGTCTGTGCCAAGCTTGCCCAATTCGACGAAGGCTTCCGGAATACCCCGATCACTCAGGGAGTCCATCAGCGCTCCGAGGTCCTGGAGCGCGCCGGCAGCGACCAGCGTCGGGAACTGCCCGTGCAGTGCACCCGCGACATCGATCGAGCCCTTTCCGGCCTGGACCTCTGAAAGCACCAGGTCCTCGAAGTGCTCGTACTCGGCGCCGATGAACTCGACCTGACCCGGGAAATCCGCCAGGACCACGCCACGCATCGCCTCGGCTTCCTCGATCGGAACGCCCTGTGTGGAGATGAACGTGACCAGCCCGTAGTCGACCTCCTCAGGCTCGACTTCCACGATCTTGGTTACTTCGACGGGCACCACGACGGTCTTTTCGACCGGGACTTCCACGGTTTCGACGACCGGAGCAGGCGCGCACGCGGCCAGGAGGCTTAGAAGGATGGCGCCTACCATCAGCATGCTTGAAAGCTTCTTCATTTCTAGCTCCTCCTCAGGATCCAAACTGTATGCTGCTCTCAATTCCATCTGTGCATCTTGCCTGATCTATTCTACGAGATCGCCCTCCTTTCCTTATCTCAATCGGAGTGATGCGCCACACGATTCCCGTATCACAAGCTCGCTTGGCAGGAGCAGGTGCTGAGCTTCCCCCAGCGCTCCCTTCAAGAGCTGCATCAACATCTTGCAGATCTGCTTCCCGATCTCGAAGATGGGTTGCCGGACGGTTGTCAGCGGGGGCTGTGAATAGCTCGCCGTCGGGATGTCGCCAAAGCCAATTACGGCCACATCTCGGCCGACCACAAGGCCCAGCGACCGTGCAGCGCTGATCGCGCCCAGCGCCATCAGGGCATTCCCCGCGATGATGGCGGTGGGACGATCTTCGAGGGTGAGCAGGGCCTCGGATATGCGATAGCCATCTTGCTCGGTGAGATCTCCATGGCGCACAAGAGACGCATGCACGCAGATGCCTGTCTCTCTGGCCGCCTTCTGAAAACCCAGCTCCAGGAAGTGGCTGGACATCAGATCTCTTGGCGGGAGCATAAGGGCGATTCGCCTGTGGCCCAGCCGTCTGAGGTGCCGCACTACCCTCTCGATCTTAGCCGTCCAGTCTAGATCGAGGTAGCAGAACCGACTTTCATTTTCCGTGCGGCCAGATGCCACGAATGGGAAACCTCGCTTTAGCAGGTAAGCAACCCGGGCATCGCTCCTGCGAGTGCGCACGACCAGCAAGCCGTCCACGCGACGCTCCAGAACCATGCGTTCACAGAGCGCGTGCTCCGCTTCAGCCTCTGCACAGGGAGAAAGCATCAGATCCATCCCGTGCGAGCGCGCCTCCTCGGCGATGCCTGCCAGGAGAAGGCTGCAGAACGGATCCGACGCTTTCTGAGGGTCCAGGGGCAAGAGGATGCCGATCGATTCTGCGCGTCGGGTGTGCAGGCGTCTTGCGCAGGCATTAGGACGGTATCCCTTCTCCTCTGCGATCTTCAGCACCGACCTGCGGGTTTCCTCGGCCACGTCGCCATACCCGGCCAGCGCGCGTGACACCGTCGTGATGGAGAGGCCGAGCCTATCAGCGACATCCCGTGTTGTGACCGACAACGGTCATCTCCTAGAGACCTGGCGGCCGCGTGGGCGCCATCGAGAAGGAGAAACGACCCGAAATTGGTAATCTCCAAGCCGCATGGGAGTTTCAGCATGGAGATAAGGAACAGCTCAGGGGAGAGAATCCGTAGCATATTATGATAATGTTATAACCTTATTATCTTACTCTACAGGTAAATTTCCTGACTGTCAAGCGGCGA
>CAZBLT010000022.1:0-41989 GCA_964492745.1 uncultured Anaerolineaceae bacterium
GTGAAGCGGCTCAGGGACCAGTTCGGCATGTCGCTGATCTGGATCACGCACGACATGGGCGTGGTCGCAGGGCTAGCGGATCGTGGGGTCGTGATGTACGCAGGCTTCATCGTGGAGGAGGCGCCGATCGCAGAGGTCTACGGTAACCCGCGCCATCCCTATACCTTCGCGCTTCTAAAAAGCCTCCCCCGCATGGATGGAAGCCCGGGCGAGAAGTTGATGTCGATCGAGGGCCTTCCGCCCGAGAACTACGAATTCCCCACCGGCTGTCCCTTCGCGCCGCGCTGCATGTTCGTGAAAGACAAATGCTGGCAGGCTAATCCGCAATTGGTAGATATCAATTCTGACCACCGGATTGCCTGCTGGGTTGATATCGAGACCGGGGAGTTGCGATGACCAGTTCAAATGGAACCCTCATTCGGGTGGATCACCTGACCAAGCATTTTCCAATCACGCGCGGCATCGTGATCCAGCGCCAGGTCGGGGCGGTTCAGGCGGTCGATAACGTTTCCTTCGAGATCCGCAAGGGCGAGACGCTGGGCCTGGTAGGCGAGAGCGGTTGTGGGAAGTCGACCACTGGCCGCACCATCCTCCAGCTCTACCGGCCCACGGCGGGCAAGGTCTACTATGGCGATATGGACCTGACTACGCTGAAGGGTGAGGCGCTGCGCCGCATGCGGCGCAACATGCAAATGATCTTTCAAGACCCTTATGCCTCCTTGAATCCTCGCCTCACTGTCGGTGCCATCATCGCCGAGCCGCTCGAAGTGCATGGAATCGGAAACGCTCGAGAGCGGCGGGAACGGGTGCAGGAATTGCTGCAGCTCGTCGGTATGAGCCCTCACTTTGTGAATCGCTATCCGCATGAATTCAGTGGTGGACAGCGCCAGCGCATCGGCGTGGCCCGGGCATTGGCCCTGCAGCCCGAGTTCATCGTTTGTGACGAGCCGATCTCGGCCCTGGATGTATCTATTCAGGCGCAAGTCGTGAATCTTCTCGAGGAATTGCAGGCGACCTTCGGATTGACGTATCTGTTCATCGCCCACGACCTGAGCATGGTCCGCCATATCTCGGACCGGACGGCGGTGATGTACCTGGGCAAGGTGGTGGAGCTGGCCACGCGAGATGAGCTCTACTCCCACCCGTTGCACCCTTACACGCAGGCCTTGCTGAGCGCGGTTCCGATCCCGGATCCGTTGAAGGAGGCCAAGCGCCAGCGGATCATCCTGGAGGGTGACGTGCCCAGCCCCGCAAACCCGCCGCGCGGCTGCCGGTTCCATCCACGCTGCCCGCTGGCGGTCGATGTCTGCAAAGAGGTGGAGCCCGAGTGGCGCGAGGTCGCCCCGGACCATTGGGTGGCCTGCCACTTGGTTTGAGGGTTCCGGAGGGGGATCAGGGAAGCTATTCAAGGATGGAGATGATGTGATGAAAGGAGGTGAAGCCATCGCAGAAGGCAAGGAGAAGGAAAGAGAACATCGAGAAAAGCCGTTGCGAAGCGAAACTCTTTGGAAGGAGAAGAGGACGCCATGAAGCGAAAGCTATTCACTTTGATGGCCATCGGCGTGGCTGCCAGCATGATTCTGGCTGCCTGCGGCGCGCCGCAGGAAGTCGTGAAGACCGTGGTGGTCACAGAGGTCGTCGAGGGTGAGGTCGTTGAGAAGGTCGTCACCGCGACGCCGGAGGCCGCTGGCCCGATGCCCGTCACCGTTCACATCAACTGGGGCACCGAGCCGCCGACCGCAGATCCGGCGTTGACGACGGACACCACCTCCTCCTCGGTGATCGACTCCATCTTCATGGGGCTGACGGACATCGATCTCGAGACCAAGCAGGCTATCCCTGCCTTAGCTGAGAGCTGGGAGGCCAGCGAGGATAAGATCGAGTGGACGTTCCATCTGCGCGATGACGTGCCCTGGGTCCGCTACAACCCCACCTCCGGCGAGGTCGAGCAGGTGCTGGATGACGAGGGCAACCCGCGGATGGTGAATGCGCACGATGTGGTCTATGGCATCAAGCGCGTCTGCGATCCCAACACAGCCTCCGACTACGCCTGGCTGCTCTACGTCATCTCCGGCTGCGAGGAGCTGAACACGACCGACCCCGAGGCGGAGAACTTCCAGGAAGTCTATGACGCCATGGGCGTGGAAGCCCTGGACGACTACACCGTGAAGTTCACCCTCGCCTACGGCGCGGGCTACTTCCCGCAGGTCACCACGATGGCCAACCTGTTCCCGGTCTACCAGCCCATCATCGAAGAGAAGGGTGACCGCTGGATCGAGCCGGGCTTCATCGTGACCAACGGGGCCTACGTCATGACAGAGTGGGTCCACGGCGATCACATGAACCTGGCGAAGAACCCCTTCTGGCCGTACTGGGGCACCGACTACGGCTCCGGCAACATAGAGCAGCTCGTGGGCTACATGATCGAGGAGACATCCACGACCTTCGCGATGTACGAGAACAACGAAGTCGACAGCTCGGGTGTGCCCTCGGATCAGGTCGACCGCGTGAAGGCCGATCCGGTGTTGAGCAAGGAGTTTGTCAACACTCCCATCAACTGCACCTACTACTACGGCTTCATCACCCAGAAAGCTCCGGTGAACGACGTCAAGGTGCGCAAGGCGCTCTCTATGGGCATCGACCGCAAGACTCTGGTCGAGGCGGTCCTAAAGGGCGGCCAGATCCCGGCCAACACCTTCACCAACCCGCTCAACTTCGGCTCCTGGGCTGGCGACACGGACATCGCGCCGTGGGCTCTGCCTGAGGACATGGGCGGCACGGGCTACGCCGGCGCTGTTGAGCAGGCCAAGGCTCTGCTCGCGGAGGCTGGCTACCCGGATGGCGAGGGCCTGGACATCCTGTTGATGCACAATGTCAGCGAGGGTCACGCCCGCATCGCCCAGGCCATCCAGGCCATGTGGCAGGAAGCCTTCCCCGGGATGACGGTCAGCATCGAGACGCAGGAGTGGCGCGTCTACCTCGACACGATTCGCGCCACAACGGCGATCGAGGATGTGCCGCACGTCTTCCGCCTCGGCTGGTGTGGAGACTACCCGCATGCCAACAACTGGATGCATGAGGTCTTCAACACCGAAGAAGGCGCCAACCGCATCCGCCTGAGCTACGACGACCCGCAGGTCGGTGATCTGGTCAAGGAATACGACGAGACCACCAAGGCCGCGCAGGTCGCCGACGAGGCAGAGGCCAAGGCGCTCTACAAGCGCGCCGAGCAATTGCTCATCGACGAGATCGTCGGCATCGCCCCCATCTACTACTACACGACCGTGAACGTCACAAAACCGTGGCTGCATCGGTCCTATGATCCGATCCAGATGTCGCTCTTCCAATGGACTCTGGATATGGACGCCAAAATGGCGGCGATGAAGTAGCGATCTACCGGCAGGGCTGGTGGCTGGGGGCTCCCTGGCCACCAGCCCGCCCTTCGCCCACCGGGCTCCACACGACAAACGCTTTGCCGCAGGGAGTGAAATGACCCGTTACATCATCCGCAGAATTCTTTGGTTTATTCCCGTTCTTATTGGCATCACCCTGGTAACTTTTGTCCTGGCGCGAGCGATGCCAGGTGGCCCCTTCGACTTCGCTGGGGACCGCACTATCCCCGCCAGCATCGTGGCCAATCTGGAGAAGAAATATCATCTGGATTGGCCGGTCTGGCGGCAGTATGGTCAGTGGGTGCTGGACCTGCTGGGAGGCGATCTTGGACCCTCCTTCCGCTATCGATCGCTGATGGTGCAGGACATCTTGCGCCAGACCTTCCCGGTGTCTTTCCAGCTTGGCATCCTTTCGATGTTGCTGGGCCTGCTGATCGGCATTCCGGCGGGCACGATCGCCGCCTTGAACCACAACAAGCGATTGGACTACGCCAGCTCCTTCATCGCCATCCTGGGGGTCTCTATCCCCAATGTGGTGCTGGCGCCGTTCCTGATATGGATCTTTGGCCTGAAGCTGGGCTGGTTCCCGGTTGCCCGCTGGGGGGCGGATTACACACAATTCATCTTTGGGATCCTGCCGCCCCTGACGTCACAGTTCTGGTTGCACGCCACGCTCCCGGCCGTCGCCCTGGGCACGGGCATCTCGGCCTCGATCGCCCGCCTTACCCGTGCCAGCTTGCTGCAAGTGATTCGCGAGGACTACATCCGAACAGCACGCGCCAAGGGGCTCAAGGAACGGGTGGTGATCTGGGTGCACGCCATGAAGAATGCGCTGATCCCGGTTGTGACGATCCTAGGCCCGTTGTTCGCCGCCATCGTCACGGGCACCTTTGTGGTCGAACAGATTTTCGGGATCAGCGGCATGGGGCAGCACTTCGTCGATAGCGTCAACAATCGCGACTATCCCATCGTCATGGGTGTCACGCTGCTCTACTCGGTTCTCCTGGTCATCGCCAATCTTGTGGTGGACATCACCTATGCCTGGCTGGACCCGAGAATCCGCTACGATTGAGCCGGCTGGCCGGCTCCGAACCCAATCCATGGACTTGGAGGTTGAATGACGGCTGAGAACTCATCCCAGCGCTCAGGTCCCGAGGCGCTCAAGCCCGAGGAGGAACTGCGAGCTGGTCGCAGCCCGCTGAAGGATGCATGGCGCCAGCTTCTGCGCAACCGTCTGGCTGTGGCCAGCGGCATCTTCCTCATCCTGCTCACGCTGGTGGCGATCTTCGTGGACACTTCGATTTTCACGATCTTCACCGGTGGGGAGACTGAACCTTTGCTGGCGCCCTACCACTACGCCGAAGTGGATTTTCTCCACCCCAATGAAGGCCTGTTCACACGGACTGAGGAGGGGGATTTCTACATCTTCGGCGTGGATTATCTGGGCCGGGATATCCTGAGCCGCACGTTGTATGCGGCGCGCGTCTCCCTGGCCGTGGCGATCGTCGCCGCTACGGTAAGCCTGATCGTCGGCATTACCTACGGGCTTATCTCAGGCTACTCCAGCACGCGGATCGACAACCTGATGATGCGTTTCGTGGACTTCCTTTATGGATTCCCGATCATCATCTTCATCATCTTGATGCAGGTCTACTTCAAGGCGCTCTCCCGCCATGGCGGTGGCGAGGGTCTGGCTGGAACTCTGATCAATATCGACCGGGCCATGGGCGGGATTTTCTTCCTGTTCATCGCCATCGGCCTGCTGAACTGGCTGGGCATGGCCCGCATTGCCCGTGGCCAAACGTTGCAGTATAAGGAGATGGAGTTTGTGGAAGCCGCCCGCATGGTTGGCGCCTCCAACTGGCGCATCATCGGGCGCCACTTGCTGCCCAATATCCTGGGTCCGTGCGTGGTCTACGAGACGCTTCAGATCCCCGGCTATATCTTCCTGGAAGCCTTCCTGAGCTTCATTGGCCTGGGCGTCAACCCGCCCACGCCTAGCTGGGGCATCATGATCTCAGAGACCTATCAGGCGCTGCGAACCTATCCCCACGAGGTATTCGTGCCTGCCGTTGCCCTGACGCTCACCACGCTGGCCTTCAATTTCCTCGGCGACGGCCTCCGGGACGCCTTCGATCCTCGGCTTCGGGGAGAGGTCTAAGGGGCGGATAAAGGCAGCATAGCATCGGAACGTTCGCGAGGAATGCTCAAGGCTCGGGGGCCTTTCGGCTGCTCCGAGCCTTTTGCTAAGAGGGAAGCGCATGAAGCTCTTATGTTCGCACAGGGGGGCTGGGGCCGCCGCTGTGGGGCTGGCGTTGATGCTCGCGGCCTGTTCCCGGAACCAGGCGGCACCGGAGAATCGGCGCATCGCCTTCGAGACGTATCGGGATGGCAACGCTGAAGTCTATCTCATGAACGAAGATGGGTCCGAGTTGATTAACCTGACCCAAAACGAGGGCTATGACGGCACTCCGGCGTGGTCGCCGGATGGCCAGCGCATCGCCTTCACCTCCGAGCGTACCGGCAACCCCGAGATTTTCGTCATGTCCGTCGATGGCTCCCAGGTGGAGCAACTGACGGATGGCGGCGGCTTTAACGTCGTCCCCGAATGGTCTCCGGATGGGCGGCGGATCCTCTTCGCCTCGAATCGCGCCTACTCCATACCTGTGGAAGGCGGTGAAGTGCGTATTCCCGACAATCCCAAACTGTGGGCCATTGACTACGGGAGTGGGGAGATTAAACGCATCACCGGCCAACTGGGGCTGGATATGTATGGCTCCTGGTCTCCGGATGGCAAGCAGATCGTGTTCATGACCGTCCGGGATGGCAACTCCGAGATCTATCTCCTGCTCGATGATGAGCAGGTGCAGAACCTAACGCAGAATCCGGCCCGCGATCTCAATCCGGCTTGGTCGCCGGATGGCGGCAAGATCGCCTTTATGAGCGATCGCGAAGGGAATATGGAGATCTATATCCTCGACCTCGAGAGCGATGGGGAACCGATCAACATCACCCATCACCCCGCTAACGATGGCGACCCGGACTGGTCGCCAGATGGCTCGAAGATTGCCTTCACCTCCGACCGGGATGGCAACATCGAAATCTATGTCATGAACGCAGATGGGTCCGATGTGCAGCGCCTGACCCATCACCCGGGCGATGATTTCCATCCGCGCTGGGAGCCTGCCCATCCTTAATCTTTTCAGAGAGCGGAGGGCCGCGGCTGCGTTGGCATGAGAACGCATTGCGCGGTCGAGCGCGCGGCATGCCTTGCAAAGCAGCCGTGTTGAAGTTCGCTGAGGAGTTGGAATCACCGTGGTGTCAAAAGAGTCGGACTCATCCCAGACATCCAAGCGAATCCTGCGGTTGACCGGTGTGGACGCGGAGCGGCTACGCGCCCTCACGGGTTGGATTGGCTACCTCGGCCGACGGCTTATCTCGGGCGCCATCATCTTGCTCGCGATCGTTTACCTGACCCATTTTGGCCTGGCGATGGCGCGTGACCTTGCCGCGCAAGCAGCCTTCCAGCTCGCAGCCAGCCGCACGCTCGAATCCATCATAAATGTCCTCACGGGCGAACTTGGCCTCTCGACCGCTGCCAGTAGCACGCTGAATCCCATCCCCGTCCGCGAGGCCTTCCCGGCCATGCTCTCGCGGAGCTTCGGCCTGCTGGGCCTCTCGCTCCTGGCGGCGACGCTTATCGGTGGCCTGCTGGGAATCGCGGCGGGCAGGGCACGCCGGCCCGGCTGGTCCTTGCTCATATTGCTGCTCTCCATCGCCGGCGTTTCCACCCCGAGCTTCTTTGCGGCTTTCATCATGCAGCGCCTGGTCATTCGCTCCACCCAGACGCTTGGGTATCGGCTCCTTCCAGTGGGTGGATTCGGTTGGGATGAGCATCTGGTCTTGCCCATGTTGGTGCTGGCGGCGCGTCCCATTGCGCAAGTTGCCCGTGTGACCTTCATGAGCGTGCGAGAGACCTATGAGCAGGACTACGTTCGCACCGCATGGAGCAAGGGCCTGGGCCCGCGCTGGGTGATGTGGAAACATGTAATGCGCAATGCAGCCATTCCCATTGTCACCACGGTGGGACTGTCCTTGCGCTTCTCGCTCAGCAGCCTGCCCGTCGTGGAAGCCTTTTTCGGATGGTCAGGCCTCGGATTCTATTTGCTGCGGGGTATTTCCCAGCAGGACGACAACCTCACGGTCATTCTGGTACTTTGCCTGGGTGCGCTCTTCATCGTCGTCAACCTATTGCTGGACGTGTTTTATCGTTTGCTGGACCCCCGCCTGCGGGACACGATGGACCGCGTGGGATTTGAGGAGCGCATGACACTGCGTGGGCGTGTGCGAGAAGTGGTCGCGAGTTTGGGGGGGCTGCTGCGCGATAATCCGCTGACTCGCTGGCTTCGCAGGCGCAACGCTCCGCCATCCGAGAGCCCGTTTAAGGCTATCCTGGCCCGCCGCGAGGCCCAGGGACTGGAGACGCGGCTTCAGGAGCCTCGGCCGAAACCATTGCTGCGCAGCATTCTCGTGAACCTTCCATTGATCCTGGGTGGGCTGATGGTGGCCGGCCTGCTTGTTGTCACGCTCTGGGGGCATAAGCTCGCGCCCAAGAATCCCTACACCACGCTCGGCCTGCAGATCGTGGATGGGGAGTTCCTGATTCCGCCCTTTGAGCCCGGGGATGAGTATGCCTGGGGAACGGATTTGCTTGGAAGGGATGTGAAGAGCCTTGTCATGGCGGGGGCCTGGCAGACCATGCGCTTGGCGGCGGCGGTTGTCGCCGTGCGCCTGACGGTGGGCTTCATTTTGGGAGCGCTGGCGGGCTGGCGCAGGGATAGCTGGCTCGATCGGGTGATTATGGGGCTTGCTGAGACGCTCTTCGCCTACCCGCCGCTGCTGTTGGCGATGGTCCTCATCCTGGCGATGGGGATCCGGCGCGGCTTTATACCCTTTTTGGTGGCGCTGGGACTGATCGGCTGGGGCGAGATCATGCAGTACGTCCGGGGCGAGGTGCTCGCCATGCGCCCCAAGACTTTCATCGAGAGCGCCATTGCGATCGGGCGTGGCACTTCCGGCATCATCACCAAACATGTGCTCCCCAATCTTGTCCCTGCCCTGCTATCGTTGGCGGCGCTCGAGATGGGTGCGGTGTTGATGATCCTGGGCGAGTTGGGGTTCGTGGATGTCTTCATCGGTGGTGGCGCGTACGCAGAATTGATCATCGACGCCCCTCCATATCATTATTCCGACGTACCGGAGTGGGCGGCGCTGTTGAGCAATGTGCGCCTCTACGCTCAGAGCTATCCATGGACGGCATTCTACCCGGCGGCGGCGTTTTTCCTGGCCATCCTGGCCTTCAACCTGCTCGGCGAAGGGATGCGCAGGCTCGTCACTGAGGAGGGCGTCCGCCTCCATCGGGTATTCAACCGCTATAGCCTGGCGGCGGTGGTTGTCTTTGTCGTTGGGGCGACCTGGCTGCGCGGCAGCACCGGAAGCATCTCGATCTACCGCGAGCGAGTGGAGGCCTTCAGCGGTGCCAACGCGCTACGAACGGTCGAAGCGCTCACCACCCCGGCGGTGGAGGGCAGAGCCCTGGGCACGCTTGGTCCGCAGGTGGCAGCCCAATGGATCGCCGGTCAGTTTGAGAGCCTTGGCTTGCAGCCCGCGGGTCAGCGCGGGACCTTTTTCCTGACGCGCCAGCGGGAGTTCGAAAACCTGGATGCGGTGCCCTGCCTGGTCGTGGATGACGGCGGCAGCCCGCCCGTGTACAAGCGCGACTACAACGCCTTTGCAGCACCCTTCCGAAGCTTGGGCGCAGCCCTGGGACCGGTGCGGGTGATGGCCTTCGGCGACCCCACGCGGACACGCTTCTACGGCTATTATCCTGCGATGCAAGATCTCAGCTTTGAGGATGAGATTCTCATGGTGCTCTCGCCGGATGATATAGTCTATCTCCATGAGATCCCTCATGCAGGTGCGCTCGTAGTCGCCGAAGATCCGCGCGATCTTCAACGGAACTTCACTCTCTCACCACGCAGCGCTAGAGCCCGGATCTATGGTACTGGCCGGGAGATTGGTCGCGAAACACCTGTCCTCATGATCAGCGAGGGACTCGCCAACCGTATCCTGGAGAGGGCCGGTGAGACCGTACAGAGCCTTCGCTCGCAGGCCAGCCGACTGGTCCAGGATGAGATCATGCAGGTCGAAACCGGTGTCGATGTGGGGATGCAGGTGGAAGGCACGATCTATGAGAAGGAACCCATGCAACACGTCATCGGGCATTGGCCTGGTGAAGCGGCCACCGGTGCGACCAAGATGGATGAGCGCTTGATTGTCGTCATGGCGAAGTATGATGCGCCACCTTTGCCGCCGGATGGCGAGGTCCCGCAGGGGGCCAACGATAACGCCAGCGGCGTGGCGGTCCTGTTGGAGGCCATCCGGGTCATGCAAGAGAGCGGCTACCAGCCCAAGCGAACTTTCCTCTTTGTGGCCTATAGCGGGGAGGGGATGGAGTCCGGTCTCCCGGTCCCGCGGCCTGAGGTCTCGCGGCTGTTGCAAGCCAAGGCGGGCTTTGCCAGGAATCTGGTTCCGGAGGCGGTGGTTGAACTGCGCGGGCTCGGGGCAGGCGAGGGCGCGGGCATAGAATTGCTCAGCGGCGGCAGCTTGCGCCTGGCAGACCTCTTCGAGGATGTGGCGCGGCGATTGGGTCTGCCGCTCAGTGTGCGAAGCGACGACATCGATCTGAGCGCTGTATACCGCCAAGGAAGCTCCAGGGAGAGCGCAGAGGAAGCGCCGCGCATCCTCGTTTCGTGGGAAGGATGGGAGCAGGATTCCCTAACGAACGCGGATGTGGTCGAGAAGATCAGCGAAGAAAAATTGGAGCGCGCCGGAAAGGCGGTTGCGCTAGCGTTGATGATCATGGGCCGCGAAATCGACTACTGATGCGTCTCAGCTCACACTGCTCGCCGCAAGGTCTTCAATCTCATCATGGAGGAGATGGTCTATCCATGGCCGATGCCAGTTCACCCTTGCTTGAGGTGGAAGGGCTGCGGGTCCATTTTCGCCTGCCGCGCGGGGTCGTGCGGGCAGTCGATGGGGTCGACTTCTTCATCCGGCGGGGCGAGGCCTATGGTCTTGTGGGCGAATCTGGCTCCGGCAAGACGGTCACCGCCCTCTCCATCATGGGCCTGATCGAGCCGCCGGGCGAGGTGGTGGCTGAAAAAATCCGCTTCGATGGGCTTGCGCTACTCGAACTGGACGAGGCCGGCTGGGCTTCGCTGCGCGGGGACCGCATCTGCCTGATTTTTCAGGATCCCCAAGTGCGATTGAACCCGGTCTTCAGCATCGGCAGCCAGCTGGCGGAGGTGCTGCAGATCCACCGCGGCCTGGGCCGCCAGGAGGCATGGACGCAAGCGAAAGATCTCCTGAGCCAGATGGAAATTCCCGATGCCCAACAGCGCATGCGCAGCTATCCACATGAGCTCTCCGGAGGGCAGTCACAACGCGTGATGATCGCTATGGCGCTTGCAATGCAGCCGGACCTGATCATCGCCGACGAACCCACCACCGCGCTTGACCCCACCATTCAGGCTCAGATCCTGGAGATCCTCCGGCGATTGCGCGTGGGACAGGCGACCTCGATGCTCCTCATTACGCATGATCTCGGCGTGATGGCAGGCAACGCCGACCGGATTGGAGTTCTCTACGCGGGTCAACTGGTGGAAGAAGCTGAGGTGGTGGACATTTTTCGCGATCCGCTCCATCCCTACACACAGGGACTATTGGCCTCGCTTCCCCCGCCTGATCACGGGCCGTTGCGCGCCATTCCGGGCACGGTGCCCGATCCGGCGGATATTCCCCCAGGGTGCCGCTTCGCCCCCCGCTGTGAGGCGCGCAGGAAATTATCGCTGGAGGTATGCGAGCACTATATGCCGGATTGGATCCGCGCCCCTTCGGGCCGCGCAGTACGTTGCTGGCTCTATCAAGGCCGTGAGGACCATGTCCCTCCCCTGGCGAGGCAGGTCGGGGTTTAGAGTCACGCAGCCCGACCCTGGCTTTGCGCGACCGCGGCGATTGAGGGTATGATGAGTCTGCGGGTTCCATGCGGCAGTTGACAGGGTGGTGAGCGGACGATGGCTGAAGAGGAATTCGAGGGCGGAGAGGACTTGCTCCAGGAGGCTGGACAAGTCAAGCGCGAGGATGCCGAGCGGTTCTGGGATGATGCTGCCTCCGGAACCTCACTCGAGGAGGACCTGGGCGAGGATTTCCTGACTTATGAGCAGGCGCGGGAGGAGGGACTCCTCGATGAGGGGGGTTCTCAGTAGGCGGCCCTGTGGGCTCCGTGGCGGAGCCCCGGAGCACGTATGTTACAATTCTCGTCGCCCGCGTTGCGGCGGGTCCATTGGGGCGTGGTGTAAAGGCAGCACACCGGACTTTGGATCCGTTGATCCAGGTTCGAATCCTGGCGCCCCAGCCTGACGTTTGAAGAAGGCCTTGAAACCCGTATCTGAGGACGATTCCCCCTTCGTCAACCCGGACGATTTGCAGCCGGTTCTATCGCCTGCGCCCCCTGGCGCGGGCATTGCGCCGATCATTGCGTTCTCTGGAGCATACCATGCCGCTTGAGGCGCTCATCCTGGCCGCGGGGCTGGGAACACGCATGAAATCGGATTTGCCCAAGGTCTTTCACGCTCTCGGCGGCCGCCCGATGCTCTCCTGGTCGATTGAGGCGTGCCAGCAGGCGGTGGGGAAGCGGCCCTATGTGGTCTTGGGGCCAGAAGCAAAAGATCGCTGGCGGGACCTAAAGGAATCCTTCGAGGTCATCATCCAGGAAGAGCGTTTGGGAACAGGGCATGCGGTGGCGCAGGCCGAAGCCGCGCTGAAGGGGAAGGCCGAGGCCCTCCTGATCACGCATGCGGACCTGCCACTGATCCGGCCGGAATCGCTGCAGGCCTTGATTGCTGCGCGCAAGGAGTCGGGCGCGAAGCTGACCCTGCTGGTGGCCGAATCCTCAAGCTCGCGTGGCTTTGGGCGGGTGAAACGCGGTCACAGCGGAAGAGTGACTGGCATCGTGGAAGAGGCTCATGCCACACCCGAGGAGCTGAGCATCCGCGAGCTCAATGTTGGCGCTTATTGCATTCAATGCGATTGGCTTTGGGAGAACCTGTCTAAGCTGCCGCTATCCCCAAAGGGTGAGTATTACCTCACCGACCTGGTGGGTCTGGCGGCTGAGCAGGGATTGGAGATCGTGACCGCCTCGGTGAAAACAGAAGACGAAATCATTGGCATCAATACCCGCGTCCATTTGGCCCAGGCGGAAGCCGCATTGCGGCAGCGAATCAACCAGCGGTGGATGCTGGAGGGCGTGACGATCCTCGACCCGGCGAATACGTATATCGGCCCGCAGGTTGAGATTGGGAGGGACACGGTTATTCTGCCCAACACCCATCTGACGGGCCGCACGGTCATTGGACGGGGTTGCAGGGTAGGCCCCAACATCAGCGTGCATGATTCCCAGATCGGGGATCGTTGCCACCTGGAACACTCTGTCGTGGAGGGGGCGGTGCTGGAGGAGGAGGTCGAGGTCGGCCCCTTTGCCCATCTGCGCCAGGGCGCGCATCTCGGGCGCGGCGTCCACATGGGCAATTTCGGCGAGGTGAAGAACAGCACGCTGGGTCCGGGTGTGAAAATGGGCCACTTTTCCTACATCGGAGATGCCGAGATCGGCGAGGGTGTCAACATCGGCGCTGGCACCATCACCTGCAATTACGATGGCGAGCGAAAGCACCGGACGGTGATCGGAGCCGGCGCGTTCATCGGCAGCGATACCATGCTGGTGGCGCCAGTGCGAATCGGCGCCGGGGCGCGCACGGGGGCTGGATCGGTGGTCACCAAGGATGTTCCTGATCACAGCCTGGCGGTCGGGGTCCCGGCCAGGGTCATCCGAAAGTTGAGGTAACGTGATCGATCCCATCTTTGCCGGCCTGGGTCTGGGGGCGGCTGTGCTGCTGGATATCCTGCTTGCGGCCTCGCGCAGCGCCTTCGTTAACAGCCGGCTTTCCAAACTGAAAGGGCTCGAGGAGAGCGCCCCGCGGCGCAGCGCGCTGGCGGTTACGGTGCTCACGGAAGCCCGGCGCCTGATCCTTTCCTTGCGGATCGGGCAAACAATCACCCGCCTGACATTGCTCGGCCTCGGAATCCTGCTATTCCTGCCGCTCGAATCGGCCGGGGTGCTGGCGGCGGTGCTGCTGGGGGCCGGGCTGGCAATTGGGTTGATCGAGTTCTTTATCGAGAATCTGATCCTTCGAGGCCCCGAACGCTGGGCTCTGCGTTTGGCGCCAGTGGCGGCGATCCTGGTGCGCATCCTGGGACCCCTCGGAGGGGCACTCTTATCGCTGGCCAGAGGTATCTCCGGTCCTGGCGGTGAGGGCGCCCATCCACTCGTGACGGAAGAGGAGATCATGACGCTCGTCGACGCAGGCGAGGAGGAAGGTGTCATCGAGGAGGAGGAGAAGGCCATGATCTACTCCATCTTCCAGCTCGATAACACGCTCGCCCGCGAGGTCATGGTTCCACGTATCGATATCCTGGCGTTCGAACGCAGCACGACGCTGGCCCAGGCCACGGATGAGCTGCTGCGCACCGGCTACTCGCGCGCCCCGGTCTATGTCGGATCGATCGATCATGTTATCGGGCTGGTCTATATCAAGGATCTGCTGGCTGCTTGGCGGGTAGGCGAGACGGACCGCGTCGTAGCGGATCTGCTACGGGAGGCGTACTTCGTCCCTGAGGCGAAGAAGCTCGATGATTTACTGGCGGAGATGCAGGCTCGCCGGGTGCATATGGCCATCGTTGTGGATGAGTATGGGGGCACGGCGGGATTGGTCACAATCGAGGATATTGTCGAGGAAATCGTCGGCGAGATCCTGGATGAATACGACTACGCGGAAGAGATGCGCTATGAGGAAGTGAGCAAGGGTGAATTTGTCTTCAGCGGTGGGATCGACTTGGATGATGTGAATCAAATAGCAGGCGCAAGCCTGCCCAAGGAAACCAGTGAGACGCTGGGGGGCTTCATCTACAGCCAGTTGGGCAAAGTGCCTGTCCCGGGCGAGACCGTCGAAGCCGGCGGGCTGCAGCTAGTCGTCGAGCAGGTGGCAGGTCGCCGCATCCGCAAGGTGCGCGCCCGGCGCATCGAAGCTATGGACATGGAGAAAGAGGCCGATGCCAATCACGCCGCAGCAAAGGAGTGAGCTCATCCAACGCGCCCTGGAGGTGCGGCAGCGGGCCTACGCGCCCTATTCGCACTACGCCGTGGGGGCCGCATTGCTCGCAGAATCGGGCGAGATCTACCTGGGAGTCAATGTCGAAAACGCTTCCTATCCCCTGAGCATGTGTGCTGAGAGAAATGCAATCTTCCGGGCCGTCACCGAGGGCCAGACGGGTTTCCAAGCCATTGTGATCGCCACAGAGAACGGCGGCTCTCCCTGCGGTGCCTGCCGGCAGGTTCTATCAGAATTCGGATTGGCCACCGAGGTGCTGGCGGTCAATGCGAAAGGCGAGGTGGTGCTTGAGACCACCGTGGGTGGGCTCTTACCACAGGCCTTCCGCCCGGAGGATTTGGACGGGGCTGCCTGATCGCGGGCGCGGGCAAGTCGGCCGAGGATGCGAGCGTCACGGGAAGGGCGCTCGCATTGGCCTTTAAATGGCTGAGTTGATGTCGTGCCTGTGCGGAAGAATGAGGGGCGCTGGTATAATCGCGCCATGCGGGAGCGAGAACGCCTTTATCGGGCCGAGGGTGTGGTCTTGCGGCGTCGGGAATTGGGCGAAGCCGACCGCCTGATCACGCTCTATACTAGGGAACATGGCCGGCTACGGGCCGTTGCCAAGGGCATCCGGCGGCCCCGCTCGAGGAAGTCCGGTCACCTGGAGTTGCTCGCACGCGTGATGGTGTTGCTCGCCAGGGGCCGGGAGCTGGATGTCATTACGCAGGCTGAGGCCATACAGCTGTATCCACGACTGCGCGAAGACTTGGTGCTGGTTGCCAAGGGATCATACCTGGCGGAACTGGTGGATGGATTTGCCCCCGAGGGCGAAGCCCACCCTGGTCTCTATGATCTGCTGGCTGAATCGCTTGAACGACTGGATCAAGGTTTGGATGCGCATGCCGTGGTGCGTCACTTCGAGCTGCGTCTCTTGGACCTAATGGGATACAGGCCGGAGCTCTTCCGCTGCGTGGGTTGCGGAGAGGCCGTTCGCCCGCAGGCGCAGTTCTTCAAACTCTCCCAGGGCGGCGTTCTCTGTCAGGAGTGCGGGCGCGGGGACCGGGAGGCTCGGCCGATAAGCCTGAGCGCATTGAAAGTCCTGCGCCATTTCCAGCGGAGCGGCTTCGAGGCTGTCGAGGGTATCCACATCCGCCCACAGGTGCAGGATGAGCTGGATCACCTCATGGAAGGCTTCCTGAGTTATCTTCTGGAGCGAGGCCTGCGATCGCCAGGGTTCCTGCGGAAGGTGCGCGAAAAGAGAACCGAACACCCACCAGTGTTCTGACCGGATCCATGCCGAGAGGAGTATCTTGGACCCTAAGCAAGCCACGCTTCAATCGATCATCCTGAAACTGCAGGCCTTCTGGGCGGACCAGGGCTGTCTGATCTGGCAGCCCTATCATACCGAGGTGGGTGCCGGCACGATGAACCCCGCTACCTTCCTGCGTGTCCTGGGACCGGAGGATTGGTGGGTGGCGTACGTGGAGCCTTCGATCCGCCCCACTGATAGCCGCTATGGCGAGAACCCCAACCGCTGGGGTCACTACTATCAATTCCAGGTCATCCTTAAGCCCGACCCTGGCGATCCGCAGGAACGCTATCTGCATTCCCTGCTTGCACTCGGGATTGATCCAGCGGCGCATGATATCCGTTTCGTGGAGGACAACTGGGAGCAGCCCGCCTTGGGAGCTTGGGGTCTTGGGTGGGAAGTGTGGCTGGATGGCCAGGAGATCACCCAATTCACGTACTTCCAGCAGGCTGGCGGCAAGGTTCTCGACCCAGTATCGGTCGAGATCACCTATGGTCTGGAGCGCATCCTGCTGGCCCTGCTGGGCGTCGAGAGCTTCGTTGAGTTGCCCTGGAATCCCTATGTGACGTATGGCGAGGTGAATCTGCAGTCGGAGCGCGAGCACAGCCGCTACACGTTCGAAGTTGCGGATGTCGAGCGCCTGCGCACGATGTACGCAGAATTCGAGGCCGAGGCGAACAACTGCCTGGATGCAGGGCTGGTCTTCCCGGCGCATGATTATGTGCTGAAATGCTCGCATGTCTTCAATCTGCTGGATGGGCGCGGCGCTGTGGGCGTGAGTGAGCGAGCCGCGCTGTTTGCGCGGATGCGGGAACTGGCGCGCCGCGTGACGGATCTGTACCTGGAGCAACGAGAGAGCGAGGGCTTCCCTTGGATCGGGCGCTGGGCGATCAAGAGGGCTCTTCAAGAGGCACCCGATCCTGGTCCGACTCCGGAGCGGGCGGCCGACTTCTTGCTCGAACTCGGTAGCGAGGAGCTCCCGGCCGCCGATCTGGCCATGGCCCTCGAACAACTCGAGGATCAGGTGCCCGCCATGCTGGATGCGGAGCGCTTGCACCACGGCGGGGTCCAGGTGATGGGCACGCCGCGCCGGCTGGTTGTGATGGTCAAGGATCTGGCCCCACAGCAGGAAGAGCAGGTCACACTGCAGAAGGGCCCCCCGGCGGATAAGGCCTTCGACGCGCAGGGCCGGCCCACCCAGGCCGCCGAGGGCTTCGCTCGAAGCCGGGGCGTCGATCTGGATGCGCTTCGGGTGCAGGAAATCGATGGCGGCCGCTACGTTGTGGCGGAAGTCCGCAAGCCAGGCCGCAGCGCAGATGAGGTGCTTGCGGAAAAGCTTCCGGCGATTCTAGGCGGGTTGCGCTTCGAGAAGACCATGCGCTGGGATGCAACCCAGACATCCTTCTCCCGGCCCGTGCGCTGGATCGTGGCATTGCACGGCGAGCACGTGGTACCGCTGGGCTTTGCCGGTCTCCAGGCCGGACGTATCACGCGCCTGCTGCGTTTTTCCGAGCCAGAAATGGTCGAACTGGACAGTGCCCGAGGCTATCTGGAAGCGATGGAGGCTAGCGGCATCGTGCTAGATCCTTCCGAGCGGAGGGCGAAGATCCGCGAGCGAGCGCAGAGCCTGGCGGAGGAGGTGGGCGGCTCGATCCCGGATGATCCGGCGCTGCTGGAGGAAGTCACGGGGCTGGTAGAGCGGCCAACGGCCTTGCGAGGCACCTTCGATGAAAGCTTTCTTTCCCTGCCGCGCGCGGTCCTGGTCACGGCGATGCGGGTGCATCAACGCTATTTCCCGGTGGAGAGTGAGGGCAAGCTCCTGCCATACTTCATAACCGTTCGCAATGGGGGCGACGAACACCTGGATACGGTGGCCAGGGGCAACGAACATGTCCTTCGGGCCCGCTTCGCCGATGCGGATTACTTCTTCCGTCGCGATCTCGAGAAATCGCTGGAGGCCTACCTGCCGCGACTGGAGACGCTGACCTTCGAGTCGGCCTTGGGCTCAATGCGCGAAAAGACGGCCCGTGTGGAGGCGCTGACTCGCCAGTTGGCTGGACGGTATGGCCTGAACGCGGAGGATGCGGAGACGGCGCTGAGAGCCGCCCATCTCTGCAAGGCGGATTTGGCGACTCAGATGGTCATCGAGATGACCTCCCTGCAAGGGGAAATGGGACGCGTCTACGCGCTTCGCTCGGGCGAATCCGAGGGGGTGGCACAGGCGATCTATGAGCATTACCTGCCTCGCTATGCTGGAGATGCGCTGCCCGCCTCAGCGCCGGGCATTGTCCTTGGCGTGGCCGACCGCCTGGATACGCTGATTGGGCTCTTCGCCGCGGGCCACCAGCCAAAGGGCGGGAAGGATCCTTTCGCACTGCGCCGGACGGCGATCGGCCTGGTCCAAATTCTGGTCGTGTCGGGCTGGGATCTCGATCTAGGCGAGGGACTGAGCCTGGCGGCAGAATTGCAGCCCATCCAGGTCAGGGATGAGGTGGTTGGCGCCTGCCTCGAATTCATCCTCACACGCGAGGAAATCGCCTTTCGTGAACAGGGCCACCGGCACGATGCGGTGGCGGCCGTTCTCGCTGAGCAAGGCACCCGGCCGGCGCGGGCCGCGGCTGCCATCGTCGAGCTCGAGGCTTGGAGAGCCCGCGCGGATTGGATGGAAATCCTGCAGGCCTACGCCCGATGCGCGCGGATCGCGCGCGGTGAGGTCAAGGATGTGCAAGTGGATCCGGAGAAGCTGGTGGAGGAAGCCGAGAAGGCGCTCTATCAGGCTCTCCTGGATATCGAGGCGCGAGAACGTCGAGCCGGCTCTGTACAGGATCTCCTGGCCGAGATCGAGGCCTTGCAACCTGCGATCACGCGCTTCTTCGACGAAGTGCTGGTCATGGCGGAGGATGAGATCTTGCGGATCAATCGACTTGCGCTGGTGCAGCGTGTTGTGGCCCGGGCGCGGGGTGTGGTGGATCTTTCCAAGCTGGAAGGGTTCTAGCCTTTAGCGCGGAATCCGGCCTAGATGGCGTGTGCGGGAGGACGGGTGGCGGCGGCACATCGCCATGCAGGGTGGCCGGTCTGAAAAGTGGCGCGGTTTGAGCGGATGCCTATAATCCGGGGTCTGGTTGCGAAGCTATCGCTATCGGGAGGGTAGGCTGGTGAGGGCCGCCCATCGCAGGAATCATTCCAATCCCAAGCGCTGCGAATTCTTGCAACAGATAAGGAATGCCGGAGGCGCGTGGTCCGGCACGCATGGAGCAAGTCCGGCCAACCAGGGGCTCGATGCAAGGGCCGCAGGGGTTTCATAGGGCTCAGGTATGAGCGTTGTTGATGAAATCAAGGATCGCATCGATATCGTCGAGCTCGTCGGCGAGACGGTAAAGCTACGCAAATCGGGGAAGAATTACACTGGATTCTGCCCTTTCCATCCCAACAAGCGCACTCCGGCGTTCGCCGTGTTTCCGGATTCGGGCACCTGGCGCTGCTTCGGTGCCTGCAATGAAGGCGGGGATATTTTCAACTTCGTGATGAAACGCGAAGGCTGGGATTTCCCTGAGGCCCTGGCCTACCTTGCTGAGCGGGCGGGCGTCGAACTCGAGCCCAGACATCCCAATCAGGCTGCCGAGGCAGAGGCGCTTGAGCGCCTGCGTGAGGTGCTGGAGGCGGCGGTCACCTTCTACCGGCACGCGCTCTTTCAGACCTCGGCCGGCAAGCCTGCTCTCGCCTACTTACGCAAGCGTGGGCTTCAAGATGCCACCCTGGAGACTTTCGAGCTGGGTTATGCGCCGGATGCATGGGATGCGCTTCGTGGGCATTTAACAGAGCGGGGATTCAAGCAGGAGGATTTAGTCGAGGCAGGCTTGCTCTCCAGCCGGGAGGGCGGGGGTTATTACGATCGTTTCCGCAACCGCATCATGTTTCCCATCCGGGATGCGCGCGGTCGCATGGTTGGTTTCGGGGCGCGCACGCTGGACCCGCAAGGGGTGCCCAAATACCTGAACTCCCCGCAGACTCCCCTCTTTGATAAGGGGCGCACGCTTTACGGATTGGACAAGGCCCGCAGGGAAATACGCCGGCAGGATCAGGCCGTGATTGTGGAAGGCTACATGGATGTGATCGGCCTGCATCAGGCGGGTCATCGCAATGCGGTCTCTCCGATGGGAACGGCGCTGAGCGAGAGCCAGCTGCGGCTCTTGAAGCGGTATAGCCGGAGGATCATCCTGGCCCTCGATGCCGATGCGGCAGGCAGTCAGGCCACTCTGCGCGGCCTGGAAGTGGCCCGGCAGGCGCTCGACCGTGAGGCCGAGCCCACCTTCGATGCCCGCGGCCTCATCCGCTACGAGGGCCGGTTGGATGCGGACTTGCGCATCGTGACGCTCCCGGAAGGCCAGGACCCAGACGAGCTTGTGCTCCGGGATCCGGAAGCCTGGCCGAACTTGCTTGGGCAGGCGCGGACCATTGTGGATTACGTGATGGAGGTGATGAAGGCCGAGCGGGATTTGGAGGATCCCAAGGCCAAAGCCGAGATTGCCGCCGCGGTCCTTCCATTGATTGAGGACGTGGCCGATCCGGTCGAGCGCGAGACCTACCGTCAGCGGCTCGCTCGGGCGCTGAAGGTGGATGAGCGAGCGCTGTTAGCATGGCACCCCCGCCGCCGGCAAAAGCGGCGGGCGGTGGGGGCGGAGGCGGTGGAGGGAGAACTAGAGGCCGTGAGCGATTCCTCCACGGCGGGCGTGGAGGGCTTCTGCCTAGCAGTCTTGCTCGCCAAGCCGGAGTTGCTCTACCGGGTGGACCGCGCCTTTCAAGCCAGGCAGATCGAGAGGCCGTCGGATGCGGACTTTACGGGAGCGCCGCGGCAGATTCTCTTTCGCTGCCTGCGGGATTCGCTGGCGCAGGACGAACAAGAGCCCGCAGCCTATTGCATGGACTCACTGGATGTCCCCCTCCAGGAGCTAGCCAAGAGCCTGATGGCCCAGGTGGAGGAGGTGGATCCCGATTCCGGGCGGGTGCTGGAGGAGCTGGTGGCTAATTTCCTGCGTCTGCGCCAGCGTCAATTGCAGGCCAAATTGAACCATTTGCGTTATAACTTGGAGACGCTCCAGGAGGAGCTGGCGGCAAACGATGACGAGGAGAAGACGGCGATCTGGCAGCTGGCACGAGAGGTGCAGCAAATTGCCCTGGAGAAGGACCGCCTGGACCGGGCACTTTCCCCACATCGGGGGTCCCATTCCGCGGCTATTCCGCGATGAGGATGGTTTGCAGTAGATGAGCAAGAAGAAGCGCCTCGAAAAGGAGCTGCCAGAGAGGGGCGGACCCGAAGAGGGTCTCGCCGTCGAAGAGCAGGACCCGGTTGATGTCGTCGAGGGCAAGGCGCTCGAGGTCGAGCCTGATCTGGAGGAGGATCAGGAGCCCGAAATCGAGCTGGATGATCGCGGCCTCGACCGGCTTTCGCTGGCACTTGAGCTCAGCGATGATCCGGTGCGGCTTTACCTGAAGGAAATCGGCCGTGTCGAGTTGCTTGGAACCGACCAAGAACTCTGGCTCGCGGTGCGGATGGAAGCGCTCCGCCGGCTCGAGCTCTTGCGTGGTGGCAGGGCTTCGCGGGGCGAGCCTCAAGAGGAACTGGTGGCCGTTTTCCTCACAATGTTCGACGACATGCGCACGGCCTGGCGGAGAGTGCGCGAGGATGCCAAACGCCTGCGACAGTCCCAGCCGGATCTGCATCTCATCCTGGAGGAGGCCCGCCAGCTTCGACAAACCTGGCAACTGGATTCGATCTCATACGTGCGCACCTGGTTGGATAACGATATGTGGGGCAATGACCCGGCCTGGGAACAGGTCGCACGCAACATGCTGGACGTCTTCATGGCTTTCTACATCTTCCCGCATGCTGTCACCGACCGGCTGGCGGCCCGATTCCAGAATGACAAGGGCTTGCCCACCAAGCGAACCTTTAGGCGCTGGCTGCCCCCGGCTGAAGTGCTGCGAGATGAGATCGACGAAATCGCCCGTCTGGCAGAGGAAGCCCAATCCGCGCTGATCCGCGCCAACCTTCGGCTTGTGGTGAGTGTCGCCAAGCGCTATATGGGCCGCGGCATTGCTTTCCTTGACCTCATCCAGGAAGGAAACATCGGCCTACTCAGGGCGGTTGAGAAGTTCGATCCCGCCAAGGGCTACAAGTTCAGCACCTACGCCACCTGGTGGATCCGCCAAGCCATCAGCCGTGCCATCGCCGATCAGGCCCGCACCATCCGCATCCCAGTGCATATGGTCGAGACGATCAACCGCCTAGTCCGCATCCAGCGCAGCTTGGTTCAAGACCTTGGCCGAGAGCCGACCTCCGAGGAGATCGCGCTCGAGATGGATCTGCTCGAACCGGAGGAAGTGGCCGCCATTCGTGAGGCCATCTCCAAGGATGAGCGGCCTGAACCGGTGTTGGAGCGCAAGTGGAAGCGGGCGGCGGCCAAGGTGCGGCGCATTCTGCGCATTGCGCAAGAGCCGATGTCATTGGAAACCCCGGTGGGCGCCGAGGAATCCAGCCAATTGGGCGACTTCATCGAGGATGAGACCATGCCAGGGCCAGTGGACGCCGCGGCGCGCGAGCTCCTGAAAGAGCAGGTGCAGAACGCCCTTTCGGTGCTCACCGAGCGCGAGCGCCAGGTGCTGGAAATGCGCTTCGGCCTGCGAGATGGCAAGGATTACACGCTGGAGGAGGTCGGCCGGCACTTCAAGGTCACGCGCGAGCGCATTCGCCAGATTGAGGCCAAGGCACTCCGCAAACTTCGCCACCCCACCCGCAGCCGTCATCTGCGCGATTACCTCTCATAGCGTCGCTCCAACGTAATCTACAACCGAGATGCCACGAAAAGGGCATCTGCGGCCTGCAGGAAGTGGAAATCGGCATGCATAGGGGCGATGAGTGTCAGATTGTGCCAGAATTCACCCTATGTTAGAATGTTCATGTTTTCCGGTACCGTGTAAGTTGAGTCCTTTCCAGACGGTTTATAGACCACTCTCAACGAGGGCCGGATGCCTGGTGACTTCCTACCTATCGCCGTCCTGATAATCCTGGCCACCGGCCTGGCCTTTTTGGTGGTCCTGCTTGGACACCTCTTTGGGCCACGCCGACCCAATCCAAGAAAAGGCTCCCCCTACGAGTCGGGCATGAAGCCCTACGGCCCAGGGCGCCGGCGTGTTCCGGTGCACTTCTACCTGGTCGCCGTCCTTTTCATTCTCTTCGATATCGAGATCGTCTTCCTGCTGCCCTGGGCGGTCGTGCTGCGCGAGATCAAGCTTCTGGGCTTGATTGAGATGGGGATCTTCATCCTCGTGCTGCTGGTTGGTCTGATCTACGCATGGAAGATTGGAGCCCTGGAATGGGAGTAGAGACGAAGCTTGGGAATATGGGCGTGGTGACAACCACGCTAGAGAAGGTGGTGAATTGGAGCCGCACGCGAGCCATGTGGCCGATGCTGTTTGGCTTGGCATGCTGTGCCATCGAGATGATGGCGGCCCAATCGGCGGATTACGACATGAGCCGGTTCGGCATGGAGCTCATGCGGGCCAGTCCTAGGCAGAGCGACTTGATGATCGTCGCCGGCCGGGTGACGCGAAAGATGGCGCCTGTGCTGCGGCGCCTGTACGACCAGATGCCAGAGCCGAAATGGGTCGTGGCCATGGGGGATTGCTGCTCCTGCGGTGGCGTATTTAATAATTACGCCGTCGTGCCAGGAGTGGATGAGATCGTCCCGGTCGACGTCTACGTCGCCGGATGCCCGCCCCGTCCGGAGGCGCTGATCCATGGCATTCTCACTCTCCACGAGAAGGTCAAGGGCGAAAAAATCAAGGACTACGCCTAAACGCGGCGAGGGCCGTTGTATCGAGGGCGCGAGGGCGCCCGCACACGCAGGGCCTGCGCGCAGGGATGATGAAGCATGTCCGAACTCGATCTAGCCATCGCGATGCTGCAGGAGAAGCTGGGGGAGGCGGTACTCTCGGTGGAGAGTTTCCGCGGGGAGACCACGGTGGAAATCCGGCCGGAATCGATCGTGGAGGCTTGCACGCTTCTGCGCGATTTCGAAGCCTGCCCGTTCAATTTCCTGGCGGCCCTCACGGCCGTCGATTATTTCCCCGAGGAGCCTCGCTTTGCCGTGGTTTATCAACTGTACAGCCTGCCCCAGCGGGTGTTCCTGCGGCTAAAAGCTCGCGTGCCAAGCGACCATGCCGAGGTCGCGACGATCGAAGGCGTCTTCCCGAACGCCAACTGGCATGAGCGCGAGGTGTTTGACATGTTTGGTGTTCGCTTCCTGGGTCACTCCGATCCACGCCGGATTCTGATGCCTCAGGATTGGGAGGGACATCCATTGCGGAAGGATTATCCCTTGGGTTATGAAGAAGTCCAATTCAGCTTCAATTTCGATGAAATCGATAGACGCAAGCCTTACGCAAAGGAATGAGCCCCCAGAGCTCTTAGGGATAAGGCGGTAAAAGCATGCTGGAAGAGCAACTGGAAATCACGGTCGATGAGCTCCGCCACATGGTCTCGGACCGGGCGCTGGAAGGCGAGACCATGCTGCTCAATATGGGCCCACAGCATCCCAGCACCCACGGCGTGCTCCGCTTACTGCTGGAGCTGGATGGCGAGCGCATCATCAATTGCATCCCAGATATAGGTTTCTTGCACACGGGGATCGAGAAGAACATGGAATCCAAGCCTTATGAGAAGGCTTTGGTGATGACCGACCGCATGGACTATTTGAATAACCTCGGCAACAACCTGTGCTATGTCCTGGCGGTTGAGAAACTCGTCGACCTGGAGGTGCCTGAGCGGGCCATGGCGATCCGGGTCATCCTGGCCGAACTGCAGCGCATCTCGTCGCATTTGGTTTTTCTGGCCACGCATGCGCTTGACCTGGCTGCCATGTCCGTCTTCCTCTATTGCTTCCGCGAGCGGGAACACATACTGGACATCTTCGAACTCTGCTCCGGTGCCCGCATGATGACCTCTTTCATGCGCCCTGGAGGCTTATGGCGCGACGTACCTGATGAGTTCGAGCCGGCCGTGAGGCAATTCCTCAAGGAATTCCCGCGCCGCATCAAGCAGTACGAGGATCTGCTGACCAATAACCCCCTCTACATTGACCGCACGCGGGGCATCGGCGCGATCACGGGCGAGGATGCGCTTCGTTGGGGCCTGAGCGGGCCGCCGCTGCGCGCCGCCGGGATCCCCTGGGACTTGAGAAAATCCAACCCCTACAGCGGATACGAACAATATGACTTTGATGTGCCGGTGGGTTCGAACGGGGACACCTACGACCGCTATATCGTGCGCATAGAAGAGATGCGTCAATCCCTGCGCATCATAGAACAGGCTTTGAACCGGCTGCCGGACGGACCGGTGCGGAGTGATAATCGCAAATTTGTACCCCCACCACGTTCGGAGTTGGGCCGCAGCATGGAAGCCCTCATCCATCATTTCAAGCTCTGGACGGAAGGCTTCCCTGCCCCAAAGGGTGCTGTCTACGTGGCAGTGGAATCTCCCCGCGGTGAGTTGGGCTGCTACTTAGAGGGTGACGGCGGCCCCAAACCCTACCGGGTGCACTTCCGCACACCGAGTTTCGCTGCCTTGCAGACACTGCCGGTTTTATCCAAGGGCCATCTGGTAGCCGACCTAGTGGCCATCATCAGCAGTATGGACCCGGTGCTGGGGGATTCCGACCGCTGATTGCCAGGCCGGAGATATCACAAGACAGGAGTCGAGGCCTTGCTCGCCACCAAGTACAAGAAAGAGATCGACCGAATTCTGGAGAAATACCCGCCTGAGGAGAAGCGCGCCGCCGTGCTGCCGCTGCTCTACTTGGCACAAAAGGAATATGGCTGCGTCACGGAAGCCGCGGTCCGGGAGGTCGCCGACCTGCTGGATCTGGACCCGACGCAGGTGGGTGGTCTGATCGGCTTCTACACGCTCTTGCATGGTAAGCCCGAAGGGAAAATCCGCATACAAATCTGCACCGACCTGTCTTGCGCGCTGCGGGGCGCGGAAGAGTTCGCGGAGAAAATCTGCGAGAACCTGGGCATCAAGCTGGGGGAGACGACCGAGGATGGCATGATCACGGTTGAGGGCGTGAAGTGCCTGGCGTGTTGTGACAAGGCGCCCATGTTCCAGGTGCAGGATGCGGAAGGCATCCACTACTGCGAGAACCAGACCGTTGAATCGGCCATGGAGATCATCGAGGCGCTGCGCAAGGGAGACCGTGATGCCTGAGCACATCCTGCTGCGCCACCGCGATATTCCCGACATCGACCAATTGGATGTCTATCTCGAGCATGATGGCTTCAAAGCCTTTGAAGCCGTCGTGCGCGAGGCCAACCCCGAGGAGGTCATCGAGACGGTCAAGGCCTCCGGATTGCGGGGGCGTGGAGGTGCGGGCTTCCCCACGGGTGTGAAGTGGGGCTTTCTCACCCCCGGAGTCTTCCCGCGCTATGTAGTCGCAAACGCAGACGAATCTGAGCCTGGCACCTTCAAAGACCGAGAGATCCTTGAGCGCAATCCTTATCAATTCCTGGAGGGAGTCGCGATCTGCGCCTATGCCGCCCAGGCGAATGTGGCCTATGTCTACTGCCGGGGTGAATTCTGGGATCTGGCACATGAACTGGAGCGCAAGATCGAGGCGCTCTACGATCGGGGCTTGCTGGGAGGGGATCTCTTCGGCAGCGATTATCATTTGCGCATCTATGTTCACATCGGCGCCGGGGCCTATATTTGCGGCGAGGAGACGGCGCTGCTCGAGTCGCTCGAGGGAAAATTGGGGCAACCACGGCTCCGCCCGCCTTTCCCGGCAGCCAAAGGCCTTTTCGGCAAGCCGACCGTGGTGAACAATGTAGAGACGCTCACCAACCTGCCGCCGATCATTAACCGCGGCGCCGAATGGTACCGTTCGATCGGCACCGAGCGCAGCACAGGGCCCAAGGTCTTCTGCCTTTCGGGGCATGTCGAGCGCCCTGGGAATTACGAACTTCCGCTGGGCACGACTTTCCGGGAGCTGATTTTCGAACACGGCGGTGGCATCCGGGGCGGCAAGAAGATCAAGGGTATCCTGCCTGCTGGAGCCTCCGCGCCGCTTTTGCCCGCTACGGACGAGGTGCTGGACACGCCCATGGATTACGAATCGGTGCCGAAAGTGGGCTCGCAGCTCGGCTCGGCATCCGTGATCGTTCTAGATGAGAGCGTGGACATCGCTTGGATGGCCTACAAGACGGCCAGCTTCTTCAAGCACGAATCCTGTGGCAAGTGCACACCATGCCGCGAGGGGACGTATTGGATGTATCAAATCTTGAAACGTATTCCGGAAGGCCGTTTTCGGAAGATGGATATCGATCTGCTGAACAGCGTCGCACACGGGATCCAAGGTAAATGCCTTTGCGCGCTGGGCGAGTTCTCGATCATGCCGGTGATTTCAGCCATAGAGCATTTCCGGTCCGACTTCGAAGCCCACACCGGGGATGAACGATGAGCGAAGCGCTGGTAACGCTGACCATAGATGGCAAAGAGGTGACCGTGCCGGAGGGCACGCTGGTGGTCGACGCCGCCAAGCAGGTCGGCATCGAAATCCCAGTCTTCTGCTACCACCCCAAAATCGAACCGGCTGGGATGTGCCGCATGTGCCTGGTGGAGGTGGGAGAGCCGAAGCGAGACCGTGCAACAGGCGAAATCGTACGGGATGAGAACGGTGAGCCTGTGATCGAGTTCAGGCCCAAGCTCGAGACCTCATGCACCCTACCTGTGAGCGAGGGCATGGTCGTGCGCGTGATGAGTGAGAAGGCGGTGGAAGCCCGGAGGGAGATCGTCGAGTTTCTGCTCACCTCCCATCCGCTGGATTGTCCCATCTGCGATAAGGGAGGCGAATGCTCGCTGCAGAATCTCGCCATGGAGCATGGTCCCGGCAAGAGTCGCTTCGAGTATGAGGATAAGAAGCACCTCCCGAAGCATGTGCCGCTGGGCGATCTGATCGTCCTGGACGAGGAACGCTGCATCCTTTGCGGGCGCTGCGTCCGCTTCCAGGAAAAAGTGGTGGACCAGCCCGTGCTTGGGATGGAAGCCCGCGGCCGCGACCAACACGTCGTCACCTATTCCGACCCGGGTTTCGATTCCTACTTCTCCGGCAATACCACTGACATCTGCCCCGTGGGGGCCTTAACCACCGTCGATTTCCGCTTCGGGGCTCGGCCTTGGGAGTTGAACGCATCGGCCTCCTTATGCACGCACTGCCCGGTGGGCTGCAATCTGATGTTGAACACCCGGCGCGAGGCCTCCTCGGATGGCAGGAAAGTCATCAAGCGGGTGATGCCTCGCCAAAACGAGGCGGTGAATGAGATTTGGATTTGCGATAAGGGACGCTTCGCGCACCATTTTGCCACCAGCCCGGAGCGGCTTCAAGCACCGCTGGTCCGCAGGGACGGCGCGCTGGTCGAGAGCACTTGGCCGGATGCTATCGCCAAAGCAGCCAAAGGGCTCAAGGAAGCCGCTGATAGATTGGTCGGCGTGGCCAGTGGAAGGCTCTCGAATGAGGACCTGGCGGCATTCCGCCGCCTTGTGGAGACGCTGGGCGGGCAGGCTTATCTCTATGAGGAGATGGCCGGCGGCGACCTGATACAGCAGGTCGGTCTGGCGAGAGGCTCCAATTTGGGCTCGCTCGGTCAGGGCGATGCCATCGTGGTCATCGCCTCGGAGCTATACGAAGAGGCACCGATATGGTGGCTCCGCGTCATCCAGGCTGTTAAGCGAGGGGCCACGCTGGTGCTCCTCAATGCCCGCTCCACCCGGCTGGACGGTTACGCCAAGTATACCCTCAGGTATGAAACCGGCGCCGCCGCTGCAACTGCGTTGGGCTTGTTGCAGGGCGTGAGTGGAGAGAAGAGCCTGCAGGCCTACGCCAGGGATGAATTTGCGCCCGCCGCCAAGGCTTTGAAAGACGCCAGACACCTGGTTGTCTTCTATGGCGGCGAGGGCCTGGACCGAGAGGGCTCCGCAGCCGTGGCGAGAGCCTGTGCCCGCATCTTGCAGGAGACAGGGCATGCGGGCAAGGCCAACAGCGGCCTGATCGCCGTCTGGCCCCGGGCCAACACCCAGGGCGCCTGGGATATGGGCCTGCGTCCTGCTGAGGACTCGCTCCCCTCGGCCCTGGAAGGGGCCAAGGCCCTCTACCTGGCTGGCGTCGACCCTGCAGCCGATTCCCCTGAGCTGGCGAAGGCGGTCGAATCGGCCGGTTTCGTTGTCGTGCAGGAGCTATTTCACACCGCCACCACTGAGCTCGCCGATGTGGTCCTGCCGGCAAGCTCCTTCGTGGAGAGGGATGGGACCTTCACCACCGGCGAAAGGCGGGTGCAGCGCTTCTTCCCTGCCATCCCTCCGATGGGCGGAGCCAAGCCCGATTGGTCTATCACTGCGGATCTGGCCGCAGCCGCAGGGGTGGAAATGCAAGCGCGGACCACGGCGGACATCTTCCTGAGCCTGGTTCAGGAGGCGCCTGGCTATGCGGGCCTGACCTACAAAGATCTGGCGCAAACGGCGCCTCAATGGCCCCCGGTTGGGGAGGCGGACCTCTATTTTGGCGGCACGGCCTTCAAGAACCGCCAGGGCCTGGGGGTATCAGTGGGCTGCGCGGCGGAAGCTGGCCAGCTCGCGCCCATCGAGTGGATCGAGCCCGGGGCGGCAATCGGCGGCGAGTGGCTGCTCGTGCCTATCACGGTTCTCTACGATCATGGCCGGACGGTCAGCGCTTCGGATGTCTTACGGCCCAGATTGGCTGCGAAGGCGGTGCGGATGAACCCTGAAGACCTAGGCCAGCTGGGCCTGGATCCGGGTTCAGAAGTCGAACTCCGGTGGAATGGGCATACGCACCGGCTACCGGCTCTGGCCGAGGAAGGAGTGCCGCGTGGGGCTGTATTGCTGCCACGAAGCCTGGGTTTCCCGGCGCACACACCCGCGGCGGTGGATGTGCGCAAGGTTAGCTGAAGAGGGATGGAATGACCCCAGCATTGCTGCTTGAGTGGGCGATCGAGTCCATCATCATCCTCCTGATCATCCTGGGGGGCTTTGCCTACCTGACGCTCTTGGAACGCAGGACGCTCGCCCGCATCCAGGTCCGCATCGGCCCCAATCGGGCAGGCCCTTGGGGGTTGCTGCAGCCGGTTGCGGATGGGATCAAGCTCGTCTTTAAGGAGGAGCTCATCCCTGAGCGGGCGGATAGGCTGCTATTTATTCTGGCGCCTGTGATCGCGGTCGTGCCCGCGCTGATTCTGCTGGCGGTGATCCCCTGGGGTCCGACGGTGACGCTGTTTGGCCGCGAGATCACCATGGGGTTGGCCTCGAATGTCAACGTTGGGGTGCTCTATATCATGGCCGTGGCCTCGATCGCGGTCTATGGCCTTGTGATCGCCGGCTGGTCTTCGGGAAACAAGTACGCCCTCATGGGTGGGATTCGGTCCACCGCACAGATGATCAGCTACGAGCTGGCGCTGGGTCTGGCCTTCATCGGCCCCATTATGCTGGCGCAATCTATGAGCATCGATGCCATCATCGAGGGCCAGCGGGGTGTTTGGTATATCGTCCTTCAGCCCATTGGCTTCTTGCTGTTCCTGCTGGCCTCGGTCGCCGAGGTGAACCGTGCCCCCTTCGACATGCCCGAGGCGGAGCAGGAACTCACGGCCGGCTACCATGTGGAGTATTCCGGCATGAAGTTCGCCCTCTTCTTCATGGCCGAGTACGGCAAGATGATTGCGGTGAGCTTTGTCGCCGCGACCCTCTTCCTGGGTGGTTATCTCGGCCCGTTTGTGGACCGCTTCTGGTGGCTCGGCCCGATTTATCTTCTCGTCAAGGTTTTGGTGCTGCTTTTCGTCATGATCTGGCTGAGGGCCACACTACCGCGTTTCCGCTATGACCGACTGATGGCCTTCGGCTGGAAGATCATGCTCCCTCTTGCGCTGGTGAATGTGATGGTCACGGGGGCTGCGATGGTGTTGGTGGGAGGCTAGACATGAACCCTTTGGAAGTGCTGCGAGGCTTATGGACGACGTTCAAGAGCATGTTCGAGCCTCCGGTGACCTACCAGTATCCAGAGGTCAAACGGCCCGTGCGGCCGCGCTTCAAGGGCCGGCATGAACTTAAGCGCTACGACAATGGCCTCGAAAAGTGCATCGGCTGCGCACTGTGCGCGGCGGCCTGTCCGGCGGATGCCATCTTCGTGGAAGCCTCTGAAAACACGGATGAGGCCCGCTACTCGCCTGGTGAGCGCTATGCCAGCACCTACGAGATCAACATGCTGCGCTGTATCTTCTGCGGTTATTGCCAGGACGCCTGCCCGACAGGGGCCATCGTGCTCGAGCATCAGTACGAGCTTTCCTTCACAAGCCGCCGGGAGGCAATCTACACCAAGGACTTGCTCTTGGTGCCAGTTCCCCCCGGGGGCAAACCCACGCCGCAGAAAGTGCCCGCGGGATCCTATGAGCGCGCCATACCGGATATGAAGGATCCTGACTAAGAGTCGAGGACTGCTGGATGACGCTTGATTTGCTTCTGTTTCTAGGCCTGGCTTTGATCGCCGTCCTTGCGGCGGCAGGCATGCTTGCCAGCCGCGATGCTGTGTACTCGGCACTTTTCTTAGTGCTCAACTTCCTCACCGTGGCGACGCTCTATCTGCTGCTCAATGCGGCTTTCATCGCCATGGTGCAGGTCACCGTGTACGCCGGGGCGATCATGGTGCTCTTCCTGTTCGTCATCATGCTCCTGGGTACGGGACGCGAGGTAATCGGCGGCCCCCAGCGCTGGCAGCCGGCGCTGGCTGTGCTGCTTGTGGTGGCGCTGGCGGGCGAGATTCTCTTCATCCTTCTGGGTCCAGCGGCTCAGATGGGGACTGAGATGCCGACGGCGGGCCCTCAGTTCGGGAGCCCGGCATCCGTAGGACGGGTGCTCTTCAGCGAATATCTCGTGCCGTTCGAGGTGACCTCGGTCTTGCTGCTGGTGGCCATGGTTGGGGCCATCGTGATCACGCACGTGCAGCGCAGGAGCCAATCATGAACATACCGCCCGCCTATGTCCTTGCGCTTTCCGGGGTTCTTTTCGCCATGGGCGTCCTTGGCGTCATGATCCGGCGGAACGCCATCGTGATCTTTATGTCGATTGAACTGATGCTCAACTCGGCCAATTTGGCGCTCATCGGCGCGGCGCGGGCGATGGCGCCGGCCGTGGAAGCCCTGCGCGGACATGTTTTCGTCTTCTTCGTGATTGCAGTGGCGGCGGCGGAGGTGGCCGTGGGGTTGGCGCTGATCGTGGCCCTCTTCCGCACGAAGCAGACCATCGATGTGGATGAAGTGAGCAGCCTGCGTGGCTAGGGCTGCTGTGGAGGCAAGGGATGCTGTGGAGTGAAGCGGCGCAGGCGGAAGGCCTGTTCCTGTACGCCCGCTGGATCGTCGTGCTGCCGGTTATTGGCCTGATCCTGAACCTGCTCTTCGGCCGCAGGATGGGGGAGCGATTCGTCTCGATAGTGGCTTGCAGCGCCGTTGCATCGGCCTTCTTCATTGCAGTGCTCCAATTCCTGGCCCTGCAAGGGCATCCTGAAGGCGCCACGGTCCATGTCGCAGACTGGATCACGATCGGCACGCTCTCGGCACCTTGGGCCCTGAAGATCGATACGCTTTCTGCCACGATGATGCTGATGGTCACCGGCGTGAGCATGTTGATCCACATATACGCCGTGGGCTATATGCATGAGGACGTGCGTTTCCAGGGTGATCCCGGCCGCTATACGCGCTTCTTCGTCTTCTTCAACCTGTTTGTGGCCGCGATGATGATCCTCGTCACGGCCGACAATTACCTGATGATGTTCGTGGGCTGGGAGGGCGTGGGGCTCTGCTCCTACCTGCTGATTGGCTTCTGGTACGAGAAGGGCGAGGGCGGCATCGGCAACGCCCTGGCGGGGAAGAAGGCCTTCATCACCAACCGGATCGGCGATTTCGGCTTCCTGATCGCCATGTTCCTCATCTTCGGCGCGGCTGGGAGCCTGCAATTCGACCAGGTCTTCCACTGGGTGGAGGGACACGGGCTGGCGAGCGCCGGGGTGGTAACGGCCATTACGCTCTTCCTGCTGCTGGGCGCAACCGGCAAGTCCGCCCAATTGCCACTCTATGTGTGGCTCCCGGATGCCATGGCAGGCCCTACGCCGGTCTCGGCGCTGATTCATGCCGCCACGATGGTGACCGCCGGGATCTACATGATCGCCCGCAGTGGCCCGCTCTTCGAGGCGGCGGCCTTCTCATCCGGGTTGGCGGCGTTTATCGGCGCTGCCACGGCGCTCTTCGCGGCGAGCATCGCTGTCGGGCAATATGACATTAAGCGCGTGCTGGCCTATTCCACGATCAGCCAGCTGGGTTTCATGATGGCGGCGGTGGGCCTTGGAGCTTACGTGGCGGGCATGTTCCACCTCGTCACGCATGCATTCTTCAAGGCGCTGCTGTTCCTCTCGGCCGGCTCGGTGATCCAGGGGGTGGAGCACGGCCATCATCACGCCGCCCATGGCGAGGAGGAAGGGGAACATTTCGACCCCAATGACATGCGCAACATGGGCGGGCTGCGCACGCGGATGAAGGTCACCTTCTGGGTCTACCTCACTGGGGCGCTTGCGCTGGCAGGCATTCCGCCCTTGGCGGGGTTCTTCTCAAAGGATGAGATCTTGGCGGACGCCAGCGCGGAGAACACGGTTGTATACATTCTGCTGGCGGTCGCGGCGCTGTTCACGGCTTTCTATATGGGCCGCCAGATCTTGATGGTGTTCTTCGGCGAGGCGCGCAGCGATGCCGCCGCGCACGCCCGCGAGAACCCCCCGGTGATGACCGTCCCTCTCCTCGTGCTCGCGGGCCTTTCGATCGTGGGTGGTGCGCTCAACCTGCCGGGGGTCCACACCCTCACGCATTGGCTTGAGCACACCGTCCATGTGCACGCATCGGAGTTCAACCTCCAGGTTGCTCTCCTCTCGGTGATCTTCGCTCTACTGGCGATCCTGGCTGCCTGGCAACTCTACGGCCGCAGGACGCTTGCCAAGGGCCAGCCCGACCCCTTGCGGCGCATTCTGGGCCCCATCTTCGTGGGCATGGAGAACAAGTGGTGGGTGGACGAGCTTTACGGCTTTCTGTTCATCCAGCCCTACGTCCGGCTGGCGCATTTCCTGGCGGAAGTGATCGATTGGCGCTTCTGGCATGACTGGTTCCACGACAGCGTTCTCGGTCGGGCTTTCAAGGTATTCACGCATTGGCTGGCGGGCCCTTTCGATCTGCAGGTCATCGATGCTATTGCCAATGGCTTGGGGACGCTGACGCAAGGAGCCTCCGCCCGCTTGCGGGTCCTGCAGACCGGGTATGTGCGCAACTACGCTCTGGCGGTGCTCGTTGGAGGGCTGCTGGCCCTGAGCTACTTCATCTTCGGATAGATAGGCAGAGGACAGATCCATGGACTTTTCCAATACGCTGCTCACCTGGGTGACCTTCGCTCCGCTGCTGGGCGTCTTGGTGATCCTGTTGATACCCAAAGACCGCCACAACGCCATCCGCTGGGCGGCGCTGGCGGCTTCGACGCTCACCTTCGCCCTCTCCTTGGTGATGCTGGCGCAGTTTGAGGGCGCCAAGGCTTCCATGCAGTTGGTCGAGCGGCGCCCCTGGTTCCAGCTGGCCGGGGTCGAGATCGAATACTTCCTGGGCGTCGATGGCCTCAGCGTGCTGCTGGTGCTCCTGACAACCTTCCTGACGCCTATCTCCATCATCTCGACCTGGACCGCGATCGAGGAGCGGGTGAAGGAGTTCATGATCTTCTTCCTGCTCCTGGAAGTGGGTATGGTGGGCGTCTTCCTGGCGCTGGACCTGTTCTTGTTCTACATCTTCTGGGAGTTCACGCTCGTGCCGATGTACTTCCTGATCGGCATATGGGGTGGACCCCGTCGCGTTTACGCCGCGATTAAGTTCTTTCTGTACACCATGGCCGGCTCGATCCTCATGTTGCTGGCGATCCTTTGGCTGGGCCTGCGGTTCGAATCGTTTGCCGTCCCCGATCTGATCGCCATGGCCTCGATCCCGCCTAATATCCAGACCTGGCTCTTCCTGGCGTTTGCGGCGGCCTTCGCCATCAAGGTCCCGATGTGGCCACTGCATTCCTGGCTCCCGGATGCACACGTCGAGGCGCCCACCGCCGGCTCGGTCATCCTGGCGGGCGTACTGCTGAAGATGGGCACCTACGGCCTGATGCGCTTCAACATCCCGCTCTTCCCGGATGCGGCGGTCCGCATGGCGCCCTTCATGGCGACGCTGGCGGTGATTGGCATCCTATACGGTGCGGCGGTTTCCTACGCCCAAAAAGACGTGAAGAAACTGGTGGCCTACTCTTCGGTGAGCCACTTGGGTTTCGTCGTACTGGGCCTCTTTGCGCTCAACCCTCAGGGAATTCAGGGCGGGCTGCTGCAAATGATCAACCACGGCCTGAGCACGGGCGCCTTGTTCCTCATCGTAGGCATGATCTATGAACGCCGGCATACCCGCGAAATGGATGCCTTCGGCGGCTTGTGGAAGATCATGCCCATCTACGGGGCGCTGACGCTCATCGTGACGCTCTCCTCCATGGGGCTGCCCGGCTTGAACGGCTTCATCGGCGAGTTCACGATTCTTCTGGGGGCCTTCGGCTCTGGCGCCCTGGGCTCGCGTCTCTACGCCGGCTTTGCGGCTGCGGGCGTGATCCTGGCCGCAATCTACATGCTCTTCATGTTCCAGAAGCTCTTCCTGGGTCCACTCGACAAGGAAGAGAACCGCTCCCTGAAGGATCTCAACTGGCGAGAAGTGATCACCCTCCTCCCGCTGGTGGTTTTCATCTTCTGGATCGGTTTGTATCCGAAACCCTTCTTCGGCCTGATGGCACCGTCGGTGGATAAGCTGCTCTCGGTGCTGGGGTCGTCGGCGATCGTGATGCGGTAGAGCCATGCGTGCTGAAGAACTTCTCAACATCCTGCCACTGATCATCCTCGCCTCCTGGGCGGTCGTGCTGCTTGTCGTGGACCTTTTCATCCCAAGAGAACGGAAGGGCATCACGGCGGCGCTGGCGGCCGGCGGCCTGCTGCTGAGCCTGGTTGCGACGGTTTGGAAGTGGGGCACAACGGGGTCCTTTCTGGGAGGCATGATCGTCGTAGACGGCTTCAGCCATGTACTGGGCTTGCTCTTCTTGGTGCTGGGGATCATGGCGATCGGCCAGGCTTATGATTACCTGCGCCGAAGGGGGATCGAGCGCGGCGAGTATTACACCCTGATGCTGTTCAGCATCTGCGGCATGATGCTGATGGCGATGGCCGGAGACCTGATTGTCGTCTTCGCGGCGCTGGAGCTTCTGTCAATTCCGCTCTACGTGATGGCTGGCTTCGCTCGTCCCGAGCCGCAATCCGAGGAATCGGCCCTAAAGTACTTCCTTCTGGGGGCTTTTGCCTCTGGTTTCATGGTCTATGGAATCGCGCTTGTCTTTGGCACGACAGGGACGACCTCAATCCAGGGCGTGATGGAGAGCGTAGGCGGGATGCCCGCTGTGCCCATGCTTCTGCTCGTGGGTGGTGCCATGATTCTGGTGGGTCTCGGATTCAAGGTCGCAGCGGTGCCTTTCCATATGTGGACCCCGGATGTCTATCAAGGGGCACCTTCGTCGGTGACCTCGTTCATGGCGGTGGGGGCCAAAGCTGGCGGGTTTGCGGCATTGCTGCGCATCTTCCTGGCAGCCTTTCCGGCCGCAGCGGCTGCGTGGGGTCCTCTGACCGTCTGGGTGGCCGCGTTGACGATGGCTTGGGGGAATGTCGCCGCCATCGCGCAGACGAATATCAAGCGCATGCTGGCTTATTCGAGCATCGCTCACGCTGGCTATATCCTGATGGCCTTGCCCGCGGCGGCGAATCCGGCTATAGCACCGGAGGCGGTTCGCGCGGCGCTCTTCTATCTGCTGGCCTACGCCGCCACCAATCTGGGTGCCTGGAGTGTGGTGCTGGCGATGGAGAAGGCCGAAGGGCAGGGGCTGGAGATCGAGGATTATGCCGGCCTTGGCGCCCGGCGGCCATGGTTGGCATTGGCCATGGTCCTATTCATGCTCTCCCTTACTGGCGTGCCGCCCACCATTGGCTTTGTGGGCAAGTTCTACCTCTTCCGTGCAGTGATCGAGGCCGATCTCATCTGGCTGGCGCTGGTCGGCGTGCTCACTTCGCTCATCTCGGCCTATTACTATCTGCGCGTTGTGGTGGTGATGTACATGCGGCCGGGTGAGCCGGAGACGCGTTCGGAGATCTGGTTGAACACCACAGTTTGGCTAGCCGCGCTTGTGACCTTCATCTTCGGCTTGGTGCCGGGTCCTCTGCTGGCGCTTGTCGGGGAAACGGGCCTGTGGGGGATATTGCCCTAGTCAATTAGGAGGTTAATCTCGAACGCCGGCCGTCCTGTGAGCGTCCTTTGCAGGGCGGTTTCTCTTTCACCTCGCCCGTGTGGACGCTGGGGGTGGATTTCTCGAGCTGGCTTGGCTATGATAAATACTGGGGATTTGGAGGAATGTCAGGATCATGGCTGCAAAGCGAGCGCATCTCTGGATTTCTGGCCGTGTGCAGGGGGTCAATTTCCGCTATTACACAGCCCAGGAGGCTCAGGCCTGCGGCCTGAAGGGCTGGGTACGCAACCTTTGGGATGGTCGGGTGGAGGCGGTATTCGAGGGGGAGGAGCAGGCGGTGGGCTCCATGATCGAGTGGTGCCGGAAAGGCCCACCCGCTGCACGCGTTGACGATATCGAGGTCTCCTGGGAGAACCCATCGGGTGAATTCGACCGTTTCAACATTCGGATGACTGCCAGCGGCCGGCGTAGGTGATGAAACCTCCTGGGATCACAGGCTACCGGTTTGGACGGCTGGAGGTGGATGGTAGGCCCTACACGCGGGATGTCATCATCTATCCCGACCATGTGCGCGGCAACTGGTGGCGAGAGCAGGGGCATCTGCTTAGCCTGCAAGATCTAGACGAGGTCTTTCAGAGCGACCCCGAAGTGCTCATCGTGGGACAGGGCGCCTTTGGCCGCATGCGGGTCCCAGAAGAAACGCGCGCCGGCATCAGGAGCCGGGGCATTGAACTGTTCGTGTTGCTCACCCAGGAAGCCTGCGAGGCCTACAATCGCCTGCGGGAGCAACGCCGAGTGGTAGCTGCTCTGCATCTCACCTGCTGACGCCCGGGAAAATGGCTCGGGAGGAGTTCTCCGCCATGGCTAAATCTTCATCGGATGGGTCGCGTGCGGTTCTATGGGACCTGGATGGTGTCTTGGCGGACACGAGCGAGCTTCATTATGCGAGCTGGCGGGAGGTCTTGCCGCGTTTCGGCTTAGACATGACCTGGGAGCAACATCTGGCCACGTTCGGCCGGAACAATGCAGCCATCTTGGCTCACATGACAGGCGAGGCCGGGAACCCCGCCTGGGTGGAAGAGGTGAGCCAGGCGAAGGAGCAAGCCTTCCGGCGCCTGGCTCGCGAACGGGCCAAGGCTTTGCCCGGCGCGAAGGCCTGGCTCGAGCGGCTCCAGGCGTGGGGGATCCAGCAGGCGGTGGCATCCTCGGCGCCGATCGAAAATGTGCAGACGCTCGTGGAGGCGCTCGGCTTTTCGCCCTATCTAGACGCGTTGGTTTCGGGCGAACATCTCCCTGCAAAGCCAGACCCTGCGATCTTTCTCGAAGCGGCGCGGCAGCTGGGAGTCGAGCCTCGCAATTGCCTGGTGGTCGAGGATGCTGTGGTCGGGGTGGAGGGTGCCAAGAAGGCGGGCATGCGCGCCCTCGCGGTAACCACCACGCATGATGCCCTGGCGCTTTCGGCCGCAGACCTCGTCGTGAAATCGCTGGCCGATATCCATGAGGCTCAGATAAGAGAGCTTCTAGGATTTGCAGGATCTCTAGATCGCTAGGTTGGCGGCAGATATGGGCCTAATACCCACAGGTGGCGCAGGAACTGCTGGCGCAGGAAGCGCAAGAAGCCTGACTGCCAGCCAGCGCCCTACCATCGCTGTGGGCGGCGAAAACGGATATCTTGCGGTTGGTTTTCGAACTTGCGCAGGAAGGGCAGGGGATCGGCGCCTCTGCGTCCTTCATAGGGCGCAAGGCATCAAATACGGCATCACATTCGCGGCATCGGTACTCGTAGACCGGCATGGCATCTCCCGGTGTTGAAATCTACCGGGGTGATTCTATCCCCTCTGGCTCTCCAATTCAATATGGGGTCGCCGGCCAGCTGCGATTTCGGTCCTCCGCCGGCAGAGTCGTGGGGGAACAGGATCAATCGGGGCGCTTGATCTGATAGTGATCGAAATCGCGGGCGACGGTTGAATTGGGGAAGATGGCTTGCGCCTCTTCCAGGACGTCCTTCTCGCGGTAGCGCCGCGAGATGTGTGTCAGAATCAGTTGGCGCACGCCGGCTTCACGCGCAAGCTTGGCTGCTTGCGCGGCGGTGAGGTGTCCGAACTTAAGCGCCAGGTCCTCCTCGACCGAGAGGTAGGTGGACTCGATGACCAGGGCGTCGGCTTCTTCACAAATGTCGACAAGATTCTCGGTACTCCCGCAATCGCCCACATGAATCAGGCGGGTCCCCCGCCTAGGCGGGCCCAAGACCTCCTCGGGTGCGATTGTGCGGCCATCTGGCAGGCTAATTCCCTCACCGCGCGCGAGCTTGCCCCAAAGTGGGCCCGATGGGACGCCAAGCGCTTCGGCCTTCTCGGGCAAGAAGGGGCGGCGGGCAGCCTCTTCGAAGGCGTAACCGAAGCAGCCCGGCCCGCGATGGATCACCGGGAAAGCCCGCACGGTGAGGCCCTGTTCCTTGAATAAGACCCCCGGCTTTACAACCCGCAAGATGATCTCCAAGGGTGCTCGCGCACCCCGCAGCACCACACCAAAGAGCAGATCCTGGATGCGTTCCATGGCCCACTCGCCGGCCCAAATCTCGAGCGATTCGATGGCCTCCCAGCGCGAGAAGGTTGAAATCAAGCCTGCCAGGCCTAAGATATGGTCAAGATGTCCATGTGTGATCAGCACCCGGTGGAGACGGCGGAAGCCCAATCCCGAGCGCAAGATCTGGCGTTGGGTGCCTTCGCCGCAATCAACCAGGAAACGCAGATCGCGGTAGCTGACGACCTGCGCAGAGAGGCCCCGGTGGACGGAAGGCGCGGAGGCGGAGGTGCCGAGAAATGTGAGCTCGAACAAGCCTGGTCTCGATCAGCTGTAAACCCGGCCCGGCCGGCGGGCGTTTCATTGTACCCCAACTAGGCAGGCGTTTCATACCTGGGGAGGGCATCGCGCAGCGCCGAAAGCGATGCGGTGCAGGCCGCCAGGCCCAGCGCGAGCAGGGAGGGTTCTGGATCATGGAGCCAGTAGGTAAGGCACCAGGAAGCCACGATGAGCATCGTAAGGCTGAGATACTGGCGGCCGAAGAGCGGCGACCGAAAGCGGCGCGGCAGGCGTGGGAAGAGCAAGGCGATGGCGGCCCAGAGCAATCCACCCGTAACCAGGACCCCCAGCCGGAGTTGCGGCGGCCAAGGGGCGAAGCGGGCCAGATAGAGCGAGATAGGCAGGTAGATGAAAGAGGCGTATCCGGCAGCCGCCAGCCGTGGGATTAGGCCGGGGTTCCGCCTGCGAGCGTGCCAGATGAATAGGCCCAGGGCGCTCGAGAATCCAAGATAGAGGCCTATCATGCCCATCGATAGCAACAACAGAGAGTAGTCCATGCAACCCCTTCCTCCCCGGCTGCCGGTTAGGCCGGCAGGTCGGGCACACGCTTGACGTATGGCTGTGCCTCACGGCAGCTTGCGCCTGTGGGAAAGAGGATGCAAGTTGTGTACCGGGGTTCACGCAGTCCGGGCTAGCGCGGTGAGCAGCAAGACCATCAGCCCCCGCCGTCCCCTCCGCCGCCTCCCTCTTCCGTGGGGGTGGGCGTAAGCGTGGCGGTGGGTTGGGGAGGTGGGGCGGATTGCGTGGCGCAAACCCGCTTGGCCTTCGAGGCGGTGGGTTCGAGTCCAGGGAAGGCAAAGGCGTTCAGCGAAGCCTGGTATTGCTTGTTGGCCTTGCAGGCTTCGCCAGCGCTCCATAGGAGATCGCCATACTTCCAGGCGGCTTCGGCGTACTTGGGGCAGGAGTCGCTGGTTGCGCCCTGCAGGCAGAGTGGCTCGAAGAGCTCTGCCGCACGGGCCCAATTCAGGCCGACGTAGCTATTCGCGAGGAGGTATTGCTGGGCCAGCGAGCGGCGGAAGAATGCGTCGCGATCGAGCGGCCCGAACTGCTCGGCCAGGCTGAGCTGGTAGAGCCCCTCCTCCATCTCGCCTTGGGCGATAAGTTCCATGCCCAGGTTGCGCAAGGCGGTGAACATCATGCCGTCCGCCTCCACGGCTCGATAGGTGGGATCCTTGGCCCTGAGGGAAAGCAATTTATCGATGACGGTATGCCAATCGCCGGCATCCAGGGCGGTTTGGGCATCCTCGAAGAGCTTCTCAGGCGGCGAGGGATCCGGCGTAGCCGTGGGGCGTGGCGTAGGCGTGAGCGTCGGGACGTCCAGATAAAGAAGGGCTTCTACCAGTCGATCCTCCGCCCCCGGGAATTCCGGCGCTTGGCGGATGATGGCTTCGAAGCGCTGCCGTGCGAGTGCATAGCGTCCGGCCTCGAGGTCGGCGACGCCCAGCTCGTACTGCTCCTGGAGTGCACGCTCGAGTTCACCTTGGCGTTGCTTTTCGCCCAGCGCCTGACCCTGCCAATAGGCGACGCCACCGGCGAGGAGAAGCAGCGCGGCATAGATGGCTAGGCCCAAGAGAATCCGGCGCCTGCGGAGAGATTTGCCATCTGCTGGCTGTGAGGCCGGCGCCGGGGCGTTTTCCTGAGACTCGGCGGGTTCGGTTGCCGGGGGCATTGGGCTCGACATGGAGGCGATTATACCGTACTTGCCATGGGTCTCAATGGA